>NZ_BPFD01000005.1 GCF_019655335.1 Shewanella hafniensis
ATTGAATTTGCTCAGAATAGAATTAACTATCGACCCAAAAAGTGTTTGAAGTTTAAGCAGCCTGCGGTGGTGTTTCACCAGTTAGCTGCTTAATTGTCGAGTGTCGCACTTCGGTGTTGAATTCGGGTTTAATTCTGTGTAATAGGCGACTTCGTCGGCAACGCTGATACTTAAACTGTCCACCTGTGAGCGAATTGAATTTAATCGCCCTAACTGTGAATTAAGTTCCTTTAGCTTAGGAGCAAATATCGCTGGCAGCTGATTTTGGGTGATAAATTGCTGGTAGAGACTCAGCTGTGTATCCGTAAGCTGTCTTTGACCAGGGATTTTCGCGGCAAAGGCTTTTCCCGCAGAGCCAAGAAATCCAGCGCTCATTCCGCGCTCTTTTTGTAATTCGTGCACTAAATTACTGTTTGTCACAGCCAACTCACTCAATTGCACCACTAAGGTTAAATCTTGCTTATATTCATACTTTTCAATGAGGTAAAGGGAGCCGCAGAGGAAACAAGCTAATAAGGGAGGCAAAACGACCATTAATAATTTTTGTTTTAGACTGAGATTACCAATCCATTGCCATTTCATAGAAATTTCCTTTTAAACGAATTTTTAACTAAATTAGCGAACACTAGGTATAGCATAAGATTATGCATAGGACGACTAAGGTTTGTAGAAAAGTAGTCGCTAATATACTGATAAACGGCGACTTCATGCCTTTCTTTAAAGGTGAAAAAAGCGCCAACTTATTAAGTGCACTCAGGGTAAACCGATAAAATTCAAAAAAATTAGCGTACAAATAAAAACGCACAGGAATAATACCTGTGCGTTTATTGATAAAAGTACGATGAATCCTGCGGAGTAATACTTAGCTAAAGAGCTGCGGAAATAATCCCTTAACACCTGCCGCAATCACTTCAATACCTATGGATAGCATTAATAGCCCCATAAGACGGGTAATCACGTTAATCCCCGTCTTACCCAAAATTTTATAAATGATGGATGCCATTCTAAACAGGCCAAAACTGACTAAACCAAACACAATCACAGTGATGAACATGGCAATAATGTTCGACAATGAATTATGCTCGGCGGCAAAGACGATCACTGAACTGATAGCACCAGGTCCCGCCATCAGTGGCAAGGCCAAAGGTACCACCGCCACCGATTCCATTGCCGAGGATTCGCGGTCTTCTTCTTGGTTGCGTTTCACTTCGCCTAATTTACCTTGCAACATCGACATCGCAATAATGGCAATCAAGCTGCCACCCGCGATCCTAAAGGCTGAAAGCGAAATACTGAACATATTCAGAATGTGCTGCCCCGCCACAATTGTGACTAAGAGGATCACCACAACCGCAAAGTTGGCCACTTTACCCGTGTGATTCCGCTCAGCCTCCGTTTGATGGCTGGTTAAGCTCACAAACACAGGCAACAAGCCAACCGGATTGATGATAGCAACGAGGCCAAGAAAAAATTTAACGTAAAGAGTTAACTCCAAGGGACTATCCTTATATGCGTGTCACGCCGTCTTCATCAAAATATGCTTGAGGGCAAGTATAGTATCTCAAGCGCTATTGACTGAAAAATGAGATTTTTGAGGTTAAATCACAACTTCGAATAATATTTAGTTATCGAAGCCGATGTATTTTCAGCGCAATTTTAAACAAACAAGTTACCCTAAGTGTAGTTTTATTACATAAAAGCCCGATATTGTCGGTAACATCACACTTTCAACGCGGTTTTAGGTGTAATTTTCTACCATAAAGAGGATTTAGTGAATGACTTGATTCACTAAATCTTTTTAGGAGTATTAATCATGACAGTGACCAATGCACAAGAACTGGATCTCATGGTCGAGCGTGTGGCAAAAGCACAAGCCGAGTATGCAACGTTCAGCCAAGCGCAAGTCGATAACATTTTCCGCGCAGCGGCACTTGCCGCTGCCGATGCGCGTATCTCGCTGGCGAAAATGGCCGCCGCAGAAACCCGCATGGGTGTCGTTGAAGACAAAGTGATCAAAAACCACTTTGCCTCTGAGTACATTTACAATAAATACAAAGATGAAAAAACCTGTGGGATTTTATCTGAAGATGTCACCTTCGGTACTATTACCATTGCTGAACCCGTCGGCATCATCTGTGGCATAGTGCCCACCACTAACCCCACATCGACAGCGATATTTAAGGCTTTAATCAGCCTTAAAACCCGTAACGCGATCATCTTCTCGCCCCATCCTAGGGCCAAAATATCTACCACAACGGCAGCAAAATTAGTGCTTGATGCGGCCATTGCTGCTGGCGCGCCCAAAGACATTATTGGCTGGATTGATGAACCCAGCGTTGCACTGTCAAATCAATTAATGACACACCCAAGGATCAATTTAATTCTCGCAACCGGTGGCCCAGGCATGGTAAAAGCCGCCTACTCTTCCGGTAAACCGGCGATTGGCGTCGGTGCGGGTAACACGCCTATTGTTATCGATGAAACCGCCGACATCAAACGCGCGGTCAGTTCGATTCTCATGTCGAAAACCTTTGATAACGGTGTGGTTTGTGCGTCAGAACAAGCGGTAATTGTGGTTGATAGTATTTACGAGCAAGTCAAAGAGCGTTTCGCGACTCACGGCGGCTATATGCTATCGAAGGATGAAACCGCGGCGATGCAGCAGGTCATTTTAAAAAATGGTGGCTTAAATGCCGATATCGTTGGCCAAAGCGCCGCCAGTATCGCGCAAATGGCGGGCTTTGAAGTGCCGCACTGGACCAAAGTGTTGATCGGTGAAGTCACCGACATTTGCGACAGTGAGGCCTTCGCCCATGAAAAATTATCACCACTGCTTGGTATGTACCGCGCCAGCGACTTTAACGATGCCATGGATAAAGCCGAAGCCTTAGTCGCGCTTGGCGGCATTGGCCACACATCAGGGCTTTATACCGACCAAGATACCCAAACAGAACGTGTGCATGCCTTTGGTTTTAGAATGAAAACAGCACGTATTTTGATCAACACCCCAGCCTCACAGGGCGGCATTGGCGATCTGTACAACTTCAAACTGGCACCGTCACTCACTTTGGGTTGTGGTTCTTGGGGCGGCAACTCGATTTCAGAAAACGTTGGCCCTAGTCATCTGATCAACAAAAAAACCGTCGCTAAGAGGGCCGAAAACATGTTGTGGCATAAGCTTCCTGCATCTATCTATTTCCGCCGCGGCAGTTTACCCATCGCACTTGAAGAACTGAGCGATAAAAAACGCGCTTTGATCATCACCGACAGATTTTTATTCAACCACGGTTATTGCGACGAAACCCTACGGATTTTAAAGGCACAAGGCCTTGAAACCGAAGTATTTTACGATGTTGAAGCCGATCCCACCTTAGCCATAGTCCGCCAAGGCGCTAGGGTTGCCCAAAGCTTTAAACCCGATGTGATTATTGCGCTCGGCGGCGGCTCCCCCATGGATGCGGCGAAGATTATTTGGGTGATGTACGAGCACCCCGATGTCGATTTTGCTGATTTGGCACTGCGCTTTATGGACATTCGTAAACGTATCTACAAATTCCCTAAAATGGGCAGTAAAGCCATGATGGTGGCGATTCCAACCACCTCAGGCACAGGCTCAGAAGTCACACCTTTTGCGGTAGTGACAGACGAAATTACCGGTAAAAAATACCCGATTGCCGATTATCAACTCACGCCCAACATGGCGATTGTTGACCCAAATCTAGTGATGGACATGCCTAAATCCCTCACCGCCTTTGGTGGCATAGATGCGGTGACCCATGCTCTTGAAGCCTATGTCAGCGTGATGGCAAACGAATATAGCGACGGCCAAGCACTGCAAGCCCTCGATTTACTGTGCAAATATTTACCCGATGCCTACAACTTGGGCTCACAGTCACCTGTCGCCCGTGAAAAGGTCCATAATGGCGCCACTATTGCGGGTATCGCCTTTGCTAACGCTTTCCTCGGGATTTGCCACTCAATGGCGCACAAACTGGGCGCAGAGTTCCATCTCGCCCACGGTTTAGCCAATGCGCTATTGATCAACAACGTAATACGCTTTAACGCAACGGATCTGCCCACTAAGCAAGCGGCCTTTAGCCAATACGACAGGCCAAAAGCCCTGTGCCGTTATGCAGCCATCGCAGATCACTTGAAACTAGGCGGAAAAACGGATGAAGAAAAAGTCGAAAAATTGCTTGAGAAAATCACACACCTCAAGAAGACGATTGGCATTCCTGCTTCTATCCAAGAAGCCGGCGTCAACGAAGCCGACTTCCTCGCCAAGCTAGATGAATTAGCCGAAGATGCCTTCGATGATCAATGTACCGGTGCCAATCCACGTTACCCCTTGATTAACGAGCTGAAACAACTGTTCCTCGATAGCTATTATGGCCGTGACTATAGCGATAACAACTAGGTAATCACCTAACGATGCTAAGCGCGTGCTAATTAAGCGCCGCGCAACATAAATGAAAAAGCCCTCGAATGAGGGCTTTTGCTGCATGCTTTACTGTGATGTAAAACGTGGGTATGTCGATGCGCTAATTGAATAAACGCAACACCACTTCACTAGGCTCGAACTCAACTTGCTATCACTAAACTAACCACCGTTAAGCTTATTATCACTAAGCTGGTCATTACTAAGCTTATCATCACAACAAACAGCGACTAACGCTGCGCCAGTACATAATCGATGGCGCTGGTGATGGCCGCAACCTGCGCCAGATTACATTCGGCAGGCGTGGCCGTTGGGCTATCTGGGTACACTTCTGTCGTAGTGTTATAAATACAGCCAGTGACACTGCTGCAAAGTCCTAATGACTTAAGCGGATAGTTAATCACCCCGTGCTGCACCACAGTCGAGCCAATGATCTCACCTTTCTCGTCGGCAGGAGCAATATGCGTCACTTTACTCACGCCATCAATAATGGCTTTTTGGAAGGCATCCATTGAGTTTTCGGTATCACCTACAGCATAAAAACCATCAGGGATAGTGCCTTTTTCATACTCAATGCCATCGCGGGCTGACAGCGCTGGACGAAACTCTAACTCATCTGAATCAGTAGTTTCATGTAAATCTACATGCAGATCAAAACCTTGCTCAACTGATGTAACTAGAGCCATCAAGGCTGCTGATTCCTCTGCGGGGCTGTTGGCATAGAATGAACGGTTTGGATCAATAGCCTTTGGATTCCAGCGATTAATGGTCTCGTAACCCCAAGGACTCACGCACACGGCAACCACTAAGTTTACCTGTTGCACGTAATTCGCCGCTTCATTAGCTAAAAAGGCCAATGCACCATGCACGCCGCTGGTTTCATAACCATGCACGCCGCCAGTCACCAACACAGTTGGCTTTTGTGGTTCAAACTGCTGGCTCTTCACCGCAAATAATGGATAACGATCGGCATTAATCGATAAGGCGCCATATTGCACAATGCCAAGCCTAAGTGAAGATAGCTTTGCTTCCATTGCCTTGAGTGGCGTCACAACATCATCCTGATACGAACGCTTGATTTGGGTGCTCGCCAGCCATGCGGCTTTTTCAGACTCGCCCCATTTTTCACCAGCGGTGCCGATGGGATAAAAGGTTAAATTTGCCATAATTCCTCTATTTTTAGTTCTATTAGCTCAATTGAGAGTACTAGTATTTGGATGAATGAGTGTTGCCAGCCTAAAGCGTCAACTGCATGGGAATATCGCGGATCCCGCCGCGCTCTCGCTCTGCTCCTAATGGCTCAAAGCCAAAACCTAAGTACACAGCCTGCGCATTCAGCGCCGAGTTCACGGTAAACACCCCCGGATTGCCTTGGGCTAAACATTGAGTTTTTGCATATTCCCATAACATTCGCGCTACACCTTGTCCCTGCGCATGGGAGGCGACAAAAAGATGGTACAAGTGGCTATTCGCCTTCATCCCCACTACGCCAGCGAGTTGGCCCGAGTCCGTTATGGCGACATGGTACTGATAACCCATAGCAAAATAGCTAGCAATCGCTTCAATCGACATAGCATTCACTAAGATTGCAGCGCCCTCTTCAGTGCATGTTGGGGCGATAAAGTCTTGGGTTAACTGAGTGAGCAATTCGCTTATTTCAGGGATATCAGCTAAGGTTGCGGCTCGAATATTCATCTTAACTCCTTGATTAAAAATAAATCCATTACATGACTCAATAAAAAGCCAGAACAGAGTCCTGGCTTTTTAAGACGCTTGAACAAAAGACGCTTAGCGTAAAACACTTCAAGAGTTAATCACATCAAACAACTCGCCGATGATAACCCTATCAGGGCGAGCCTTACGTCTTTTATTACACTGTCATTCACTGTTTGTTATTAAACAGTCTGTCATTCAACAGTCTGTTATTGTGCTGGCAGTTACTGCTTAGTCCAGCGGTCCATCCAACGGAATACATTGGCGTACCATTGCTCTAAGTTTTCAGGTTTTAGGATCCAGTGGTTTTCATCTGGGAAAATCAACAACTCAGATGGAATACCTTTACGCTGCATAAAGCTAAATGCCGCTAAACCTTGATCATAAGGCACACGGAAGTCTTTCTCACCATGAATAACTAACATGGGGGTTTTCCAGTTTTCAACATAATTCACTGGGTTAAACTTCTCATATAAGGCTTTGTTATCTGAGTAAGTACCGCCAAATTCGTACTCAGGGAACCATAACTCTTCGGTCACGTGGTACATAGAACGCATGTCGAACAGACCTGCGTGGTCAACAAGACACTTGAAACCATCGTTCCAGTTACCTTGGATCCAGTTCATCATGTAGCCGCCGTAAGAACCACCGAGCGCACAGGCGTTTTGCGGATCGAGCCATTTTTGTTGTTGGCTTACTGCCGCTAGGCCTTTTTGCAGATCTTCTAATGGCTTACCGCCCCAATCTTGGCTGATAGAATCCGTAAAGGCTTGGCCGTAACCGGTAGAGCCGTGGAAATCCACCATAACAACGCCATAGCCTGCACCCGCCCATAACTGCGCGTTCCAACGACCGCTGAAGGCATTACCAAATGACCCCTGCGGTCCACCATGCACTAAGTAGGCAATAGGATATTTTTTACCTTCTTGGAAGTTAGCTGGTTTGATCCAGTAACCGTAGACGTCTTCGTTATTCCAACCCTTGAAGCTGAACTGTTCAAACTTACCGAACTTGATCTCGGCCAGCTTATCTTTGTTCACTTCGGTCAGACGCTTAAGCCCTTGACCATCAGTGGTGATACTGTAGAGATCGCCCGGCTCAACTAAGGTTTTGCTATCGAAAATCAGTTCATCGTTAGTAACCGCAATTAAGCTGTTCGTGCCATCGCTGTAGACAGAACGCACATCGCCAAATTGGGTATTCACTTGGAAAATTGAGACTTGACCTAAGTCTTGTGCCGTGACATACAAGGTACGATTGTCAGGAGCAAACATCAGTGAGCTTGGGCTACGATCCCACAATGGCGCCACTTCTTTGGTTTGGCCAGTGGTGGTGTCGCGCAGCATGATACCGTAACGATCCGCTTCAAAACCCGGTTTCTTCATCGCTAAATAGGCCATGTAACGACCATCGCTCGAAAACGTTGGCTGCGCATCCCATGCGAGATTGTCTTTGGTTAAATTGGTTGCTGCGCCGCCTGTCACTGGCACTTGCCACAAATCATAGTTAGTGGTCCAAGCTTGATCTTTGCTCGGCGCTTTAGCACTATAAACCACAAACTTACCGTCTGGCGTGAAAGTCACTTCTTCCATACCCGAGAAAGGTTTTGGCGGCGTTTCAGTGTCTAACCCTTGGGTGACATCAACAACTTTAGTCAGTTTTTCACCGTTTACAGCGCCCACAAATAAATGGTTACGGGCGTGATCTTCCCACGTATCCCAGTGGCGAACCATTAACTGTTTGTATTCGCGACCCGTCGATTTACGCTCAGATTCAGCGGTAAATTTATCCTTTGAGCAGGCTAAATCCTTACATTCTGGGAATACGCGCATACTGAGTACAACTTGTTTACCATCGTTTGATAGCTTGTAGCCATCAATATCCAAAGGTAAATCAGAAACTTGAACCGCTTCACCGCCCGTTAATGGCAGTTGGAATAGCTGGCTTGAACCGCTACGACTGGCAAGGAAATAAATCGACTTGTCGTCAGTGGCGAAACTCACATCGTGCTCAGTGCCCGCGGCAGAGGTCAGTTGTAACGGTTTCGCTTTCGTGTCAGTCAGATCCAATAGATACAGATCAGAGCTGCCCTCTCCCTTATCGTTTACCGTTTTAAGACCATAAACTAATTTAGTGCCATCGTGGGACACAGTCGCAGAATGCATCTTATTGAGTTTAATGAGTTGTTGCACAGTAAAAGGCGTTGGATCGGCCGCTTGGGCAGATAACGCCAACCCTGCGGCGCCGAGCGCCAATAGGAGAGGAGCTATTTTCATTGTTATGTCCGTCTTTTGTTGAACAGGTTCGAGGCTTGCAAATATTCGATAATCATCATTGCTGCAAACACGAATGTTAAAAACGATCTGAGATCGTATCTTTTGAAGATAAGCTTTCCACACTATCGAAACAAAAACGCTCAAGCAAGCCAAATGGCGAACCTGAGCGTATTTTTTTGTGACAAAATGTCAGTGGCGCAATGATTTGTCTAAGGAACCGATATCAGATTACCTAAGCAACCGATATCAGCGCGTAAACTCAAACGGCTTTGCTTAAAAAGCCATCAAGTTCAATCCGCTAACGCCTAAGCTTTACTCCAACTCAGGCTTTCGCGTTGGCGATATTCACTTTCCAAATTGCAGGGCCGGTTTCATGGGCGTTCACGCCGTTTGAATCCACTGCCACAGTCACTGGCATATCTTGCACGTCAAACTCGTAAATCGCTTCCATGCCTAAATCGGCAAAGGCCACAACGCGAGAATGTTTAATCGCTTTAGACACCAGATACGCTGCGCCGCCAACGGCCATCAGATATACCGCTTTGTGTTTTTTGATTGATTCAACTGTCGCAGGGCCGCGCTCAGCTTTACCTATCATGCCCATCAAGCCAGTTTTCTCTAACATTAGATCAGTGAATTTATCCATACGGGTTGCTGTGGTTGGGCCCGCAGGACCGACAACTTCAGCACCGACTGGATCAACGGGGCCAACGTAGTAAATAAACTTACCGGTAAAGTCCACGCCTTCTGGCAAGCCTTCACCGCTTTCAATCAGGCTTTGAATGCGCTTATGGGCAGCATCACGACCTGTGAGCATTTTACCGCTGAGCAGAATGGTTTCACCGCTCTGCCACTGCTCGATATCCGCTTGAGTCACAGTATCTAGGTTAACGCGGCGCACATCATCACCCACTTCACGGGTGATTTCTGGCCAATCTGACAATGATGGCGGCGTTAATTCCGCAGGACCTGAGCCGTCTAAATGGAAATGCACGTGGCGAGTCGCTGCGCAGTTCGGGATCATCACCACAGGCTTTGATGCCGCATGGGTGGGCGCCGATTTGATTTTAACGTCTAACACTGTGGTTAACCCGCCAAGACCTTGGGCACCTATGCCTAAGTTGTTCGCACGCTCAAAAATGTCTAAACGCAGCTTTTCTTCAGTCGTTTGCGCGCCACGGGCCATCAACTCATGGATATCCACGCTTTCCATCAGCGCTTCTTTGGCTAATACGGCCGCTTTTTCCGCTGTACCGCCAATGCCTATACCCAGCATTCCCGGTGGACACCAGCCCGCGCCCATGGTCGGTAACGTTTTTTCTACCCAAGCGGCGATATCATCTGATGGGTTTAACATCACCATCTTAGCTTTGTTTTCACTGCCGCCGCCTTTGGCTGCAATCGCCACTTCGATGTGGTTGCCTGGCACCATGTCGATATGCACCACAGATGGGGTGTTATCTTTGGTATTTTTACGGCTGCCAGCAGGATCTGACACGATGGATGCACGCAGTGGGTTATCAGGATTGGTATAGGCACGACGAACACCTTCGTCGACCATTTCCTGAATGGTCATATCGGTTTTGTCCCATTGGACACCCATACCTACTTTTACGAAGGTGGTGACAATCCCTGTGTCTTGGCACAAAGGACGTTTACCTTCGGCCGACATGCGCGAATTAATTAAGATCTGGGCAATAGCATCCTTCGCCGCAGCACTTTGTTCACGCTCATAAGCTTGGCTCATGGCATCAACAAAATCCTTCGGGTGGTAATAGGAGATGTATTGCAAAGCATCCGCCACACTTTCAATAAAGTCGGCTTGCTTAATCACAGAATTGACAGACATTTCATGGTTAGATGACATAGTAGGAGCGCTCCAGCAGCCTTTGCGGCCTAACTTGTTTTTTGTTTAATTCTTTCTGGGCCAATATGATACTCTTTCACATCTTTTTGGGCTACATCACATTTTGAATAGGGTTAATCGATGGCAATTAGGGCGTCAAAACAGCTTGCATCACGCCAACTTGACTGGACATTAAGCACCGCAGCACTGTTCGAACATTTTGCAAATGACACTTGGGCAATCCTGTTAGATTCGGCGAACGCGCCGCATCAAGACGCCAGATTCGACATCATTTGCGCCAATCCCATCGCCACATTAGTCACTCAGGGCGAGCGTAGCGATATCACACTCATCGATACGAACTTGAGCTTACCCGAGGCGATAGCACCAAACCATGATCCCTTCGCTTTGCTCAACACATTATTAACCCATTGGTATTCAGAACCGTTTGATTGCACTCTGCCCTTTAGTGGTGGCGCCATGGGCAGTTTTAGCTACGATTTAGGCCGCAGAATTGAATCCCTGCCGATAACGGCCAAGCAAGACATACAACTGCCAGAGATGAACATCGGTTTTTACGACTGGGCGTTAGTTTATGATTACCAAGCCCAGTGTTGGTATTTACTGCACTACTTAGGTGAAGCGGCCCTCGATATCGAATTGAATAAAATTCAAGCTAAAATAGCTAAAAAGCCCAATACAGCTGCATTCATGCTCACTAGCCCATGGGCGGCACAGATGGACAAAAGCCAATACACCGGCAAATTTGAGGCGGTACAAGCCTATTTGCACAGCGGCGATTGCTATCAAATAAATTTAACCCAAAGATTCGAAGCCCATTATCAAGGCGATGAATGGTCGGCCTATTGCCAACTTCGTCATGCCAATAAAGCGCCCTTCTCGGCCTTTATGCGTCTGCCACATAACGCCATTTTATCGATTTCACCCGAGCGCTTTATTCAGCTTCGCGATGACGATATTCAGACTAAACCCATTAAAGGCACGCTGCCGCGCCATGTTGATCCCGCGCTTGACGCTAAGGCCGCCAATACTCTGGCAAACTCGCCAAAGGATCGCGCCGAAAATGTCATGATTGTCGATTTGCTGCGTAATGATATCGGCAAAGTGGCGGCATCAGGCTCGGTACATGTACCGCATCTGTTTGAGATTGAAAGTTTTCCTGCGGTGCATCACTTAGTTAGTACAGTGACGGCCAAGCTTGATGCCAAGTACAGCGCCAGTGATTTGCTGCGCGCGGCGTTCCCAGGCGGTTCGATTACCGGCGCACCGAAAATCCGCGCCATGGAAATTATCGAAGAACTCGAACCTTCACGGCGCAGTCTGTACTGTGGCTCTATGGGTTATATCAGCCAAGATGGCCAAATGGATACCAGTATCACTATTCGCACTATTGTGGCTGAGCAGGGGAAACTCTATTGCTGGGCGGGCGGCGGCATAGTGGCGGATTCTGAAGTGAATGCCGAGTACCAAGAAACCTTTGATAAGATAAGCCGAATTTTGCCTTTACTTGGCGCAGAGCCGTAAGCTTTAAAACTAAACAGTCACGGAAACCTCGATGGATCAAGCGGAATTTAGACTCAGATTTAATCTGCACCCTTTAGCGCTGCAAGATCCGGCGGCCTTCCCACACCTTGGACTGCGCAAAGCTGCGGTGTTGATCCCGCTGCAGGATATCAATGGTGAGCTCAATCTTATTTTAACCCAAAGACCCATGCACCTTCGCGCCCATCCGGGGCAGATCAGTTTCCCCGGAGGTAAAATTGAGCCCCATGATGTCGATGCAATTGCAGCTGCGTTAAGGGAAGCTGAAGAAGAAATTGGACTCTCAAGGCATAATGTCGAGGTGGTGGGCACGTTTCCTGCACACAATACTTTTACCGGGTTTGAAATCACCCCCGTGGTAGGCATTATCAAGCAAGCATTTGATTGGAAACTCGATCCTGGTGAAGTTGCAGATTGCTTTACTGTGCCATTAAGCTTTTTTATTGAGCCGAGCCATCGCCACCAAAAACGCTTTTTACGCCAAGGACGCTACTACAGCGTGCATTTTATTCCCTATCAACAACGTTTTATTTGGGGCGCGACCGCCGCCATTATCGACCATTTGTGCCGCCAGTTAAGCATTCCTGCCGATATTCTCTGACTTCATTTGCCATAGCGAAACCGCTACGAGCCAACTGGCTTGCTTAAACCACCAAATGAATATACAAACCGGCGACAATCGAGGTTAACAGCAACATGGGAATATTAAACCAATAGCCCATACGACTGTGTTGGGCGACATAAAAATTAAATGCTAAACTGACCAAACTAATGCCGCCACAGGCCCAAATCAAATACTGCAATAACTGGGTTTCATGTGGATCCCAATGAACTCTAAATGTCGCGCCACGAGTCAAATAGGCCCCAACTTCACGGTCTGGCCTTGCATCACTAAACACTAATAGCGCATAGACGGCTATTGCCCAGCCTAAAATGGATAAGGTCGCAAGGATAATTTGAAATATTCTAGTCTTGCTCATACCGCCTCCCGCCGTTTAACTCACTATATCGCTCAATATCGATATTATTAACCTCAGGATACCTTTTTCAGCTTGAGAAAAGCCACCAGCAAGGTAATATAAACCTCCAAAATTTTCATATAAAACGTTTCGTTGGAGAATTAAGCAACAATGAGCATTGCATCTGTCGCATCTGTATTTAAAGGTGAGCACGCCGTCGGTTCTAAAGTCACAGTGCGTGGCTGGGTCAGAACCCGTCGAGACTCTAAAGCCGGCATCTCTTTTTTAGCTGTTTACGACGGCTCTTGCTTTAATCCTATCCAAGGTGTCGTGCCCAATAGCTTAGATAATTACGACAACGAAGTGTTAAAGCTGACTGCGGGTTGCTCTGTTGTAATGACGGGCGACGTGGTGGAATCTCCTGGTGCAGGCCAAGCATTTGAGCTGCAAGTGACTGAACTTGAAGTCGCTGGCTGGGTTGATGATCCAGACACTTACCCAATGGCCGCTAAGCGTCACTCAATTGAACATTTACGCGAATTAGCGCACTTACGCCCACGCACTAACATTATTGGTGCCGTTGCTCGCGTACGTAACTGTTTATCCCAAGCGATTCACCGCTTCTACCACGAAGAAGGCTTTATTTGGGTATCGACCCCACTTATCACAGCATCTGATTGCGAAGGCGCCGGTGAGATGTTCCGCGTATCGACCTTAGATATGGAAAACCTACCGCGTACTGAAGCGGGTAAAGTCGATTACGATAAAGATTTCTTCGGTAAAGAAGCTTTCCTGACCGTATCGGGCCAGTTGAATGCTGAAACCTACGCCTGTGCACTGTCAAAAGTGTATACCTTTGGCCCGACTTTCCGTGCTGAAAACTCAAACACTAGCCGCCACTTAGCGGAATTTTGGATGGTTGAGCCTGAAGTGGCCTTCGCTAATTTAAACGACATCGCTGGCCTTGCCGAAGCTATGTTGAAATATGCGTTCAATGCCGTATTGACTGAACGTATGGACGATTTACAATTCTTCGCCCAGCACGTTGATAAGACAGTGATCGACCGTCTGCAATCTTTCGTTTCAAGCGATTTTGCTCAAGTGGATTACACGGATGCGGTTGAAATTCTGCAAAACTGTGGCAGAACCTTCGAGTTCCCTGTGTCTTGGGGCATCGATTTATCTTCTGAGCATGAGCGTTACTTAGCCGAAGAACACTTCAAAGCCCCTGTGGTAGTGAAGAACTACCCGAAAGATATCAAGGCCTTCTACATGCGCTTAAACGATGACGGTAAAACTGTTGCCGCGATGGACGTGTTAGCCCCAGGTATTGGTGAGATCATCGGTGGCTCTCAACGTGAAGAGCGTTTAGACGTGCTAGATATGCGTCTAGCCGAAATGGATCTGAACCAAGAAGATTACTGGTGGTACCGTGATATGCGCCGTTATGGCACAGTGCCACATGCAGGTTTTGGTCTAGGGTTTGAGCGTTTAGTATCTTACGTGACGGGCGTGAACAACATTCGTGATGTTATCCCTTTCCCACGTGCACCGCGCACTGCGAACTTCTAATCTCCCTTAACTTGGGACTGCATAGCTAAGACATCTCTATTAAGCCTTAGCAAAACGAAAGGAGCTGAATATTCAGCTCCTTTTTTGTTTGTCCGTTTTAGTCACATCATGCGGCTAAACAATCATTAATCCGCCAGACTCAACGCCTGTGCAATATATTCCGCGACTCGCTTGGCAGCAATATCATCGATTGACACCAACTTAATATGGCGACGAAATTTGCCACTGCCTTCGAGAACCTTGTGTGGATCGCTAAGATTCGCGCCTAAGCTAAACTCCAATGAAACATGCTGTTTATAGGCAAACACACCACCAAAACTGGCTTTGGTGCTAAAGAGTATACCGCCGTATTTAACGGCTTCAGTAATGGCCCGCGACGATGTGGTGGCGGCAGTTTTGACCTCCTGTCGCACCCCCTGCACGATTTCAAGCAGGCTCGGGCTCATAAAACCGATGTCTTCTAAGAGTTTTTCAAGTTGTTCATTCATCATCGCCTCCTGCGTAATGGCATTTTCCATAGCGGCCTTCTATCACGACCTCTTTATCATCCAATAACGATTCTTTACTGATTGTATCCTGAGCCGTAAAGTGAATAAAACGCCATTAGCTGCTCGGTAACACAATTAATTGATTAGACCTTAATTCAGCATACCAAGTACGGCTTTAGGTCACTATGCCACGGTGCCATTACAATCAATAAAAAGGCCAAGCATCACTATGCTTGACCTTTGGCTGGAGATGGCTAATAAACATTTAGCCGCACTAAGTCACACTTACTAACACTAACCAACGCTAAGTTAAACGAGATTAAACTACACAAACCTAAGTCACGATTACACAAAACAAAGTCGCGCTAAGCAACACGGGGAACGATTCAGCTTAAAATCCCTTCACACCTTCCATATCAGGGAGATGGTGAGCAATCCCCTTGTGGCAGTCGATACAGGTCTTTTCGCCGCTCGCCAGTGACGTTGAGTGCATCTGTGACGCTCTAGGTGACTGGCGGGTAAAATCCATATAAGTGAAGTTATGGCAATTACGGCACTCGAGCGAGTCATTGGCTTTTAATCTTTCCCATTCATGTTCAGCTAACTCACGCCGTTTACTTTCAAACTTTTCTCGGGTGTTAATCGTGCCGAAAACCTTACCCCACACTTCCTTAGATGCCTGCATCTTACGGGCGATCTTATCTGTCCAGTTATGTGGTACATGGCAATCTGGGCAGGTTGCCCGCACACCACTGCGGTTAGTGAAATGAATCGTTGTCTGTAACTCTTGATAGACGTTATTTTCCATCTCATGGCAACCGATACAGAAGGCTTCCTTGTTGGTAGCTTCAAGGGCAGTGTTAAAGCCGCCCCAGAAAATCACCCCAGCCACAAAGCCACCTAAGGTCAAAAAACCTAAACTGTAATGCACACTCGGACGATTGAGTACCTGCCAGATTTTTTTCAGTTTATCTAACATGCTAACTCCTAGTGTTTTTTCTGCTCAGTGTTGGTTTTGATCAGATGTTCCATGTCTACAAAGTCGTTTTCGACCAGTAACTTGGCATCTAACTGCGGCACATGACACTGAGTACAGAAATATCGACGCGGCGATAATTCGGCTAAGAAGTTATTATCCCTGTCCATATAGTGCGTGACACTGACCATAGGCGCTTGGGAATCCCCGATACGACTGCGAGCATGGCAGGCCATACATTTATTCACTTTAAGATCGAGCTGATAGCCGTCAATTTTGTGCGGGATCACGGGCGGCTGCATGGGATAGTTACGCACTTCCTTCACATCGGTATTACGCACGTTTTGCATCGCTGGCGGCGTCGGCTCGATATTGATAGGCGCTTGGCGCAGGGTATCAATTTTATCTTCGGGAATACTGGCGGCAGATACACTTGTCATCATTAATGCGCCAAAGGCCAGTAAACCGATCGCTGAAACTAATTTTAGGGTTTTCATCGTGTTCTCCTTAAACCTTGACGATCTTCACCGCACATTTTTTAAAGTCAGTTTGTTTTGACAAGGGATCTGTCGCATCTAAAGTGACTTTATTAATGAGTTGGCTAGCATCAAACCAAGGCACAAACACTAAGCCCACAGGCGGTTTATTACGGCCACGGGTTTCAACTCGGGTCTTAATTTCCCCCCGGCGTGACACCACACGAATTTCGTCACCACGGCGTAAACCGCGTTTCTTGGCATCTTCGGGATGCATAAAACACACAGCATCAGGGAAAGCACGATAAAGCTCAGGCACACGTTGGGTCATAGAACCCGAATGCCAATGTTCCAGTACTCGGCCCGTCGATAACCAAATATCATATTCTTCGTCTGGCGACTCAGCGGCGGGTTCATAGGGCAGCGCAAATATCACCGCACGGCCATCTGGTTTACCGTAAAACTCAAAACCCTTACCTGCTTTAACATAAGGATCGCTACCCTCACGGAAACGCCACTTGGTTTCCTTGCCATCCACCACAGGCCAACGCAGACCATGGGCCTCGTGATAAGCATCAAATGGTGCTAAGTCGTGGCCATGACCGCGTCCAAAGGAGGCGTATTCTTCAAACAGGCCTTTTTGCACATAGAAACCAAAATGTTTCGCTTCATCGTTCAGATACTTAGGATCCGCATCCGTCAACGGGAACTTATCAACATTGCCGTTTTGGTACAGAACTTCGAATAGGGTTTTGCCCTTAAACTCTGGATTAGCGGCTAACACATCTTTTGGCCACACTTCATCTGTAGTGAAACGTTTCGCAAACTCCATCAACTGCCACAGATCCGAATGCGACTCACCCGGCGCTTGCACCATTTGATGCCAGAACTGAGTACGGCGCTCGGCATTGCCGTAAGCCCCCTCTTTCTCAACCCACATAGCAGTGGGCAAGATCAAATCGGCGGCTTGAGTGGTAACTGTGGGATAAGCATCTGATACCACGATAAAGTTGGCAGGGTTACGGTAACCCGGTAGCCCTTCTTCGTTAATGTTCGGCCCCGCCTGCATATTGTTGTTCACTTGCACCCAATAGCAGTTCAAGTCACCGTCTTTCAGGCGGCGATTTTGCTCGACTGCATGATAACCGGGTTTAGGTGGAATAATGCCGCTTGGAATTTTCCACGTTTCTTCAGCGTGTTTTCTGTGCTCGGGATTGGTCACCACCATGTCCGCAGGTAAACGGTGAGAGAAAGTCCCGACTTCACGGGCCGTGCCACAGGCCGATGGCTGACCTGTCAGCGAGAACGGACTGTTGCCAGGGGTAGAAATCTTACCTGTTAATAAATGGATGTTGTAAATCAGGTTGTTACACCACACACCACGGGTATGTTGGTTAAAGCCCATGGTCCAGAATGACGTCACTTTCGTATTAGGATCAGCATACAGCTTCGCCAATTCGATCAGTTTATCTTCTGGCACGCCAGACAGTTTACTGACTTTCTCGACTGTGTATTCGGCAACAAAGGCTTTGAAGGCTTCAAAATCGATTGGCGTTGAATCTCCCGCCGTTTTCACATTTTTAGCTTTTTGCTCTAGGGGATGAGTCGGACGTAAACCGTAGCCGATATCAGTCGTGCCTTGGCGGAAATTTACGTGTTTCTTCACGAAATCCCAGTTCACTTTATCGTTTTGAATAATATAGTTAGCAATAAAGTTCAACATAGCCAAATCGGTTTGCGGGGTGAACACTATCGGTAAATCTGCCAGATCGAAGGAGCGATGCTGGAAAGTCGATAACACGGCCACTTTGACATGAGGTTCACTCAAGCGTCTGTCGGTCACGCGGCTCCACAGGATCGGGTGCATTTCGGCCATGTTCGAGCCCCAAAGCACAAACGCATCGGCGGCTTCCATATCGTCATAGCAGCCCATTGGCTCATCGATACCGAAAGTGCGCATAAAACCGACCACGGCCGACGCCATACAATGACGCGCATTAGGGTCGATATTATTCGATCCAAACCCCGCTTTCATCAACTTAACGGCGGCGTAACCTTCCCACACAGTCCATTGGCCCGAACCAAACATGCCTACAGCGGTTGGGCCCTTGGCTTTAATGGTCTCTTTCCATTTTTGCGCCATGATATCGAAGGCGCTGTCCCAGCTTATCGGCGAAAACTCGCCGTGCTTGTCGTATTTGCCATCGGTCATTCGCAGCATGGGCGTGGTTAAGCGATCGCTGCCATACATGATTTTCGATAGGAAATAACCCTTGATACAGTTAAGGCCACGGTTCACTTCACTGTTGGCATCGCCATGGGTGGCCACCACTTTGCCATCGCGAGTGGCGACAATCACAGAGCAGCCCGTACCACAGAAACGGCAAGGCGCCTTGTTCCACTCTAATTTGGTTTGTTCTGAGCTGGTTATCAGGTTACTTGCACCAGCGGGCAAGGCTAAACCTGCGGCCCCTGCAGCGGCGATCACCGCGTTGGCCTTAATAAAGTCACGTCTGTTCATATTCATTCTTCACCCTCTTCGAGCGTTTCACTCTGGTGGTAAACCATAGTGGCGGATAACACACCCGGAATGGCATTGATCGCTTCTATGCAGTCCATCAAGGCGCGCTGAGTCTCACCTTCGATAACCACGACCAATTTCACTTCGTTGTTGACGGAAAGTTCGGCATTTTCAATGGTCATTATCTGTTGTCTAACATCTGCCATTTTCTGCGGTAAGACCTGCACCACTAAACTGGTGATATGGAGTTCTTTGCTCATCCGACATTCCACTCTTTGTCTAATATTTGATAATAAAGCGATTAACCCGCTCCCGGCGGTCCAGTCAGGATCTGACTAAACCAAATTGCAAAGCCCAAGCCACTGACCAGCAGCACGGACAATAACGGTGCGAGAAATACGGTTAAAAAGATAAAAATTTTCAGTTCTAAGGATTTTTCTTCTGCGGTGCTAGCACTCATGCATCCTCCAAGAGGTGTGTTCCTGCCATTTTTTCGCGCTGGAACAGGCGTCAGCGGCAGGTTTTATGTATATCCGTTGCATCTTTAACTCACTCAAACATCATACCTTTTAGTTGTTAACAAACTGTATACCTCCAAATTGGTAAAGCTGATAATGCTTGATCCAGATCATCAATTTGGCGATAGATTTAACTAGCTCATGGTTTGTAAACGATTTATTAGATTGTAATGAGGTGAATTCGGACAAAGAAGTTATTAAGGTATGGCTAAAACATGGTCAAAGATCAGTTTTTTAGCAAGGTGAATGCTTAAAATTAGCGCTAAATATCTCCAAAGGAGTAAAGCAAACTGATTAGGGCGTGTTGACGTTTCGAGATTAAATGTTGTTTGCTCAGGTAAGTTAGTGATCGCAAAACGAGAATGACTAAAACCACAAAATAAAAACGCCGCTAAGTAAGCTTAGCGGCGTAATGAGATAACCAAGAATAACAGCTATTAAGTCGTAATTAATGAATTCACTGACCTCATATTTTTATACTTGTTGGATATGATTCAAAATGCGTTTTTCAGATATCGGATAAGCCGTGCCTAACACCTGCGCAAAACAGGAAACACGGTACTCTTCAATCATCCAGCGTGCCTCGATTAACGCGGGCGGTGTCGGCTGCGATCGCGGCACTTTCGCCAGTTGCGCAGTCAATGCTTCCTGTACCTTGTTAATGCTCTGCATATGCAAACGGTCACGAGTCGGATCGACAGGCAACTTCTCGACACGGATTTCAATTGCCTTTAAGTAACGCGCCACATCGGTTAAACGATTCCAACCACAGGATTCGACAAACCCTTTAAACACTAATTTGTCTAATTGGCTTTGAATATCACTCATAGCAAAGGCAATATCTAAGCTAATTTTGCCCTTGAGACGCTTTTTAATGCTCTGGTATAAGGTCAAAATCTGCTCAACCTTCAGGGCGATTTGCTCGGCGGTCGGGTTGAGTTCTTGGCGAACCCAATCCTTTGCCTGCTCAAATTGGGCTTGATTACGCACATCGAGGGCTTTTTCATCCAACAACTGCTGCACAGCAGCGGCAATAATGTCATCAATCAAGATTTGCACTTGACCAAAGGGATTGAAATACATCGCCAATTTCGCCTTATTTGGCAAAGCTTGCTGCAAATGTTTTACCGGTGATGGAATGTTTAGCAGCAATAAGCGTCGCAGACCTTGGCGATGGGCATCTAAGGCTTCAAACTCATCATCAAATAATTTGATCGCAACGCTGTCTTTTCTATCGATCAGCGCCGGAAACGCCCGTACTTGGTAATTGCCTTTTTGCTGCTGATATTGCTTGGGCAAATCGCCGAAGGACCACTCGGTTAACGCTTCTTGCTCTATACCTTTATCCGCCACCTGACGAATAGCCTTCGCCACCACGCCCTGCAACTCGGCTTTTAAGGTATCGAGCACCCGACCTTCGGCCACTAAGTTGTGTTTATCGTCTTCGATTTTAAAGTTCATCTGCAAATGCGCGGGCAGTTGCGTTAAATCAAAATCCTCCGGCGAGATGCGCGTGCCACTCATGCGCAGCAATTGCTTGCACATAGCCTCAAGCAAACTGGCACTAAAAGGCACCATGGCCTGCACACAAGCGCGGGCATAGTCAGGCGCTGGCACAAAGTTACGTCGTAAACTCTTAGGCAAAGATTTGATCAGCGCGATGCACTTTTCTTCCCTCAACCCCGCCACTAGCCAATCAAAATCGCTATCGTCGATTTGATTGAGCAGCGCCACCGGAATGTGCACCGACACACCATCATCCGCCGCCGCAGGTTCAAAGTGATAACTCAGCTGCAGGCGCAAATTGCCCTTGTGCCAGGTATCGGGGAAATCCAAGGTCGAAATATGGTCGGCATTACGCTGCATTAACAGTGCTTTGCTGAAATCCAGTAAATCCGGTTGCTCGCGCTTGGCCTTCTTCCACCAGCCAAAAAACAGCTGGGCGTTGTAAATCCCTTCCGGGATCCGCGGCTCGTAAAAGTCCACCAACACTTGCTCGTCCACCAAAATATCGCGGCGGCGGGATTTATGCTCGAGGGATTCAATGTCTTCGAGCAACTTTTGGTTAGCGACAAAAAACGCTTCTTGGGTCTGTAACTGCCCTTCTGCCAAAGCGCTGCGGATAAAAATCTCACGCGCTTCAACGGGATCGATGGGGCCGTATTGCACCTTGCGACGGTGTACAACCGTCAAGCCGTAGAGCACTTGATTCTCAAGGGCGATAACGCTGCCAGGTTTTGCCTCAAAATGGGGCTCAACATAGCTTTTCTTGATCAAATGCGCCGCTAAGGGCTCTAGCCATTCGGGTTCGATTTTGGCGCAGCAGCGAGCAAATAGACGCGATGTTTCGGTAAGCTCAGCCGCCATAATCCACTTAGGGCCTTTTTTGGCCAATGGCGAGCCGGGAAATACAAAAAACTTACGATTACGCGCACCTAAGTACTCGTTATTGTTATCTTTAAAACCAACATGGCTCAACAATCCAGACAACAACGCACGGTGCAAGCTGTCGTAATTGGCGGGTGTATCGTTTAAACGCCACTTTAAATCGTGCACGGCTTGTTTAAGCTGAGTGTATAAGTCCTGCCACTCGCGCACGCGCAAATAGGCTAAATATTCATCGCGGCACTTTTTACGGAACTGGCTAGCAGATAACTCTTTTTGCTGATCTTTTAAGTGCTGCCACAGATTTATCCAGCTAACAAAATCAGAACTGGGATCGGCAAAACGGCGATGGGCTTCATCACTGGCTTGCTTCTTCTCCATCGGTCGTTCGCGGGGATCTTGAATCGATAAGCCCGCGGCAATCACTAGCACTTCGTTCAAACAACCTAACTGCTGACTCTCTACCACCATACGCGCCAAACGCGGATCCACAGGAATTTGCGCCAGATTGCGCCCAAGTGGCGTCAACACTAGCTTGCCGTGTTTGCTCTCAACCGCTTGTAATTCTTCGAGCAGCAAGAAACCATCGCGGATATGGCGTGGATCGGGTGGCTCGATAAAGGGGAAACCGGCAATATCACCTAGGCCGATGGCGAGCATCTGCAAAATGACCGAAGCCAAGTTAGTACGCAGAATCTCAGGATCGGTAAACGCCGGACGATTATTAAAATCCGCCTCATCGTACAAACGAATACAAATACCCGGTCCCACACGACCACAACGGCCTTGACGCTGATTGGCGCTCGCCTGCGAGATAGGTTCTATCGGTAAACGTTGCACCTTAGTGCGATAGCTATAACGGCTGATACGCGCTGTACCTGGGTCGATAACGTAGCGAATGCCCGGCACAGTCAACGAGGTTTCCGCCACGTTCGTCGCTAGTACAATCCGCCTGCCTCTGTGGCTACTGAAGACTTTAGATTGCTCGCCATAGGATAAACGCGCGTACAACGGCAAAATTTCGGTATCGCGATAATTACGTCGGCTCAATTGCTCGGCCGTATCGCGAATTTCCCGCTCGCCATTCATAAAGATCAGAATGTCGCCCAGCCCTTCGGCTACCAGTTCATCGACGGCGGCAAAAATACCTTCGATTTGATCTAAATCGGCATCGCTATCTTGCACTAAGGGGCGGTAGCGGGTTTCGACCGGAAAGGTACGGCCCGATACTTCGATAATAGGCGCATTGTTGAAATGCTTAGAAAAACGCTCAACGTCTATGGTAGCCGACGTGATAATAACTTTAAGATCGGGGCGTTTTTTCAGAATTTGTTTGAGGTAGCCCAGAATAAAATCGATGTTGAGGCTGCGCTCGTGGGCCTCATCTATGATGATGGTATCGTATTGATCAAGATTGCGATCTGAGGTTAATTCTGCCAGTAAAATACCGTCGGTCATCAACTTAATATAAGAGTCACTCTTAAGCGCATCGGCAAAACGCACTTTAAAGCCGACCACTTCACCGAGCGGACTTTGTAATTCTTCTGCAACTCGGCTCGCCACGCTGCGAGCAGCTAAGCGTCTTGGCTGGGTGTGGCCAATCATGCCACGGCAACCTAAGCCGAGTTCTAAACAAATTTTGGGGAGCTGAGTCGTTTTACCCGAGCCCGTTTCGCCAGCAATGATCACCACTTGATTGCCCGCAATCGCGCGCGCAATGTCATCGCGCATCATAGAAACGGGCAGGTTTTCAGGATAGTGGATTTTAGGGCGAGCGTTACGGCGCTGCTCAACCTTCTCAAACGCCGCCTGCGCTTGCTCACTCAGCTGGGCTAAGACTTGGGTCTTTTTATCTGAGTCGGCTTCTTTATTGAGCTTAAATAAACGACGACGGATCCTAGACGCATCAGCCTGATAACAAAGATTAAGAAAGGCGTTCGATAGCGGATGTTTGTCTGAGTTCAAATCCAAATTCCATTGCTAGCATCAAAAACGGCGATCCTAGCAAGGAAAGTGGCGCAATGGTATTGCTAATTTACTCTGCACTCAGGATAAAGGGCGTCAGATTATCTCCACTGCGGCTCAGATTAAACTGGTGACAGATAACATTGTTGCATATAGATATTCATCGCTTTGAGCACATTAGTGCGATTTATCGTGCCAATCACTTTACCGTGTTCAACTACAGGATAAACCTTAGGTTTAGGCCCGAGCATTTGTTCAGCGAGTTGCAAAATACTGTCATCAGGCCCGACAAACAGTACTTCAGTACGCATACAATCCTTCACTACTGAGGTCATATCGCAGTGATAGCTACTTTTGATCATCACAGCCAGGCAATCCTGCTGGGATAAAAAGCCCACCAAATCGCCCGTATCATCAACCACTGCTGCGCCCATTTTATTATTATCTAACAGCTTTTCGACCGCGGTCGCCAGCGACATATTCGCGCGCAGTAACACGGGCTGACGATCCATATGGTCACGAATCTTAATTAAGTCCATAGTCTTCCCCTCGAATTAACCCTACGTTTGAAGTCTAGTCAAAATATCGGCAAGGATGTGCGATTTATATCGATTGCGCTTATCTAGTGTGTAAACCGAATGTCAAAAAGTGCTGACAGAATAGAAAGAAACAACAAACGGATACACAGCACGATGAGATAATAAATGTCTCGTTAAGTGTTAGACGAAGCTGCTGACTCGGCAAACTTGGCAGCGTCTTGTACGGCTTGCAAGTCCTCTTCGATATCAAGCACTTTTTGTGAACGCTTCAGCGCCAATCGACCGTGGTACTCAGCGGCAGCGCGTATTTCCCCGTCATCGCTGGAGGCTAACGATTCAAGCGCTTTTTGTAGCCGTACTGCGACTTCCACCACTCCCGCACCGTCTCTAGCTATCGCGGTAAACGCATCATCAAACATGTCCTGCACACAAACGTGAGGAACCTCTACGCGATCACACTCTGGCGCGGGTTTATCATCATCTGCCGCGGGTTCACCCCATAGGGTAAACAGCCGTACCAGTGTGCCTATGATGCAAATGGCCGTACCTGGATCATTGACAGCGGGTGATAAAGCGCGGCCAGCGATTTCCGACAGTACCACTAAACCAAATCGCGGATCGTCGTCAAAAAGACGGGTATCACCAATCTGGAATGACTCGACAACACAAGTGCAATCCATCTCAGTCTGCTCCGCACCATCGGCACTAATGTATCCCAATGGTCGATTGGGTGTGGCGAACGTGCCCGGCAGAGCTGCGATTACGACTCGCACCTCGTTTTTCTCGGCCCAGCTTTGCATCGCGGCAATATTAATGTATTGAACATAACCGACGTTAGCCGCATACACGGCTCGTCCACGCGCTTGATGACGCACAGAAACGCCGCCAAGATGTGGGGTTTTGTGTCGCCGTCTTAGTGCATCGGCAGTCGCCTTTTCAACTTTCTCGATTGTGGTTGCCATGCGGCCAAGACGGGCGATGCGATCCACCCAACGAACAAAGGTAAAGATCACCATGCCAAAGATAAACGCGGTCAACAGGAAGAGGATAAACAGACCTGCGGTTTGAAAGTAATCATTTTTGACTGAGGTGAGTGCCACAATACTGAAGATAAATGCCCCAACAAAGGTCGATAGCGCATTTTGTGAGGCATCATCGGCGACAACTAAAATAAATGAACGTGGTGTTGCCGTGTTCGCCGCCGAAGCATAGGCAGAGACCATAGAACCCACGGAAAAAGTAGCCATAACCAACATGCTGGAAGCCATAACGGATAACAGCGCCTCGATGGAGGCCGATGACACCTTAGGTACAATCTCAACGAGTTCAGTGCCATCGGCCAATTTTGCGACAAAAGCGACTGCAATCGAGAGTAGGCAAACGAGCAGAGGTTTCACCCAAAGTCGATGACGAAATCGATTGAGGAAAACCCTGACGCGGTCGGTTAACACGGTAGAGATCATGTCAATATCCTTATACGTTGAGTGCAACTTCATGCTGACGCGATGAGCTCGCTGGAGACAAACTGCAGCTTTGACTGTGTGTTAAGTGCGGCTTTGCGTTTGATGATTGTAGGTCTGATGACATTAAACAAAGCTTTATACGCACATGACATTGATTAATTGTAATAGCTCAAACCTATCAGCTTCTTATTCAGTCTTAAAGTAAAAAACCGTTAGCAAAAAGCGAGTGCCACTTTCGCAGCACTCGCTTTTTAAGGTTTCTGAGCCATGTTTCTGTGAGATATTTCTAAGCTATTTTTTACACCAACTTGTAAACAATCTTGTAAGCAATGTCAGGCACGAACCAACGGCTTCTACAATTCAAGTTATTGGTCTTGCCAGATCAGCACTTGGGCGGGTTCGCCATTGCTACGGGTAGCGCGGTACATGCCTTCGGTATTAAATGGCGTAGCGATATTACCGCGCTGATCGACAGCAATCACGCCACCCGAACCGCCAGCAGTAATAAGCCGCTGATTGATCACTTCATCGGCGGCTTGAATAATGGATTTCTGCTGGTATTTCACCTTAGCACAAATGTCCCCTGCTACTTGATAGCGAATAAAGAACTCACCGTGTCCGGTTGCCGATACGGCGCACACCCCATTTTCAGCATAGGTGCCGGCACCAATCACAGGAGAATCACCAATGCGACCGAAGCGTTTTGCCGTCATGCCGCCAGTTGAGGTACCAGCTGCTAAGTTGCCATTTTTATCTAAGGCGACGGCGCCTACGGTACCAAATTTGTAATCGAGATCTTGCATCTCAACACTTGCGACTTGCTCTGATTTAGCCGCAGCTTGCAGTTTTTGCCGAGCATCGAGTAATTGCTGATAACGCTCGTCAGTATCAAAATGACTGTTCGGCACTAAGCTAAAGCCTTGGGTCAGTGCAAATTCTTCTGCGCCTGCGCCCGAGAGCATCACGTGCTCAGATTTATTCATCACGGCTAAAGCAAGATCTATGGGGTTGGCGATATGGCGTACTCCAGCGACAGCGCCTGCATTCATGGTTTTGCCATCCATAATGGAGGCATCTAATTCATGTCCGCCGTCATAGGTGTACACCGCGCCGATACCTGCATTAAACAGAGCACTATTTTCAAGGATATTAATGGCGGTTTGAACTGCCACTAAGCTGTCACCGCCCTCCTCTAAGACTTTTGAGCCTTTATCGACCGCTTCCTTTAACTTATCTTTGTAGGCTTGGCGTTGTTCAGGGGTGAGATTAGCCTTAGAAATCGTGCCAGCGCCGCCGTGGATCGCAATAGCAAACGGTTTGTCATTGGCCAAGGTGTTGTGTGACATAAAAAGTAGACCCGAGATAATTAAACTAAAGGTGGCTAATTTTGTTTTCATTCTTTACATCCCCTTAAAAAGTAGCGTCCTTTGTACCCATTTCATCGTGTAATTTCAATCATCTCCTTGCCTGTTGGTTTTATTCTGGCGACAATGATGCCACATCACAGGGACTATAAAGTGCAGCCATTTTTGCAAATCACCTCACATTGTTTTCGTTTTTGCTTATTTCTGAGTCTGATTTCAGTCACATCCGTCGCTGCGGCGGCAGATGAATTTATTAAATTGTCTGTCTCAGGCGTGAATGAAGCTCTGCAACGTAACATAGTTGCGCACTTAGGCACCTTACCCGAGTCCGAGGTGCAGCGTCGTGCCTTTCTGTTTAATGTCGAAGACAATGTCAGCACAGCCTTAGAATCCATGGGTTACTACCATGGTGAAGTGGAAGAAAAACTGACGGAACATGATAAGGGCCCTTGGGAGCTGAAACTGGAGATCACTGCTGGCGAACCGACCATAGTGCAATGGGTCGATATTAACTTCAGTGGTGAAATGCTTGATGATCGCGCCTTCGATCAATGGCTGGCTAAGGTCAACCTAAAGCCTGGCGATGTGCTAAACCACGGTGTATATAGCGACGTCAAATCGCAGCTGGTCACCTTAGCTTTGGCCCGAGGTTACTTCGATGGTGAATTTACGGAATCACAGATTAAAGTTAACCGCGACATTAATACCGCGCAGGTAAGTTTACATTTTGACTCTGGTAAACGTTATAAATTTGGCCAAGTCAGCTTCGAAGGCCATAGTTTAGAACCTGAAATCTTAGAAGATCTTATCCCTTTTAAGGCAGGTGCTTCATATTCAACCCGCCGTGTGAGCGCGCTGAATCGCCAGTTATTAGATACGGGCTATTTCGCTAATATCAAAGTGATCCCGCAAATCGACGGTGTCGAAGACAGTCATATTCCGGTGCTGGTCGAATTAACCCCTAAGGCAAGCCACGCCATTGAGCTCGGTTTTGGTGGTGATATTGGTAAGACAGACCAAGCTTTCGACCCAAGGGTGCGCGTCACTTGGCGCACACCACAAATCAATAAATACGGCCATTCACAGGAAACCAGCCTCGAATGGTCACCGGATAGACCTAAGTTATTAACCACTTATACTATCCCCTTGACACATCCCTTAGATGATCAATTAAAAATCCGCGTCGGTTTACTGCGGGATAAATACGGTGTGACCCAAGTGTATGACGCCGAGAATCGCGATTTTAGTAACACAGGTCAGCTTGAATCGACTAAATACCTTATTGGACTATTGCGCCAACAAAGACTCGAAAATCAGTGGCTAATGAATTATTCACTTGAGGCTATTCGCGAAGAATATACCCAGTCTGATGTCGATTATATGCCGTCGTTTTATCTGGCTGGGATCAACTTTTCGCGAACAACGCGGGGTGATAATTCACTCGATCCTAAGTCTGGTTTCAGGCAGATTTACAGCCTAGATTATGCCGATCCCAATTTAGGCTCAGAAACCCGCTTAGCACGCCTTCAAGCCAAATTTAAATGGATTGATACCTTCTTCGACAATCACAGGATTGTTGCGCGTATCGATTTAGCCGCCAACTTAGCCAACGAGAATGATCTGGCTTCTATCCCGCCTTCGCTACGCTATTTTGCCGGTGGTGATCAAAGTGTACGGGGTTATGGTTATCAAGAATTGGGTCCCTATTTAGATTATGTCGCATATGATGGCAAAACCAATCGCGAGGTCATAGGCGGCCGCTATTTAATGGTCGGCAGTTTAGAATATCAATATTATGTAACCCCCACTTGGCGGGTCGGTACCTTTATCGATGCGGGTAACGCCTTCGATAATAATCAATTTGAACCTGTTGTCTCTGTCGGTGGCGGTATCCATTGGATCTCCCCCATCGGCCCAATCAAACTGGATTTAGGGGTTGGATTGAAAGAAACCGATACCATTGAAAGATCATGGCGTATTCACCTGACCATGGGGACTGATCTATGAGCCAGCCCCCAGAGCATAATAAGCCAACAGAGCAAGACGTAATAGACAGCCCTATCACCGAAGTCACTGAAGCCATTGCGACCTCTGTGTCATTCATCCAAAAACTTTGGCGGCAGTTCAAACTCTGGACTCGAATTATCATCTATGTGCCATTAGGGCTTTTAGTGTTAATCGCACTATTACTCGGCACTGAGTTTGGCTCGCGCATAACCGTAGGCTTAGCCGATCAATTTGTGCCCGATCTTGATCTCACTTACACCTCAGGTTCCATTAATAAAGACTTAGCCCTGTCCCATGCGTCTTGGTCTATGGCGGGCATTAAGGTGCAACTTGAGGATCTGCATTTACTCTGGCAACCCGCCTGTTTACTACAAAAGCGTTTGTGCGTGAACGGCTTATCTGCGGCCAAAGTCGATGTCACTATCGATACCTTAGCTCTGTCTGCCGACACAAACGAAGCACCGATAGCGCCGCTCGATGAAGCGCCCAGCGAGCTGCAATTACCCTTTGATATCGTGTTAGATTCTGCTGAACTCAACGCTGTGAATATCCAAGTGGATGAGATGCAATTTGCGGCGAGTCGCCTTAACGCTGAAGCGCAGTGGTTTGCCGAAGGCTTATCGGTTAAGCAGCTTTCCAGTGAAGGATTGTTTGTGCTGATCCCCACAGCAACCGATACCGCACAAACGAGCCAAGCAGCGACAACGACGGCTTCTAACGCCGACATACCCGCGAGTACGACACCCAACGCAGCGGCCAGCACAGCCAGCACAACAGCCAATGCAACGCCTGATCCATCGGCCAACTCGCCGGCAAAAGACAAGCCCGTAAAAGACAATAATGCTGAATGGGCTCTAGCGCACTTGCCACAAGTGTTTATGCCTTTTCCTGTGACGGTTAATGCCCTCACGCTTGATAACACCACGCTGCAAATCGGCGATCGTAAAGATGTCTTTAGTCATGCCGAGCTGCAAGGTCGTTTCCGCGAATATCAATTGACCTTAGTTCATCTCGCCATCAGCCATACAGATGGCAGTGCGGATATCACAGGCAGTTTAACGCTCGATAACGATTATCCACTCGATTTAGAAGCCAACCTCATCCTTAACCAATTAGCAGAATTACCCGAACTGACTCACCAAGCACTAGATGTAAAGCTGAGCCAAAGCTTAGGGCAACTACAAGTCAACGCTGTCGCTAAGGGAGATGCAGACTTCAAGCTAGATGGGCAGATAACACTTCGCGATCCTAAGCTGCCCTACAAGGTGAAACTTGAGCAGACACGACTACAGTGGCCGCTAAAAAGCCCTCAATACTCAGTCAGCGATATAGCACTGGAAAGTCAAGGCGATCTCAATCGTCAAGAAGCGAGCCTTAAAGGCCAGCTGACGACGCCGTTCCACAAAGTACTCGCCATAGACACTAGCCTTCAGCATCAAGATGCGAAGTTAACCATTAATAATCTTGATGCAACGGGCGCGATTGGTCAGGTCAAACTCACGGGCGAACTCGATTATCAAAAAGCCATTCGCTGGAACGCCAATCTCTGGCTCCATGACGTCAAACTGCAGGAAGTACAACTACCACAAACGGATACGGCGCAAACAGCAACGAGTCTACCGGACAGTTTGATTTCAGGAAAATTACACACTCAAGGCTCATTTGCTGATCCTCGCTGGCAAGTCTCCCTGAACGACACAGAACTCACGGGCACTCTGCAAGGTTATCCCTTCGATATCACAGGGGATATCAATGTGAATGATTCCCTGTATGTCAGTGCTAAGGGGTTGAACGCCAAAGTACTGGGCTCAACTCTGACACTCAAAGGCGAAGCTAACGCCAATTGGGATCTACAGGGTGAGCTGCAAGTGCCCGACTTCGGTCTGTGGTTGCCTAAGGCCAGCGGCCAATTGCAAGCGCAAATTAATGTCACAGGGGATGAGAAGCACCCACAAGTTGAACTCACCGCCCAACTCGCTGAACTGTTTTATCAAAATATTAAGCTGCGAGAATCCAACTTAAAGGCCTATTACAAGCCGCTAGAACAACATGAATTTGCTATCTCGCTGAAATCGAAAGCCTTACAGATTGCGGATCAGAATTTAGATACTGTGACGCTCGGGGCGAAAGGCACGATTGACGCTCAAAAGCTGACCCTGAATGCCACGGGCGATCTTGGCCTCGATACCATAGTGAGCAGCCAATACAATGTGAAAAAGTCACGGCTACGGCTCGATGTTGAACGTTTAAATCTCAATACCCCCGTTGGCCTATGGCAGCTCGACAACGCCATTAATCTCGCTTGGGATCAAAATAAAAATCAGGGCAGCATCACACCGTTTTGTCTCATGAATCCGAACAGCCGTATCTGTCTAAACAGTGAGACGGCCATAGGCAAAAAAGGCAGCGCGCAGGTGAGCTACTCAGGGAATCCGGGGCAGTTACTCGTACCGATATTGCCAACGAATATACGCTGGGATGGTCCGGCCTCGCTGTTAGCCAATTTTGCTTGGGCTGCGGGTCGTAAACCGACAGCCGATGTGGACTTTGATTTTGCTCCTGGCAGTATCATGCTCAAACGGGATAAGAATCGTGAAGTCACCATTAATTACCAACATTTGTCATTGCTGGCGACCTTAGATGCTAAACGGCTGGCAACAGTATTAAATTTTGAATCTGAAGGTGTGGCCAGTTGGCAGAGTGAAATCAACGTCAATGTCACCCCAGACCGCTCGCTCTCTGGTTATGCCAATATCAAGCAAATCAACCTACAACCGCTGGGAGAATTTTTCCCACAACTCAATACGGTACAAGGCTTGCTCACCAGTCAGCTTAACTTTGCGGGCAGTCTAGAGGCACCAGAAGTATCGGGAAGCATGGCCTTAACGGAGGGCGCCTTAGCCCTGACGGCAAACCCAACACTCATAGACAAAATTGACCTGTCTATGTCGTTCGCGGGTCAACAAGCCCAGCTCAAAGGCCGCTGGATGATGGGTAATGGTTTGGGCAGGGTAAATGGTCAACTGCAATGGCCCCAAGGTCAATTTAGTGGCGAATTAGCCCTCGAAGGCGATAAGCTCGCCGTGATCCAACCGCCACTGGCTATCCTCGATGTTTCACCCGATATCAATTTAAGCTTCAATAGTAAGCAACTGGCAGTAAAAGGAAAAATTGCAGTCCCTTCTGGTAATATTAAAATTGTGCCATTAGCAGAAGGCGGTATCGCCACCTCCGAAGACGTGGTCTTTGACGATTCCATTGCCGCTATGCAACCTAAAACCAGCCCCTATGCCGTCGTGGCCGATCTGAATATCAGTGTAGGCAACGAGCTCAGGATTGATGGCATGGGCCTCAAGGGCAAGCTGCAAGGAACCTTAAAGCTGCAACAACAAGCGTTCCGCCCGCCTTTGCTCTTCGGTAATATCAAGGTCAATCAGGGCAGTTACAAATTTATGGGCCAAACCCTGAAAATCCGTACCGGCGAAGTGCAGTTTGTGGGGCCAACGTCAGTGCCAAACTTAAATATTGAGGCAATACGCGAGATTAAGAGTGAAGACTTAGTCGCGGGTGTGCGCGTTACTGGCACTCCCGCCCGCCCTGTGGTGACCCTGTTCTCTAACCCCGCAAAAGAGCAGGCTGAAATCTTGTCTTACATTATTAAAGGCAGTGGTTTTAACAGTGCCAACAATGAGCAAAATAACTCGTTGATGATGGGCGCGGCCTTAGGTTTAGGCTCGCAGGTGGGCGGCGGCGCAATAAATAATATAGGTAATACCGCGACCGGATTAATAGAAGAGTTTGGTTTCTCTAACGTGCAACTCGACACCAACGATGAAGGCCGTGTGGCGATCAGTGGCTTTATCGGCGAGAACTTGATGGTGAAATACGGGGTAGGCGTGTTTAACCCTGGCTATGAGATGACGGTCAGATATTACCTGCTCTCACAGCTTTATCTCGAAACCGTATCGGGTACTTTAGGGCAATCTCTTGATATCTATTACAACTTTAATATCAAGTAGCAAGATTAAGACTCAGGTGGAGTGTCGATACACTCTGCCTGTCTATGATAAGTCTTTGGCAACAATAAAATGAGTCACGTCGATCCATCAGATGAAAATCAGTCGCGTGAAAATCAGCCACAAAAAAAGCGCCCTTAGGCGCTTTTTTGCTTCAGTTACGACAATTAAGCGTAAACGAAGTCAACATGTTCAATGATTGGCTTGAACACGTGGCGTTGCATAGCTTGTGCGCGTACACCCACTTCTTTACCATCAACAACGATAGTCAGAGTTGAAGTGTAGAAATCAGCGTTAGCTTGAATGTTGATGATATCTTTGTGATCAAAAACAATAGAAACTGGCTCTTTGCCTTGGCCATAAATAACAGCAGGAACTTTACCAGCATGGCGTAGGCGGCGGCTCGAACCTTTCCCTATTTCAGTGCGGGTTTGTGCTTGGATAGTGTAAGACATGTGTTTCTCACTTAAATTTAGAGTAAAAAGTTGCCGACATTTTCGACCAATGACGGCTCATATAAAGCGCGCGAATACTAACATAGATACCCAAGGCACACAAGAATCCTACACCCCACCAATTTTTAAGCCGCGGCGTTAGTAAAAAAGGTAGCTATTTATCAAATTGAAGAACTTGTATCTTGACTGTTACAGCTGAGAAAAGGCTTTGATCTCAAACAAAAAACACGCGATCTAGATCACACTGGGAAATTAAGAAGCCTGATAAGCTCGGGCAAATTTCGATAACTGCTGTGTCAAAAAATGCGTCATGCACTATACCAGTTACAACAAGAAAACAGACTTTCATGCCAACTGGCCCGTGAACTTATCTCACTTATCGAAACCGTTCCTTACCAGCAAAATACCCTCGAATTAAAATTCTTAGAATTGCTCGCTTGTGCGCAACAGAAAAACCGCAGCTTAATATTACTCATGCAGGTTGTTGAGTCGGTCGATATTGAATTACAAAGACAAAGACAGTATCAATTCTCACAACATTTAAGTTTATTGATTTGTGATTGGCAACAACACAGAGAAATGAACAAACTTAACCAGCAATTTATCCCGCTGCTGAGGCATTACTTAACAGAGTCTCAAACCCTAGAGCAAGGATTCTATCAACGAGTCCAACAACAAATCATTCAAGCTACCAATGTCGTACTGGCCCACAATCGACATGCACAAAGCCAGAGCTAGGATAGTAACCCACGCCTCCCAGTTTTAGGGATAAAGCCGCGTCTCTGAGGGTTTTAAGCTTAACGCTTGGGATCGCGATATCCATAGCCATACCGCGCATGTGATAACTCTTTTTTGCCACGCCGCCACTGTTGCTCGCTAGCATGGCATTGGTTTTGGGTGAACGGTAACCAGAAATCACATGGATTTCATCGTCGACATTCAACGTCGTTTTAAGTGAATAGAGTAAATCGAATAAACGTTTATCCATGGGCGCTGCCACATTCTGACGGTGATCGCGCAATAAATGGCTGAAATCGTCTAATACCTTACTTTGATAATGACCATCAACCCAGTAACTGCCATCGTCGCGTTCACCGGTATGGCGATTAAACAAACTTAACTCACGGATCCCTTTGGTTGAACGACTGGCTACTGCTTTTGAGGGAATAAGAGAACATAATGCCACACCACTTAGGCCTAACAATAACTGCCTACGGGCAGGACATATCAAAGTCACATGATCACCTTTTGTATGCTTTTTGGTCACTAATCAAGCAAATTATACTGAATAGGCCCTAAGATCAAGTTTTGCCAACCCTATTCTGCCCACGATTTTAAAATGCTCTGCGAGTTCAATTTGTTATCTTAATTCTGCTTTATCGTGCAAAATCTTAATTGAGATCTAAAACCGTGGCAGGCACGGCATTCGTCAACTCAGCTTCTAAATGGTAAATGTCATTACGGTATTGCTCTTGCCCACTGTCATCTAGCCACGCAGTCCAATACACCAGATGCACTGGCAGCTTTTGAGAAAGTGAAAACCACTGGGGCTGCGTTACATCTGGGGCTAATCTGTCCCATAAACGCTTATCTTTGACTAAATGTTCCTTAAACCATTGAGCTAATTCAGTGACTTTTTCAATCCGAATACAGCCTGATGATAGTGCCCTATCATCCTTATTAAAGAGACTTGGCTCAGAAGTGCCATGCAAATAAACACTAAAACTGTTATCAAAGTGGAACTTATATTTGCCTAATGCATTCTTTGCCCCTGGGCGTTGCACTAGCTGATAGGGAAACGAAGTGCTAGCTAAAGCCTGCCATTCTTCTGGCATGTGTTGCACCAATTGACCGTTATAGTCATACACATCAAATTGGCGTTCATTAAGATAATGACCATTGCGCCGAATTTGCGGCAGGATATCTCGGCGTAAAATGCTGCTTGGCACTCGCCAACTGGGATTGAGGACCACGCTGGAAATCTGGCTATCCAGCAGCGGGGTTTGCCGTGAAGACTTGCCCACTATTACTTTGGAATTAAGCACTGTGGTGCCATTATCGACTAAGGTCATTTCAAAGGCAGGCACGTTAATCAGCAAGTAGCTTGGCTCCAACTTACGTTCAAACACTCGTTGCCGAATGGTATTTTTAGCCAGTAAGACAGCCCTAGCCTTTGGCGATTGATTCAGCCAATACATGGTCTGCTTACCAATCACCCCGTCTTGTTTTAACCCATGCCTGTGTTGAAAACGTTTAACACCAACCACCAATTCTTCGCCATAGACAAGGTTCGTTGTTGCTTCTGTTTCTAAATCACCCAAAAGCCACAAACGTTTAGCTATGATATCAAGGAGTGGATGGCTCATTCCGGCCGTTAACTTTTCATCCAACACTAAGGTTTCCCAAGGCTCAGTCGCATCCAATTGCACTAAATGGGCAACTTGTTTTAGCACCCTCTGATATTGAGCATCCGTTGGAATAACGGTTAATACTGTGTCTACAGGTGCGCCGTTATTACATTGCGCAAAGGTCTTGATATAACGCCAGTAGCCCGTCACATCAGCTTTAACCCGCGCCACATCAGCCGCTGATAAGGTATTTGGTGATAGCGTTAATTCACGATAATGCAGACCAAAAACAGGATTAACGCCTGCAAGATCCAGCAACAACACCTGTTGTACGAGTGCCGTAAGTGGCAAGACTGCATCGGGCTCAGCCGCTTTACCCTCTGTACTTGGCTGCACATGCTGCATGCTTTGCTGTACGCTAATACTGGGATCAGATGAAATGGCTTGAGTCTCGTCGGCGGCTATCGCCAACGTCGTTAACATAATAGGAAACCAGGCAATAACACTCAGCACTATCAGCCAAAAACGGCAATTCTTGGGTATTTGCTTAGTGTGCGATGCGCGTACAAAGCGGGGGAAATACTGGATTATCTTGTGCAATACCATAAATACTCCCTTCGCTATTTAAGGTCAGCTGAAAACCAGCGATCATGTCAGTCATGTAATACGACTATTCCATGGGGATCAGTTAATTACTAGGGGAAAACTGCAGATTATGAAAAGAAAAAATGCCACTGAGGTCGTCAGTGGCATTTTCATTATCATCATAACCAACTTCATTTATGAGCAAATGCTGCGCTAATGATGGTTGGCTATGTGTTGATATTTGTTAGCAAAAAGACACCAGATCTTCTTCAACAAACTGCTCGGGTAATTTCTGCAAGCTACGTAACATCAAAGGATTCGCTAATACCATCGCCATTTCTTGGCGATTCAATACAGCTAATGCGCTCTGTTGGCAACGAGCCTCATGCACTTTCACATGCACTATCGCTTCCATCGCTTCAATCGGAGTCCCCGCAGCGCGCAAAGGCTGTTTATCTACCATAGCCAAATGCAATTCCATCAACTCAGGGTCTTTAAGCACCTGTGCTAATGTCCAAGGCTCAGCAATGTGTTCTTGGTAAGCGGCACGCGCTTCCTGTGCTTGCAAGCAAATCTTTGCAGGATTACGCTCTTCAGGTGTCGCAAGAATACCCGCACGCTTGAACACTTCGCCGATTTTAACAGAACCCGTCCAAGCTGAAATAGGCACGGCAATCCAGAGTCCAATCAAAGCCGGACTCATCCAAGCTAACAAAGTCAAAGAATCCAAAATCGCCGCATAACCTAACATCACACCCGCCAGCATATGCCAGCGGTGACGATAGATTAGCGTCATCCAAGGCATACTGCCGTCATCACGACGTTGCGGCGACCAGCCACTGTCACGGCCCATCAGAATAGACATCACCGCGCCACAATGGATAAACATCATGATAGGTGCGATCAGCGCTGAGAGTATGACCTCAAAAATAACACTGAATATTGCTTTAATCCGGCCACCCACACTGCGAGCAAACTCGCCGTCTTTAAGCAGTAACAAGACGCCGAATATTTTAGGACCGAACAAGACACCCATAGTAATGTAGAACAATCTCAATGCCCTATCCGAGTCCATGATGGGCCAAGTGGGGAACAGTGAAAATTGATCGGTGAAATATTCAGGTCGAATAAAGTGTGCCTGCAGGGCTAACATCAAACCGGTCAAAATCAACATCAACCAGAAAGGTGATGATAAATAGGCCATGATGCCCGTCAGTAAATGCAAACGGCTCACCCAGTGCAGACCTTTGGTCGGCAAAATACGTGAATGCTGCAAGTTACCTTGGCACCAGCGGCGATCACGCACGGCTAAGTCGATAATTGATGGTGGACATTCTTCGTATGAACCGGGCAAGTCATAGGCAATGACCACACTCCAGCCTGCACGGCGAATAAGTGCCGCTTCAACAAAGTCATGGCTCATGATATGCCCACCAAAAGGCGGCTTACCCTTAAGGTTGGGTAATCCTGCCGCGGTCATGAAAGCTTCGGTACGAATAATGGCGTTGTGGCCCCAGAAGTTACCTTCTTTTTGTACCCACCAGCCTAAACCAGTACCAATTACAGGACCATATATGCGCGCCGCAAATTGCTGTAAACGCGCCATTAAAGTGGTGCCGTTAATCAACGAAGGAATGGTTTGAATTAAGCCCGCATCAGGGTCGGCCTGCATACGCTGGGCTAAACCTGTGATGGTTGAAGACTCCATCAAACTGTCAGCATCAAGTACTAATAAATGATCGTAGCGCGAACCCCAACGACGACAGAAATCCGCCACGTTACCCGCTTTACGGGCGACGTTTTTACGGCGACGACGGTAATAGACCCGCGAATGTTTATGGGTTTCCTGACGTAACACCAAAAACGCCTGCTCTTCAAGTAAGGCGATATCGGGATCTGTGGTATCACTTAAGATAAACCAATCAAAAGCATGACCATGACCCGTTTGCGACAAGGTTTCTGCCATCACAGAAACCGCAGAGAATACCCTATCAGGGGATTCGTTGTAGGTCGGCATTAAAATCGCGGTGCGCGTATGCAGCTCAGTCACTTGCAGATCTTTTGCCCGCGGTTTGCGCAGCAAAATTAAAAAACCCGCAATACCACTACAAAACGCTAAGGCGATCCAACAAAAGTTGACCGCAAATAACGCCAACACGAGATATTCTAGCGGCGTAATGCCACCGATACTAAATACCGCACCCATTTCATAAATAGCAAATAAAGACAGTAATAAAGCACCGCCAACCACTAAGAAGCGGCGTGAAGCACGCGAACGTACTCCATTCGCCACTGTACTACGGCGAGGGAATCCCTCTGGCATCTTACTTAAATTTTGGGGTTCCATAGCGCCAGGCCGTTCATTTGGCATAGCACTACCACCCACGAGGACTTCCGTCTCGAGTACCGAGTTTTCGGATACAGTCATATCATGTTGCTCCGTCATGAACCTTACAGCGTCCAGCGATAGAGCCAGGTTTCAACCTGACGAGGAGTTGGGAACTTGAGTTCAGCGCGCAGTTCGATAAGTTCTTTATCTTCTGGCTCTAATTCAAAAGCTAAGCGATAGCCATTATTGGCTGCATTACGGGCAATCACCACATTGGTAACCACACCACCAGACGCTTCTACTTTAGCAACTGGCATTTCATCTGTCATCGGACCTTCAATTTGATAGTCGACCACAAATAAACGTCTTGGTGTTGCTTTAGCAATATCGGCACGGCCACTGGCAGAGCGAGACACATGCACAGCACCGACTTTAGCCGCGGGTTCTTCACCCCAGCTCATGCGGTAGGCAAAGTGGAATTCACTGCCCGCAGGAATAGGCTGACGAGGTTTCCAGTAGCTGACGATGTTGTCATGAATTTCAGACTCTGTCGGAATTTCAGTCAACACCACAGAACCTTGGCCCCAGTTACCCACAGGCTCAATCCACAGGCTTGGACGACGTTCATAATGTGCTTCTAAATCTTGGTAAGACGCATAATCACGCTCGCGTTGGATCAAACCAAAACCCTGTGGTGAGTTGTCAGAAAACGCACTGACCTGTAATTGACGTGGGTTAGCCAATGGACGCCATAAATGCTCACCACGGCCGTTTAACATCAATAAACCGTCAGAATCATGCACTTCAGGTCTAAAGTCATCGGTATCATGACGACCATTGAGTGAATGCAGGAACATGCTTGTGCTTGGGGCTAAACCCACTTTGCTCAGCTCAACTCGCGGAAACAACGTCGCTTCAACGTCAATCAAAGTGTTATCACCAGGACGGACAGAGAAAGTATAAGCACCCGCCACACTTGGGCTATCTAGCAAGGCATGCACGACAATCAGGTTGCTGTCATTGTATGGACGTTCAACCCAGAAGGCGCGAAATATTGGGAATTCTTCCCCTTCGGCATCGGCAGTTTTTAACGCTAAACCACGTGAAGATAAACCATAGGCGTTACCTTTACCTAAAGCACGGAAATAACTCGCACCTTGGAACACCATAAGTTCGTCAAACACACCGTTGGTATTCAGCTGGTTATGAATGCGAAAACCTGAATAACCAATGTCGTCATTGGGTAACGCTTGGGTAATCACTTCACCCGCAGTGAAATACTTAGGCTCATAGGCTAAGTGCGTTGCGTTCTGACCTTCCACAATCGCAATTTCGATCAAATCTTGGAAATAGAAGCCACGGTGGAACATTTGCATTTGAAAAGGCACGCCCTGATCACGCCAAATGGACGCAGTCGGGTTAAAACGAATATCACGATATTCATCGTATGAAAGTTTAGCCAGGCCAGCGGGTAACGGGTCTTTAAGGGCCACATACGGTTTCGCTGCCAAACGTTTTGCAATCTTCACCACAGTATCGCTATCGAAAGCGCCTGTTTTAGTGAATCTCACTTGATTTTTTGTAGCGGGCTGAGAAATCACTTTCGGCGGAGTTACCACAGGAACTGTCTCGGCGGGTTTTGTCTCTTCAGCGTACGCGACACCAGACAGGGCGACAACAGCGCCTAGCGTCAGTGAACAAATGAGTGACGAATAAGGTTTGGACGATGGGCAACGCAACAAGCTAACCATAGATAGGTAACCTAAAAAATAAACTAAGAAATCAATGTTTTTTATGTATACAGTGAATTTTTTTCACCTTCACTTAGGGGCGAAAAAAAACAGTTGCTTACATATCGCGAAAGATATCAGAAGGAGAAAAAAACTCATAAATAAAGATGCAGTTAACCCCTTCTACACAATACTATTTGAGAATAAGTTTATACTCAAAAGGAATATAAAAATAACATTATCATGCTTATTTCTGCTTTCACAGTTACAAAAGCAGGTTAAGTGATCCAAATGTTACATTTTTGAAAGTAAAATAAAATTTTAAAAGTCTCAACTTAGTGTTGATCATCTTAGATGAAAAATCGCAATTAGCGAACCCATCTGTTGGTAAACCAAAGGATTTTTCTAAGATAGCTGACAAACTCACCATTACGCTCACGCAAATGTATCAAAACCGCTGAGGTGATGTCACTTAAACTGCGGATCTATTTTAAGATGTTAACTTCTGAACTATTGTGGCAGAAAGAGCGTCACAGATAATCCGCCCTGCTCCCTTGGCGCTATCATTAAACGGCCTTGGTGCAATTCAATGATGTGATGGCAGATAGATAAACCTAAACCGGCACCTATGCCTTCATTTTCATTCACACGATAAAAACGCTCTGTGGCATTAGCAATCTGCTCCTCTGTCATGCCTTGCCCGCGGTCCGCAATACAGATACTAATCGCATCGCCCAATGAATGAGCCGACACTGAAATCTCTGATTCCTGCGGGCTGTATTTGCAGGCATTTTCAATAATATTTTTTAGCACCAGCAGCAGATAAAAACGATCGCAGGTCACGGTCAATTGGGGCGCGATATCGATATTCCATTCATAATCTGTGATTTGTGGCATCAGTTGATTAAGTGCATCTTCAACCATAGGCAAGATAGCGTGGGATGACACATTGAGCTCATTAATCGAATCCACCCTCGCTAACACAAGTAACTGTTCAACGGTGTGACTCATGTGCACCACGCCGGCATCAATCGCGGCTAGATGAAATTTCTGCTGTGGATCATCGTCAATCAGGCTCTCTAAACCGTGTTGATGTAATTTAATCACAGATAAGGGTGTTTTCAGTTCATGGGCGGCATCGGCGCTAAAACGGCGTTCACGGGCAATAAATCTAGCTATGCTATTGATATATAAATTTAATGCACGGCGAACGGGTACGAGCTCTTTCGGTAACGGCATAGTCAACGGCGTGAGATCGTTCGGCGCCCGCCCAATCAACTCCCTTTCGAAGGTTTTTAATGGCCGGAACAACATATAAAACAATAAGCTAACAATAAGAAGTGTTAAAGGCACCACAATCAAGGGCACGATTACCGCGTTGTGCATGATTTGTGATACCAGCTCTTGGCGAACTTCATCCTGCTGGGCGGTGACAATCCAAACATGATTTTTGACCGAGAAAAAACTAAACACATGCCAGAGTTCACCCTCGAACACTTTCTTATGATAACCCTGCACGAATCGGGTGATAGGTTGATGGCCAATATTGTCCGACAGCACTAAGGCTTCGCCCGCCTCACTCCAAATCTGAAACGCCAATTTATGCTCATAGGCGAGTTTCAGGGCATCGGCTTTTTCGGCAAAGGAACTGATCTGGCTATCGGGAACGTGGAGCACTTGCGGCCTTGCAATACTCTGGGGCATCGCCCCCGGCTCAGTGTGATAAAACAGCTCCAGCATTTTTGCGGTTTGTAGCATTTGCGCATCAAAGAGTTCTTCTATTTGATGCTTAGAATCCCGAGTACTCAACCAGCTAGAAACAGCAACGGACACTGAAATACCTGACAAAATCAATAATGTCAGTACCAAGCGCAGTGAATACACATCCAGCCCCTTTAATCGAATCACTTCAGTTTCCTAACGTTTAATCCTCAGCGAATAACTGAGGTATCAGTACCCACAAACGTGGGTATTGTCACTTAATTCAGCGAACTAATTAATTTCAATCAAGGTATAGCCAATCCCGCGCACGGTTTTAATCAACTCATTAGCGAGTTTTTTACGTAGGTGATGGATGTGCACTTCAATCGAATTGCTGCCGACTTCATCCCAACCATAGGTTAACTGTTCCAGTTGGCTGCGCGTCAATACACGACCCGCTGATTGTGCGAGTTCAAGCAATAACTGGAATTCACGCCGTGAAAGCAGCACATTTTGATCGCGAAAGGTCACTTCGCGGGTATTTAAATCTATACACAGCGCACCAATAATCAAACTGTTGTGATCGAGCCCATACTGGCGTCTGACGATGGCACGAATACGCGCGGCCAATTCACGCACATCAAAAGGTTTACCGAGATAATCATCGGCGCCCATGTCTAAGCATTCGAGCTTAGTGTCAAAATCCGTATTGGCGGTCAGCACTATTGTAGGAATTGACACCCCCTGCTGACGCCACGCCTTGAGTAAATCTTTACCGTTACCGTCGGGTAAACCCAGATCGAGCACTATGGCACTGAAGCTTTCATTTTTAACGCCCTGTAATGCTTGCTGATAACTATCAAGGTGATCAACCTGCATGCCCAGCTTTGCCAAACTTAAGCAAATCCCTTGGGCTAATAACTCATTGTCTTCAACCAACATAATACGCATTCAATGTCCTTAACAGGGCCTCATAAAAGAACCCTTAACGGAAAATACTAAACTTAACATCTTGTTGCTGTAAAAAATCTTCCGCACCTTGGCCCTGTAACATGGCCATAGTCGCCAGCATTCCTGCGGTCACGCAATTTGGCCCTAACACAGTCACTGAGCGTGGCGCCTGGACGACGGGATAGCCAGTGCGGGGATCGACAATATGGCCGTAACGCTTTCCATCGACTTCAAAAAACCGCCGGGTATCACCGCTAGTCGCTAATGCACCCTGACTGATCGCCAGTACATTAGCCGCGTGATCGAGGTGTTGTGGATCTTCAATGCCCACCTGCCATGGGTTCACTTTGGGTACAGGACAGGCGATATCGCCACCAAAATTCACTAGCACAGGAATATCTGGATAACATTCAGCCAACTCATAGGCGACTCTATCAACTGCATATTCCTTAGCAACGCCGCCAAAATCCAATTTCATGCCCGTTGGCATCTCAATATGGCGCGAATCAAACTCGATACGTTCAAACCCCACTAAGGCTTTCGCGGCAAGAATGCGGGCATGTTCGGGCAACTGGGCTTTGGGATCAAAACGCCACAGCTCCATTAACGGCCCTGCGGAGATATCAAAGAGTCCATCACTGAGCTGAAAACATTGTTTAGCAAAAGCCAGCAACTGCCAGGTTTCTTCATCGATAAGCTGCTTATGACCATTGGCATGATTTAATTGCCACAGACAATTCTGCGCAATAAAGCGACTGTACTTATGCTCGATACGCAGCGCCTCAGTGACAGCCATATCCAACATATCATCGGCAATATCGAGTTGATCGCATGCGATGAGAATTTCACAGGGACTCGCCATGGCCCTAAATTCGCCCAGATAACCCCAATCACGGCGTTGCAGCGAATAAAGTGCGGTTTTTAGGGATGATGTCGACATCATAAATCACCTCTTTACATGGCACCCCACTGGGATTCAGCTTAAATAAGCTCAGGGAAAAATTAAGTATGGGTAGCTAAGCTACCCATACAGTTTAACGCCTTGCTATCTGAGTCAGTAGCATTATTTCGTATTAAAAAGAATAACTAAACTGTGCTGTTATCGCCTTCTGCGTCGGGAACAGATCAAAGTTTTGCAGCTCTCCAGGAATAGTCGTACCGTTATTTTTCGGATCCTGTTGGTAATATTCTAAGCGATACGACATCTCATGACCGCCCGATAATCGATGACCAAATTTAATTCCTATCGTATAAGCCGACATATCACCGATACGATAATCGGCACTGGCAAACTCTGGCAATGGCGTATCCGCCATCAAGAAAGGTTGATAGAAGTTAGCCGCCGTTTGCTGGTAATAACGTAGATGCAATTGACCGTAAAAATTGCCCGTAAAGTAATAACGGTAATGGGTTTCTAAGGTGTGCGACTTGAGATCCCAATCATCAGTATTATAACGATAGGAAAAATCCACCACGCCCGCATCCAACGCGCCTTTAGTCATCACATAGAAGCTATGCTTCAAGCGAGAATCGGGGCGGCTTTCATACAAGAGATCCTGAGTGATGCCATTGTTATCCACCACACTGAGTACTTTATAGGGATCGGTTAAATAGCCATTCACACTCGATAAACCATAATTGGCCTGCAACAACCAGCGCTGGCTCAGTACTTGGGTGATGCCTAGCATCACATCGGCGGTTTGCTTGTTATCGCTGCCACTTTGACGAGTCGCATCAAATGCGCTGCGGTAGGCTTCTTCACTGGCGAAGTTATCGCGAACCGCCATTGAGGATAAATCTACCGGACGTCCACCGACAGGATCGACCACATCGAAGCTGTAAGCTGTGCCTAAAAATAACGTCGTATTGTCTTTATTGAAGCCGCGTTCAATACTGGCATTGAGCCCCATTGACATATAATCAAACTCTTTCGAGCCATATGCGCCAACATTGAGTTTCCAATCTGGTGTTAGCACTTCACTCCAACCGACATTGGCTTGTACGCGAGTATCGTGAAACGTGTCATCGAGCGGTGTATCGCCCGCTGCCACACTGTATTGGCCATTGCCCGAAGGACGAGTAAAGGTTTGGCTGCTACTTTGGGCCACAGCGCCCGAAGCCGAGGCACCGGTTAAGCTATCGACCACCAATTTGAGATCCAGCACGCTATCATCGCCAAAGGCTTTTTGCGCTGTACCTATGGCTTCAACGGCCTGCACTCTATCCTGCTCACCGTAATACATTAGCGCAGCATCGACCTTCCAGTCGTCAGCTTTTTTAGATAATTCAGTCGCGTGGCCACTGGTGGCAAACAGCCCACAACTGGCTAAGGCTAACGCACCCGCAATCTGTTTCGATTGTCTTGCATTTATTTGATTGTTTTTTTGGGTCATAGCTGACAACACCTGTAGGTCACTTTTATCTATTCAATACCGCGGGATTTCGCCCGTGATTTAAGCACATCTGCGCGTTACATTTGTGCGTTACATCTAAGGGCAACTAACACCAACGGAGAGTTTAGTTACAGCCACATCCACCACCAGCAAAGGCACGGCCACCGCTACTGCCTTCTTTACTAAAATAAATATGATCATCGAGCGCCAGATCGAGCTTTTCACTGTCGAGCGCCATATCGCTGCGGGCCAACTGGCCTTTCTCCCATGGCTGCACCCCTAAATTTGAACAACCACTCAAACCTATAATGAGTGTAACTGCGACTAATGCGGGTTTAAGCATAAATTACTCCTTCAGTAAATTGACGAGTTCTTGCTCGTATTCAGCGGCTTTATCGGCATAAAAACCAACATGATGCTGCACTAGCTGACCTTGGCGATTGAACATGAAACTGCTCGGCATACCGAGCAAATCGAAACTGCGCGCCACATCTCCTTCGGGATTGAACCGCACTGAAAAATTGGCGGGGACTTGTTTTAAGAATTCTTGGGCTAACTCGTTATCTGTATCTAGGTTGATTGCCACGACGGCCAAACCTTGATCTTGATACTTTGTTTGGATCTCATTCATCCAAGGAAAAGATTTACGGCAAGGCCCACACCAAGAGGCCCAAAAATCGACATAGACGACTTTACCTTTAAACTCACTCAGAGAAACAGCTTGGTTTTGCGCGTTAAACACTTGGTGATCCAACGACGGCGCGGCTTGTACGCCAGCGGCCATTAAACTGAGTAACAACCATATTTTCTTCATAGCATATTCCGCATTAACGATTACATTCGAATCTATTAACTGAATCTTAAGGTTTTCTTAAACAAGCTGATATAAGTCCAATTAAGCCGTATGCACAGACTCCCCCACTTAAGGTCGGCATTTTCAACAGCGCAACTTTAATCAGACGAGCGCCGATTAAGTGACCGATTTCATCCAAAATGATAAATGTGAGACATTTTGTCCTATTAGGAAAAGTGAAATTAGATCTGCGTCATGTTAATTAAATGTCAAAATCAGTTCGGTCACATCTCTTGAAAATTCTTGATATACATCAAGAATCTTTACACTCCAACGGCCTAAACTGACCCTGTCAATTATGTAAACCCTTACCAATTTACATTTAAATAACAAAAAAGGTTGACCCATGGACACACATGCAGCCCTATATGAACAGGGAAAGGCGCGCTTAGATGCACTGCGCCAATTCGCTCCCCGTCAACAACAATCGCTGATTGAAAAAATGCAACAACACGGTATTAGTCGCCGTGATTTTATGAAGTGGAGTGCCATGGTGACGAGCATGCTCGCATTACCTCTCCCCTTTAGTAACTTAGTAGCCGAAGCTGCCGAATTAGCCGACCGTGTACCCTTAATCTGGTTACACATGGCCGAATGTACTGGCTGCTCAGAATCCTTAATTCGTACCGATACCCCCAATCTAGATTCGCTGATTTTTGATCATATCTCCTTGGAATATCACGAAACCTTAATGGCTGCTGCGGGTTGGCAAGCCGAAGAAAACCTCGAAAATGCACTCGAAACCTACAAGGGCCGCTATTTACTGGCCGTTGAAGGGGCAATTCCGACCGCCAATAACGGCAGTTTCTTAACTGTGGGCTGTAAAGGTCACACAGGATTAGAAATCATCAAACATGCAGCAGATGGCGCCGCCGCGATTATCTCTGTCGGCACTTGTGCGGCATTTGGTGGGGTGCAAGCCGCCTATCCAAACCCAACGGGGGCGAAAGGCGTGCATGAAGTGGTCAGTAAACCCGTGATTAACTTAGGCGGTTGCCCACCGAGCGAAAAGAACATAGTCGGCACTTTGATGTACTTCATCATGTTCGGCAAATTACCTGCACTGGATATGTTTAACAGACCTAAATGGGCTTACGGCGCACGGGTACACGATAACTGTGAACGTCGCGGCCGCTTTGATGCCGGTGAATTCGTTGAAGAATTTGGCGATCACGGCGCGAAAGAAGGCTACTGCCTGTATAAAGTCGGTTGTAAAGGTCCATACACCTATAACAACTGCCCAACCGAGCGCTTTAACCATCACACCAGCTGGCCAGTACTTGCTGGACACGGTTGTATGGGCTGCTCAGAACCTAACTTCTGGGATGACATGGCCGACTTTGAAAAACCCCTTGGCCGTCAACTCCTCCATGGATTGGATGCGACCGCAGATACTATTGGTGCGGTGATTTTAGGCGCGACTGTGGTGGGCATTGGAGCCCATGCCGTTGCCAGTATTTTTGCCAAACCGCTGGAGGAATAACCCATGAGCAAGCGCGTTGTTATCGACCCTATCACACGTATCGAGGGTCACTTACGTATCGAAGTTGAAGTTGATGAAAATAACGTCATCAGCAAGGCTTGGTCATCCTCCACACTCTGGCGCGGTATTGAAGTCATCCTCAAGGGCCGCACACCTATGGATGTTGGCCTTATTGTGCAACGTATCTGTGGTGTCTGTACCTATTCCCACTACCGCTGCGGCACTGAAGCGGTTGAGAACGCTCTGGGAATTCAAATTCCGTTGAACGCGAGATACTTACGTTCATTGATGCAAACCTCTTTATACATGCATGACCATATTGTGCATTTCTACCATCTACACGGTCTTGATTGGGTTGATGTGGTGTCTGCACTGAGCGCCGATCCTGCTAAAGCGGCACAAGTTGCCCTGCAATACACAGACCATCCCATAGCGGCGGGTGAAGGTGATTTAAGAGCCGTGCAAGAAAGAGTCAAAGGCTTTGTCGAAACCGGTAAATTAGGCCCCTTCGCCAACGCTTATTGGGGCAATGGCACCTATAAGTTTACGCCAGAGCAAAACCTTATCGCGCTATCTCACTATCTTAAAGCGCTTGAAGTACAACGTGTTGCGGCGGAAATGCTGGCCATCTTTGGTGGTAAATCACCCCATCCACAATCCGTTGTTGTTGGTGGTGTGACGTCGGTGCGTGACATGTTAAGCCCTGCTCGCCTGCAGGAATGGAAGCAAAAACATGCGACCGTGACTGACTTTATCCTGCGTGCTTATCAAGCGGATATCGTGATGGCGGCCGAAGCCTTTGGTACTGAGCCAAGCGTGCTAGGCGGCGTGAATGTGAAAAACTTCATGGCGACCGATGACTTTGTGTTAGCCAATGGCGAATACATGTTCAATCAAGGCGTGATCATGAACGGCGACCTTGCCGGTGTCAGCGATGTAAACCCAGATCTGATTGCCGAAGACGTTAGCCATGCTTGGTATAGCGCCGATGCGCCGCAGCATCCCTATGACGGTACAACGATTCCTAATTACACTGGTTTTGTTGAACGCGATACCGTCTACGGCAAGCTGCCAACGCTGGATGGTGATGGCAAATACTCTTGGGTGAAATCCCCCCGTTATCAAGGTGAACCTGTTGAAGTGGGTCCACTCGCCTGCCTATTGGTGAGTTATGCCCGCGGTAACAAAGTAGTCGTGGATTCGGTTAATGCCCTGCTCGCTCGTACTGGCTTACCCGTTGCCGCCCTATTTACCACTTTAGGTCGCACCGCAGCGCGGATGCTACAGACAGTTATCGTCGCCCAGGAAGGGTTAAGAACCTTCGATGCGCTGCTGACGAATATTCAGTCCGATGAAGCAACCTATGTGAAGCCGGATATAGACCCAAGCAAAGAGTATGTCGGCCACGCCATGATCGAAGCGCCACGCGGCATGTTAAGCCACTGGATCCGCATTAAAAATGGGGTGATTGAGAACTATCAAGCCGTGGTACCAACTACCTGGAACGCAGGACCTGTGGATGCCAACGGTAAAATGGGTCCCTATGAAGCCTCTTTAATTGGCTTGAAACTGGAAGATCCTACTAAGCCCCTTGAGGTGATACGTATTATTCACTCATTTGACCCTTGCATGGCGTGTTCTGTACACGTGATGGATTTCAAAGGCCAAGCATTGAGCGAGTTCCGTGTCAGCCCCAATGGTCAATAATCGAGGGAGGGAACGCAAAATGAACCATTCTGCAACCCGCATTCGGACACTGGTTTTTAGTCCGGCAATACGGATTTTTCACTGGCTCAGGGCACTGTCAATTCTTGTGCTAGTGATCACCGGATTCTATATTGCTTGGCCGTTTCTTGTGGCGCCTGAAAGTACGGATGTGCTCGTACAAGGCTGGATCCGCTTCGCTCATCTGATTTGCGGTTTTGTACTAACCGCAATCACTTTAGTGCGCTTCTACCTGTATTTTTTCAGCCGAAGCGACATCGAGCGGCGCTCATTTCGCGATGTGATGAGTGTAAAAAGTTGGATCACTCAGCTGAAATCTTACTTATGGATGGGGCACTTACATAAAGCGGGTGTCTATGGACCGCTGCAATTTGTGACTTATGTAGCAATCTCACTGGTCGCTCTTGTGATATGTATAACGGGTCTGGTGTTGTACGCCAATGTGTATCACCAAGGTTTAGGTGGGATGCTTTGGGGCAGCGCCGCTTGGATCACGGCACAAATGGGTGGGCTAGCACAGGTTAGGATTTGGCATCATTACTTAACTTGGGCATTTGTTATCTTTGTGGTTATCCACGTCTATATGGCGGTTTGGTCAGGGATACGCTTCAAACATAACTCAGTTGACTCGATTGTCTCTGGCTATGACTACCCAAAGCCAGACTCACACCACTAGGAGTCCAATGAAGATATTGCTACTCGGTATTGGCAATGTCCTGTACGCCGATGAAGGCATCGGCGTACATTTTGTCAATTACATCGCTGATAATTATCAGTTTACCCATGAGTCTCACCAGCTGAAGCTGCTCGATGGCGGCACCTTGGCCCAGGGACTCATTCCCATTATTTGCCAATATGATTATTTAATCGTGGTCGATACTGTCAATGCCAATGGCGTAGAAGCGGGCGAAGTCTACTTCTTCGATTTTGATAAGGCTCCGAAGGAAATCGACTGGCAAGGCAGCGCCCATGAAGTCGAAATGCTGCAAACCCTCAATATGATGGAAATGGTTGGCGACAGACCTAAGACCTTTGTGCTGGGCGTCACCCCAACCGTGCTCGAACCTATGGTGCTGGGCTTGACTCCTAAAGTCGCCGCAGCAGTGCCGTTAATGGAATCAACTTTGTTATCCCACTTAGCCTCCCTTGGGTTCACTGCAACGCGTGTTGCCGAGCACAGTATCGACTCGCTGATCCCTGACTCTTATAAACGCGGCGTTACTACTAGTGAAAGCATATAGAAGATGAAAAACATCAGATTCGATTTTACCTGCTCACGTCAGGTGCCTTTGTACGCGCATTTATGTAATCAATATCTAAATTACAGTGAGCTAAATATCAGCATAGGCTGTGATGGCCAACATGACTTTGGTCAGCACAGTTACTTTATTGAAGCCCAGGGCGAGCAGACTCAACTCGAGCAACTGGCCGATGCCATTGCCGCGGACTTTTTGATTTCCGCTTGGTTAATTGACTCCAGCATTAAAGCCATCGACGAGCCCCAAGGCGGCAAAACCTTACTGCCCTTTCCACAGTCTGGATCGAGCCCTGCCATAGTGCCTTTTTGCCAGCATTGTTATCCGTTGATTGGCGATAATCAGTCGGCGAAGTTTGGCACACTCGATTTAATTTGTCCTTGCTGCAAGGGCGAAACACAATTAACGCCAGCACAAAAAGCCTTAACCTTGTCAGATATAAAAGCCTTGGCACAGTGGCTGCTGACACAAGGCCCACTGACATTAGCGGCCGCCGATGATCTGCAAATCAGCCTGACACCGTTTGCTCAGCCCTTAAGCGAGCGGCCACAACTGTTAATTTGTAATCCCAATACGTTGAACGCCCATTTTTGCCTGAATGATGCGCAGGTGCTCGCGCTTTCGAGTATTGAAAAGCCGCTTATCTGCGCCAGACCCACGCAAGAACACGATAAACTCAGTGCGCCACTGTACGACATTTGTTTTGCCTACAGCCGGGTGATTTTAGTGCTCGGGGAAGTATTGCGGCAAAAAGGGGTCGATTGGGTTTACATTAAAGGGCCGCATAATAGACCCAAACTGGCATGGGTCGATGGCGCTTGGGCACAAATTGCCAGTAACGATTTAGGCTCAACGCAGGTTCAAACCAAGCACTTTATCGCTCCAGAACCCTTAAGGGAAAAAGTCAGTCTTCACGGTTATCATGCCCAATGGCAAGCGGCGAAACGGTCACGCTCCCATCAAGGCGAACTGAGTGTAGCGGTATTAGCTCAATCGAGTGAAGCGGCTCATGCAGCTAACACCTTTGCCGCTAACGCAGGTGCCGATAATACAGGTGTCGCTAATGGTGAAATTGAGCATGCTGGCACGCAACACGGCGATACCGAAAATCATACCATCGCGGACGCAGCGTTATTCAGTGCCTTACTCAAGGGAAAATTTACCAGCCACAGACAGGCAAAAAATGCCGCGGTCATTTACTTAAGCCATACCCACGCCAGTCAAATTGTCACCTGCGATAATAAGGGCGACACCGAACTCTTCTTTGCACTGCCCGAGCTGCCCGATAACGGTTACGAAATCTTCCATCAACTGGACTGCAGCCCACAAAAAGCCGTGGCACAGAAGTTTAAAAGCCTGTTCCCCGACGATTATTTAAAACTCCTGAGCCTAAAGCTTCACGGCAGACGGGACAACTTGCAAAGCCTGTGGGCCATTGCCGCCATTTTAATTGGCCTCAATCCCCAAGATGAAACGCAAAATCAAGCAAGGCTCAGCGATGCACTGATGGCCGCTGCCATGCGTTACCACGGTGCCAATGCCCCGCGTATCGATTATCCCCTGACCAAAGGTGAAGCCCACCGCAGCCTGAATTGGTGTAAAACCTTAGGCACAGTCTTGAGTTTTCGTATCGCAGGGAATAACGACCCGAGTCAGCTTGCCTTTGCGATGCAAGACTCGCTGGCAGATTATCTTTCTAACTGGTTAGAACATATCGATTTAAATATCGGCGTACACAATGTTGCCTTAGCGGGTAATGAGTTAACGAATGAAACTCTGTGTAAACGCATCAGTTTACGCTTAGGCAAAAACTTTCCCTTAGTGGTCAATCGTAGTCTAGATTTAGACGGCGATAACTTAGCCGTTGGCGCACTTTACGTTAAGCAGCGCCAACTCAATGCCCATGATTAGGAGGCCAAAAGTTAAGTCACAACGCATGCAGCCACATAGACATAATAGTCGCCACAAAAAGCACAGTGATCTGCAGATAAAGCGCAGGCTGGCATTGGAATACCTTGTCCACAAAGGCGCCGCGCTAAAGCGTTGTCAGCTACACGTCACTGGCATAGTGCAAGGGGTGGGATTTCGCCCCTTTGTCTATCGTTATGCCCTTGAATTTCAACTGACGGGCACTGTGCTCAACAATGCCAAGGGCGTGACCATTGAGCTGCAAGGCACGGATGAAAACCTCACGCAATTTATCACAACGCTCAATACCACCCCGCCGCCACTGGCCCGTATCGACAATATCACCAAAACACCGCTGCCGATTTTGCTAAGCGAAACCACATTTGAAATTATAAAAAGCGACAGCCATGAGGACGATGATCCAAGTTCACCAATGGGTGCACAGGTGGCAGTATCGGCGGATAAAAGTACCTGCCAAGATTGCTTGAACGACATGCATAATCCTGATGATCGCCACTTTGGCTATGCCTTTACCAACTGCACAAATTGTGGCCCAAGATATACAATTATCAATGCCTTACCCTATGATAGACACAACACTGCTATGGCCGATTTTGACATGTGCCCCGAGTGCGCCAAAGCATATCAAAACCCACTCGACCGCCGCTATCATGCCCAGCCAGTCAGTTGCCCCGTTTGCGGCCCCAGACTCAGTTTAAAAACGCCCCAAGGGGAATGCATCCTTCCCAATGCCTCAAATGTCAGCGCACCTGAATTGGGTACGGACCTTGCGGTACTTCAAGCTGCGGCAGACAGATTACGCCAAGGGCAGATTCTGGCAATTAAAGGATTGGGCGGATTTCACTTAATCTGTGATGCCCGAAGTGACAATGCCGTCAACGCACTCAGGCTGCGAAAACAGCGCCAAGCCAAGCCGCTAGCTGTGATGATGGCGGATATCACCATGGCGCAGCACTATGTCACAGGGACGGATGCCGAGTGGCGAGTATTGAGTTCGCAGGAGCGGCCCATAGTGCTGATGAGTAGCCGAAGCGATCATGATCTCAGCTTAGCTGTCGCCCCCAATCTGAATAAACTCGGGGTATTTTTGCCCTACACACCGCTACATCATTTACTGTTAGGGCTCTTCAAAGGGCCATTAGTCGCGACCAGCGCGAATCTGTCAGGTGAGCCTATCATCACAGATTGTGACGAGCTTATTCACCACTTAAGCCATGTAGTGGATGCAATAGTCGATCATAATCGGCCGATTATTAACGGCTGTGATGATAGTGTAGTGCAAGTCATTCAGCCCAACGTGGATTCGCCTGCAGAGGTGCAAGCGCTGCGACTCGCCCGTGGTTATGCGCCGTTAAGTTTCCCCTTAGAGATACCGTTAACCCAATCGATTTTGGCCGTGGGCGCACAGCAAAAAAATGCCATCGCCTTAGGCTTTGGTAATAATGTGTTTTTAAGTCCCCATATTGGTGACCTGTTCAGTGTCAGCGCCGAGCAATATTTTGAGCGCACCTTAGCCACTTTTGCTCGGTTGTATCACTTTACGCCAAATCTCATTATTCGCGATAAACACCCAGATTATGCCCCGTCACGCTGGGCTGAAATGCACTCACACTCGAGTGTAAAACTTAGCGATATCAGCCAAAGCCAATGTTTAACTGTGCAACATCACCATGCCCATGTGCTCAGCGTAATGGCGGTTAATCAATATCGAGATCCCGTATTGGGCTTTAGTTTTGACGGTACCGGGCTTGGCGACGATGGCAGTTTATGGGGCGGCGAAGTGCTATTAACGACGCTCGATAAAGCCAAACGACTGGCGCACTTTGAGCCTATAGCCCTGCTGGGCGGCGAACAAGCCATTAAGCAACCTGTGCGGTTGTTACTGGCATTATTGTTCGAGCAGATGAGCCTCGATGCCGTGCTCGCGCTGAACTTGCCCATTATCTGCAGTATGAGCTCAAATACCTTAACTAATTTATATAAGATCTGGCAGAACGGCAGCGCACTTAAAAGCTCATCGGTCGGACGCTTGTTCGATGCCCTCGCCTGCGCCTTAGGCTTAATCGAAACCACACTGTTTGAAGGTCAAGCTGGCATGGCAATAGAAGCCGCGGCCAATCGCGCCGATGCATTAGCCCTTGAAGCCATGTCGCTTAACTTACCTATTAACATCGACCAGTGGCGCAGCAGTGAGATATTCAAGCAGATTGTTGAATTAATGACTGAAAAACCGCTAAAAGACAACAGAAGAGATGCCATCGCCCGCGCCTTTTTACATACATTAGGCGATGCTATCTGCGACTATTCCGCCCAGTACAAACACCTTCCAACCGTGCTCTGCGGCGGCGTATTTCAAAATAAATACCTCTTGGAATACTGCCTCAGCAAGCTCAGCGCCCAAGGCAATCAAGTGTTATCCAGTAAACAGATCCCCATCAATGATGGCGGCATCGCCCTAGGTCAACTTTGGTATGGCATTCATCAGAATCATTAACCTTACTGATTTGATAACCCTTGATGTTCGCGCGGTCATTTTTTATCCCCATAAACCTGACGAACATCAAAGATCTGCAGCGCAATTTGTATCACACTCAACATTAGCGTAACCAAATTAACGATTCGTACATCAATCATTATTTGTCAGGCAAAGTCCTCGTACTCTGCCGATACAAGGAGAGGTAAAATGTGTAAAGACTGCGGCTGCTCCCTTACCCGCCACGACCATGATCATCTAGGCGCGCATGCCCATAGCCATGAGCATAGCCATGAGCATAGCCATGACCATTCACATACTCATGAGCATAGCCATCAAGAGTTACACACCAATCCTCAGTTAAACGATAAAAAAACCTTATCAGTCATCCACAAAATTTTAGATAAAAATGATATCGAAGCTGGACATAACCGCGCCCACTTTGAGACACATAACATCACGGCCTTCAACATCATGAGTAGCCCTGGCAGTGGCAAAACCACCCTATTAGAAAATCTCAAAGAATACACGCAGCTCAACTATGCGGTGATCGAGGGCGACTTAGAAACCTCACGCGATGCAGACCGCCTCCTCGCTAAAGGTATTACAGCCTATCAAATTCAAACGGGCAGTGCCTGTCACCTCGACGCCTTTATGGTGCACGGTGCACTGCATCATCTGCCACTTGAAGGGCTGGATATTTGTTTCGTTGAAAACGTCGGTAATCTTGTCTGCCCAGCCAGTTATGACGTAGGTACACACAAAAATATCGTGCTGCTATCAGTGCCTGAAGGCGATGATAAGATTGAGAAATATCCCGTGATGTTCCGCCGGGCCGATGTTGTGTTTATCACTAAGTGCGATCTACTGCCCTATTTTGATTTCAAGCTAGACGAAGCCAAAGCGCAGCTTAAAAAACTCAATCCAACAACTCAAATCATTGAAGTCTCAATTAAAGACGGCGACTCCATGCAGGCTGTGGCCGCTTGGCTTAAAGACAACATTCGAGGTGCACAATAATGTGCTTGTCCATACCTTCCCAAGTGGTGGCGGTCGATGTTGAGCGCCAGAGCGTCACAGTCGACACCTTAGGCGTGCGCCGCGATGTCAGCAGTCATTTGATGAATGAACCGCTGGAGATTGGCGACTATGTGCTGATCCATATTGGCTTTGTGATGAACAAAATCGATAAGGAAGATGCGCAGCAAAGCATTGACCTATACCAAGAAATCGTCACTAAACTCGAAAACGAAGCCATACACTGATCATCAACAATGCAAGATTGAGTAGCAAGGCACGCACCCTATCGAGTGCACCGAGGAAAGAGCATGCTTGAACTAAAACACCTCTATCAAAGCTTTCGCGATCCCCAAACGATTGCCAATTTAGCGCGGGAAATTGAGTTAACCGCTAAATTGGTTAAGCAACCAATCAATATAATGGAAGTCTGTGGCGGCCATACTCATACGATTATGAAATACGGCTTGCTAGACTTACTGCCTGATAATATTGAGTTTATCCATGGTCCAGGTTGTCCAGTGTGCATTATGCCGAAAGAGCGCATTGACCAAGCGGCGGCGCTGGCCTCCCAAGAAAATGTTATTCTTGTGACCCTGGGCGATATGATCCGTGTGCCCGGTTCTAAGGGTTCCTTAGCAAGTTTTAGGGCGAAAGGCTGCGATATTCGCCCAATTTACGATCCCTTAGATACGCTCAAAATTGCCCGCGACAATCCCGATAAAACCGTAGTGTTCTTTGCCATCGGCTTTGAAACCTCAACCCCAATGACAGCGATTTTATTGCAGCTGGCCGAACAAGAGAAACTCGAAAATCTGTTACTCCATATTAATCATGTATTAGTGCCACCCGCGATTGATGCCGTGATGCACGACCCGAAAGTCAGAGTGAATGCCTTTATTGGCCCCGCCCATGTGAGCGTGATCAGCGGCGCCAAAATCTATCGCAGCACAGTCGAAAACTATGGTACGCCCGTGGTCGTCGCAGGATTTGAACCCGTCGATGTGATGGAGTCTATTTTACGAATTGTGCGCCAAAAAGCCGCAGGCAAAGCGGAGCTCGATATCCAATACAGCCGCGCGGTATCGGAAGACGGCAACCTCACGGCGCAGGCCAAAGTGAATCAATTTTTTAATGTCAGAGCGCAATTTCGCTGGCGTGGCCTTGGCCCTATCCCCAATTCAGCGCTGCAGCTTAAACCCGAATATGCCCACAGGGACGCCGAACTGCACTTTAAAGATCGCCTACCCGTGAAGGAAATTGACGATCACAAAGCCTGCCAGTGCGGCGATATTCTTCGCGGACTGGCTAAACCAAAGGACTGTAAAGTTTTTGGCCGCGGCTGCAATCCCGAAACGCCACTAGGCAGCTGCATGGTCAGCTCCGAAGGTGCTTGCAATGCCTACTACCGCTATCAAGGTATCGATATCAAGGAACCACATCATGGTTGATACGTTAAAAGATAAATCCATTCAACTCAGCCACGGCGGTGGCGGCAAAGAAATGAATAAACTGATCCGCGATCTGTTTTTTGTCGAGTTTGATAACCCAATCCTTCGCAGCGAAGAAGACGCCGCAAAACTCGATTTGCACGGTGCCAACGCTTTTACTACTGACTCTTTCACCGTCTCACCTTTATTTTTTGCCGGCGGCGATATCGGCAAACTCGCCATCGCAGGCACAGTCAACGATCTCGCTATGATGGGCGCAGAGCCTCAATATTTGAGTTGTAGCGTGATTATCGAAGAAGGCTTTTCTATCAAGGACTTAACGAGGATTGTCCGCAGCATGGCAAAAGAGCTCAAACAAAGTGGTGCACGGATTGTCTGCGGCGACACTAAAGTCGTACCCAAGGGCTGCGCCGATGGTTTATTTATTAATACCTCAGGCATTGGTCGCATCTTGCGTCCGAATATCTCAGCGGCAAACATTGCAGTGGGCGATGCCATTATTGTTTCCCGTGATATTGGTTGCCACGGCGCAGCGATTTTAATGGCGCGTGAAGGACTCACGCTCGAATCAGCATTACAAAGTGACTGCGCCACGCTCTGGCCGATAGTCGAGCAATTGATTGCCGCCAATATTCCCATTCATGCGATGCGAGATGCGACTCGCGGCGGCTTATCGGCAGTACTGAACGAATGGGCTATTGCCTCCAATGTTGGTATCACAGTGAATGAGGCCAGTATTCCCGTTAGCGATGAAGTCAAAGGTCTGTGCGAACTCTATGGTTTCGAAGCCATGGATCTTGCCAACGAAGGCACTTTCATCCTCGCCGTCCCCAACGACATCGCCTTAGGTGCGCTCGAAATCATGCAACGCTTTGGCCACTGTGAGCATGCAGCGATAATCGGCACTGTGAGTGATGAACTCGTGGGGAAAGTCGTGCTAAGAACGCCTTGGAATACCAAGCGTTATCTCGATCTTCCCCAAGGTGAACTGCTGCCAAGGATTTGCTGATGCACGAATATTCTATTGTGAGTGCCTTGATTGAGCAATGCGAGCAGCACGCGCAGGCTAATCATGCCGATAAAATCACCCGAGTGGATATCAAACTAGGCGTCATGAGCGGGGTTGAACCTAGCCTGCTACAAACGGCCTTCGATACGTTTAAGCTCGATGGGATTTGCAAAGAAGCCCTACTCAATATGCAAATTCAGCCGCTAGTGATACTTTGCCAAGACTGCCAGAGCGAATCCGTACTGAGTGAGCGCACCATCGTCTGCCCTGCGTGTCAAAGCTATCGCACCCGCGTACTCGATGGTGAAGATATGCTACTGATGCAACTTGAGATGGAACAAGATGAAGATTAAATCCTTCATTTGTAATCTGCATTGTTAACAACAGCAGAGTCGATAAAGATTTCAATCAATAAAGAGTTCTATCAGCAAGAATATTCCTCAAAAAAATGGCTTTGAGCAATCAGCGCTCAAAGCCATTTTAAACCACACTATTTTCAGTCACGCTACATCAGCTGTAGATAGAAGCTTCACCCTCTGGGCGCGTTTTGAGCACCCGCAGAAACCACATATACTGCTCTGGATAAGCTAAGATAACTTGCTCGACCACTTTGTTCAGTGCCAACGCCTCGTTTTCTTTGCCTACCATTTCTTCAGGCGCAACGGCCGTCATCACAGTAAGATCAAACTGACGTGTAGCTTGGTTGTAGCCAATCTTTACTGGCAACACTTGGGCATTCCCCGCCTGCGCTAAACGCCCAACGACAGGCAGCGTTGCTTTCACTGTGCCTAAAAAAGGTGCAAACACGCTTTGTTCAGGACCTAAGTCTTCATCGGGGAGATAAAAGAAACTGTTACCGCGCTTAAGCTCAGCCAATAGTGCCCTAATGCCCGCCTCGCGCATATACACATGGCCACCACAGCTGCTGCGCACACGATTACTAAACCAATTGAATAAGCCATTTTTATGGGCTTTGGCCATAGTCACCATAGGCAACTCAAGGTTAAGGCGTAAACCAGCATAATCGATTGGCCACACATGGGGCATGATAAAAATGATCGGTTGCCCTGCAGCCTGCGCTTTAGTCACATGCTCAAAGCCGATTAAATTAACTCGACGACGTAAATGCGCTTTTGAGCGCACCAGCAATTCGCCCTGAGCTAACAAGACCAAAACGAAGTTTTGTACGTTCTCGCGGATTAACACTTCAATCTCGGCGGCAGATTGTTCAGGAAAGCACGCCTTTAAATTGGCTCTCGCAACGCTAATGGGCTTTTTGGCAATTGGCATCACTATTTTTGCCAATAATCTTGCAATAGGATCACGCAGCCATGCGGCCATGAGTCCGAAAATTACTAATAGACCAATCACTAACCAAGTGGCCCAGTATCTAGGGTGTAATAAGGCGAGTTTAAAACGACGGTCAAAATGTTTGGGCTGTCTTGACAAAGAATTCACCTCAGACAGTGGATAAAAACAATGGAGATATTGCACGAAAAAATAAACAGGAAAGCCACTCTCTAAGGAGTGGCTTTCCCATCAAACAAACGAAATTACTTACCCGTGTTTGCTGCTTCTACACGAGTTTTCAGCTTTTGGCCGGGACGGAAAGTCACGACACGACGAGCAGAAATTGGAATATCTTCGCCTGTTTTTGGGTTCCTTCCCGGTCTTTGATTCTTGTCCCTAAGGTCAAAGTTGCCAAAGCCAGATAACTTGACCTGCTCACCACTTTCAAGTGCGCCCCGAATCTCTTCAAAGAACGACTCAACCATCTCTTTGGCGACACGTTTGTTCATTCCGAGTGTTTCAAAAAGATGTTCTGCCATTTCGGCTTTGGTAAGTGCCATACTTTAATCCCTCAACGATGCGTTGAACTCGGACTTAAGGGCAGAAACGACTGAACCAACGGTCTCAGCAATCTCTTTTTCCTCAAGCGTACGAGTAGTGTCTTGTAATGTAAGTGCTATCGCCAGGCTCTTCTTGCCGGGTTCAACACCTTTACCTAAGTATACATCGAACAAGTTTATGCCAACCAACTGATTTTCGCCAACTTTTCTTATCAATTTCATTACATCACCTGCAGATACACTCTCATCTACTACGACTGCGATGTCACGACGATTAGCTGGAAACTTAGATACAGCTTGGGCTAGCGGCAAACTGGTATGCAATAAAGCATCCAATTCCAACTCAAAAACGATGGTTTTACCATTGAGTCCAAAAGGCTTCTCCAAACTAGGATGGATTGCACCTATATGACCGATCACTCGATCATTTCTCAATATTTCAGCACATTGCCCCGGATGGAGAGCAGAATGCGTCGCTCCTCTAAAGCTAAATTCTGATGCGGAAACTGTCAAGCCGATAATTGCTTCTAAATCACCTTTAAGGTCGAAAAAATCAACAGTTTTCGATTCCATAGCCCAATGTTCATCATTTTGGAGCCCAGTAATGACACAAGCGAGCATTGCTTGCTGTCTTACACCGGATTCTGCATTGATATCAGGAACAAAGCGCAGGCCAGTTTCAAAAAGTCTCACGCGACTCTGTTGACGACTTTGGTTGTAGCCAACGGCGGCCAATAAACCGGTGAACATTGACAGGCGCATGGCCGACATTTCACTGGAAATTGGGTTTGGTAACACCATAGCGTCTAAACCAGGATGAACCAGATTTTGCAGTTTTGGATCGACAAAGCTGTAGGTTACCGCTTCTTGGAAACCACGAGCGACCAATAAGGCACGCACGCGTTTTAGGCTTAAGTCAGATTCTTTATGATCTGACATACGCAGCGCAGCAACAGGCGCCGTATTCGGGATATTGTTATAACCGTAAATACGGGCCACTTCTTCGATCAAATCTTCTTCAATCGCCATATCAAAACGATAAGTCGCGGTAGTGACCTGCCAACTATCTTGGCCCACAACCACACTGAAGCCGAGACGTTGTAGAATTTCGACCACATCTGTGTCTGGTACATGGTGGCCTAAAATTCGATCTAACTTGCTACGACGTAAAACGATTTGTGCAGGTTTGGGTAAATCAGCCTCTGATTTAGCCTCAACTACAGGGCCAGCTTCACCACCACAGATATCCAGTACTAAACGGGTAGCACGGTCGATAACCTTGTGTTGCATCTCAGGGTCAACACCACGCTCAAAGCGGTGTGATGAATCTGTGTGCAAACCTAAACGACGTGACTTACCCATAATGGCAAGCGGCGCGAAGAAGGCACATTCAAGCAGTATGTCTTGGGTCGTGTCGCTCACGCCTGAGTATTCGCCGCCAAACACACCAGCAAGGGCTAATGGACGCAAATCATCGGCGATCACTAAGGTATCGCTTGGGATGGTCACTTCGCTGCCATCAAGCAGGGTGATTTTCTCTTCGCCAGTGCCTAAACGCACTTGGATATCGCCCGTTAATTTGGCCAGATCGAAAGCGTGCATAGGTTGACCGAATTCAATCAACACAAAGTTAGTGATGTCTACGATAGGATCGATAGAGCGAATACCGCTTCGACGCAGTTTTTCCTGCATCCATAATGGCGTAGGCGCTTTAACATTGACGTTTTTAACCACACGGCCTAAGTAACGTGGACACGCTGCAGGCGCGTTAACGTTAATCGTGACCTGTGCATCTGTCGTTGGCGTAACGGCTTGCCACTGTGGCTCAACCACTGTTTGGCGGTTTAACACGCCCACTTCACGGGCAAGACCTGCCATACCTAAGCAATCGGCACGGTTAGCCGTTAAATCCACATCGATAACGGCATCATTAAGTTGCAGATAGTCGCGGATGTCAGTGCCTAATGGCGTGTCCAATGGCAATTCGATAATGCCATCGCTTTCGACGTTAATGCCAAGCTCGCTGTACGAGCACAACATGCCTTCTGATGGCATGCCACGCAGCTTGGCTTTCTTGATTTTGAAATCGCCAGGTAATACGGCGCCAACCATAGCCACGGCCACTTTAAGACCCTGACGGCAGTTTGGTGCACCGCAGACGATATCGATAAGTTCACTACCACCAACGTTGATTTTGGTCACGCGCAGTTTATCGGCATCGGGATGCTGACCACACTCAACCACTTCACCAATCACTACACCGCTAAAATCGGCAGCTACGGCTTCAACGTCATCGACTTCGAGACCGGCCATAGTGATCTGGTGGGATAATGCTTCACGGCTGACTGAAGGGTTTACCCATTCACGAAGCCAAGATTCGCTAAATTTCATGCTATTACAGCTCCGTTATTTAAATTGCTTCAGGAAACGTAGGTCGTTTTCGAAAAACGCACGTAAATCGTTTACGCCGTAACGCAACATAGTTAAGCGCTCGACACCCATACCAAAAGCAAAACCAGAGTATTTTTCTGGATCTATGCCAACGCTGCGCAGCACATTCGGATGTACCATACCGCAGCCAAGCACTTCTAGCCATTTACCATTTTTGCCCATCACGTCCACTTCCGCTGAAGGTTCAGTGAATGGGAAGTAAGATGGACGGAAACGCACTTGCAGATCTTCTTCGAAGAAGTTACGCAGGAAGTCATGCAAAATGCCCTTCAATTCGGCAAAGTTAACATGTTCATCCACGAGCAAACCTTCCACTTGGTGGAACATTGGCGTGTGCGTTTGGTCGTAATCGTTACGATAAACACGACCCGGTGAAATAATGCGTAAGGGTGGCTTTTCAGTTTCCATAGTACGGATTTGCACGCCCGACGTTTGGGTACGCAGCATCAGTTTAGGATTGAAATAAAAGGTATCATGATCAGCACGCGCAGGGTGGTGTTCAGAGATATTCAGCGCATCGAAATTGTGGAAATCATCTTCAATTTCAGGCCCTTGCTTTACCGAGAACCCTAATTCCCCGAAAAAGGTTTCGATACGTTCAATGGTACGCGTCACTGGATGTAAGCCACCGATCTCTTGGGTACGGCCTGGCAAAGTCACATCAATCTTTTCAGCGATTAATTTGGCTTCCAGTTCCGAACTCTTCAGACCATCGATGCGCTCAGTTAATTTTTGTTGAATCGCCTGTTTAGCATCATTGACCGCTTGGCCAAAGGCTGGCTTTTCTTCAGGGCTTAAGCTACCCATCATTTTCATCATGTCGGTGATTTTACCTTTCTTACCCAGGTAATCGACACGGATATCATCCAGTGCTTTTAGATCACTGGCCTGGTCAATAATGACTAAGGCTTGTTCTACGATCTCAGTTAACTGCTGCATTTTCTCTTCCACTGCATAGTCGCGCTTGATAAACAAGTGCTATGGGCGCCAAACTTTCAGGCTATTTGGGTGCTCAGGTTATCGGGCGTTAATGCCAGACGCTTTGCTAGCTATAACGAAATAAAAGGATAGAAATTTTACGCGAGCGAGCGGCATATTACTAGGGCTTATTGGGGGTTTTTATCATGCAAATTCATGTGTTACCCCAGTTCAGAGCCTGAGTTTTGCTCAAGGTGAAATCTAAACCTCGATTCTGACCGAAACAAGTTCCGCGTTCAGCCACTAGCAGCATTTGTAACTAAACTGTAAACTCACACCCGTACCCTGCCAAAATTGCAGCAAATAACACAATAACGACTGCAATTAGACTACATTAACGATATAAGCTTTTACAAAACAGAAAACTATAAAGTCTATGGCAAACTAACCGATATACATTCGGTTCACAGCCCATTTTATCGAGGCACTCATGAAAGAAGTAAAGTTTCGCTGGATAGATCAATATCTTATCCATATGACCTTAAAAACTAAATTCGCAATTCTCTCTATCGTTCCTATGCTAATGATTGTTGGACTGGCGATTTTTCTTGATAACCAATCCCAGCAAACCTTAGTCCAAGGACAACTCAACGGTCTGCAAAATGCTTCACAACAAATCAACCAAGTCACGGGCACCTTATATAACAAACTCCCAGAGCAAGAACGCCAAGCTATCCTTAGCCAGTTAAGCCGCGACATCAAAGGCAATGTCAGCATTATTTCGGTGAATGAGGCCGACAGTAAAGCGCAATCCATCGCTCGCAGCGGTGGCGGTATTGATAATAGCGGTAAGCTACCTAGAGCTGTGAGTGGCGTTAACGATCAAAACCTGATCACGATTATTCCCTTAGACAGCAAAGAAATTGATGCCCTGCTCGCCAAAGATAACCTGCTGGTTTACGGCCTGATGGCGGCGCTTCTATTTGTGTTGTTTTTATTTAGCTACTACATTTCGACCTTCGTGGGCGGCGCACTTTATACCACAGTGATGGCATTAAAACGGGCCGCATCGGGCGATTTAACTGGGCGTTTAAACTTCTTCGAAGTCAAAGATGAGTTCAGTATCTTAGCCATCAGCATAGATACCTTAGTTGAACGTCAACATACCTTAGTAAAGCAAATCGCAGAATCGACAACAAAAATCCGTGAGGTAGTCTCCTCGTTTCGTAGCACAGCGCAGCAAGGTCAATCCTTGGCGGTAAACCAGAGACAACATCTGGACTCCTTAGCGACGGCAATGGAAGAAATGACTGCCGCAGTGAAAGAAGTTGCCCGCAATGCCGAACAATCCTCAGCTGAAACCCAAGAAGCCAATCAACAGGTTAGCGCGGGCGGGAAAGATATTGAAACCACAGTCAAAGCTATTGACGTGTTATCGGATGAAATCTCCGCGGCCTCAAATGCGGTGGGCGTTCTCAATGACAACGCCAGTAAAATTGATGAAGTGGTATCAACTATTAATGCGATTTCCCAGCAAACCAACCTACTCGCCCTCAACGCAGCGATTGAAGCGGCACGCGCCGGTGAACAAGGCCGTGGTTTTGCCGTGGTCGCCGATGAGGTACGTACCTTAGCGGGCCGCACTCAGGCCGCGACGGTTGAGATCAAAACCATGATCGAATCACTGCAGTCGGGTACGCGCAATCTAACCCAAGTGATGTCGCGTACTGTGAATCAAGCCGATGAAGGTAAACAACACGTACTGCAAACGGGTAAAGACTTAGAGTTTATCGCCCACCACAGCAACAAAGTGTTTGAAATGAGTGTGCTAATTGCCACCTCGGCCGAAGAGCAATCGGCAGTGGCCAACGAGATTGCGACTAACCTGATGGAAATTCGCAACCAGTCCCACGATGTGGAGCAATCAGCGAACCAGTCGGTTTCAGGTTGTGATGAGCTGCAAGCAACAGCTGGGCAACTGGATCAATTGATGGTGGGATTAAAAATCTAGCCAAAGGTTATTTAACGAAGTTTAAATTCACTTAACACCCAAAATGCACAAGGGAGCGATAATCGCTCCCTTGTTGTTTTCATTCTGACGGTCACTTTCCAATCAACAAGTGTCGTTTCAATTAATAAGTTAATTTTCAATCGATAACGCTACGGCAAAATGAATTCACGTCTGTTAATCCACATCTTTAAGTGGCCATAGCACGATATGATCTTCAATATCCTTCACGCGTCTTTCATCGACCACTTTGCCTTGGATCGACATGCCCGCTAAATGCATCGCCTCTTTAGAACCAGTCAGCAGCGGATGCCAGCTCGGTAGCTCGCGCCCTGCCGCTAAACGGCGATAGGCGCAGCTGTCAGGCAGCCAAGTTAACTCATGGATATTATCAATCGTGATCACAGTACATTGTGGCACATGGGTGAAACGGTCAGTGTAATGCTGGCAGCCCGCCGTTTGATGATCGAGCAAAAGGCAGGCTGCATTGGTGTAATACAAGTCTTCGGTTTCATCATCTATTAACTTGTTTAAACAACATTTACCACAACCGTCACAGAGGGATTCCCACTCGGTTGTGCTCATCTGCGCTAATGTTTTGCTCTGCCAAAATGCCATGATTAACTGTTTCTTCTCAATAAAAAGCCCGCTTAATGCGGGCTATTTTACACTAGTTTATCGGCGGATACTTTATTCTCTCGGACAGATGCGCGACAGAAATCCCGCAATAATCGGTATTCTGCCAGTGCATTAAGGCGCGGTAATTGCCATAAACGAGGTATTTTCGACCGGTAACACCATCGGGCATGATTAGCGAGGCGTTGATGTCTTCGCGGGACGGCAAATCGGTATGATCAAACTTGCGAATACCGAGATTTTGCCACTGGGCTAAAGACTGGGGTTTATCTAATCCAGCAAGTGCCAAATCAAGCGCTGCGGGCACTTGTACTTGTCGCCCCCAAGTATCATCGCCATTCCAACCGAGTTGCTGTAGTAAATACGCCGCGGAGGCAAACGCATCTTGTGTGTTGTGCCAAATGTCTTTCTTTCCGTCACCATCGCCGTCCTGCCCGTAGGCAAGATAATCCGTAGGCATCAGCTGCGTTTGCCCCATAGCGCCATTCCAACGGCTTTTAAGATCTTGAAAACCCATATGTTCTTTTTCCATTATGCGAAGCGCAGCCACAAACTCTTTTTTGAAGAAGGCTTCGCGCTCGCCGCCAAAGGCCAGTGAAGCAGTCACAGATAGCACAGGATAATCCCCAGATGCTTCACCAAAGTCTGAAACAAGCCCCCAGAGCGCAACTAAGAAGCGTGGCTGAACTGAGTATTGGCTGGCGATGGCATTGAGTTGTTGTTCATGCTCTTTAAACAGCACAAGGGCGGTGTCAACTTTCCACTCGGGCACAGTGTCGGCGAGATAAGTATCGAGGTTGTGAGTTTTGTCAGTTTGGGAACTGTCTGTCGCGCGGGCTTTTTTGAAGAGTTTGATCTGGGGAAAGGCTATATCTAAGGTGGTTTGGCTGATGCCTTGGAGACTAGCTTCTTGCTTTAATTGAATTAAATAATCACTAAAGCTGATTTTCTCGTCTAGTTGCTGCGCCATGGCAGGCAAACTGCACGCACTCATCCAAATAATGAAACAGACAAATGCCCTGATGGCAGCGAAGATATATGCGGCGAGTCGATAAAGCTTATTCAGATAAAGCCCAAAGTGACAAATCTTAACCGGGAAAGCATTGGTTTGATAAGCTTGGGTTAGATAAGCACGGTATCGATGCATATACCTTCCTGTTATTGTTATGCTATTGGCTTAATCTTTGATCCCAAGACTGAGTTTATGCTCTGCCAATAAATTCACCTGTGGAGGCGGAATTTGTAAATAAAAGCCGTTTTCTTCCATCGCAGCTCTCACCTTTTTAATATCTGCCATACCTAACGCGTCACGTTTAGCGATAGGAAACACCATCACCAGTTTTGGCACGCCGAACATTTCCATCAAAGGCGCAGGAACATCGTCAAAACAATCTCTTTTCTTCACAAATAAATAAGTATCAGCCTTTCGGCTACTTTTATAAACGGCACATAGCATAAGAGTACAAATATCCAATAGTTCAAACTTGCCAGTCAATGGGGCACACTATAACATGGTCGCCTAGTAATTTAATTGTAAAATCAGCGAACCGACTGATGATTTCTGGAGAATAGTGCCGGGATGTCAAAACCTAGCTTAGAGTTAAAAGGCGCTTCTTTTACTCTTTCAGTGCTTCATATTAATAGCAGCGATTTACAAACTGTCATGACTGAATTAGACAGTAAGTTGGCACAAGCCCCACAGTTTTTTCTGGGTGCTCCTTTAGTTGTCAATCTGAGTGCGATCCAACACGACAGCTTAAATTTAAGTGCGTTAAAGGATCTGCTGATCTCACGTCAATTAGTGATTGTTGGCATAACGGGCGCGACAACCGTACTCAGTAAACAGGCCAAAGACTTAGGCCTTGCCATAGTTAAAGCCGGAAAACAGAGCAGTACGCCACCGCCAGCACCTCGCCAAACTAAAATAGTGAAGCAAAATATTCGTTCAGGGCAACAAGTCTACGCAAAAAATGGTGATTTAATCATATTTGGTGCGGTAGGCAATGGCGCAGAAGTCATCGCAGATGGTAGCATTCATATCTATGGCGCATTACGAGGGAAAGCCATGGCAGGCGCGGCGGGCGATACCAGCGCCGTCATCATAGCCCACTCTCTGGAAGCCGAACTCGTTTCAATAGCAGGGCAATATTGGCTCGCTGAAAATCTACAACAACATAGCTCAGATAAAAGTGGCTGCATTCGCCTAAACGGTGAGTCACTTATGGTTGAATCATTGCCCCTCTAAATGGCAGAACAAAGGATAGAGAGAAACATGGCACAAATTATTGTTGTCACTTCAGGTAAAGGCGGCGTAGGTAAAACCACATCGAGTGCTGCAATTGCGACTGGTCTTGCCATGCAAGGACACAAGACAGTCGTTATCGATTTCGATATTGGTTTACGGAATTTAGACTTGATCATGGGTTGTGAGCGTCGTGTTGTTTATGACTTCGTTAATGTGATCAATGGTGAAGCCAATTTAAATCAAGCGCTGATCAAAGATAAACGCTGCGACAAGTTATTCGTTTTACCCGCTTCACAGACCCGTGATAAAGATGCGCTGACCAAAGAAGGCGTTGGCCGTGTTCTAGACGATTTAGCCAAAGACTTTGAGTTTATTCTGTGTGATTCTCCCGCTGGGATTGAGCAAGGCGCTATGATGGCACTGTATTTTGCCGATATCGCCATTGTGACCACTAACCCAGAAGTCAGTTCAGTACGCGACTCAGACCGTATTTTAGGGATGCTGCAGAGCAAATCACGCCGCGCCGAGCTAAACCTTGAGCCAATCAAAGAATACTTACTGCTGACTCGCTATTCACCGAGCCGTGTAAAATCGGGCGAAATGTTGAGTGTTGATGATGTTCAAGAAATTCTGGCCATTGAGTTACTCGGCGTGATCCCTGAGTCACAATCGGTACTGAAAGCCTCTAACTCAGGCGTGCCTGTGATTATCGATCAAGAAAGTGATGCAGGTTTAGCCTACAGTGACACAGTTGCACGTTTACTGGGCGAAGATGTCCCAGTACGCTTTATTACGGAAGAAAAGAAAGGTTTCTTACAACGGATATTTGGTAGCTAATTATGTCTTTACTCGACTATTTCAAAAGCAAGAAAAAGCCTAGCACTGCGGTAATGGCTAAAGAGCGCCTACAGATCATTGTGGCTCATCAACGTGGACAAAGGGACACTCCCGATTATTTCCCACAGATGAAACAAGAGATCATTGCCGTTATTCGCAAATATGTGCCGATTTCTGATGATCAAGTTTCTGTGCAGTTAGATCAAAACGACGCCAACCTGTCGGTACTCGAGCTTAACGTCACTTTGCCTGACAGATAAGTCGATTACGCAAAAAGCGTCATCTTCTGAAGAAGATGACGCTTTTTGTTGACTGTTTTTCGGCTATCGGTAAGTTTCAAATACTGCGCATAAAGTACAAGACTTCACGCGCAAGATTTAAATACTAGATTAAAAGCCTTAGACCTCAAGTTTAGCTAGGGACTCAGCGGCAATCTCGCCTCGCCATCCGCATAACACCGCGGGTAAATCCCCTTGTTGCTTATCCCAACGCCATTGCAAAAACTCATGGATATGACGTTTAGAGCCGAGCATTTCCTGTGGCACATCATGCTGTTCGCACAACTCAACTAAACAGCTTTTAATCGCCTTAAAGGCCGATTTGTAACCCGACTTCAACGCCAACACATCCACTAACTCGGGTAAATTGACTAAATCAGCGGTTTGCAGCACACGTAATAAGTCTTTGCCGTGAATACGTTTTTCTTGCTCAGTCAAATCATTGAGCTTAAACAAGTCAGCCGAGGATTTAGGTTGCTTCTTCGCTAATGCGATAAGACCATGATCTTTGACCACAAAACCTAAGGCGAGATCACGCACTAACGCTTTTTCAAGACGCCACTTGGCAAGCACTTTAAGGTAAGCCAATTGAATTTCTGTCAATTGGAAAGCATTTTTCACTTTCAAATAGGCTGTATCGAGATCAGGATCGGCAAGCCTGCCCTGAGTCATCCTCTCCCCTTCCTCGTATAACCAAGCTAAACGCCCTTGGGCGCTGAGTTTTGCTTCAAGTTGAGGATAGAGCTGATACAAATAAAGGACGTCATTAGCGGCGTAGCTTAACTGGGCTTCCGTTAACGGGCGGCGGATCCAATCTGTACGCGACTCACCTTTATCGATCACTTCACCCAGGCAAGTTTCAACTAACTTGGCATAACCTACACCGTGGCCCATACCACACAAAGAGGCGGCAATTTGGCTATCAAACAAAGGCGTAGGCTGACATTTGCCATAGTGGGCAAACACTTCTAAGTCTTCACTGCAGGAATGCACTAGCTTAACGATATTCGGGTCCGATAACAGCGCCCAAAACTGGGCTAAATCAGGTAAAGCCACAGGATCAATCAAAGCTAAGGTTTTACCATCATAGGCTTGGATCAAACCTAACTTGGCATAATAAGTACGAGTACGAACAAACTCGGTATCTAACACGAGTATCTTACTCTGTTTATATTGGGCAACGAGGGCATTAAGGCTTGCTTCATCACTCACATATTGAAACGCTGACAAATTCTTCTCCAGATCCTGTGGGTCAATCACAGTCCATAAAAACAAAAGCCGGCAAATGCCGGCTTCAATCTTACGCTCGCTTAGCTTCGTCTCTAAGCTCTCGTCGCAAGATCTTACCCACGTTGGTTTTAGGTAACTCGTCCCTAAATTCTACCAGCTTCGGTACTTTATATCCCGTTAAATGAATACGGCAGTGCTTAATGATGTCTTCAGCGGTTAAAGATTTATCTTTTGCCACCACAAATACCTTCACTAACTCACCACTGGCGTCGTTTGGCACCCCAACGGCAGCCACTTCAATCACTTTAGGATGCAGTGCAACCACTTCTTCGACTTCGTTAGGGAATACGTTAAAGCCTGAAACTAAGATCATGTCTTTCTTACGATCGACAATATAGAAGAACCCTTTCTCATCCATGTAACCAATATCGCCCGTGGCTAACCAGCCGTCGGTATCGATCACTTTGGCGGTTTCTTCAGGACGCTGCCAATAGCCTTTCATCACTTGCGGGCCTTTACCAAACAGCTCGCCAGTTTCGCCTTGGGCTAATACCTTGCCGTCATCATTACGGATTTGAATGAGTGTCGAAGGTGCAGGGAAACCGATTGAACCGTTATAACCGTCTAAGTTATATGGACAACAGGTTAATAAGGGTGAGGCTTCCGTCAGACCATAACCTTCAAGTAAACGGGTTTTAGTAATCGATTGCCATTTATCCGCCACAGCTTTTTGTACCGCCATGCCGCCACCGATAGAGAGTTTTAAGCGCGAGAAGTCCAACTGGGAAAAATCATCACTGTTCACTAACGCGTTAAATAAGGTATTTACCCCAGTTAATGCGGTGAAAGGATACTTTTTCAACTCAGCCACAAATCCTGGGATATCGCGAGGATTGGTGATGAGTAAGTTCTGGCTGCCTTTGTGCAAAAACAGCAGGCAATTCACGGTCAAGGCGAAGATGTGATACAGCGGCAAAGCCGTTACCACAAACTCGCTGCCATCGTTTAAGGCGGGCGAATAAGCACCATCGGCCTGCAATACGTTGGCGACAATATTGCCATGGGTCAACATAGCACCTTTAGAGACCCCAGTGGTGCCACCTGTGTATTGTAAAAACGCTAAATCGTCGTTAGTGACGTCAGGTTTAATGTATTGCATGCGACGACCGGTTGATAAGGTGTCGCGCATTGATAATGCGTGGGGTAAATCATATTTTGGCACTAACTTCTTAATGTACTTCACCACAAAGTTCACTAAGGTGCGTTTGGGTGCGCTTAATTGATCACCCAAACGGGTAATGATGACGCTTTCAACGGGCGTTTGTTCGACCACTTCTTCTAAGGTGCGGGCGAAGTTTGACACGACAACGATGGCTTTGGCGCCCGAGTCAATCAACTGATGTTTGAGTTCGCGCGGGGTATATAGCGGGTTAACGTTAACGACCACCATACCGGCACGTAATACCCCAAACAGCGCAATCGGGTATTGCAGCAGGTTTGGCATCATCAGGGCGACACGATCACCCTTTTCAAGCTTTAATTCATTTTGTAGATACGCGGCGAATGCACGGCTGCGTTCTTCCAATTTACGGTAGGTTAGCGTGGCACCCATGTTGATAAATGCAGGTTGGTCTTCATACTTAGCCACCGCTGTTTCGAACATATCAACAAGCGATGAGTACTGCTCCACATTAATTTCAGCAGGCACATCTTTTGGCAAATGATTAATCCAAGGCTGATCCACTACTCTCTCCTAAATCCCCACAACTGCGGAAACAATATCCATACAAGCGTCAAGACTCGATAAATACCGAGTTAAAATACCGGCTTACATTTTATAGTTATTGATTGACTCGTCATAAATCATACGAGCGTTTTAATTTTGATCATCATCACATAAAAAAAACAAAAAACCTAGCGTCTTTTTTAGGGCAGTAAAAGCACCCTATTTAACGAATTCGCGGATCAAGCGCGCGACACCTTCGGCATTGTCCATGTGCACATGGTGATCGCCCTCTATTATGTGTTCAGACAAGTGTTTGAACCAGGTTCGCGCCTTAGGTATGGCGGTCTGCAACTGACTAAATCCCTGTTTGCCACACACTAATAAGGTTTCAATATTGATGTCCTGCATTAATGCATCAACTTGAGCGAAGGTTAGCCTTTGGGGTGAATCTAATCTCAATCGAGGATCACTGCGCCAACCTATGCCCTCACCTTCGGGCTGCATATTACGCTCGAGCAATAGCCGACACCAAGGTTCGGCAAGTCCTGTTAAATGCGCCCTCGCCCGCACTGCAGTCTCTATGCTGTCGTAAATTTTTGCCTGCCCATGCTTCTGAGTTAAATACTTCTCGTGTTGATAGAAGCTTTTCCTTAGTCGTGCTTTCGCCTGCGTTGGCGATTCAGATAAGGGACTTAACGCTTCAATCAATACCAGCTTGTTGACCTTTTCAGGGAAGGTCGCCGTATATGCAGAGGCAATAATGCCACCGAGCGAATGCCCCACCATGGCCACAGGCTTTTGCGGTAATGCCGTTAATAGCGCATCCAAATCATACAAATAATCAATCCAATGCAGCGGATAATGCCCCGGCCTGTGCGCCGAAAAGCCATGTCCAGGCCAATCAATCGCGAGCACTTGATAATCGAGTAAATGCGCAGCTAAGGGTTCAAAACTGTTGGCATTATCTAACCAGCCATGTAAGGCCAGCAGTAAAGGTTTGTCCTTCGCCCCCCATAATCGGCCTGCGACCTTAATATGAGGTAATGCAAATTCGATTTGATTTTTGGGGGCGAGAGATTGCCACATAATGCCTCTGATGTCAGGTAATTAAGATGATTTTTTGACAAATTTGAGTGTCATACGATCACTTTCACCGATCGCTTGGTATTTTTCTTTATCGGTATCACCCAAGGCAAAAGAGGGCGGTAGCGTCCAAACACCTTTGGCGTAATCCTTAGTATCTTTGGAGTTGGCATTGATTTCTGCGCTTTCTACTAAGGTAAAACCGGCTTTTTTGGCTAGAGCAACCATAGCCGCTTGGTCCATATAGCCAGTGCTGAAGTTCATTCCTTCGTTGGCTCTATGCTCTACCACGCCAAAGATACCGCCGTCTTTCAACACTTTATAAGATGCGGCAAACACGTTTTCCAACTGATCTGTCGATGCCCAGTTATGAAGATTACGGAAGGTTAATACCAGATCAGCACTGCCGTCAGCGCCTAAATCCATTTTTTGTGGAGGATCGAAGGTAACAATCTTTGCATTGCCCATGACGTCTTTATTGGCCGTCATCCACGCAGCATACTTAGTGCCAGCGTTGGCGCGATAACGATTTCCGGGCGTGTCTGTCGCAGGAGCCGTTTCGAAACTGGCTGCGATATATTGGCCCTCTTTAGCAAGATAAGGCCCTAATATTTCACTGTACCAGCCATTACCCGGCCAGAGTTCAATCACAGTCTGTGTTGGGGTAATGCCAAAAAAAGTTAAGGTTTCAGCGGGATGACGATAAACGTCGCGACTGGCATTTTTAGCCTGACGAAAATCGCTTTTTAAGACTTTATCTAAGCTTTCATCGGCATAGGTAACACTCGAACATAAACCAGCAAGCAGCAGACTGGCAACTAAGGTGACTTTTTTCATTGTAATTCTCCATGGATACCGAAGGCTTAACCTAGCAGCCAATGGCCAAAAATCCAAGGAATAGAAGTCGGAAAACTAAGCTTTAGGCGACATAAGTGGTTATAGCTCAAAGTGATGAGTCAATTCACCTTTATCTAACCAACACAGCGCAAAGCGGAAAAACGTCTAGAGGAAACACAATACAATTGAGGTACTAAATGACCTTTAGGATTAACGACTCGCAGCGTTATCGACACGGCGCCACGCAAAATACAAAGCGCATGCACTGGTTAATAACCATAGTCCCACCCAAATCCACGCGGGGATCCAAGAACGCTCGGCCAACATCACCGCATCACCTTGGCCATCAAGCCCGAGCAACACAGTTGGACTTGCCAGCGCATTAAGCATGATCATCAAGCCGATAATACGCAAAAACTGGGTCAACATTTTGTTTTGACTGAGTTTAAGCGGTAACAACAAAATAATAGTCAGCACGGCTAGAATCGCTAAAGTGAGGATATCTCGGCCCCAGAGCAAGCCGCTTAGCACCACTAAGGCGCCCAGCAAGGCAAAGCTCACGCGGATCCCCTTTGGCCAAGTCGCGAGCAAGTAGATTAAATATCCCCAACAGGCCGCGCCAAAATACCCAGCAAAGCCAATCAACATAGGCGAGCCGCCTTGGCTAAAACAAAAGCCTGCGCCGTTAGGAAACAATTGAATATGGCTGACCACGCCCGAACTTAATATCGTCGCAATGCCGTGGGACAATTCGTGGAAATAGCTTTCAAGCCATTTAAACGGCACGCTTAAATAGGGAATGCGAGTGATGAGTAACGCCACCACCAGCTCGATGATAAACAAGCCACGGCTTGGCACACCGCTGGCGGCTAAACCCGTTAACTTAGATGAGGAAAATGGCGAGGTAGAACCGGAAGGTATTTTTTGCTGTTCAAGCATACAAGTCCACGCCAACCATTTGCTGAATTTCATCGCGTTTGGCGGCATGTTGGGTTTGTAAATATTGGGCAATCGCCCCCTGATGACCACGCGTATCTTGTTCATACTCGAGGTGCGCACCAAGCTTTGACTGTAAATTTCCCGCTGCGTTTTTACCTTTAGGCTGTGTTTCTAAACTGAGGGCTTCGACGGCATCTTGCTCAATCACTGGGCGTGACGATTCAGGCGCGGTTAGCCCCTGAGCGATAGCGGGTCTATTACTCGCTACGGCATTCGTCAAACTCATTTGATTTACATTAACTTGCATCAAGAAGCCTTAAGTTTGCACTATCCATCGTTAAGCCATTCCTCGTAAAGAATGCTTAGCAGTAATTGCCTGAGATTCTATCGCAGATACTCAGGCAAAGAACAGCTTATTCACGACCGGGTAACTTTTTCCATGTAACTGTATCACGTAAATACACAGGTTCAAGCTCATCGACCGAGGTTATTAGCCCTGCTTTGATGCCTGCTTCAGCCAATATCAGCATAGCCCTTGCATCGGGATATTTCACGGCGTCGAGAGCTAAAATCCCTTTGCCGAGTGCCAGTAAATCAGGATAAGCATCAAAACCGGTGCCGCAAGCCACAATGGGCGCTTGAGTATCAAGCTGAAGTTGTACATTGTCAGGTGCACTGACCACTTCTTTACCGACTAATGTCGCTATACCATCGACGGCCACAAACTGCCCCCAATACACTTCACCCATGCGCGCATCAATGGCACACAACACTTGCTCGGCTTGATGCACGCTAATCGCCATTTGTGCCATTGCTGCAAGAGTTGAAATACCAATCACAGGCAAATCTAACCCCAGCGCTAGACCTTGGGTCATGCTAGTGCAGATACGGATCCCCGTGAAACTGCCAGGACCTCGACCATAGGCAATCCCCGCCACTTTATCTAAGCTAATGCCCGCTTGCTTGAGCACTGAATCGACCATAGGTAACAGACGCTGGCTGTGTTCACGCGGCGCATCGGCAAGTTCAGCATAAATCTGACCTTGATATTGCAGCGCAGCTGAGCAGGATTCGGTACAAGTGTCTAAGGCAAGAATACAAGCAGAGTGTTCGTGTGTTATTGTCATTTCAAAACCGGATTAGCGGGCAAGATTTCGCATCAAGTTAACCATTTCGGTATTGTGCGAATATGCCATGAGTAAACTGACGCAAATAATAACATCAAATGCCCGAAAACAAAGGGCTAAGCAAACAAGTCAGCTAAAATAGCGCCCGCATGATATCCAGTAGCAAATCAGGACTTGATGGATTTATGTGATCTAAGTCAATGATCGATAAACTCATTAATGAATACCGCTCGCTTGGGGAAACTTTTTCAACTTTGCTTGTCAGAGCAGACAAGTCTGGATTGAATTCATTCCTTGCCATTCCTTTACTATTGTACGATTGCACTAACCCGCCTTCGATAAGGATATTTCATGTTAAACACGCCTCCATTGCGTCGCCTAAGACGCTTACGTAGTTCAGAAGCGATGCGTGATCTGCTGCGCGAAACCCATATTTCGTTAAGCGATCTTATCCATCCCCTGTTCATAGAAGAGCACATCACCCATGCCGTGCCTATCTCTACGCTACCTGGCATCAGCCGTTTACCAGAGAGTGCACTGGCGGATGAAGTGCGCGAACTTTACGCCCTCGGGATCCGTTATGTAATGCCCTTTGGGATTTCCCACACTAAGGATGATAAGGGCAGCGATACCTGGGACGACAATGGCTTGCTCGCCCGTATGGTGCGCACCATTAAAGCCGCTGTGCCTGAGATGATGGTGATCCCCGACATTTGTTTTTGTGAATATACAGATCACGGCCATTGCGGCGTAGTGCACAATAATGAAGTCTGCAACGACCTCACCGTCGAAAATTTAGTTAAGCAATCGGTGACTGCCGCCAAAGCTGGCGCTGATATGTTAGCGCCATCGACCATGATGGACGGTCAAGTGAAAGCCATTCGCCAAGGGCTCGATGCCGCAGGTTTTGAGCATGTGGCGATTCTGGCTCACTCGGCAAAATTCGCCTCTTCCTTCTACGGTCCTTTTAGAGCCGCGGTCGATTGTGAACTCAGTGGTAACCGCAAGGGATATCAGCTTGATTATGCCAACGGTCGCCAAGCCCTGTTAGAAGCCTCATTAGATGAAGCCGAAGGCGCCGATATCCTGATGGTTAAACCCGGTACGCCCTACTTAGATGTGTTAAGCCGTTTAAGACAAGAAACTCACTTGCCACTCGCCGCCTATCAAGTCGGCGGCGAATATGCGGGCATTAAGTTTGCCGCCCTTGCAGGTGCGTTGGATGAGCGTGCTGTGGTGACTGAAACGTTTGTCGGCTTAAAGCGAGCCGGAGCGGATTTGATTGTCAGCTATTACACCAAACAATACGCCCAATGGTTAGCCGAAAGTAGATAGTTATCTCGGTAACGACCGTTGCGGACATTAAAAAACCGATTAAAAACGCCACCTTTATCGGTGGCGTTTTTGTATTTAGTATCCTGCGCTTAATTGCTTAAGCTTTTTGCAATCGTGCAAACAAGGCTTTCACTTTTTCGACTTTAGGGCGCACAACCATCTGACAATAAGGCTGCTCACCGTGTAAAGCAAAGTAATCATTGTGATAATTTTCAGCGGGATAAAACGTCTCAAACGCTGACACTTGAGTCACAATCGGCGCATCAAAAACCTTGGCCGTCGTTAATTGAGTTAACATAGCAGTGGTTTGCTCAATCTGCTCAGCATTATGGGCAAACACCACGGAGCGATATTGTGGCCCCTTATCATTGCCTTGACGGTTAAGCGTGGTCGGATCATGGCTCTCAAAAAAGACCTGCAACAGCGTTGTAAAATCAATTTCCTCTGGGTTGAACTCAATATGCACCACCTCTGCATGGCCAGTTTGACCCGAGCAAACGGATTTATAATCGGCGTCATGGGCATCACCGCCAGCATAGCCAGAAGTCACGTTCACCACGCCTTTTAGGCTTTTAAAAATCGCCTCGACGCACCAAAAACACCCGGCGCCAAAAGTTGCAAAGCTGTTCGATGCTGGTTCAACAGCATCATCCATCCCTTTGAAAACCATAGAAACGGAGTTAACACAGTGACGAATATTATTGGGGGTTAACATCTCACCTTCAAAAACATGGCCCAAATGGCCGCCACATTGGCTACAGACAATCTCGGTTCTGCGGCCATCGGCGTCAACATGGCGCGTTACAGCGCCGGCGATTTCATCATCGAAAGCTGGCCAGCCACAATGGGCATTAAATTTATGCTCAGAGCGGTACAAGGGCGCATGGCATTTTTTGCATAAATACAAACCCTTGGCATCATGATCATAATACTCACCACTAAATGGGCGTTCAGTGCCTTTTTCTTCGATAACATAGCGTTCAAAATCGGTCAGTTTGTTCATATTAATGCCCTTTCGACTCACGTCGTTGTCTATTTTGATACTCTTTGATTAAGTTGATTAAGCAGCTGTTCCATAAAAAGCCAACATAAGACCCACTCCAAGCAAGATATCTTGCACTCGGCTTCAAAATGCGGCTGACATCAATCCCAATCACAACAAATCTAATCACAACACATCCAATAACCCATACTAACGGGTTTAACGGCTAAAATCTTGCCACTTAAGTCAGTCCTAATCTAAGCATTTAAATCAGTGCGCATTAAGCGACAACATAAATGACGGAAAATACAGCAGTTGCTCTCACTCACCCTCGCGGAGTATTTGCACCCGCTCAAGCGCACGGCTACACTTGCTGCGGGTCAAATTACAACTAAATATAACAAGTAGAAACTACAATGAAATTAGAAACCATTGATTACCGCGCTGAAAACAGTGCCCAGCAATTCGTTGAATCACTTAGGGAAACTGGCTTTGGTGTTTTATCTAATCATCCGATTGATAAGCGCTTAGTTGAAGACATCTACACCGAGTGGCAAGCCTTTTTTAATTCAGAAGCTAAAAACGACTATATGTTCAAAAAAGAAACCCACGACGGTTTCTTCCCCGCATCGATTTCTGAAACCGCCAAAGGCAACACAGTCAAAGACATTAAAGAGTACTATCACGTTTATCCTTGGGGCCGGATCCCCGATTCACTGCGTGCCAATATTCTCGCCTATTACGACAAAGCCAATGCGCTGGCTTCAGAACTTTTAGAGTGGATTGAAACCTACTCACCCGAAGACGTAAAAGCCAAGTTTTCGATGCCATTGCCAGAAATGATCGCCAACAGCCAAAAAACCTTGTTGCGCATTCTGCATTACCCACCGATGACGGGCAGTGAAGAAATGGGCGCCATTCGCGCCGCCGCCCATGAAGATATTAACCTTATCACAGTGTTACCTGCGGCCAATGAGCCTGGGTTACAAGTGAAAGCCAAAGATGGCACTTGGTTAGATGTCCCCAGCGATTTTGGCAGCATTATTATCAATATCGGTGACATGCTACAGGAAGCGTCTGGCGGTTATTTCCCATCGACGTCACATCGCGTCATCAATCCTGAAGGTACGGATAAAACCAAACCACGGATCTCTTTGCCGTTATTTTTGCATCCAAACCCTGCTGTCGTGCTGTCTGAGCGTTATACCGCCGACAGTTATTTGATGGAAAGATTGCGCGAACTAGGGGTTATTTAACCCTTAATACCGCCTATTAATCCAAGTGATAATCACAAAAGACAGTCAAGGATTAAGCGATTAAAGCGCCTTAGGGCGCTTTTTTTATGACATTCGCCACCTTCAAGGTAGAATAGCCGTTCTTTAAGTTATTTAGGACAAGGCGTTATCATGGCAATTCAGTGGTATCCAGGGCATATGCACAAGGCACGCAAAGAGATTGAAGAGGCAATGCCTCAGGTCGATCTTGTTATCGAAGTGCTGGACGCGCGTATTCCCTACAGTAGCGAAAACCCCATGGTGGCTCAGCTTCGAGGCGACAAACCTTGTATCAAACTACTCAATAAATCTGATCTGGCCGATCCAGAGATCACTGCGCAATGGATTGAATACTTAGAACGCGAACAAGGCGTAAAAGCCACCGCGATCACCACACTGCAAGCGGCAATGGTGAAAAAGATCCCTGATATCTGCCGTAAGCTAGTGCCGAGTCGCGATAAAACCGAAAAAGACATTCGCACTATGATCATGGGTATTCCTAACGTTGGGAAATCCACCATCATCAACACCTTAGCTGGCCGTGTTATCGCCAAAACCGGTAACGAACCTGCGGTAACCAAAACCCAGCAACGGATTAATTTACGTAACGGTATCGTGCTATCGGATACTCCGGGTATTTTGTGGCCCAAAGTGGATAACGAAGCGAGCAGCTATCGCCTTGCCGTCACGGGCGCCATTAAAGATACCGCGATGGAATATGAAGATGTGGCCCTGTTCGCCGCCAAGTATTTCTTAACCGCTTATCCAAAAGAGATTTGTGAACGCTACAACTTAAGTGAATTACCCAAGGATGATGTCGCACTTCTCGAGGAAATCGGCCGTAAACGTGGTGCGCTGCGTCCCGGTGGCCGCATCGATATGCACAAGGCATCAGAGTTATTACTGCATGAATACCGCTCAGGAAAAATAGGCTTACTCTCGTTAGAAACGCCTGCGATGGCCGAGCTTGAGAAGATTGAAGTCGCCCGCATCATGGCGGAGAAGGAAGCAATAAAAGAAGCCAAACTTGCAGCAGAAAGATTGAAGCGTTCTGGTAAGCGCCATAACGACTAACTCATTACGCTTAGTCATCACGGCAAGTTATCTTACTATCTCTGCAAGCATTGAAAATAACGCTTAGAGTGTATTTAAGATAAGACGCTGATGGCGTTGATATTCAAGCTTAGTAAGCTAATTCATCAAGCTTAATATTTAAGCCAGCATATTGAATATGCTGGCTTTTTATTTTCATAAACGAAGATGTCGCGTTAACAAACACTGTCACGCGCAACTACTTTTGCGCACCAGAGGTCAACCTATCAAGCAAGGCATCCAAACTCTGCTCTAATAAATCCAACACCAGTTCAAAGCCCTGCTCGCCACCATAGTAAGGGTCCGGCACTTCCGTCACTTGCGTATCCGCATAAGAGAGCATTAACTGTAACTTGTACTGATACTCAAGCGGACAACGACTACGCAAATCCGCTAAATTGGCTTTATCCGCCGCCAAAATTAAATCAAAATGTTCAAAGTCGGCATCCACAACCTGCCGAGCCCGCATTCCATCGAAACTAAAACCCCGCTTTTCCCCCGCCGCCATAGCACGGCGGTCAGGCGTATCCCCTTGGTGATAACCAATAGTACCCGCAGAGTCCACCTCAATATTGAGCCTACGCTGCGCAACCTTAAAGCGGCACACAGCTTGTGCTGTCGGTGAGCGGCAGATATTGCCCATACACACCATCAAGATGCGTTGCACTCTCGCCTCTTTCATTTCATTCAATCCTTCCACAGTCAAAACTTATCTACCGCCATGATTAAGTGATTAAATGTGGTTTGCACCTGAATTGTCAAATTAAGGCGACATAAGAGTGAAATCATTGCCAATTAATCAGTAAATATTGAAGGTTTTTTTAATTTATACATTAACGTTCATCGTGATACGCCAGTATTCGCTAGGTTAAACAAAAATACCTAGGATTAATGGATGCTAATAAAAATGAAACTCGTCATCCCATTAGTTCAGTAGACGATATTTTTAATTATAGTGAACAACTACTTACTACAGTCACTTTTTACGAGTAATGATTTAAATACTAGCGGAGCAGTATTGCGGGCAGAACTGCCCCGCTAGTTTCCTTCTTGCGATGAAATGACTTTATTACCCTCATCCACATCACTGCGTACCCGCAGGAAACTGGCAAATCTGGGTAAGCCATTTACGGTAAGACCCAGATATTTATAGGTGATGATTGCACCCACAGCGGGAGGATGTTGGCGCTCTGCGAGATTAAAACCTGTGCCTATGTTGAAAATCCGGCCGTCTGGGGTTTGCACTCTTATTGCACCCATTTGCCCTGCAAATTGACCTTTCCCTGGTATATGGCCGATCACTGTCGCTTCAGCATCATAATAGGGTTTTAATTTCATCAAATTAGGATTGCGGCCACTGACATACGTCGCGGAGCTACGATGTAGCATTAATCCTTCAGCGCCTTTAGCAACTAAGCTATCAAATTTTTGATACAGGGCTTCCAGACTGTCCACTTGGAACTGCGCTATAACTTCAAGATAATGCGATTTATCGCTTAATTCGGTCAACGCAAATTGATAGCGATGTTGAAAGTCGCCACCCGCCTTAGGCACATCGAACACCATAAATCGCACTTTGCGCCAATCATCATCCTTAGCTAAGGTTTGTCGAACTATGCTCGACATCGCTTCAAACTGACCTCGCCCAAGCCATAATTCACCATCGAGGGGATAATTCGGAAAATTCGCGATAAACCAAGTTGGAGCAGCAATAAGATTACCTTGCCGAGTCAATAATGCCTCTCCGTTCCAGTAACCTCGAACTCCATCAAGTTTTTCGCTAATCAAAAAGTCGTGAATATTAATCTCTTGCTGGGCATCAAACTCAGTTGCCAACTGTATTGAAGGTGGTAATGTTTTTGCATAGGTCACTGGATCGAAACAACAGAAAATGAGCAGACTGAGTAAGAACAGACGTTGTTTGAAAAACCGAAAGCGGATAAACCAATGAAATGTTAAATCTTGTAACGGACTGGTATGAGTCATTCCCTTGCTCACTCTGGCAATATATCCTTCAACAAGCTTAGAACCCATAGCTCAAGTTGCACTAAAAAAATGCCGAAATTCACTAAGCGCTTAAGTTAACAACGAATGTTGATAACATTTTTACTCAGTTAATTGTTTATGCGCTTTTCATCTCGGGCTATACTGCGGCCAAATTTATTGACTCAGTCAAATGTTAAAATCTACAACCGTTGGTTTTATCAAGCCAGTTTGAATGAGCAGCACCTCAGCGCGTTGTCGCTAATGTCTATTGGAAACACTATGAAACCAGCCAACAATCACGGTATTAAACGCATTTTCAGAGCGACGGGATTTTCGATGAAGGGCTTAAAAGCCGCTTGGGTCCACGAAGCCGCTTTTAGACAAGAATTAATGTTGGCTATCGTCATGTTACCCGTGGCTTTGTGGGTTGATATCAGCACGATTGAACGTTTGTTGCTGATTTTTACACTGTTTATCGTGTTGATTGTTGAGCTTTTAAACTCGGCGATTGAAGCTGTGGTCGATCGTGTTGGCAGTGAAATTCACCCATTAAGTGGCCAAGCCAAGGACATTGCCTCGGCTGCCGTCTTTATGAGTCTTGCGCTTTGTGGATTAACTTGGCTGGTTGTACTCGCGCCACTGGTGTTTTAACACCGACGTTTTAGATAGTCGCATGAGAAAACACTGAGCCATCGTCCCTTAAAAAGTCGATGGCTTGTTTGATCTGGGCTAAACGATCATTTTCCGCCCAATAGGCAACATACACATTTCGTGAAATAGCGCTGGCGCCACTAACGTGATGCAATTCACCGCAGCGCAAAGCATGCTGCACCAAATGCTCGGGTAAGAAAGCACAACCACCATTATTTAAGATGAAATCCAAAGCGATACGCGCAGAGCTCGTATGTAGCGTTGGCACAGGCAGCGAGGCATATTCCTGCGCATGCACAATATTAAACGCCGTTCCCCAATCTACTTTCACATATTGCCCCGGCACCACGGCATTCAGCGTTTGACCTTTCAAGCTCGAAACCAACAACAAATTAATTTGCCCCAGCTGCACTAATTCAAATTGATCGAGCTTTGGCGGATCGAATGAAATCGCGATATCGAGGGTACGGTCCATTAATTGGCGTGTCATCGCATTGGCAGGCAGCACTTCGGTGCGCAGCGCAACGCCGGGTAGCCCCACATGCAATCCCTGTAAATAACCTTGCAAATAGGCATCCCAAATATTCGGCCCTGCACCAATGGCAAGCTGAGTAGACTGTAACTGACTCAGGGAAACATCTTGTTTCGCCCGCTCCCACGCCGTTAATACTGCCTCTGCATGACCAAGCATGCGCTCGCCTGCGGGGGTGGGCTGAATGTTATTACGCTGACGCTCAAACAGCGCGACGCCTAAAATGCTCTCAAGCTGCTTGACTCGAAAACTCACAGCACTGCGCGTGAGATACAGATTCTCGGCCGCTTTACCGAAATGGCGAGTACGGGAGACTTCAAGAAAGGTTTTCAGTAAATCGGTATCCATAAAAATTCTTGACCAACATAGGCAAATTTTTTTGATTTATAAATCAATAATACTAGCCAATACTCCAGTTGCAAATCTTTGTATATCAAAAACTAGAGGGTATCTGCCATGTCTGAACAGTCTTTTTCAAACGCTAACAAGGGTTCTGAGACGTTTAACGGCTCAGCTGCTGCCAGTTTTGTCTCGCAAAAACGTTTCTACGACGACACTAATTTCCCCAAAGGCTTCAAACGAAGCGGCGATTTTACCAATAAGGAAGCCGAACTGCTTGAATTGCATGGTCATGCAATGAAGAATCTCGCCGAAGGTAAATCCTTGCCCTGTACCTCCGATGAAGCTCAATTTGTGGAAGTCGCCAAAGGAAATATCGCGCCCAGTAGCTTGTTAGAGCAGATCTGGGTAAAGTATCGCAGGCTCGCCATGGGGAAACCCTTTTATGCCGTGGTTGGTACAGTGCATTTGCCTGCAACCAAGCCTGAAATAGAAGTTGAGGCTGTATTTGATATTGAAGATGATGTTCAGGATGAACCTGAACCCGAGGATAAAGAATGAAGATTAAGGTTTGCTACTAAATGCGTGGTTGGATTTTATATAAAGAAACCGCGACTCAGCTAAAACCTGAATGGTATGAAATTGAGCGTCTACTGGCGGCAGCAAAAGCCGACAACATAGAGTTGGAAGTTTACGCACCTGATGAATTTGATCTCACTGTCACCAGAGAAGATAACAAGAGTATTTTATTGAATGGGCAAGCCGTTGAGCTGCCCGATTTTATTATTCCGCGAATGGGATCTGGCACAACTTACTTTGCCTTAGCCATTATTCGCCACTTAGAAAGATTAGGGGTGTATTGCCTCAATCCTTCTAAAGCCATTGAAATCGTTAAAGACAAATTATTCTCCCAGCAATTGTTGGCCGAGAAAAATTTGCCTACGCCTAAAACTATGTTGGTTAAATTCCCCGTTGATATCGCCCTCGTAGAGCGCCATCTCGGTTTTCCTGTGGTGATTAAAACGCTTTCTGGTTCACAGGGCAGCGGTGTGTTTTTATCCCATAAAGCACGAGAATTTGACGATCTAATGCAGTTGATTGAAGCGACCAACAAAAACGCTAACATCATTCTGCAGGAGTTTATCGCTAACAGTCATGGCCGCGATCTTCGGGTATTTACTATCGGTGGTCGTGTTGCGGGTTGCTATGAAAGGCGTGGTCAAGAAGACAGCTTTAAAGCCAATGTCAGTGCTGGCGGTTCAGCACGTCCGTTTCAAATCACCCCTGAAATTGAATGGCTTGCCACGCAAACAGCCAATATTCTCGATCTCGATGTTGCGGGTATCGATTTATTGTTTGATAACGGCCATTACAAAATTTGCGAAGCAAACTCATCCCCAGGATTTGAAGGCTTAGAATCCTGTTTGAATGTGGATATTGCCGCGCAAATTTTACACTTTATTCGCATCCGTTTAGGCATGTTTAATAAAGATGAGCCAAATAGCCCCAAAGTGGTTATTACTGACAATGTAGAAACGTCTGTAGCGCCCGTTATCGAGCCTAAATAGCGGACGAGGGACAACTTAATATCTAGCGGTATCACGCCGCTAGCTATTCTTAAATTGATTACGCCTCCATTTACGTGTTTCACATCCATCGGCATATCGCGCCAAAAGCAAAGCTGCAATACTGAAGCCATGCCTAAGAAGCTCTTACCCTTCCCTTGTGTCAGCCCTTCAATCCACAATTGATGTGATGTTTCGCTCAAATTTCATTCAATAGCGCTAAAATAAGTCCTACTTTTGTTTTAAATCACAAATTTTCGCATTTTTTAAAACATTTTATTCACATCGCAAAATTTGCTGTTAAACTCCAAATGTCGATTTTTTTATGGCACTAAAGTCTGACCTTATCGCTAAACATAATAAGAATAATGCTGGAGTTACTCCTTAACATGTCGATTCGCCTGTTGCCCCTCATCATAGCGTCACTCGCCAGCACTCAAGTGCAAGCCGATGACTTTACTATTCAGTTAGGCGGTTTTTACTCGCAGTCAGACACTAATATGCAAGTCACTAACCCAGTTTCGGGTAATAATTTCACCTTAGATTATGAGTCCGATCTACAACTCGCTGAAAACGAATTTCTGCCTTTTATTGAGTTAAATTATCACTTTAACGAGCGGCACAATATCTACCTCGACTGGAAACAACTCCACCGCAGCGCCGACACCCAAGCCTTAGCCAAACCCTTCCAGCTTGAAATCAACGACACCATTTACGATATCAAAGCCGGCGGTAAGCTCAGTTCAACCTTAAACATCGATGTACTGCGTTTAGGTTATGGTTATGATGTTTTTCAAGGCAGTAACTATGATGTGGGTCTGTCATTTGGTTTACACACTATGTTTATCAAGACAGGTTTTGAAGGTGTGATTGGGGTTTGCGCTTCATCGGAACTACTCAATAATGTCTGTGGTAGCCAAGCGATACCGCGCATTGTTGATGAAAATGTCACTGCACCACTGCCGGACTTTGGCATTTATGGTCAGTATGAATTTGTTCCCGGTTGGCAAGTCACCAGCCATGCACAGTATTTTTACATCACACTCAATGATGTAAAAGGCGAGCTCGTTGATATCAAAGTGGGGGTCGATGCACAAATCACTCAAAACTGGCGTATGAGCGTGGCCTATAACTACTACAAAGTGGATGTGGATATCGCCCAAAACTCGCCGAATAAAGACACTCAAATCGCCGATTACAATATCTATTACAGCTTTATCGGCCCTATGCTTTCCATCAGTTATTCTTTTTAATTCAACTATATTCCCTTAAAACTGTTATTGTCTTAAATCGCTACGCCTCGCTAAAACTATCGCTCAATTCTCAGCTAAAATCAGTCCAAAAAATAAGGGCACCTACTGGGCACCCTTATAATTCAACTCATTAACACTATTTACGGCCATCTTGCTCGCGCTTGGCTTTAAAGTCAGATGACTCAAGCCAATGGGGCCAATCGCTACTATTGGCTAAGGTGGTAATCATACTGGCGATGAGGTCTAGGTCTTGGCTTACACCACCTAAATTCCAGCTTGGATCATAATCATCGGCAGGCTTATGATATTTATGGGCGATATAATCAGGATCGGTATCGCCAAGGCTCATAAAGAGCAATCCAGGTACACCTTGTTGTGCCAGCGCAAAGTGGTCTGATCTAAACATCAACCCATTCTGCGGTCTTGGATCACCTTTTACCGAACGGTCTTGGGCCTTCGCGGCGTTATCTAAGTATTGCTCCAACTCAGACACACCTTCGCCATAACGCAAAATGTAATCCACGCCCTTGTTCACATTCATGCCATCGATATTTAAAAAGGCGACGATGTTCTTCGTGGGCACACTCGGATGCTGAGCAAAATGCTGTGCACCAATCAGACCCGTTTCTTCCGCCGTAAAGGCACTGAAGAGCACCGAGCGATCCAGTGGCGCCGTCTTGGCTTGCTGTTTGAAGTAACGCGCCAAGGCTAAAACCCCCGCCACACCGCTGGCATTATCGACCGCTCCGTTTAAAATCTCTGACTTACCGCCTTCAATCACAGTACCAAGATGATCCCAATGGGCATGCATCATCACCACTTCGTCGGGGCGCATTTTGCCGGGCAGTAAAGCCGCAACGTTATGGGACTCAGCGCGTTCAATTTTATTGTTTAACGTGAGCTGGGCGCTTAGTTTAAGTGGGATCGCCTTAAAGTTTGGCTTGGCTGCTTGCTGTTTTAAGCTATCGAAATCCAGTCCCGCTTTGGCGAATATTTTTTGCGCGGTTTCGTGCTGAACCCAGCCCATCACGCCAACTTGACCTTGGTTATTATTAGCATCGACCAGAGTGAACTTAGTGCCTGTGTTGGAGTTTTGCACCACACCCCAACCATAGGCAGCAGGCGCTGTTTCGTGAACAATAAACACAGCCTCGGCGCCTTGACGCGCCGCTTCCTCATACTTATAAGTCCAGCGACCGTAATAGGTCATGGCATTGCCTTTAAATACCGCAGGGTCTTGAGTCACAAAGCCTGGGTCGTTCACGAGCACGATAACGGTTTTGCCTTTTACATCTAACCCTTGATAATCGTTCCAACCATATTCGGGTGCATTGATCCCGTAGCCGACAAACACCACATCGCTTTTATTCAGGCTCACGGTTTCGGCGACTCTTTGGGTTCTCGCGGTAAATTCACTGCCATTGGCAAATTTAAGTCCGCCGATATCAAGCTGCATATTTTGATCTGCGCTAATTTGCGCCAAAGGCACGGCCTGCAGATAACTGTCGCCAAATCCGGGTTTGAGACCCATATCTTTAAATGCTTTCACTAAATAGTCTAAAGTTAAGGTTTCACCTTCAGACAAGGGCGCACGTCCACCGAAGGCGTCACTGGCTAAGGTTTTAACATCGGTTCGGTATTGCGCGAGATCGAGGCTTTGCACAAATGCGGTTTCAGCAAAGACGGGTAATGAGATAGTGGCCATCAGACTTGTGGCTAAGAGGATATTTTTCACAACTTTCTCCCAAGTTATTATCATTATTTGATTTTAAGGATAGACTTTACCATATCATCTTTAGTTAATGATGGAAGTCTTAGCGCAAACGGAGTCGCTGCTGCCCAAGCACAAACGGTGTTCATGCCTTCATCGAGCCGACGATGCTTGCGGTTAGCTTTGAACAGATAACAACAGAATAAAATAGCGAAAATCTTAAAATATCCGTGCATTTTCATTAAGTAAGGTAACAATATGTCGCTAGAGTTATTACAAGCCGCTGCACTGAATCTCAAAAAAGCAGTGCCTCTGATGCTCAAACATAAAATTCCGACCACCCCGGTTAACTATGCGCTTTGGTACACTTATGTTGGTGAACAGAATCCCGAATTAAATCAACGACTCGATACCGTTATCGCCCAGTACAACACTTGTCCTCCTGTGAGTAGCGAACTCTTATATCGCCAGTATGTTGCCGATCCCGTTGAACTCGATGTCCGCGAAATGCGCCAGAATCTGGATGCTATGGTGACTGAGCTGTCCCAATCGCTCAAAGATACCAATCTGGATGCCAATGAATTCCAGTCGCGCATCGAGAGTAATTTTGAAAAGCTCAACCGCATCGAAGACGAGGGTTTTAGTGTTGAGCAAGTGCTCGATCTGGTGCGCAGTTTAGTGAAAGAGTCAGACAATATTCGCTCGAGCACTGAGTTCTTTACCGGACAATTGCAGAAAGCGCAAACCGAAATCGATGCGCTAAAGAAAAAGCTCGAACAGACAGAAAAAGATGTGCTCTACGATGCACTAACTGGCTGCTTTAATCGCCGCGCCTTCGACAGCGATTTTGCCGGTATGTTAGCCCAAGCGCCCTTAGGCACCTGCGTGATCTTGGCCGATATCGACCATTTTAAAGTGTTTAACGACACCTACGGCCACCAGCTCGGCGACCAAGTGTTACGCGCCGTGGCAAAACGGCTACAGGAATCCTGCCGCGATGGCGCGAAACTGTATCGTTTTGGCGGTGAAGAGTTTGCGATTATTGTGCCTAAAAGTCAGTTACGTATTGCAAGGCAACTGGCTGAAGCCATGCGCCGTGGACTCGAAAAACTCAGCTTAAAAGACAGACGTAAAGACGAGCGTATCAATAATATCAGTGCCTCATTTGGGGTTGCCCAATGGCAAGAAAAACAAACGGGCATGCAATTGATTGAAGCGGCAGATAAATTGCTTTATGACGCTAAACGCTTAGGTCGAAACCGTGTGTTACCGATCAGCAACTGATTGTAATGACCTGATTGTAATGACATAAGTTTAATGGCATGAGTATATTAACCTAGTTGTGATAACCGCAACGCAATGAATGAGCCTGGAGCCGATGATTCAGCTTCAGGCTAAGGCGATTAAGTGAAGGTCTTTTGACGGTTACTGATAAGCACTATTTATTCAGCATTATTTAGTTAACATTATTAGCTCAAAGCAGCCTTAACGCTTTGGTTGAAGATTGCGCTAAGGCTTAAATTAACTTGCGACCTAATGGGTGAAACTGCGCGATAAAGAAGCGACCTTCCCTGGCATCCCATCCCTAGTTGAAGTTGATACATCAGCACTAACTGTCTCCATTGGCTCATCTTCAACGGGTATCGCCTGCACAACAAAGCGCAGTTCGGCGCCGCCTTGAAGCGTATCGAAGGGATAACAAGTGATTAAGGTTAAGCGATTATCAGCGGATGGCGCCATAAACTGCGTTTCAGTTTCATGCACCACCTGAGTCGCAACTACTTCATAAATAATGTGATTTCCCTTAAGCGTTTGCAGCGATAATCGACGCCCTACCGTCATGCCATTAAGGATGGCAAAATGCGTATCCCTGTGTCCGGCAATCACAGTATTGCCCTTTTGCCCCGCTGGCGCGCTGGACAACACTAGACTCGGACCAAAGGCCAAATTTCGCCCAGAAGCCCCCGCCAATACATATAAACTGTCATTAAGCTCGGCTTCAATATCGTTTTTAGCCGCTTGTTCACGATAAATCGACAGCTTTGCGACGGGGTAAGTATCTGCCCATGACCAAGGCTTATGGGATTGTCCATCGGCTAAGGTTTTAGTCCACGCCTGTTCAATCAAATACTGGGCAAAGTGTGCTTTAGCTTGCATATAGAGTCCCTTTCCTAACAATGTTGCACCAATTAAAAATAATCCCACTACTAAAAACCGCTGTGTTCGGCCTTTGCTCATCGCGCTTTACTCGTCGTTCATGATTCATTGGTTCATTGGTTCATGGTTCATCGATGACTGGTAAGCGCCATCATGGCCGCCTTCTCTTCGCGTTTTTGTCGTAAAATCGAGCCCATAAGCACCAAGGCCAGTAGCAAGGTCAATGCACCCAATAACATATCCAAACGGCTCGATGTCGCAGTTTGCGGTAAGGCACCAAAGGGTTGCCAACCTAAGGGCAAGTGCTGACGCACCACGGCATCGCGGCTCATTGCGGTTGAATCGATTGGAGTTAAGTCCACCGCCACTAAGCTGGTATAGGCGCTGACTAAGTGATAATTCATCGATAAAGCCGTCACTTGCTGCTTAACCTTGTCATCATTCGCACCATTTTTACTCAGCTCCAGTGCGCCAATCTGTTTACGAGCCCACAACAAGTCTAAACCCGCACCTTGATTGGTAATAAGTCCTGCTGAGTTGTCCTGCAGCGATAACGACTGTTGCCAGTTTTTATGCCCTTGGCGACCTGAAATCACTAATTCCTGCGGCTCACGGGCGCTGCGTTTTAGACTCACAAGCACAGGCTCGCCGCGGTACAAATCAGCAATCGGTGACGGCCAGTAATCGGGCACACTGCCATCATCAAAACGCACTTGAATATCGGTTAATACGGGATATTGAATTTTGCTCAGCAAGGCGCTGATCTTCTCGTCGACTTCATCCACTTTGCCAATATAAGTAAAAGTGCCGCGACCCAGTTCAGCCGCCCTTTGCATAAAGTGAGAATTAGGCGCCGAGCCTATGCCAACAGTAAACAAGCGGCTCTCACCGATTTGGTAGCGGATCAAATCAAACAAGGCTTGCTCATTGCCCACAGAGCCGTCTGTCATAAAGATCACTTGGCGCAAAGGCTGCACAGCATCGGGCGAAACACTGCCCAAGGATTTTGGCAATGCAGCATCCAATGCCAGCGCCATTTCGGTGCCACCATCGGCCTGTAAACGGCTCACAAATTGACGGGCGCGGGACAAATTAGACGAAGTCGCCGGTAGTGGTGTCGCTGAAAACTGAGACAGACTGGAATTAAATTCGATAATGTTAAAACTGTCTTCGGGCTTGAGTCCTTTTAACGCATATAGCAGTGCATTTTTGGCTTGAACGATAGAATCCCCCGCCATAGAACCCGAAGTATCTATCACCAGAATTAATTCACGGGGCAAGCTCGGCTGGTTGCTCTTTTCGACCTTAGGAGGCAACACCATGACAAGACTGTAATTATCTTCATTTACGCCGTTGGCTGTGCTGGTTTCAAGCGTGTCCTGAGACACATTATCGCCATCGGGTTTATGGGTCTTACCCTGTTGATTAAACACCCAAGCCATAGGACTTGTGCCCTGCTGTACACGCCATTGCAATACAAAGTCACGATTAGCAGGCACACGTTGTGCCAGTGAGACATCGACGCCGCTATTGGTTTGCTTAAGTTGGATATCATGGTAAGGACTCTCAATGGACGCTTTATCAACCCCCTTTGCGAGTAAGACTTGAATGTCTGCCTTCAGCACAGGATCGCGTCCACTGGCGCCGTCCCGCACTGGTGCCACAATCCGGTCAGCATCAAACACCTGCGAACTTGTCACTCGGCTTGATTGGCGCACCTGTGCCATAGGATCATGTGAGTCGCTAGCACTTGAATCCGATGTTAATCCCGGAATATAACGGGGCGCGACCACCAGCGGAAAACGTAAACTAAACAAACCATCTTCATATTTAATGGTCTCCTGATAGCTGATTTCTACAATCAGCTCCTCTTGAGGTGCTAGGTTTGCGACTTCGGTCGTGAACATATTAGGCCGCTCTTGGCTCACTAAGCTGGCACGTTTGCCTTCAGCTTTCGCTTGCTCAAAAATCTGCTTGGCATCGGCCTTAGGATGAATTTGCCCTTCGATCACTCTCTGGCCTATATGTAATCGCAACGAATCCACCGCAGCCTCATTGGGCAGCGGGAACAAATATTGCCCATTCAACACAAATTCAGTGTTGTTGCGAAAAACCTGTTTCACACTCACGCGATTACTTAAGCCAGAGACTTGCATCGACACTTGTGTATCGAGCGGCAAAGATGGCACCCAAGCGCCGCTCGGCTGACGATAAAGCAACAGCCCCTGCGTAATATCATCGTAATTAATGATGTGTGACTCAGCACTATTTTGCCCGACCAATGCCGAAGCCATATTCTGTGGCACAGATAATGTGCCGGTACTATTCGGCGAAGCCAATGCCACAAAGGGCAAACCCCAACACACGGCGGCACTGATCAGCAATACCGCTACCGCATCACTCACTTCTTTTACCCTTTTCCCTGTGATCATCACAAAGGCTTCCTCTATTAACAAATATGAACTGATGTTGGTTGTCGTTAATATGAACGACGTAAAATGGACAGCTTAAATTGACCGCTAGTCAGCAGCATTACTTGCAGTCAAGGCCAAATGAGGCTGTAGTGTTAATGTCACGCGGCGGTCGAACACATCCGATTCTCTGTCTTGGTCGGCTTGCAAAGGCGATAAAGCGCCAAAGGCTTGAGTGGTCATACGCTCGGCAGTGACGCCTTGCTTAATCAGGTAGCCACGCACCTCTAGTAGACGCTGCTCAGAAAGGGCTTGGTTGTAACTCTCATCACCACGGCGGTCGGCATAACCCTTCAGCTCAAGATTGAGTTCTGGTGACAAATTCATCACCTCAGCCACATCATCTAATTGAGGCAAAAAATGCGATTCAACCTCAGAGGAACCGGTACGAAACTGTACGCTAAGCCCCAAGGCGAGTTCACTGAGCAATTGACGTTGCGCTGACAGCAACTCATCAAGCTCTTGCTGCGCCTTGGTATATTCGCTTGCCCGTTTTTCGGCGGCTTGCTGTTTTACACTCCACTCGGATAACTGGGACTCTTGCAAATGGATCTGTCTTTGCTGAACGTGCAGTGTGTCTGTATCGCTGACTGATTTGCCAATTAAGGTGCCTGTGAACGCACCAATAATGGCCCCCACTGGACCACCGACTAACGCCCCCACTAAGGCTCCACCACCGAGGCCAATGAGGGCTTCCGGTTGTTCGTCCTCGCTTGCGTATTCGTCATCCATCGCGATACCGCTAGCATAGGCATCATTTTCTAGGGTGAGGTCTTGTCCTATCACTTGATTTTGCAGTGAAACCCGCGCCGACACACTGGCTACTGGTGCGCTTAATAAACTCAAAACCAATAGATTAATTAGTGTCTTTTTCATCATCTCATTCCTTTTTGATTATTAGCTGAGCTTGGACTCGTACCTGAAGCAATCCACTCAACACCACATCAGGTCAAACGGGCACAAAACTGAATGGGGCTATTAAACACAAGTGGAATGGCATGAGCAGGGATGGAAAATGGCAATGCAACTATCAATTGTGGCAACAAAATGGCAATTGCATTTGTGGCCTTTTATCTCGGGTAAAATCCTGTATAGTCACGAAAACTTACTCCCCCAAGTCAATAGGAATAGGGCTCTATGAAGCGTATCGCCATAGTGGAAGATGAAGCCGCCATTCGCGAGAATTACAAGGACGTGCTGCAACAACACGGTTACAGCGTGCAAACCTATGCCGACAGACCATCGGCCATGTTAGCCTTTAATACTCGTTTACCGGATTTAGCCATTATCGACATCGGCTTAGGTAATGAAATTGACGGCGGCTTTATGCTGTGTCAGTCACTGCGCGCGATGTCGAGCACGCTGCCGATCATCTTTTTGACCGCCCGTGACAGTGACTTTGATACTGTTTGTGGCCTGCGTTTAGGCGCCGATGACTACTTGAGTAAAGAAGTGAGTTTCCCCCATTTAACTGCGCGTTTAGCGGCCTTGTTTCGCCGCTCCGAACTTGCTGCCAGCCAAACGGCGCAGGAAAACCTGCTCGAACGTGGTCCACTGACGATTGATGCCAATCGCATGCAAGTCTATTGGAACCAGTTGCCGATTGAGCTGACTGTCACCGAATTTTGGATGGTACATGCATTAGCCAAACACCCTGGCCATGTGCGCAGCCGTCATGAATTAATGCAAGAGGCGAAGATTTTTGTCGATGACAGCACAATCACTTCCCATGTGAAACGCATTCGCAAGAAGTTCATTGTCGCCGCGCCTGAGTTTGACTGTATCGATACGGTTTATGGCATGGGTTATCGCTGGGACAGCTTAGCCTGATCTATGGCTTAACAAACCGTTAAGCGCGGTGTTGAACCAAACAACCTTGAATGATTACACTTTTAACCCCATTGATGCTGACCCTTAACTTATGACACGTTTCCCCTTTGGTCTACGCACTAAAGTCATCGGCCTTAGTCTATTTTTGCTCTGCCTACCTTGGCTGGGGTATCAATATGTGTGGGAGATGGAAAAGTATCTTCGCCACGGTCAAGAACGTACCCTAGAAGGCACCACTCAGGCACTGGCCACCGCATTGCACGAACGGCCGAAATTGTTCGATGGACAAGCGAGCTTTTTAAAACAAGTGGAGAAGAGTCGCGATCTCTACGCCTACCAGCTCAATGGGGCAATTCTACTCGACGGCAAACTCAATGAATGGGAAGAATATCAGCACAGATTTCTTCAGTACGACGAGGCGCACCTGATCATGCGCGCCGATCCCAACGCGCCGCTAACCTTAAGCTTTACCCACATGGTCGGTCAGTACGATGGTTATCTTTACGCCTTCTTTCGAGTGATTGACCCAACTGTGGTGCTGCGCGGTAGAAATGCCTTAAGTGTCGATAGAAACGATCATCTTTCAATTGCAACACTCGCACCCGACAATAAATTTAAGCGCTATATCATTGCCACCACGCAACCAGGCTGGATCAGCGCCTTCGAATTACCCGCCAATCCTAAACAAACCGTGCCAGTCAAACCTGAAGTGCGCATTCAAGGACAATGGGCAACCACAGATGTGGGCTACAATGTCGAGCTGCGTATTCCCTTAGACATGGTCGGCAGCAAACTCGGTTTTGCTATTTCCGATGTTAACGACAGCAAAAATCGCGATGTAGCAGCCGTTGTCGGTACCTCGGCCTTAGATACGGTCGATAATCTCGGCACTGTGTTGGTACCATCGCCTGAAATTGAAAGCATTATCAAAGGCATGAGCCACTATAGCTCACGCATCTGGGTGGTCGATAAACACGGCCGCGTACTGGCAAAATCGGGAGATATTCGTGCCAACGACAGCGTGTGGACCCGCACCTTAGAAGATGAAAAGAGCACCACGCTGTGGGAAACCTTCAAGCGTGATTACTTGCATCCGCTGTATTATAAAATTCTCACTAAGCCGCCCAAAGACTTTATCGACTCCTTGCAAGACTCTACTGAACTTGATGGCAGTCATATCCAAAAAGCCCTCGCGGGTCAGCAAAGCTCGACTTGGCGGTTAACCCCAGACAACAAAGCCGTGGTACTTGCCGCCGCCAGCCCTATTTGGATTGATAACAATGTGATGGGTGCCGTCGTCGCCGAAGAAACCACCCATGGTATTCGCACTCTGCGTAACCGCGCGCTGGAAAAACTCTTTAACGTGATTTTGACCATAATGAGCATGGGCACTTTGGCATTGTTCTTTTTCGCCTCGAGTATTTCTAATCGTATTCGTAAATTGCGCGATGAAGCCGAAAATGCCATTGATAGCCAAGGCCGCGTTCGTAATCACCTCAAACCGTCTAAAGCTCGGGATGAAATTGGCGATCTGTCCCGCAGTTTTTCCAGCATTGTGGGCCGGCTTGGACAATACACTCACTATTTGGAAAACATGTCGTCGCGCCTGTCCCATGAGCTGCGCACGCCCGTGGCGGTTGTACGTTCATCCCTTGAACATTTAAACCTGCAAACCTTAGATAAAGACACACAGAAATATGTCGACCGCGCCCAAGAAGGCGTCAGCCGCTTAAGTATGATTTTAAATAACATGAGCGAGGCAACGCGCTTAGAGCAGAGTTTAACCCAGGCCGACATCACTAAGTTCCCACTTTCCCAAGTGGTCAGTGGCTGTATGCAAGGTTATCAAATTACCTATCCAGAACAAGGCTTTAGCGTAAAAGTGCCCGAGCAGCCACTGATGATGCAAGGTGTACCGGAATATATCGCCCAGTTGATGGACAAGCTTATCGCCAACGCCATTGAGTTTTGTGATAAAGACAGTGCTATCGAAGTCACGCTCACCCAAGTGGGTAAGCAAGCGACATTGCTTATCAGTAACTTAGGACCAGAATTACCTGTTGATATGTCAGAGCAGATTTTCGATTCCATGGTGTCGGTACGGATAAATCAAGTCCAAGACAAACCCCACCTAGGCTTAGGTCTGTATATCGCACGATTGGTCGCCGAGTTTCACCAAGGACAAATCCTCGCCCGCAATCGCAGCGAGCATAATGGCGTCGATATCCTAGTAACCTTGCCTTTAAATTAAGAGCCATGTTGCCGTTAAGCTCAGTATCAAAATCTAACGACCGAACAGACAGGCGCCAATAACATGAGTCAAACTCATCATAGCGCCGTCTGTTATTTCGGCGCGCAGATGCTAAGATGACCGCCATAACAATAGATTAGATATCTCCAATGGTTCTTCTCGAACATTGTTCAACCTCTTCGTTCAACCTAAATGCCAAGGTAATGATCCAATGACAGATAAACATCATCAAGCCACCCAAATCGTCAGCTTAGGTCGAGACAAAAAATGGACCAAAGGCGTGATCAATCCGCCCGTCTTTCGCGCTTCGACTATCGTCTTCGAAACCATGGATGAAATGCGCCACGCCGCGAAGAATAAAACCAATGGCGAGATGTTTTATGGCCGCCGTGGCACCCCAACCCATTTTGCCTTTCAGGCCGCGATTGCCGAATTAGAAGGCGGCGTCGGTACAGCGCTGTATCCCTCTGGCGCGGCGGCGATCAGTGCGGCGCTACTGTCATTTTTAAAAACGGGCGATCACCTGTTGATGGTCGATAGCGTGTATGAGCCAACGCGGGATCTGTGCACCCATATTCTGGGCGGTTTTGGTATCGAAACCACTTATTACGATCCGCTGATTGGCGCAGGCATTCGCGACCTAATTCGCCCCAATACTAAGGTACTGTTTTTAGAGTCACCTGGCTCCATCACCATGGAAGTGCAAGATGTACCGACCTTGTGCCGCATCGCCCACGAACATGGGTTGATCACCATGCTGGACAACACTTGGGCATCCCCAATCAACAGCAAGCCCTTTGAAATGGGTGTAGATATTTCGATTCAAGCAGCGACCAAATACATAGTCGGTCACTCGGATGTGATGATAGGGACGGCTACGGCCAACGAAAAATACTGGCCACAATTGCGTGAGCACAGCTATTTGATGGGACAAACCACCTCCCCTGATGATGTGTACCTTGCCGCACGTGGTCTACGTACCTTAGGCGTGCGTATGGCGCAGCATGAAAAAAATGCCCTGCAAGTGGCCAACTGGTTGAAAACCCGAGCAGAAGTCGATCATCTGCGTCACCCCGCGTTTGATAGCTGCCCCGGCCATGAGTTCTTTAAACGCGACTTTAGCGCCTCCAACGGCTTGTTCTCCTTTGTATTGAAACAAGGCGATGCCGATGCGGTCACCGCACTGGTTGAGAATATGAGTCACTTTAAGATGGGCTTTTCTTGGGGCGGCTACGAGAGTTTGATCCTCGGCATTTTCGGCATTGATAAAATCCGCTCAGCGACCAAGTGGGATGCGAGCAAACCGTTAATTCGCTTGCATATTGGTTTAGAAGATCCCGCAGATTTAATCGCCGATCTCACTGCAGGGTTTGACCGCTTTAACGCAGTATTGGCGGCCAAAGCTAAATAAAGATACCTATCTTGATAAGATTTAAGCTAACCCGTTAGATGGCGAATAGTAATTGAGTGATGTCATTAGCGGTTAAATGCTGGCGGCATTTAAAAACAAAAGGGACGGAATAAACAATTCCGCCCCTTTTTATTTTTAACACTTACTGCAAAGCTATAAACTCTTCGGCGATTAATTCGCTTTCGTTCCAGCACTCAATGCAGGATCGACCCAAGCCGCAGAGCCATAAAGCGGCACTGTTGAAAGCGCATGCTTATGGCTGCCATTGGTCTCTTTCGTCGAATAGGACAAATACAGCAGAGTCTGGTTCTGCGCATCGTAAATCCGACGCACTTTTAATGACTTAAATAAAATACTCAGGGATTCGGTAAAAATCACTTCGCCATGTTTACCCATGTCTATCTTCGCCAGATCGGCTGCAGTAATTGGCCCAGTTTGACGGCAACTTATGCCCATATCCGATGGATCGGCAAAATCTAAATTGGCTTCGATACGGCTAATATGGCAAGTCACCCCAGGAATTTTAGGATCGTGCTTAGCATCAATAATCACATCCTTAGTGGTAAAAAGCCCTAAGCTCACCTTACCTACATCGTCACCACAACCCGCGAGCAAAAAGCCAACAGTGGCCGCAAATGCACACTTAAACAGAGTTTTCATTCCTACATCCTTTTGCATTAGTGCCTATATGAGTGCTTATATGTTAGCGCTTGTATATTAATGCGTAGCAAATAGCTTTTGTGCCCAGCGGGTTAATCCTGCTGTCACAGAGCCAAAGTGATCGCCGACCACGACTGGAATATCGGGATAAATACCCGCGATTTTCGCGTAGATCGCAGGGCTTCGCGCCGTACCACCTGTCACATAAATCACATCGGGTTTGCATTCTGCGGCATTGTCGGCAGAGGTATTCTCATGAGCCAAAGAGCCATCAGCCGCTAAGGTTTTTGCCGCTTGCGCAAGCGCTTGGTGCATCAGGGCTTCTACTTTTGTCAGTGAAGGCTCAATGGCATTCTCAAACACATTACGACTCACACCCGCGTGCAGCGCCGCTTCGATAAAATCCAGATTAACATCAGTATTATCGGTATCTGACAGGGCAATTTTGGCGCGTTCGGCTTGGCGAACGAGCTGATAACTTAATTGCTGTTGTTGCACTTTTAACAGTCGGTTGAGTAACTGTGGCTGCTCAGCTTCTTTCACCAATTCATCAATCAGTTTACGGCTGCTTAAGGTACTGAATTCTCGCTGGGCGCTAATATCATTTACCGCCACCGCATTCCAAAAGGCTTTACTGGGCATGGGCTTGCCATTGGTCATTAAAGAGCCTAAACCAAAGTGCGGCATAAAGGCATTCATTGCAAGGGCGATATCAAGATCATTACCACCGATCCGCTGACCACTATGGCCGAGGAAATCTTCACTGCGATCCGCTTTTTGTTTATGTGCTGGACCCATTTTGACCACAGAGCAGTCCGTTGTACCGCCGCCTACGTCGACAACAAGCACGGTTTTGTTATCGGTCAAGGTCGCTTCATAATCCATCCCCGCCGCTAACGGCTCGAACAGAAAATCAACGTCGACGAAACCCGCACGTTTTGCCGCTAAGGTCAAAATGGCTTCAGCCTGACGGTTACTCTCTTCACCGCCTATGCCTTGAAAGTTCACCGGGCGACCAATAATCGCATGGGTGATCGTTGCCGTAGCGCCTTGTTTGGGAAGCTGCTTTTCCACTAATACAGATTCGGCGCGCACTTTAATGTGCTGCATCATCAGGGTAACTATGTCTTCAAACAAGGCCACTTGCTCGGGTCTAAGTCCCGTTGCACCTAAAAATGATTTTGGCGAACGGACATAGAATCCCTCCTCCGGCATCTCTAAATACGCGCTCACCGCCTGCTCACCGACAAACACAGCCTGAACGTCAGCGTCGAGATCTAACTCATGGCGCACCATGCGGGCACGGCTCAATTGCGCTGCACGTTTTTGGGCATAATCGGCTTTTAATTCAATAGGAAGACCACGATAAACCGCCTCAGCGATCAGTTCCCTGTCCATCGCATATAAGGTCGAAGGTAAATAAGCTGATTGCTCTGATAACGCCAATAACTGCACATCATCACCCTGCATGATCCCTACAGCGCAGTTAGCACTACCATAATCAAATCCAACAAACATACCTTTTACTCCCGCGATAAAAAAGCCGAGCAAGATAACATAGTTTGCAATAATGCCCAAGGAGTTAAGACTGCTGGCTTTGCCCGTAAACTGGCTGCGCGTGTGGCGTGCTCAATGCGCAAAGCGCAGTTGTACGGGCAGAGTTTAAGCTCAATCCAAGATGATCATCATAAGGTCATATTTCTGTCACACTCGTCATCAAGCTGACATATTTCCCTCGTATCTTTATCCCAGATAAATCCCAGACTGATTTTGGCGTGTGCGCAGTATTTATCATTGAAATTCCTTCACTTGTCGGCAGTAAATCTGATTGCACAAAGACGGATGAATGCTATTGTATATTGCGCCATGACGCTTGCTTAAAGGAGCTGTGCAGTGTCCCCGAATACCGATAAACTTTCGATTGATAAAGAACTCTCTTGGTTGTCATTTAATGAGCGGGTATTGCAAGAAGCCTGCGATCACAATGTTCCCTTAGTGGAGCGAGTGCGATTTTTAGGGATATTTTCCAATAACATGGATGAGTTTTTTAGAGTGCGTGTGGCTGCGGTCAGGCGCTCGATTCTGCTGTCATCCCTGCAGGAAGGTCGCAGCAACAGTCGCCATTTAATGGCAAAAATCCAATCGAAAGTGATGGCATTGCAAGAAAGATTCGATGGCATATACACGGATTTAATGCGCGAGCTAGTGCGTCGTAATATTTTGTTAATCAATGAGAAACAATTAAGCGAGTTCCACAGCGACTGGCTGAAAAAACATTTTCGAGACCATTTCAAACGCCATATTGCTCCGCTTATCGTCAATAACAATCGCGATTTGATCAAACAAATCAACGACGATGCCACCTATTTGTGTGTGTGTTTATTCACTAAAGCTCGTCGCCAATACGCCTTAGTCGAAGTACCGACTAAAAACGTACCGCGATTTATCGAACTCCCAGCTGAAAAGAGTAAAGCGAAAAAGTATCTGATTTTATTAGATAACATTATTCGCCACTGCGTGGATGAACTCTTTGGCCCCTTCTTTGAGTACGACGCCATCGAAGTGTATTCGATGAAGTTAACCCGCGATGCCGATTTTGATATCACTGACGAGCTTGAACAAACCCAGCTTGAGAAAATGACTAAGGGATTGAAAAAACGTCTGACCGCCGAGCCTGTGCGCTTAGTGTATGACAAAGAAATGCCTGAACACATGTTAGTGATGCTTAAAGAAAATCTGAACATCAGCTCGACCGAATGTTTGATCCCAGGCGGGCGCTACCACAGCTTTAAAGACTTTATCGCCTTCCCCAACCCGAGTCGCGACTACCTCGAAAACGAAAAACTACCGGCGCTCAATAGTGCAGGTTTTGGCCGCAGTGCCAACAGTTTCGATGCGATTCGGATGGGCGATATCATGCTCAATTATCCGTACCATAAGTTTTCCCACTTTACCGAAATGGTGCGCCAAGCGGCCTACGATCCGGCGGTGCGCTTTATTCGAATTAATTTATATCGAGTGGCGAAAAAATCCCATGTAATGCAATCGCTTATCGATGCAGTGAAGAACGGCAAACAAGTCACCGCCGTCATTGAACTCAGGGCCAGATTCGATGAGCAATCCAACATCGAATGGACCCGCATCTTGGCCGAAGCGGGCGTCAAAGTTCACCACGGTATCACCAGCTTAAAAGTGCATTCCAAGTTGTGCTTGATTGGCCGCGAAGAACAAGGGGAAATCAAACTTTATTGTCACGTCGGCTCTGGCAACTTTAACGAAGGCACAGCGCGGGTCTACACTGACTTGTCGCTGTTCACCGCCAATCAAGAAATTGCCCGAGAAGTAGAGCAAGTATTTGACTTGATTGAACATCCGTATCGCCGCGATAATTTCCAGCATTTAATTGTGTCGCCCTACGATGCCAGACAAAAACTGAGTCACTTAATTGATAATGAAATCGTTAATGCCCAGAGCCATATGAAGGCGGCGATTACCTTAAAACTAAATAACTTACTCGATGAATCCTTAGTACAAAAGCTCTATGAAGCCTCGGCGGCAGGGGTCAAAATCAAGTTACTTATTCGCGGCATGTGTTCGCTTATCCCGCAAATTCCGGGGATCAGCGACAACATCGAAGTCTATAGTATCGTCGACCGATTCCTCGAACACTCACGGGTGATGCTGTTCCACGCTGGTGGAGAGAACAAACTCTTCATCTGCTCCGCCGACTGGATGAGCCGCAACATAGATAATCGCGTTGAAGTGAGTGTGCCGATTTATGATCTGCGCCTAAAACAGATGATAATGGATATTTTATCCTTACAGTTCAATGACAACACTAAAGCACGTGTCATTAACAAGGAACAAAGTAATCCTTATCGGAATCGCGGTAACAAACGAAAAGTGCGTTCTCAAATTGCCATTTATCAATATCTGATTAATTATGAGAAGCGCCAACTGCAAGAATTTAATGCCTTACGTATGTCCACCCATGAGGGTGACGCTGAGCGAGAAGTGAAAACTCAGCCTGACATAACACCTGAGTTACGGGCCAAAGCCAGCTAATCGCTGGCTTTATATCACTTTGATTGCCTAAGGATAATCCGATTGGTAACCACATATTCGCACACACAGTCACACGCTACGCCCTGCAATGTACTCGCAAACTCTAAATCGCGCCACTTTGTCGCCATCGATATGGGGTCGAACAGTTTTCATCTGGTCATTGCCCGCGAGCAAGATGGCAGTTTGCAGATTTTACATAAAGAAAAACAACAGGTTCAGCTCGCCACTGGGCTCAATGCGCAAAATATTCTCGACAATGACGCCATAGAACGTGGGCTCAATTGCCTACGGGATTTTAACCAACGATTTTCCAATCTCGACCAAGCGCAAGTGCGATTAGTCGCCACCCACACTCTGAGAATTGCCAAAAACCGCGATCAGTTTATCGAGGCCGCGCTCGCCATCATGCCCTATCCGGTGGAGGTCATTTCGGGCCATGAAGAAGCGCGTTTGATTTATAACGGTATTGCCCAAAGCCAAGTGCTAGGGAAAAGTAATTTAGTCATCGATATCGGTGGCGGTTCTACCGAAGTGGTGATCGGCCAGAAAAATACCCCTACCCAGTTATCGAGTCTGCGCTGCGGTTGCGTGAGTTTTAACGAGCGTTTCTTTATCGATGGACTCATCACCCCAGCCTCATTTCGCGATGCCCAAAGTGCGGCCGATAAGCAGTTCGCGTCGCTCTCAAAGGAATATTTCGCGGGCGGCTGGGAACTCACCTTGGGTAGTTCAGGTACAGTGAAAGCCATCTGCGAAGCAATTCAAGAAGAGCACGGCGATGAAACCATCACGCTGCCACGACTCAAACAGCTCAAAATCAAGTTAATCAAATGTGGCCATATTAGCCAAATCCAATTTGCCAATGTCGATGATAAACGCATTCCCTTAGTGCCCGCCGGACTTGCCATTTTGATCAGCTTTTTTAGGCGCTTACCGATTCAAAAACTTGAGTTTAGCCCAGGCGCACTGCGTGAAGGCGTACTCTATGAACTGGCAAAGATTGGCCAGTATCAGGATATTCGCCACCGCACCGTCGACAGTATTGCCCAGCTTTATCATATCGATATGGCCCACGCGGCTAAGGTACGCGACACTGCTATGGCCTTGTTTGAACAGGTCGCCGATGAATGGCAATTAAGGCCCCATGCGCGCTTGCTTGCCTATGGCGCGACTTTACATGAAATCGGATTACACATTAATTCAAAATCCCTGCACAAACACGGCGGTTACATTATCAGTAACAGTGACTTACCCGGGTTTAGTGAAGCCTTGCAGCTGGATTTAGCGCGACTTATCACCAACCACAGAAAAAAGCCTAACGAATTAATGCTCGCTGAGCTCGATCCCAACCATAAGCTCACGCTCAATCGCCTACTCTGCCTGCTGAGACTTGCGGTCTTGCTCAACCTTGGCCGTATCGCTAAGACGCTGACTTTAGATCATATTAAAGTGATCCCCGATGGACTCATGCTAGTACTACCAAGCCATAAGCGGAAAATCAGCTTGTTTATGAGAGATTTACAGCGAGAACAAAAACAAATGCTCACCCTTGGAATGAACCTGCGTTTAGTGTCTAGTCTGACTTAGCGGTTACGGCGTTAGCTCAGCCTAACATGGCCGAGCCGAGTGTGGGTTAGCTCTGTGTGAATGCGTTTAACGTAGGATTCTGCGCTAAAATATTGCCCAGAATCGAGGGCAATTATCTCGCCTAAAAATAAAGTTAAGTTAGCTGTCAATCTGGCTTGATAACAGGATTTCAACAGCATAGCGGTTGACTTAATCCATGCGCCACAACAGATTAAAGTTTAAAGGATTTTTAACCCTTCACTAAAGCACAAATTCCTGCTCGCACGTTTGCCGCTGAGTGGGGATTTCTGCTATCATCCACGGCTGACTAATCATAATTCCACGAATTTAAAGATAATCAGAGTCAAACCCTTTTTATCTCGCGATATCAGCCCCATCGCCTGCAGGTACAAGTATGATTAACCACTTTAGTGTGCTCGGTATAAAACCCAGTGCCAAAGAAGACGACATTAAAAAAGCCTATCGACGGCTGTCAAACAAATATCATCCCGACAAGTTGTTAGGCGCCTCGGAAGAGGAAAAGCAGCAAGCCGCCGTACAACTTGAACGCGTTAAAAATGCTTATGATGTGTTGTCCGATCCTAAGCGACGTAATGCGTTTATCAAAGATTTCAATAACGTCATAGTGACCGATCCCGCTAGCGCCATGCGCGAGCTGTGGGATCAATTTTATCCTTGAGCGTTTTCTAGAGTAAGTGCCAAATGGTCAAAAAACTGAATATCTCACGCATTAATGAGCTAAAAAATAATGCCTACGACAATATCGAGTCCTACGACGATCCCGATACACCTAAAGCGCTAGAGCAATTTACTAGCCAAATCAAAAAGGTGTTAGAAGCCGATCCTAAGATGCTCGATACTGTGCCTGAGTACCTGCCTGTCGCGCTTTACGGTCGAATTAAGTTTCCCGCCGAAGCCAAACTCAAGTGGGCGCATTGGATAAACACGGCAACTCAACCCGAGTGGGATGAGTTTAAAGTCACGATTGGCTTTAACAATGCTGATTTACCTTTAGTGTTAGCCGTGCGTGGTTACTCGGAGACCTTACTGATTGAAAGCTGCGCCGTACTGTATTTACTTGAAACTCAAGGTAAAGCAACGCCTGTAGCGAAGCATCACGACGATGAAGATGATGACAACGATTATGTTGGCACCTCAGATAACGACGACGATGATGAAGGCGAAGAGGAAGATGGCTACTACGATCACTACGATGATGAGGACCGCTAATGAACACTAGTCTCATTGAGATTACCGTCGCCGAAATTAAAGAGTTGGCGGACGTAGAGCCAAAACAAGCGAGCAAACGCTTTGAAATCATTGCGAATACCATGAGCGACGAGCAATTAGTCGAAGTCATCGAACACATGGATATCGTCACGCTGACCCAAATCAACAGTCATCATGATATCTCTTGCCCTTCGATCATGTCTGAACTCATGACCCCAGAACAAATTCGCGACATCGTCTGTCAGCAACCTTTGTACTGGGAAGAAAAAATCAAAAACAATGCCGAAGAACTTATTCAGCATACCTTTGATTTTTTGACCTATTTAATTCGCATCCAAGATAGCGAAGAAAAGCAAACTGCGATTCTAGAATGTATCGCCGAAGATCCAGCGGGCCTCTTCTATCTGTCGATCCCTTTCATCGAAATGATGTTAGGCGAAAAACATGAAGATGAAGACGGCTACACAGATCTCTATGATGACGAAGAAGACACTGAAACCATCGGCTACGACAGCCGCGTCGCCAGTGAAGATGCACACAGCCTTAGCATAGACGACCCACGCAGCCTAATGGCCTTGATCCACGAGCTTGCGCCCGATGTTGAAAAAGCCATTAAGAGTCTGCTGCGTAACGAAAGCTCAGGTTGGGAAATGATCATCAGCAAGTTTGTCAACGAGCTGGTTATTCAAGCCAAAGAGAAAAACCAAGTGACGGATGAATACGCTGAAGTCGATGATATGTTTAGCTTTTTGGATTAAGGAATTATTTGATGCAACTGGTACTGCGTGATGTAGATCAAGGACCTTACCTGAGCAAGGTATTGATCCAAGGCCAAGCAGACGAAACGCTGAGCGGTGAACAGCTGTCACAAATCAAATCCAAAGCCATTTTGATGAGCCTCAAACTGGCCGATAAGTTTTACAACAAGTACAAAATGCACCTGCTCGAACAAGCGGCGCACGATGTCATTGGTGTGGTGAGTCTTGGTTTGATGGAGTTATCAAACCAAAATCCGCAGCAGGCGATACGCCTGTTGATCACCGCCGATGGCGTCGTCAAATGCTTTCAAAAAGGCTGGAGCATGCTCAGCACCGTCAGCAAGCATAAACTCATCAACGGCAAGTCACTGTACGGCGATGTCGACAAGTTCTTGCTTGAACAAGTGTCTAGCCCGCCCGATGCAGAAGAATGGTTAGGCTATGAAGCCTATCAAGATGCCCTGCTTGAGCATCAACGCCAACAGTCAATTGCGGCCCTATTGGCACAGTTTTACGCGCAATCGAGCTATGATCCGCTAGATTTTCTCAATCTAGAGAGTGTATTAGCCGAAGCGGTACTGTATCGATTGTTGTTTGATGGCGCCAAAGTCAGACAAGATTTGAAAAAGCGTATCGGCAAAATCACCTTAAAAGAGGAATGGTTTACCCGTGAGCATATCGAATTGGAAACCCAGAAAGCGTTAGCAGAATTACCCGCAGAACTCGCTGAAACCATCAGTAAAGATCTCGGTAAAAACTTTGTCCCCGCCCTACTGCGTACCCTGCACTTTGCGAAAAGCTACCGCGAACTCTTACTCAGCGACGCTTCACCCGAACGCTTAGAAAGATTCGAACACAAGGAAGGTCTCGTCGGCCTCCTCGGCTGGCCACTCTACATAGTACTTTGATCGGTCCTTTTATCGGGACTTTAATCAGCAGTGTGATCAGTAGGTTAACGAGTACTTGAGTCGCTTAAAAATGAGTGCTTTATTGAAAAATAAAGCACTTTTTTATTGTCTTATTTCTCTATGTCCAATCCCAACAATCAGTATTTCGGTCTCAGTTTTGAGTGGTTTTAGCGTAAAGCTTGATAACGCTTTGGGAACAGATAGGTGTTGGAAAGTAGTGTTTGGGGAGCAGTAATTTCAGTTGCTAGCAGTTTAACGTTTACGGATATCCACTCGCATAGGCTTGCTATGTCATTCACTCATCGACATGGTGAATAGAAACCTAGGGGTTCTGAGCTTATGAACGAGAGCCATGGACGGCGAACTGGCAGTTAAACAAGTATGTTGTTCAAGTCCTTCCTTTGGATGCTCGACCGCCCCGTCTGATGTGAAAGGATTCACAAATGCCGCGATGGCATGGATGCCAAAAAGCGGCCATGGGGCGGACGGTCGTCTCGCTAATCACCATGGCTCACCTTTTTGGCATTAACGTAACCTGTAGATTTGAAAGCTTTACGCAGCATGCTTTTGGACTGAAATGTATTGGAAAGTAGTATTAGAGGATCAGTAATTTTAGTTGTGAGGTGTTTAGCGTTTACTGATATCCACTCGCACAGGCTTGCCATAGTATTTGCTCGTCGACTCGCAGCCAGTCCATCCTTGGATGCTCGACCGCTCCGTCCATGGGGCGGACGGTCGTCTCGCTAATCACCATGGCTCACCTTTCGTACATTCGCGTAATCTGTAGATTTAAAAGCGTTACGCAGCACGCTTTTGGGACAAAAACGTACTACGTTTTGCGCGGAACTACCTTCATTTCGGATAAACAAAAATAATTCTTAGCGCTGAATCGTGGGCAATGATTAACTTAAGGATGTAATGCTTGGCCATACTTCAAAACTCATACAACTCCATGAAGTTTAACGACTTTCTCACCGACACATACAAAGGAGAGCGTTTTGTGAAAAATAGAGCGCAACGACTACACAAAAATGAGAGTAGTAGTATGTGCTCGCGTGCAGCAATTTATTAGCTCAGAATCTTGGCTACAAGAGCTGACCCTTTTGCTACCTGGTCAGTTGCTCCCAATTCATTAAACTCTGCAAGTACTTGTTTAAGTGAGTCATTAAGTATTTCGCTAGATATATCTACGTTTGGTAATTCCGAAATTTTTTTCTCAATCTCTTGTGAAGTACCTGCTATTTTTATGCTAGCTACCATTGCTACGTAAAATTTAATATTCGTAATGATCTTTCTTTCTAACTGAATCTCGCAATTTTCCGGCTTCAGATATGTTTCAACAGCCTTCATAATTTGGATTGCTTTGAGGTAAATATCAATTGGCTTATCTAAGCTAAATATTTTTCTATATTCGACGTCAGAATTAATTAATGTTGAAGGGCGAGCTCTTGCGCTGTCTGGCTTCAACAACATAATAGCCATCATTGCTTGCGCCATATAAGAAATACTTATGATCTTGGCAAC
>NZ_BPFD01000006.1 GCF_019655335.1 Shewanella hafniensis
CCCAGCGTGCATCGGTTAGCATAAGTCTTGGCATGGCTTGAGGTTATGGTTACTTTTGGCGAAGCAAATTATAACGTCTTGCCATGCTGTCTAAAAATCACTCTCGAAAGATCAACAGACCCTAGTATCATTCCAATTCCCAGCTCAATACTGTTTGGGTTTTATTAGAAGTGCGGGCAATACACTGTTAGTTGCCTCATTTAGTTTTCCGCATCTAGGAAGAATTGTGATTATTGATAGAAATTGGACTTTGCAAGAAGCCTTTGAGCATATTAACCAAGCATATCGTCCCGGCGGTCAGTTAAGTGGGCCGCAAAGAAATCGCCTTGTGGAAACGTGGGGACAGCTAGTTGGTAAATCTCGTGCAACTAAGGAAGTTGATAAGTTGCTTGAAATGCATGGTTCTATGAACAAAGCATGTAAATTCGTCCAGATGAGTCCTAGCACGATGAAAAGCCTAAGAAGTTTTTTTGAATCACTTCCTGATGATTTAGAGCGTTTAAGCCCACTTGAGAAATATGAGTTCATTGAAGGTCAAAAAGTATCGTTCGAAGAGGATTTATGCCACGAGTTCAAAGAGGTAAAAGGTAATAATCCTACTAAATCAATACAAAATTTAGTAGATGAATACGTTTTAGCTTTTTTAAATAGCTCAGGTGGAAGTATATTTTGGGGAATTACAGATCAGGCTATAGTAAAAAGCATTAACCTTAATACTGAGCAAAAAGATGATATAAGAAAATCCATTAATTCAAAAATAATTGCAATTGAACCAGCTATTGACCCTACTCAAATAGAACTTGTCTTTCACCATGTGAAAAATAAAGACAGTTGTTACGTTTTAGAAGTAAAGGTTCCTCAGTCAAACTCCGTAGGTTTATATTTCAATACATCAGGCAATACTTGGGTAAGAATAAATGGTTGTAAACAGAAGCTTCAAGGTGTTGCATTGCAAGAATATATTTTAAAAAGGGTGCAAGTCGGCAACTAACAAAACTTGGTATGGGACAGCTACGCTGCCCACAAGTAAAAGTTAGCCGATTAGGAGTAAAAGTGTCAGTTACAGGGCGAAAGATTATTAAGTCAGCTCTTTGGGATATGAAGAGCTTTTTTGTGAAGGGGCGTGCGCCTAGTTTCGATGTGGACTTGGGTACGAGGAATATGCGTGAACATGCTACTTTTTCTGGTCAGGGAAGAAAAGCTCGCCTTTGCTTTTCAAAAGAATTTTGTTCATTTCAAGTAAATAATGTAGATGACTATAATTTTGTACTCATGATTGTTTCACATGAATTAGCGCATTATATGCATCAGCATAACGAGCACACTGATGTAGATAATTTTGACACAAAGAGTATTGAAGCGTGGGCGGATTATTTTGGTGCAAAGATTATGATGTCGTTGGTAACTTTTGGTCAAGAAAATATCGCATTACAACAGGAATTAGGCTTTGAGTTTCATAGTGGAAATATGATTAATAGTATTGGGAAAAGCTTGTATAGGCTAGCTCAAACTTTATTTAACGTTCAAGATGACCGATATTCAAACAGAATAACAAGGGTAGGTTATTGTGCTGCAGGAATAACCTCTTTTCTAGATTCTTATTGGGGAAATCTACAGGTATCAAGATCTATGGATGTTCTTACTAGACTATATTCTCAAGGTGAGCTTAGAGATTGGTTAACAACTGAAACTGAAAACTTTGCTTTGGACAAAGAGATAATTGAAAGAGCTACCGAAATTCATCGTCATATTCAGGGGTATCAATTGGCTATTACTGGTGGGCTGAAAACTCAAATGGTGAGGTATATTGAAACCTCCTTCCATAGGTCACCAGAAATGCGGGATTTATATGTTAAGTTTCGTGTTCAACAAGCAAGAGATCAAGGGTACGAACTGCCCGATATCGCCTAACCAGAATGATGCGACTGGCAGAACTTTTTTGGATTAACTGATCACTGAATGGCTACAGAAGTTCACCACCCCTCGGAGTTGCCGCAGGGCGAATAGACAAATTGCGTGAGTCTCGGCATGGATGCCGAGCTAGCTTTCGCAGGTGCAGGGACGCATCCTTCGGAAGCGATAGCAAATTTGGCAATGAGCACAAGGGGCTTTCAACTCCGTTAGGGGCGTCTTGGAGCATCCAAGGAGGATAGGACGAGCAGTCCTCCTTGGTCGGGTGTGGGGTGAAGCCCCACGACTTTGATTTAAAATAACAAACGAAGTTTGGGTAAACTCAATCGACCGCCATCTGCAAGATAGAAAAACAAAACCCCAGTAAAAACTGGGGTTTATTGTTTGAGCCTATGCTGGCAAAGGTTAGCTAGCCAAGCTAACAAATCAACGCGTTATTTGATAAACGCGAACGCATCACCGTAGAGATGCGCTTCTTCTACACCAATCTCGCGGAAGATTTCCCGTGCTGCACCCACCATGTCGAAACGGCCGGCGATATAGATGTCGTAGCCATTTAAGCTGACAAAATCTTGTTTGATTTGCGCTAACAGATTGGCGGTTTTACCTTGCCAATTGGCTGGCGCTTCTTCGATGACTGGGACGAAGTGCAACCAAGGGTGAGCGTCGTGCCACTCGCGAGCGATGGTTTCAAAGTACATGGCATCTTGGGTGCGACAACCCCAATACAGCATAGTTTCAACCTGTTGGCCGAGGGCGATTTGGTGCTCGATGATACTTTTTATGTAAGAGAAACCTGTGCCGCCGGCGATTAACAGGCGAGGGCGAATGCTTTCGTGACGCAGGTGGGCTTCACCGCCTGGGGCTTCGATGTCGATAGTGCTGCCATCAATGGCGCAGGCTTTCAGGCGCTCGACCACTTGCATTGGGTAGCTTTCACTCACAGCGGCGCCAATGTGTAATTCGATCAGCTCGGCGTTTGGCGCTGATGCGATAGAGAAGGGGCGTTTATCTTTTTCACCCATGACAACACATAAGTATTGCCCCGCTTGGAAATCGAAGGCGGTTTCAGGCCTTAACAATACTTGATATACGGCATCGTTAAATGGGTTAACTTTCTCTATCTTACAACGTATGGTTTTCATCAAACTTCCTTTGCACCTTTCTTCAACAGTATGTGTCTAGGTGTCGCTTTAGAGGCCTGTTATTGGCCTATTCTCTTGGCTTAAGCCAATACTTGAGTAATGGCTTAAGCTGAATTATAGGGTTGGGCTGTCGTCTATGCCTAACTCATCCCAGATTGAGTCGATCTTTTGTTTTACTTTTGGATCCATCACGATTGGCGTGCCCCATTCGCGGTTGGTTTCACCTTCCCACTTATTGGTGGCATCGAGTCCCATTTTTGAGCCTAAGCCAGCAACGGGTGAAGCAAAATCGAGGTAGTCGATCGGGGTGTTTTCGATCATCACAGTATCGCGTTTAGGGTCCATGCGGGTGGTGATCGCCCAGATCACATCCTGCCAGTCACGGCAGTTCACATCTTCATCCACTATGACAATAAACTTAGTGTACATAAATTGGCGCAGGAAAGACCACGCGCCCATCATCACTCGTTTGGCATGTCCCGGATATTGTTTGCGAATGGAGATCACTGCCATGCGGTACGAACAACCCTCTGGTGGCAGATAAAAATCAACGATCTCAGGATATTGCTTACGCAAAATCGGCACAAACACTTCGTTTAATGCAACCCCCAGCATGGCGGGCTCATCCGGTGGACGGCCAGTGTAAGTGCTGTGGTATATGGCATCTTTACGCTGAGTGATGTGGGTAACGGTAAATACTGGAAACTTATCGGTTTCGTTGTAGTAACCCGTGTGATCGCCGTAGGGGCCTTCTTCCGCCAGTTCCTCAGGATCGATATAACCTTCGAGGATGATTTCACTGGTGGCGGGCACTTCTAAGTCGCAGCTTAATGCCTTGCAGACTTCGGTACGTTCACCGCGCAGTAAACCGGCAAAAGCGTATTCGCTCATGGAATCGGGGACTGGGGTGACGGCACCTAAAATGGTCACAGGATCGGCACCAAGCGCGACCACAACCGGATAACGCTCACCGGGGAATTGTTGTTTAAAATCAGCAAAATCTAACGCGCCGCCACGGTGGGATAACCAGCGCATGATCAGCTTGTTTTTACCCAGTAATTGTTGGCGATAAATGCCTAAATTCTGACGACTTTTGCGCGGGCCTTTGGTGATGGTTAAGCCCCAGGTCACCAGTGGCGCGACATCGCCCGGCCAGCAATGCTGAATAGGCAATTTAGTTAAATCGACTTCATCGCCGGTTTTGACAACCTGTTGGCAAGGGGGATTGCGCACTGATTTTGGCGGCATATTCAAGGCTTGCTTGAACATAGGGATCTTAGCGATCGCGTCTTTAAAACCCCTTGGTGGTTCGGGTTCTTTTAAAAAGGCTAACAGTTCACCCACTTCTCGCAACGCTAAGGGATCGTCTTTACCGAGCGCCATGGCTACACGTTTTGGCGTACCAAACAGGTTTACCAACACGGGCATGTGATGATCTTTGGGATTTTCAAATAATAGCGCAGGGCCCTTAGCGCGTAATACGCGATCGGCGATCTCTGTCATTTCTAAATGAGGATCAACTGGGTAGCTAATGCGTTTGAGTTCGCCATTGGCTTCCAGATGATCAATAAAGCTGCGTAAATCCTTAAAACTCATGTGGAAATAGCCTCTGCAATGAAAATCCGTGTGGCGCGCACTATAGCATTTTTCTGTTTTAGGGTTAACCAATTCAGTGATCTTCAAGCTTAGGAAGCGTAAAATGGACGCCAGTAAGTCACGATTGATCTCGCTTACGCCCTTTATTTCGAGGTTTATATGAATATCCCAGTAACGTTTATTCAAGGAAAGTGTGTTCAAAGTCAATCACATGGCGTGCATAAGCGGCCGCTAAAGTGTTTGGTTTTATCACTGGCTGTGGGGATATCGCTCTTGGGCGCGCTCAGTGTGTCGACTGCGGCGGTTGCCGGAAATCGAGGCTATTCGGAGCAAGGCGAGCGCCAAGGTCATAGTGATAGCCACAGCCGTGGAGAAAGTCATTACAACAATCGTTATGACAATTATTACGACAACCGCCATGTGCGCAACGATAATCGCCACTATCGTCCCTATTATCGACCTTATTACCGTCCCTATTACCCTTGGGGTTTAGGACTGGGTTTAGGGCTTGCAACAGGTTGGGGCTCTGGCTGGAATGTCGGTTATGGTGTGAGCAATCAATGGAACAATGATTGGGGCTGGGATAATTCTCGTGACGTTTACGCTCGAAATTACTGGAACTCGCCCTATTCGGGCATAGGCCTGTCGATTCCTATGGCCTACGACGATGAACCCGTGGCCATTTCTGCACCTGTACGAGTGACAACCAGTATGCAGTATTCTGCAAGTGAAGGCCGTATGGTGTCGAGCATGCCTGTAAATATGGCCGGACAAACGACTGGACAACTGGTGTCGCAAACTAGTAATGCTGCAAGCAAAACAGCTTCGATTCCCCGTCCACGGGCAGCGCACAGTGTGTCGAGCTTGCCGAGTAATGCCAGAATTGTGCAGCAGGATGGTCGTACACTTTACGAGTGGCAAGGCACGCTTTATGCCTACGACTGGAACAGTCAAACCTATCAAGAACAGTTAGTCAGATAGATTTACATTACGTAAATGACTGAGAAATTGGAGCCCCTTAGTGGGCTCCAATTTATTTATCATCTTTTATTATTTAGTTATCATCTTTTATTATTTAGTTATCAGCTAGTTGTCGTTTTATAGCATAGCGGAGAAAACGTTTGAAAACCGTTCAACATCAGGTTCAAAATCCATCTGTCCAAAATCAGTATAAGGGCGCCAGCACACTATGGGTGTTGCTCGCCTTAGCGCTTGGCACATTTGCCTTAGGCACCACAGAATTTGCTTCCATGACTTTAGTGCCCTATATCGCCAGCGATTTAGGGGTAGAGGTTGCTCATGTGAGTTATGCCATTAGTGCCTATGCGCTGGGGGTTGTGGTCGGTTCGCCGATTATCATGGTGCTAGCGGTTCGGGTCAGACGGCGAACACTCTTGATTGCCTTAGCCGCCTTAATGGCGGTGGCCAATGGCTTAAGTGCGTTAGCGCCATCATTGAATTGGTTAATCTTTTTTCGCTTTCTCAGCGGCTTGCCCCACGGCGCTTATTTTGGTGTGGCTATGTTGCTCGCTGCCTCTTTAGTGCCGCCAGAAATGAAGGCCCGCGCTGTATCGCGGGTGATTATTGGCCTTACACTGGCGACGATTATCGGTGTGCCGTTTGCCACTTGGATGGGGCAAACTGTGGGCTGGCGCTCAGGGATTGGCATAGTGGCGATTCTGGCGACCATTACGGCTGTGATGGTGTATTTTTTAGCGCCCAATCAAGCCGTGGCCGCTGATGCGAGCCCCAAAAAAGAGCTACAAACCCTGAAGAATCGTGAAGTCTGGCTGACGCTTGGCATTGCGGCGATTGGCTTTGGCGGTATCTTCTGCGTGTATACCTATCTGGCTGAAACCTTAATCCAAGTGACACAAGTCGAGCCGTTTAAGATCCCGATCATGATGGCGGTGTTTGGTATTGGCGCAACATTGGGCACCTTAGTGTGTGGCTGGGCGGCGGATAAGTCGGCCTTAGCGGCGGCGTTTTGGTCGTTAGTGTTAAGCACTCTGGTATTAGCGATTTACCCGAGTTTGACCGGACATTATTGGGCGCTGATGCCCGTAGTATTCTTTGTCGGTTGTGGATTAGGGCTTGCCACTATTGTGCAAGCCAGATTGATGGATGTGGCACCCAATGGACAGGCCATGACAGGGGCGTTAGTGCAATGCGCCTTTAATCTTGCCAATGCAATTGGCCCTTGGGTGGGCAGTTTAGTGATACTGTCTGGACAAGGGATTGCCGCGACGGGTTATGCGGCGTCTTTGTTGTCATTAGGAGGACTTGTGATGTGGTGGCTGACCCACAGAGAAAGCCGTCGCGTCGTTACCCTAAACACAGCAAACTGCGCCGACTAGCAAGTGGAACACTCAGGTTCGAGGTGCAGTTATCCTGCGTCTCGAACCTGTTTTGTGCGCAATCTGCTAACCTCAGTTTTGGCTAGAGCTAGGCTCTTTGTATGGTGATATCGGCGATATAACCATGCTCTGTGGCAACTAAGGCTTGTTTGAGCATACCTGCCGCTTCATCGGCGGACATAAAGCTTGAGGTATCTAATGTTTTACCACTACTTGGCCAAAAGCCTGTATCCATGCCGCCGGGATACACGGCAATCAACTTCATTGGGCTTTGTTTAAGCTCTAATCGCACCGACTCGATAAATCCCCGCACTGCCCATTTTGCCGCGCAGTAAGTGGATTCTCCCGCCTTGGCGGCAAGCGCTGCGGTGGACATGACCACAACCACAGTGACCGCTTGATCTTTATAGCGTTTCACTAGTTCGCGCACCAACAGAATCGTCGAAGTGACATTGTTATTGAACAGGCTGTGGATATCGCTGGCGGTTTGGGTTTCAATCGCACCAAAGTAGCCGCAGCCCGCACAGTGGATCACGGTTTTAGGGGCTTGTGTCAGGCCATCGAACAGGGCTTCGAGACTCGATTCACTGGCGAGATCGGCGGTGATCGCGGCGATAGGCTTGTTGGAGAAGGGCGTTAATGCATTGGCGACGGTTTGTAGACGCTCGGCATGGCGACCTGTGAGTGTCAGTGCTTCATTCTCTTTGGCGTAGAGCGATGCGAGCGCCGCGCCTAAACCACTGCTGGCGCCGGTAATTAATATCATAGTGACCTCGGTTAATGCTGTCTTGGCTTGAAAACCGCATCTTAAACTCAAGTGCGCTTCAATTCATGGGAAGGCGAGCGGTTAGATTAAGGTAAATAGCGGCTGATCGAATGCCACTTCATCGCCGTCTTTGGCCCAAATAGCGCTGACCACTCCATCGCGCTCGGCTTGGATGGGATTCATCATTCTCATCGCTTCGATAATGCAGACAACTTCACCTTGGCTCACTCGTTGACCGACTTTAACCAGCGGCACATCATCGAGTTCTGCCGCCGCGTAAAAAGTGCCGACCATAGGCGAGACTTGCACAAAACCTTCTGTACTTGGCGAAATGCTTGTTTGCTTTGCCTGTTCATTCAAAGGCGCCACAGGTGCTCTGGGGATCGCTTGCTGAGATTGCACATTGGCTGGCATAGGGCTGTAGCGGGTGATGCGAATTGATTCTTCACCTTCGGTGATCGCCAGTTCTGCTATGTCAGATTCTTGTACTAACTCAATGAGTTTTTTAATTTTACGAAGATCCATTGCCATTTATCTGCCCTTGCAAAGCACGCTATTGAATGGGATTACTGTGGCTGGTTGAGCCGTTTAATGGCCGCTGCCAGCGCAAACTCATAACCCTGTGAACCGAAACCGCAAATCACGCCTATCGCCTTATCGGAAAAATAGGAATGGTGGCGAAAGGCTTCACGGGCGTGCACATTGGATAAATGCACTTCAAAAAAAGGAATTGCCACCCCAAGCAGGGCATCACGCAGGGCGACGCTGGTGTGGGTAAAGGCGGCGGGATTTATAATAATCATCTTGGCATCAGTCGCATGAATCGCGTTGATTAGCTCAAATTCGGCGTTGGACTGAATATGCTCAAGCTCAACTCCCGCCAATTTTGCCTGCTGGTTTAACTCCGCCACTATGTCGGCCAAGGTTTGATGACCGTAAACGCTGGGCTCGCGGCGACCTAAGAGGTTGAGATTGGGGCCATTGACGAGCAAAATTTTGTGACTCATTGCGCTTTCCTTTACGACATGCCTTGGAATTAAAGCTGGGAGGCATTTGTTAGTTTGTAGATAGGTCACTAACTTAACCTGTTCAAGTCCATTTTGCATTATCCGTTAGTCGATTGTGTGCGAGCTGAACATGTGCGAGCCGACTATACCATTGAAATCCAGCGCCATTGTCGGGCAGTTTCAACTGCGGCCTAATGCTGATTAACGCTAATAATCAGTCTTTTGCTGACGCATGGCTTTAGTGGCGCCTTTTTGTTTCTTGGACTCTAATCGCCGCGTTTGGCTGCCTTTGGTGGCGCGGGTAGGAATGCGTTTTTTCTGCACTTCACCGACGCTGGCGACTAAGGCGATAAATTGCTCCAACGCCGTTTGGCGGTTGGCATCTTGGCTGCGACTCGCTTGGCATTTGATGATGATTTTGCCGCTTTTAGTGATGCGGTGATCGGCCTTGTTGAGCAAACGTTCTTGGTAAAACTCGGGTAATGATGAGCTTTTAATATCGAAGATCAGCTGCGCAGCGGTAGACACTTTATTTAAGTGCTGGCCGCCAGCGCCACTCGAACGGATAAATTGCCACTCGATTTCATTTTCCTGAAGTTCCACACGGTTTGAGATTTTTATCATGGCAAACTTAGGCATTTTTCAGCATGGATTGAGAAGCCATCAATAATCACTTATGGCTTTTCAATAGATTTGTTATCATCGGGCGCATTCTTTGCCACTGCATTGGCCAAGGCCATTGCTTGCAAAAGTGTTCTCGATTCGGAGTGCCTCTATGTTATGCCAAATCCCCGATATTGCTAAGGGTGTTATCAGTCTTTTTGCCAGTGGCCGACTATCCTCCACCGATTATCGGACCCGTTTACAGCCAGCGATTAAGAGTTATCGTAAGGATTGGGGCCAAGTTTGCCTATATATTGAGGCGGACGTGTTACTCGAGGGCTGGGAATTTGAGTCACTCACTGGTAGTGGTGAAGTCCAATTACCTAATTTTGAAGCCTTAGTATTTGTGGGCGGCCCTGATTGGGTGGGAAATTCGGTGCGCTTACTTGGACCTTTTATGCAGGGCGAAGTGGCATGGTTTCCCCTAGAACAGAAAACTAAAGCGATTGCTTGGATCACTAAGCGTTCGAATATCTAATGGTCTTATGTAGACCGTATTTACAAGGAATGAAGTATGTCTTTATTTAAATCGCGCGCTTTTTCTAAGCAAAATGTTTCTAAAATCAGTGCTATTGCGTTGGTGCTGGCGTTTACCGCTGGGCTGAGTGCCTGCGCGCCAGAAGTGGGTAGCGATGCTTGGTGTAAGCAGATGAAAGATAAGCCGTCTGGCGATTGGACTGCTAATGAAGCCGCCGATTATGCTAAGCACTGCGTATTTAAATAAGTGTTGCGTGTTTAAATAAGCACTGAGTATTTAAGTCAGCGTTAGCCTTTAGAGATCACAGCTTGAAAGACTTTGCTTGCGAGCTGTGAACTTATGTTTATCATACGGGTCAGATGTTCCGTTATCCGTTATCCGTTATCCGTTATTTGCTATAGGTGATATTTGAATTCTACCGCTAAGCCATTTTTTACTCGAATGGTGACCCTACTGATAGCCATTATCGTGCTGCAATTTGCTGGCGCGAATTTAGGTGCGCATCAGTTACATGCGGGCAATGGCGCGGAAGAAGCCGACAATCATCCCCATCTGCAATTTAGCGCCCAAGTGACCACTTTGGCCCAATGTGTCGATTGCGTTTGTCCAAGCGAGCAAGCCCTAGGTTTTGCGGACTATACGGGTGTCACCAGTCATCATGCGGGTGAAAACCAAAGCAACGAATTGCATTCCCACTTAGTGAAAACCACTGAATTACAAGATTTTGACCTGTGCCTCGATTGCCAATGCCATGGCGGTCATGTGGCGCTGTTATCTCCTGGGCTAAGCCAACCTGTGCAAGCCTTAGAAAGCGTTTTCCTCGCTGCTAATTTAGCCTATTTCCCGCCTGATAATTTACCTAAGTACCGTCCTCCAATCGCTTAATCCCCCACTATCCAGCTTATTCCTCGGTCTAAGGATCTTGATTCATTCTATTGAATCTCAATCTATTTCGCCGCGCGATAAGCCATGTATTTTCATCCCCAAAAATGCGCGTTAACTGATGCTCGGCAGCCTTGGTTGTTGTATCAGCCATTGGCCTTTAGCCATGCGGTGTGTTGGTTATGCATAGCTTAAGTTACGCATAGTGTTAGCTATGTTTACTTAGCGGGATGATTCGAACGGCGCTTATTTGCCATGCCCAAACGATAGGATTGCTTTGCATTGAGCTATTTCAAATGAAGCTCGAATCTAGCAGTCACGCTTTGGGCGCAAAGTCAGCCGATCCACATTCGATATTGTTAGGATTTGCGATGAACAAAACGACTCTCGCCCGTACCTTGGCTTGCCTGTTTCGATCGGGCTTGTTGAGCTGCGGATTAGTATTGGCCGCCGGATTGTTAGCCTTTGCCCTCGCGGCAGAAAATGACTCTCTTGAAGTCAACGTCCTTGAAGTCAAGGTCCTTGAAACCAAAGCCTCTGAAGCTAATGCCCCTGAAATCAATGCCTCTGAAGTTGAGGCATTTAAGGCTCAATCACTGGGGTTGCCCGCCAAAGAAACCGACACGCCATATGTCGCTTTAGGCCAATGGTTGCCCGCGTTACTCACACAGTTCAATCAGTTACCTGAAGTGCAGGCGCAGCTTACACGGCAGCAACAAGCTGAGCTTGCCATTCAGGCGGCGGATCGCGCCGTGTATAACCCTGAGCTTGGGCTTAACTATCAAAATGCCGACACAGATTCCTACAGTTTAGGTCTGAGTCAAACCCTCGATTGGGCTGATAAGCGCGGCGTGGCGACAAAACGTGCCGAGCTTGAAGCCCAAATCCTGTTAGCGGACATAGGTTTAGAGCGTAACCAAATGTTGGCCGAACGCTTACTGGCATTAGCAGAACAGGCGCAAAGCCGTAAGGCGCTGACCTTTGCTGAGCAGCAATTAAGGTTCACTAAGGCGCAGCTCAGTATTGCCAAGCAGCGGTTGGCGGCGGGGGATTTATCCAACGTTGAGCTGCAATTGATGCAACTCGAGTTAGCAACTAACACCGCCGATTACGCCTTAGCTGAGCAGGCGGCCTTAGTGGCCGACGGCAAAGTGATTGAGTTACTTGGAAATAATAATTTTGCCTTTAGCGAGTTTATTAAGGAGATCCATGTCTTCGTGACTCAGGCTAAGCAAGCGCCAGCAACCGAGTTGAGCCCCTTAACATCCACTTTGCCGGCTCTGGCGAGTGCCTATCAGCAAGTGCTGCTGGCGCGAGTCAATGCCATGCAAGTCAAGGCCGATACGTCAGCAGACCCGACCATTAGTCTAGCCGCCGAAAAGGAAGGTACGGACAATAAACTTGGGGTTGGTGTGTCGATTCCTCTGCAAGTTCGCAATAACTACAGTGAGTTACAAGCTGTAGCTGATAAGGGAATCGCGATCGCCGAGCAAGGCTATCTTGCCCGTGAGCGAGTACTTACCGCTAAGCAGAAACAATTCCTCTATGCGTTGCCGCGTTTGCTTGAGCGTTACCAAGACTGGCGCGAGTTAGTGCAAGTGTCAGGTGCTAAAGCGGCTAAATCCTTAAGCCAACAATGGCAGGCGGGGGATGTGAGTACCAGCGAGTACTTACAGAGTCGTCGGCAGTTAGCCGCCAGTTATTTGGTGGGCTTAAACCTAGAAACGGCTATCTATCAGAGCTGGTTAATGTGGATGGGCGAAAGCGGCCAGCTTATGCCTTTTTTGGATGGTAGCGCTGAACAAATCAGCCAAGCACCTTCGCACATGCCCAATGCCGCCGCGCGCTCAGTAAACCCATGAGGTCACAATAATGAATTCACATACTCACCACAAAAATGTTCTTCAACTGGATGCTGTAACAACGCCTGAAAAGCGTCGATTTAACCTATCAAAAATCGCGCGCGCATTATTCGTGCTGAGCACGCTGGCATTTCTCGCTCAGCCTGTATTGGCTGGCGGTGATCACGCCCCCGTCGCTAAGGAAAGCGGCGATTCGGTAACGCAAATGGCGTCGACGGATGAACACGGCGAACAGGCGCTGAAATTGACCGAAGCGCAGCAAGCCTTGGCGGGGATTAGCTTGTTACCTTTGTCGAGCGATAGCTTGAACCTCGCCAATTTGAATCTCGATATTAGGGCGACGGCGACCTTAGTGGTGGATCGCGATCGAACCGCGACCCTTGCGCCGCAGCTCGATGTGCGTGTGTTGGCGCGCCATGTGGTGCCGGGACAAGAAGTGAAAAAAGGTGAGCCTTTACTTACCTTGGGTGGCGCAGCCGTTGCGCAGGCACAGGCGGACTACATTAATGCCGCTGCCGAATGGAGCCGAGTCAAACGCATGAGTGAAGGTGCGGTTAGCGTCAGTCGGCGGATGCAGGCGCAGGTGGATGCCGAACTTAAACGGGCAATTTTAGAGGCCATTAAGATGACGCCCGCGCAAATTCGTGCACTGGAATCGACGCCCGAAGCCATAGGCAGTTATCAACTCTTAGCGCCAATTGACGGCCGAGTGCAGCAGGATATCGCCATGCTAGGTCAAGTGTTTAGCGCGGGCACGCCCTTAATGCAACTGACCGATGAATCCTATTTATGGGTCGAGGCGCAGTTAACCCCAACTCAAACTACGCATATCCAGGTTGGCAGTTCAGCTTTAGTGCAAGTAGGGGATAAGACGTTGGCAGGTAAGATAATCGGTCGCTCCCATGAACTCGATAGCGTAACGCGCACCGAGCAAGTGCTGGTGAGTATGCCCAATCCTGATCATGTGTTGCATGCGGGGCAATTTGCTGAATTGTACTTTGCTGGCTCTACTACCGATCCAAACGGCAGTGGCATAGTGCTGCCCGATGCGGCGTTGACCCGTGGCGGCGATGGCGATTGGCAGATTTTTATTCAAGATGAGGATGGCTTTGAGTCCATTGAGGTAGCAGTGGTGCAGCGTCAACGCGGCTTGAGTCTAGTGCGTGGACCTGAGCTTGAAAAAGCCCAACAGGCACAGCTCAAGGTTGTGGTGGCTGGCTCGTTCTTCTTGGCATCCGAGCAGGCGAAAGCGGGCTTTGATATTCACGCCCACTAATATGAGCGCCCTCATTTTGGAGATTTTCTATGTTGCAAAAGTTAATCGAAGCCGCGATTAAAAATCGGCTGTTAGTGGTATTGGCTCTGCTCGCCGTGATTGTGGGCTGTGTGGCCATGCTGCCAAAGTTGAATCTCGATGCCTTTCCTGATGTGACGAACGTGCAAGTGACCATCAATACTGCGGCCGAAGGCTTAGCCGCTGAAGAGGTGGAAAAACTCATCAGTTATCCGGTGGAATCGGCTATGTACGCCTTGCCAGCTGTGACTGAGGTGCGCTCGTTATCGCGCACTGGCTTGTCGATTGTGACTGTGGTATTTGCCGAGGGGACGGATATTTACTTCGCCCGTCAGCAAGTGTTTGAACAGTTACAGGCGGCGCGGGAGATGATCCCAAGCGGCGTTGGAGTGCCTGAAATCGGCCCCAATACCTCGGGATTAGGGCAGATTTATCAGTATATTCTGCGTGCAGAACCTGACTCTGGCATTAATGCCGCCGAATTGCGTAGCCTAAATGATTATCTGGTGAAGTTGATATTGATGCCCGTGGGCGGCGTGACTGAAGTCTTGTCTTTTGGTGGCGATGTGCGCCAATACCAAGTTCAGGTCGACCCGAATAAACTGCGTGCCTATGGCTTGTCTATGGCGCAGGTGACCGAAGCGCTAGAGAGCAATAACCGCAACGCTGGCGGTTGGTTTATGGACCAAGGCCAAGAGCAACTTGTGGTGCGCGGTTACGGCATGTTGCCCGCAGGAGACGCGGGATTGGCGGCGATCGCGCAGATCCCTCTGACTGAAGCCAGGGGTACGCCAGTGCGTATTGGCGATATCGCTCAGGTGGATTTCGGTAGCGAGATCCGTGTTGGGGCAGTGACTATGACGCGCCGCGATGAATCGGGCCAAGTGCAAAATCTCGGTGAAGTGGTGGCTGGTGTCGTGCTCAAACGCATGGGGGCAAACACTAAGGCGACGATTGACGATATTGATGCGCGGGTGAGCCTTATCGAGCAGGCATTGCCCGATGGTGTGTCCTTTGAGGTGTTTTACGACCAAGCGGATCTGGTCGATAAGGCTGTGACCACAGTGCGCGACGCGCTGCTAATGGCCTTTGTGTTTATCGTGGTGATCTTGGCGTTGTTCCTCGTCAATATCCGCGCGACCTTGCTGGTGCTGCTGTCGATTCCAGTGTCTATCGGGCTCGCACTTATGGTGATGTCCTATTATGGTCTGTCGGCAAACCTGATGTCGCTCGGCGGCTTAGCAGTGGCGATTGGTATGTTAGTCGATGGCTCTGTGGTGATGGTAGAGAATATTTTCAAACACTTAACCCAGCCGGATCGCCGCCATTTACCTGAGGCGAGGGCGCGTGCCGATGGTGAGGACGATCCCTATCACAGTGAGGAGGATGGCGCTAAAGCCAGTGGTGATGTCAGTGAATCGAATATGGTTATTCGGATAATGCTCGCGGCAAAAGAGGTGTGTAGTCCAATCTTCTTCGCCACCGCCATTATTATCGTCGTATTTGCGCCGCTGTTTGCACTCGAAGGCGTTGAAGGCAAGCTGTTCCAGCCGATGGCGGTCAGTATTATTTTGGCAATGATGTCGGCCTTGCTGGTGGCGCTGATTGCCGTGCCAGCCCTTGCCGTGTATCTGTTCAAGCGCGGTGTGCTGCTTAAACAAAGTGTGATTTTAGCGCCACTGGATGCTGCTTATCGCAAGTTACTGACGGCAACGCTTGCTAGGCCAAAGGTGGTGATGCTCAGCGCCTTGGTGATGTTCGGCTTGAGTCTATTATTGCTACCAAGGCTGGGTACCGAATTTGTGCCTGAACTGGAGGAAGGCACGATTAACTTGAGGGTGACGCTGGCACCAACGGCGAGTTTAGGCACTTCGCTCCAAGTCGCACCTAAGCTTGAGGCTATTTTGCTAGCATTTCCCGAGGTGGAATATGCCCTGAGCCGCATTGGTGCGCCAGAGCTTGGCGGTGATCCCGAGCCTGTGAGTAATATTGAAGTCTATATTGGCTTGAAACCGATAGCAGAGTGGCAGTCTGCAAGCTCACGCTTGGAACTGCAACGCTTGATGGAGGAAAAGCTCAGCGTGTTCCCCGGACTCTTGTTGACCTTTTCGCAGCCGATTGCGACTCGGGTAGATGAATTACTTTCGGGGGTAAAAGCCCAGCTAGCGATTAAAATCTTCGGCCCTGATTTAGCGGTATTGTCACAGAAAGGCCAAGCACTCAGCGATCTCGTTGCGAAAATCCCCGGTGCCGTGGATGTGTCGCTTGAGCAAGTGAGCGGCGAGGCGCAATTGGTCGTGCGGCCCAAACGCGAGCTATTGGCACGCTACGGCATCAGTGTCGATCAAGTGATGAGCCTCGTCAGCCAAGGTGTTGGCGGCGCGAGTGCAGGGCAAGTGATCGATGGCAATGCCAGATACGACATCAATGTGCGACTCGCGGCCGAGTTTCGCCAAAGCCCTGATGCGATTAAAGACTTATTACTCAGTGGTACAAATGGCGCCACAGTGCGCTTAGGGGAAGTCGCCAGCGTCGAAGTGGAAATGGCGCCGCCGAATATTCGCCGTGACGATGTGCAGCGCCGTGTTGTGGTGCAGGCCAACGTGGCGGGGCGCGATATGGGCTCGGTTGTAAAAGATATTTATGCCCTAGTGCCACAGGCGGATTTGCCTGCGGGATATACAGTGATCATTGGCGGCCAATATGAGAATCAGCAGCGAGCGCAGCAAAAGTTAATGCTAGTGGTGCCTATTTCTATCGCCTTGATTGCCTTGTTGTTGTATTTCTCCTTTGGTTCATTCAAGCAAGTGTTGCTCATCATGGCGAACGTGCCCTTAGCTTTGATTGGCGGCATAGTGGCCCTGTATGTCAGTGGCACTTATTTATCTGTGCCTAGCTCTATTGGCTTTATCACTCTATTTGGGGTGGCGGTGCTCAACGGTGTGGTGCTGGTGGATTCGATTAATCAGCGCAGACAAAGCGGCGAAGCACTCTATGATTGTGTTTATGAGGGCACAGTTGGGCGTTTGCGGCCGGTATTGATGACGGCACTGACCTCGGCCTTAGGTTTGATCCCGATTTTATTGTCATCGGGTGTCGGCAGTGAGATCCAAAAGCCCTTGGCAGTGGTGATTATCGGTGGCTTGTTTAGCTCGACGGCGCTGACTTTGCTGGTGTTGCCGACCTTGTATCGCTGGCTGTATCGCGGCGATAAGCGCATCGATGAGCTCAGTTAATCACAAGTAAGCCGTCATCGTGGGCAATAACTTGTTATGTTTCGGGTTATTGCTTTCGTTGTAGACAGGGTTATCACATTGACTAAAACTCTAAAAATCAGTGAGCTAAAGAGTGATAGATGGGCTAGTCTTAGAGTCGACATTAAGGACATTCATTTCTGGAGAACATTATGATTGCGGTAATTTTTGAAGTCATCCCGACAAAGGAAGGGAAGGAAGAGTATCTGCACGTGGCGGCTGAAATGCGCCAGTATTGATACCCAAATAACCTCTAGATACGAGTTTCAGAGCGTCCAGGGTGCTCCAATTCAAGGCGCATCAATGACAGAATGTCGGCTACCTTTTGAATTGATGCAACACAGAAGTGGAGTGCCCTGGGCGCTCCGTCCCGGCGGGTTTTAACGCACTTTATGCTGTGTTGACTATTTTTAACTTAGCCCACTAGGTCTGCAAATAGCCGCCTTGCCTAAAGTGCGTTAAATTCCCGCTGAATCCTGCATCTTGAGGTTGTTTGGGTATCTTGGTCGTAAGGGATTGATTTCGATCGAACGTTTTCAGAGCTTAACCGACGATGGCAAAGTACTGAGCCTGTCGTTCTGGGAGGACCAAGCCTCTATTACCCAATGGCGCAATCAGATGGCCCACAGTATTGCTGAGCAAACGGGCATAGTGCCGTGTTTGTTTAACTCTTACCGCATCCGTGTGGCTGAAGTGGTGCAAGATTACAGTGAAACTGTGCATATTGAAGTTGAGTAATCACTTATCTCGCTGATGTAAAAACAAAACCCATCTCTAGAGATGGGTTTTTTATGCGTGACACTTAAGTTTGAGATTATTTTTCTTGTTGAGCTTTCAATAGATCGCGGATTTCAGACAGCAACTCTTCTTCTTTGGTCGGTGCTGGTGGCGCTTTAGGCGCATCTTCTTCCTTGCGTTTTAGGGTGTTAATGGCTTTTAAACCCATAAAAATGGCGAAGGCGATAATCGTAAAGTCGATAATAGTCTGAATGAATTTGCCATAGGCAATGACCACAGAAGGCGCATCACCTTGAGCTGCCTGTAGCACTATGCTCAAATCACTAAAATTCACGCCGCCTAGGATGATGCCAATTGGTGGCATTATGACATCGGCCACGAAGGACGAGACTATTTTGCCGAATGCGGCACCTATGATGATACCAACGGCCATGTCGATCACATTGCCACGGGACGCAAAAGCCTTGAACTCTTTAATTAAGCTCATTAGGTTTCCTCCAAAATTGAGATTAAATGTTAAATTTTATTGTGCAAACTGTATCAGGAAAACCTAAGGTCTTTTGCAGCCTGTTACCTTGCCAAGCTTATAGGGGCTTATGGATTAAGGCAATTATGACATAGCGGATTTATCCCTATGGCAGCGATTTAAGCTTTACAAAGTTATATTTGTTACTGTTTGGGGTATTCGATTTATTCATCTAGATCGGCATGGCCGATAAAATCAGGGACTTCTAAGACTTGCGATCCCCAACGTTTAAATAGGGAGCTATAGATGAATTCGATAAAGACGCGGTATTTTCGCGGTAGATACGCCCGCTGTGGATAGCTAAGCACTACCTTAGTTTGCACCATTGGATAGTCATCTAGTAGCGGGATTAAATCGCCTTTTTCTAATGCGACTTGGGCTATGATGGATGGCACCGCAGTGATCCCAAGCCCCGCTATGGCGGCCTCGCGAGCGAGGGTGACATTGTTTACCGTCAGTTGAGTCTTGGGCTCGGCGACAATCCAAGTTTTGCCATCGAATAATTTCCAGGCACCTTCAATATGCGCCGACTGCAAGCGAATCGCTTTATGTTTGGCTAAGTCCTGTGGCACCTTGGGCGTTCCATGGGCAGCTAAATAAGCTGGGCTTGCCATAAGCGATTTATGGGCGTTGACTAAGGCATAGCTTTGCAAGCGAGTGTCGCCAGAATCGGCAATTTGAAATAACAGATCTATGCCTTCTTCTATCACATCAACCTTTCGATTGGTGAGTTCAGCCTCTATGGTGATTTCGGGATAAAGCGTTAAAAACTGCGCGAAAATAGGCCCTAAAAACAATTGGCCTAATTCAATTGGGCAGACAATTTTTAGATTGCCTTTAATCAATTGCTGTTGGGCGCTGAGCTGATTTTCGGCGCTCTGCAGATCGCTGAGGATCTTATTGATCCTATTGTAATAACTTGATCCTGCTTCGGTGAGTTTTAGGGCTCTCGTGGTGCGAAAAAGTAGTTGTGTGCCGGTATCTGCTTCGAGCTCGGCTATCTTGCGACTGACGGTTGCCTTAGTGAGCCCAAGGGCTTTGGCGGCGCCCGTAAAGCTGCCTTGCTCGACCACTTGAGCGAAAATTTGCACGCGATTGAGATCTATCATTGTTACACCTGTGAAACAGTGGGTTGATTTTTTACTGACTAATAAACTTAGTGAGACAGTAGTACACTAGATATCACTAATCAAGGAGTCATTCATGTCCAAAAGTAAACTCATTATCGCCGTTCCACTGTTACTCGCAGCAGTTGCGGGAGGCGGTTATTACTGGTGGACACAGGTACGTTTTATCGAAACCACGGATAACGCTTATGTTGAGGCCGATATTTCCCATATCAGCGTGAAAGTGCCTGGCTACGTTGTGTTAAGCGATGTAACCGATAACCAGCATGTGCAAAAGGGTGAGTTATTAGCTCAGCTGGAAGATAACCAATTTAGTGCCAAAGTGAGTCAAGCCGAAGCCTCACAGGCGAGTGCGAAGGCGGACTTGCAAACCTTAGCCGCAAAGGTGGAGTTGCAACGGGCGTTAATCACTCAAGCCAGCGCAGGCGTGGTGGCGGCAAAGGCCGATAAAATACGGGCACAACAACAATTGAGCCGTTCAAAAAAGCTTAAAGTCAGTAATTACAGCTCCCAAGATGATGTCGACCAACTACAGGCAGGATTTGATTCTGCCGCCGCCCGTCTCGATGAAGCTCAAGCCGTGCTAGTGGCAAAGCAACGGGAGTTAGCAGTTTTTAATGCCCAATTAGATCAGGCGGGCTCAGTAGTAGAGCAGGCCGATGCGACTTTAGAACTGGCGAAAATTCAATTAAATGATACCCGCGTGACCGCACCTTTTTCAGGGGTGATTGGTAAACGTGGCGCTATGGTGGGGCAGTATGTGCAACCCGGCCAAGCACTCTACAGTTTGGTTCCGGATGGGGCAGTGTGGATTACTGCGAACTTTAAAGAGACCCAGATCCAACATATGCAACCAGGACAGTCGGTGCAGGTCAGTCTCGATGCGTTTCCCGACAAAACCTTTATAGGTGTTATCGATAGTCTGTCACCGGCGTCCGGAGCCAAATTCAGTCTACTGCCGGCGGAAAACGCCACAGGTAATTTCACTAAAATCGTCCAACGTATTCCCGTGCGTATTCGCTTAGATTTGTCTGAGGCAGAAGCGCATATGCTACCGGGCTTAAGTGCGGTCGTAAAAGTGGATACCGCGTCGGGTCCTGCAATACCGGCAATCGCTGCAAATACAGGTCGTTAGTATGAGCTCAACCAGCTCTATCACTTCGTCTGCCGATATGGAGGCGCAGGGCATCAGTGTACCTAGAAAGCCTACCGATTATGAGCGTGGCAGTCGCCGTTCATGGATTGCTGTATTTGGTGGTTTGATCGGCGCCTTTATGGCGATCCTCGATATTCAAATCACCAATGCATCGATGAAGGAGATTCAAGGCAGTCTTGGGGCAACGCTCGAAGAAGGCAGTTGGATTTCAACCGCGTATCTGGTTGCCGAGATGATCGCTATTCCACTCTCTGGTTGGCTCAGCACGGGATTGTCGGTCAGGCGTTATCTGTTATGGACCACGGCTGCTTTTATCTTTGCTTCTGTGCTTTGCTCAATCGCGTGGAACTTAGAGGCCATGATCGCCTTTCGGGCGCTACAGGGCTTCTTTGGCGGCGCGCTGATCCCGCTGGCCTTTAGGCTTATTCTTGAGTTTTTACCCGATAACAAACGTGCCGTTGGCATGGCGTTATTTGGCGTGACAGCCACCTTTGCGCCTTCAATCGGCCCAACCTTAGGCGGTTGGTTGACCGAGCAATTTAGCTGGCATTATCTGTTTTATATCAATGTGCCACCGGGTTTGTTGGTGATGGCCATGTTGGCCTACGGTTTAGAGAAGCAGTCGGTCGTTTGGGATAAGCTGAAGAATGTCGATCTGGCGGGCATAGTCACTATGGCGCTGGGGATGGGTTGCCTTGAAGTGGTGCTCGAAGAAGGTAACCGCAAGGATTGGTTTGGCTCGGAACTCATTCGCAATCTGGCCATTATTGCCGTCGTGAATCTGGTGTTATTTGTTTGGATCCAGTTAAGGCGTAAAGAGCCGTTAGTGAATTTGCGCCTGCTCGGTAAGCGTGATTTTGTGCTCTCAACAGTTGCGTACTTTTTACTGGGGATGGCACTCTTTGGCGCGATTTATTTGATCCCGCTTTATCTATCGCAAGTTCATGATTACACACCGTTAGAAATTGGCGGCGTGATTATGTGGATGGGATTTCCGCAGCTATTAGTCTTGCCTTTAGTACCAAAATTAATGGAGCGCTTCGATAGTCGTTATCTCGCTGCCTTTGGCTTTTTAATGTTTGCCATTAGCTATTACATGAATAGCCAGATGACCGCAGATTATGCCGGACCGCAGATGATCGCCTCGCAAGTGGTGCGGGCCTTAGGTCAGCCTTTTATTTTGGTGCCTATTGGTATGCTTGCGACCATGCATTTAAAACCCCATGAAAATGCTTCGGCGTCGACGGTATTAAACGTGATGCGTAACTTAGGCGGCGCCTTTGGTATTGCGCTGGTTGCGACCCTGACTGACACTTTGTCGCGCGGGCATTTGGCCCATATTAAGGAATCCTTACCCGCAGTGAGCACGCAGGCACAGGATTATTTAGCCCAAAGCGCAAGCATGTTACAGGCGGGAGGTTCAGATCCCTATACCGCGGCCGCGCAGGCGAAAGCTTTGCTGGGCAAAACCATGAGTCAGCAAGCCTATATTCAGGCCTATAACGATGTGTTTTACATCATGGGCGCTCTGCTACTTATCGCAGTGTTCGCCGTGCTGCTGATCCGTAAACCGGCTGGGCCTGTGGCCCACGATGCCATGGTTGAGTAATAACGTTTTTCGTTATCCTGTTGTCGCCATAGATTTCCCCAGATCTATTGGTTTACGCAACAGCTTTGCGCCTTAGTCCTCACGGATTAAGGCGCTTTTTTATGGTCTTTATGCTGTGGTAGACTCAAAGCTCTTTTTCGATGATTTACAGAGGGATAATCGTTTGCAGTGGCAAAATCTTACATTTAATCAATTAAATGCCAATACCCTATATGACATATTGAAGTTAAGAGTCGATGTGTTTGTGGTCGAGCAGGCCTGCGCTTATCCTGAGCTTGATGAGAAGGATAGACACCCAGAAACCCTGCATTTAATGGGCTTATCGTCAGACGGGGAACTGCTTGCCTACGCGCGTATTTTGCCGCCGGGCTTAAGTTATCCAGAGGCGAGTATTGGCCGCGTGGTGGTATCGCCTGCGGGACGAGGCAAAGGGCTAGCCATGCCTTTAATGCAGCACGCCATAGAATCGGCATTGACGACTTGGCCCGATGCGGGGATCCAAATTGGCGCTCAAGATTACCTTAAAGCCTTCTATCAAAAACTCGGCTTTGTCGCCTGCTCTGAGATGTATTTAGAAGATGGTATTCCCCATTTAGATATGCGCTATCAGCCAGCGTAAGCGGCTATCAATATAAGCAATGCGTGTAAGCATCCAAATTAAGCCAATTAAGGAACCGAAATGACGACTGCAACGGACTATAAAATCAATCAACAACAAATTGCCTGCGTGGCAAGTTTTCTGGCTAAAGAGGGCAAAACTGAAGCGCTCATCGCCGCGCTTGCGAGCCTTATTCCTGACACGCGCCGCGAAGCGGGTTGTATTCGTTACGAACTCAATGTGAGCCGTGATGAACCGCGCCGCGTGACGTTTGTAGAGAAGTTTGTTGATATCGCCGCCTTCGATGAGCACTGCGCTAAAGATGCGATTCAACATTATTTCCACCAAGTGATGCCCGAATTGGTAGAGTCGTTCCATGTGGAAACCTATCACCAAATCATTGTTTAACCGTGAGACCAATTATTAGGAGCTTGCAGTGTTGATTAACTATATTGAGCCAGTATTTAGACCGCCATCTGAATGGAAGTCATTGATACTGCAAGTGACTAATGGTTGCAGTTGGAACCAGTGCAGCTTTTGCGACATGTATACCCAACCGCAAAAAGCCTTTAGGGCACAAAAGCTTGACAAGGTTGAGCAGGATATTCTGGCCGTTGCTCAGTCTGGCGTCCCCGTTTCTCGGGTATTTTTGGCCGATGGCGATGCCATGAGTTTGCCCTTTGCGCGCCTCGAAGCGATTTGTGAGCTGATCAACCGCCACTTGCCGCAGGTGACTCGCATCAGCAGTTATTGTTTGCCGCGCAATCTGAATAATAAAACCCCAGAGCAACTCGCACGTCTGCGCGAACTCGGGTTGTCTTTACTCTATGTGGGTTGCGAAAGTGGTGATGACGAAGTGCTCGCCAAAATCCAAAAGGGCGAAACCTTCGAATCATCCTTAGCGGCACTGCTTAAAATCCGCGCGGCGGGGATGAAGTCATCTGTGATGATCCTCAATGGCTTAGGTGGCGTGGCATTATCGCAGCAACATGCCATCAACTCGGCCAAGTTAATGAATGCCGCCCAGCCCGATTATTTATCCACATTGGTAGTCACTTTACCGCTAGGCACAGAGCGGATGGATGCCGTGTTTGATGGCCAGTTTCAGTTGCCGGATCAAATGGGCTTGTTCCAAGAAATGCAGATCTTATTGGATCATTTGGAATTAGATCAGACGATATTTAGATCCGACCATGCCTCTAACTATCTTGTGCTAAAAGGAGTATTAGGTAAGGACAAGGCCAAATTGCTGGCACAGGTTGCACTCGCCATCAATGCGCCGCGCAGTATTCCCTTAAGGCAGGAATGGCAGCGCGGTTTGTAATTGATCACCGAGTAAAAAGCCCTAGAAAGATGCCGGGGCTTTTTTATTGGAAACAGATCAGCAGCGCTTAGAAATTATAACGCACGCTGACTTTGTAGCTGCGTGGCTCGCCTGGCATAGTCCACATCGATGAATAAGAGCTTTGATAGTAAACTTCGTCGAACAGGTTAGTGATATTAAATTGCAGGCTAAGATCCTGATTTAACGCGTAGGTGCTAAATAGGTTCACTAAGGTATATGCCGGCAGTATGTAGTTTGGATCAATGGTTTCACCTAAGCGATCGCCCACATAAAGCAATGTCGCTCCCGCGGAGGCATCGGAACCAAACAATGAAGTATCATGTTTTAGCGTGAGATGACCATTGTGTTTTGGAATGTTGATTAAACGACTGCCTTCGGGAATGCTCACGCCCCAATCTGCGTTGAGAATATCGTTAGCCGTCTTGGCATCGGTATAAGCGTAGGATAGCAACAGCTGAGTATTGGCTGTTAGGTAGGCAGCCAAATCCAGCTCAATCCCTTGGCTATCGGCTTTACCTAGTGCCGCTGAAAAACCTGAATTCACAGGGTCTGCAGTTAGCACATTACTCTTTTCGGCGCGGAAGAGGGTGATAGAGCCTGTCAGATTTTCTAACTCAAACTTAGTACCTAGCTCATAGGATTTACTCTCTTCGGGTTCGAATGCGACACCGCGATAATCAGAACCTGTGTTAGGGCGAAAACCTTCAGAGTAACTGCCATAGAGGCTTAACCAAGGTTGCCATTCGTAAACGATACCGGCTCTTGGACTAAAGACATTTTGGGTTTGATTGGATTCTGTCTGGTTTTTATGGTTTTCAATGCTTTGCTCGAAACTGTCAAAGCGGCCACCTAAGGTGAGCTTCCATTTTTCGCTGAGATCGAGTTGGTCCTGAAGATAGATCCCATAGTTATCCTGAGTCTCTACTTGGTTGTAGAGCAAGGCGCCTTCGGGCGCAATTTGTCCATAGACTGGATTGTAAACATTGATGCTGTAAGTGGTATCGCCAGCGGCTGGGCGGAAGCGCTCCCAATATTTGTCGAAATGGAAGTGATAACCGTCTGCGCCAATGAGAAGGTGGTGGCTAATATCGCCGGTCTCGACTTTGCCGCTTAGCTCAACGCGGCCCGATAAGTCAGTTGAGGTGAAGTTACGGTAGTTATGTTGACGGCTTAGGGTTTCACCGTCGATGTTGAGCATTTGACGACTTTTTACCAACTCTGGATCGCTTGAGTAGCCTTCAAGTCCTGTGTCGCGGTAGCTAATACCCGATAACAAACTCCAATCAGCAAAGTCATGTTCTAAGGTAAATTGGTGGGCTAACAAATCTATTTGGGTCGCACCATCGCTGGCCTCACCTAGATATCTATTAATGGGTAAGGCTTTAATGTCACCGTCGATAGCCACAATCCCGCGGTCGAAGGGGACTTTTTGGTTTGCATATTCCAGTTCATAGCTTAGACGCGTGGTATCGCTGGCTACCCAAAGCAAAGAAGGGGTTAAAACACGTTTTTCCGAATTAACGGGATTGCGGAAACTACCCTTGTCTTCAATCGCACCGTTAACCCTAAAGGCTAAATCGTCGGTAATAGCGCTAGTATAATCCCCCTCAAGACGGTAATTATCCCAGCGACCGGCACTGGCTTGCAGATAGCCTTCTTGGGAAAATTTAGGTTTTTTGGTGATGATGTTAATGGTGCCACCGGGTTCTGCGCGGCCATAAAGAGCAGAACCTGGGCCTTTCATGATCTCGATACTTTCTACGTTCGCAGTATCACGGGTACCACCAAAACCACGTCCCGCATCATAACCATTAACTAGATAACCTGAGGGGACGTTTTCATCGCCCACAAAGCCGCGCACGGCGAAACTATCCCACATACCACCAAAATTATTTTGGCGATTGACTGAGCTTGATAAATCCAACGCATCCATCAGCGTCGATATACCCGCATCGCTAATTTGCTCCATCGACAGGCTTTCTACCGCCTGCGGCTGAGCTTTCAGTGGCACATCCCCCCGAAATGGTTGGCGGATACCTTTGACTTCGAGGTGTTCGATATTGGGCGTGGGTTCTTCGGCATAAACTGTTTGAGTAAGCACACTTAAGATGGCGATTTGAATAAGGGATACACGAAAAATGCCTTTAGTAGACATATGGATTGGCTCCGGAGTTTGGCAATTATCTAATGTTTTTATGATTACAGAGCTTTGGCTTGATGATGTGGTAGAGGAGAGAAAATAACATATTGCACCAAAACTTTTAGCTTAGTACGGATTTTAATGGCAACCATTATCATTTGCAATTAATGGTTTTCATATCGATTGTGCAGATGTGATCTGGTTCAAAAAACACCTTTCTTAAATTTAAATGGGTTATATACAGAGTTTATTTTGATGATAGCGACTAGATATATATGTTTTTTCATATATACTTTTATTAATATATTTGTTCGATTTGTATAGGGGCTATTTCATGCAACCTGTCGCCTTTTTTAAGGCCCTTGCCGATGAGACTCGGCTTAAATGCCTACTGCTAATCCAGCGTGAAGGTGAATTATGTGTGTGTGAGCTGATGGCTTCACTGTCTGAGAGTCAGCCTAAGGTCTCGCGCCACTTAGCTCAGTTGAAAAAGGCTGGCTTGTTGGTCGATAGGCGCCAAGGCCAATGGGTGTTTTATCAAATTAATGCTGAACTTGCGCCTTGGTGCCGGCAGGTACTGACCCGAACCTGTGATGATAACGACATCTTTTTGCAGGATAACTTGCGTAATCTCTGTCAAATGGGCGGTCGGCCTGAGCGTGCAAAAGCGTGTTGCTAGTATAAATTTTGAAACCTACTGCATTGGAGTCCGTAATGACAGTGATAGAGCATGATGGTTTAACTTCTCATTTTAAAGTGCTTTTTTTATGCACACATAAGGCTTGTCGAAGCATTTTGGCGGAGGCTATTGCTCGGCAATTGGCATTCGATTTGCCAATGACCTTCATGAGTGCTGGCAGCGCTCCTTCGGGCAACATCCATCCTATGACCCTAAAACAACTACAACAACAGGGTTATTCAACAGCAGGGCTTAATAGTAAAAGTTGGGATGCGCTAGCGGATTTCTCGCCTGATTTGGTTATCACAGTTTGCGATAGTGCGGCGGGCGAAACTTGCCCTCTATGGCTAGGGAATACACCGAAATTGCATTGGGGATTATCTGATCCTAGTCAGCAGGTCGCTGAACGCCAACAGGCGGCATTTTTAAAAATAATCAGATTGTTAGAGGGCCGGATAAGTGCTTTGCTTCGTGTTGATTTAAAGGCTGAACCTAGGATTTTATCGGCAGCATTACAGCAAATTGTACTAGCCCACCCGCTAGTAGATTAAGAGGTTTATATGGGAATTTTTGAGCGTTATTTAAGTGTTTGGGTAGGGCTGAGTATTCTTGCTGGAGTTGTATTTGGGAATGTTGCACCTAGCGTATTTGCGGCCGTTGCCGCGCTAGAATTTGCTCATGTTAACTTAGTGATAGCCCTGTTTATCTGGATCATGATTTATCCCATGATGGTGCAAATTGATTTTTCCGCAGTGAAAAATGTCGGTAAGGCACCGAAAGGACTGGTGTTAACACTCATCATCAACTGGTTAGTCAAACCTTTTACTATGGCATTGTTAGGCTGGTTATTTTTCAAGTTGCTATTTGCCGACTGGGTTGATCCACAAACTGCCAGTGAATATATCGCGGGAATGATATTGCTCGGTGTGGCGCCTTGTACTGCAATGGTGTTTGTGTGGAGTCAACTGACGAAAGGTGACCCGAACTACACCTTAGTGCAAGTCTCTGTAAACGATATCATTATGGTGTTTTTATTTGCGCCACTCTCAGCATTATTACTCGGTGTGAGCGATATTCAAGTGCCATGGGAAACCCTGTTACTTTCCGTGGTCCTCTATGTGTTACTGCCTTTGATTGCCGGTGTCGCGACTCGAAAACGCCTTGAAGCTCGCCATGATGTGAGTGCTGTGCCGCAGTTGCTGACAAAGCTTAAACCTTGGTCTGTGATCGGTTTATTAGCCACTGTTGTGTTGTTATTTGGTTTTCAGGCTGAAACCATTATCTCCCAGCCACAGAACATACTGTTAATCGCTATTCCTTTGATTATTCAAAGTTATGGCATTTTTATTTTAACCTATTGGTTGGCCTTAAAACTGAAACTAACCCATGCGATTGCCGCACCTGCGAGCATGATAGGTTCTTCAAACTTTTTTGAGTTGGCGGTGGCAGTGGCCATTTCATTATTTGGTCTGCACTCGGGAGCAGCTCTCGCGACTGTGGTTGGAGTATTAGTTGAGGTGCCTGTGATGTTGTCGCTGGTGTATTTTGCGAATTGCACGCGGCACTGGTTTTAATCTAAGTCATCGTATGATGTAAGTTAATAGCGCTTTAGGGATCAATATGTTCCAAATATTTACTGATTTGGCGACTTGGCTAGTGTACGGCGTGTTTGGCTTAGAGGCGGGTTCGGCCTTGGGCGGCGCTGTGCATTTTTTTGTTGAAGATGTCAGTAAAATTTTTGTATTGCTGGTGGTGATGATTTATCTCATCGCCTTGCTGCGGGCGTCCTTAGATGTTGAGCGAGTCCGCGATTATTTAGCGGGTAAGAATAAGGGCTTGGGTTATCTGCTGGGATCGATTTTTGGTGCCATCACGCCTTTTTGTTCTTGCTCGAGTATCCCTGTCTTTTTAGGTTTTACCTCGGCCGGGATCCCCCTTGGGATCACTATGGCCTTTTTGATCACTTCTCCTTTGATCAACGAGGTCGCCGTGCTGCTGCTAATCAGTTTACTCGGCTGGAAATTTACCTTGCTATATGTGGTTGTGGGCATGACAGTGGGTGTGCTCGGCGGATTATTGTTAGATGCGATTAAGGCCGAACGTTGGTTGCAATCCTTCGCCGCCGAAGCTCTCGTCCGTGGGCGCCAAATGGCGGTATCTGATACCGTTTCTACCGCTGCGCGGGTCTTATCTTTTTCTGAACGGCATCAATTTGCCAAAGCTGAGGCGGTTGAGATTTTTGGCCGAGTCTGGAAGTGGGTCATTATCGGCGTGGGTCTTGGCGCTGCCTTGCACGGTTTTGTGCCTGAGGGTTGGGTTGAAACCCATTTAGGCCAAGGTCAATGGTGGTCTGTGCCTGCGGCCGTATTAGTCGGCATTCCCCTGTATTCGAACGCGACGGGCATTATTCCTGTGATGGAAAGTTTGCTGGCGAACGGCCTGCCTATTGGCACTACGCTGGCGTTTTGTATGAGCACAGTGGCTGCCAGTTTCCCCGAATTTATTTTACTGAAACAAGTGATGCAGTGGCGCCTTTTGGCGTTGCTGTTGGTTGTGCTATTGACGGCATTTACGTTAGTAGGTTGGATTTTAAATTTTGCAGCACCGTATCTTTAAGGAAATAACATGAAACAAGTCAAAGTATTAGGTAGTGGTTGCGCTAAATGTAGTAAAACTGCCGAGATGATTGCGGACATATCAGAAGAAATGGGCGTGGATGCGATTGTGAAAAAGGACACAGATCCGCAAACCCTGTTGAAATTTAAAGTGATGAAAACGCCTGCGGTCGTGATCGATGGTGAGTTAATCCACAGCGGCTCAGTACCGACCCGAGATGAAATTGAAGGATGGCTAAGGGAGTAAATTAGCCGCCATTATCGTTGAGCAAGACTTGCTTGTGGCCTAGCAATAATCGTCGTTAACAAGATGCGCCATTGTCATCCACTAGGGTTGGCAATGGCGATGTTATCACTTAAGTAAAAAGTCCGTCTTATTCATAACATATTAAAAATTAAAAAAATAAATTTTAAAATCAACATATTGGAATATCATCATGGCAATCAAAATCGGCATTAATGGCTTTGGCCGTATGGGGCGTTTAGCACTGCGCGCGGCATGGGACTGGGATGAGGTGGAGTTTGTGCAGATCAACGATCCCGCAGGCGACGCCCATACATTGGCACATTTACTCGAGTTTGATTCTGTCCATGGCCGTTGGCGTTATCCCGTGACGGCGAATGCCGATGCGATCCAGATCCAAGATAAAACTATTCGCACCACGCGCAATAAAGCCATTGCCGAGACCGATTGGTCGGGATGCGATGTAGTGATTGAAGCCTCTGGGGTGATGAAAACCAAAGCCTTATTACAAGCCTATTTAGATCAATGTGTTAAGCGGGTGGTTGTCACTGCTCCCGTGAAAGAAGAGGGCGTGTTAAATGTGGTGATGGGCGTGAACCATCAGTTATATGACCCAGCCATTCACCCAATCGTCACAGCAGCCTCTTGCACCACTAATTGTCTTGCGCCTGTGGTGAAAGTGATCCACGAGCAGATCGGCATTAGGCATGGTTCTATGACGACTATCCACGATATTACTAACACCCAAACCATTCTCGATGCGCCGCATAAAGATTTACGCCGCGCCCGCGCCTGTGGTTTGAGTTTAATCCCAACCACCACTGGCAGCGCGACAGCAATTACTCATATATTCCCAGAGCTTAAGGGTAAACTTAATGGTCATGCCGTGCGGGTACCACTGGCTAATGCCTCGCTGACGGATTGTGTATTCGAGCTTGAGCGCGCCGTTACCGAAGCGGAAGTGAATGCGCTACTTAAAACCGCCGCCGAGGGTGAGCTTAAGGGGATTTTAGGCTATGAAGAGCGGCCGCTGGTGTCGGTGGATTACAAAACCGATCCGCGATCGAGCATTGTTGATGCGCTCTCGACCATGGTGGTGAATGGCACTCAACTTAAACTCTATGTGTGGTACGACAATGAATGGGGCTACGCTAACCGTACGGCTGAGCTCGCCCGCTTAGTCGGCCAGCTTGATTTGCCCCGCTAGGAGAGCTTAATGTCTGCCGCCAAGCACTTTGATCAACTAATGCAATTGCCCGCTGCTGTGCGGCAATATTTGCTGATCACTTTCAATTATTGGAGTTTTACCTTAACCGACGGCGCACTGCGGATGTTAGTGGTGCTGCATTTTCACGACCTTGGCTACAGTCCGCTAGCGATCGCTATGCTGTTTTTGTTCTACGAGATTTTTGGCGTAGTGACCAATCTACTGGGCGGCTATCTTGGTGCGCGTTTAGGGTTAAATCGCACCATGAACGTGGGTCTTGGGATGCAAGTGTTTGCCTTAGCCATGTTATTAGTGCCGGCGGCGAGTTTACCTTTGTGGCTCGCCGGCGTGCCTTGGGTGATGGCGGCGCAGGCGTTATCTGGAGTTGCTAAAGATCTCAATAAGATGAGCGCCAAAAGCGCGATCAAACTGCTAGTGCCAAAAGGCGAGCGGGGCAAGCTTTATAAGTGGGTTGCCTTATTAACGGGTTCTAAAAATGCCCTCAAGGGCGCGGGATTTTTCCTCGGCGGCGCCTTGCTTGCGTTACTAGGGTTTGAGCTGGCGATCGCCACTATGGCGAGCATGCTTGGACTCGTATGGTTACTCAGTTTAGTGATGCTGAAAAAGGATTTAGGTAAAGCCAAGAATAAGCCTAAATTTACGGAGATTTTCTCTAAGAGTCGCAGTGTGAACATTCTCTCGGCGGCACGACTATTCCTGTTTGCCGCCAGAGATGTGTGGTTTGTGGTGGCGCTGCCTGTGTATCTGGCGAGTAAATTTGGCTGGGATCATTGGGCGGTGGGCGGCTTTTTAGCTGTGTGGGTTATTGGCTATGGCATAGTGCAAACCTTGGCACCTAAGATCACAGGGAATCATGAACACCAAAGCTTAGCAGTCGGTGCTGTACCCGATGGTCGCAGCGCGTTAATTTGGGCCAGTTTGCTAGCCTTTGTACCAGCGCTCATTGCCAGCGCGATACAGTTTAGTTTTTACCCTGAAGCCAGTTTGTTGTTGGGTTTAATGTTATTTGGTGCCCTGTTTGCAGTGAACTCGTCGCTGCACAGTTACTTGATTGTAAGTTACGCCAGTGAAGAGGCGGTATCGCTGGATGTGGGTTTCTACTATATGGCCAATGCTATGGGGCGTTTGGTCGGCACTGTGCTGTCTGGTTTAGTGTATCAAGCCTATGGTTTAGCTACCTGTTTGTGGATTTCGACCGCTTTTATCGGCATTACTGCTATGATTTCGATTAAGTTACCTCGGCAAGTCGCGGAATAAGTGCCAATGCAAACGTGGTGTAAGGTATCAACAGATTACTGCAACGGGTTTATGTTACTTGCGCGTCTGCGGCGTTTAGGATGCAGTGGGTGTTTTATCTTAGGTTTATTCTTTGCTACTGCTTGTCCGCTTTACGCTGCGCCAATGCAATCTGCGTTAACTCCGGCATTAGCTCCGGCGTTAGGTCCCGCAGTAGATTGGAAAAACTCAGCCTATATCACCCAAGCTTTTAGCGAAGTCGCTCTTAAAAATGAATACGATAAAGATAAGCATCGTGTGCGTAAGTGGCGCATTCCGGTGCGAGTGTTTATTGAGCATCAAGTGGGCGACAGGGCGCTGCACACCCAATTAGTACAGATGCACTTAGCGCACTTAGCCGAGATTACGGATCATGATATTCAGCTGGTGGATACGCTATTGGATGCGAATCTGCACTTAGTGTTTACTCGTCAATCCCAATGGGAGAGTGAAGTTACCCGCTTAATGGGGCCAAGTTCGGCGAAGAATGTCCATGGCTCAGTGTGTATGGCCAAGTTTGCCCTGAACGCTAACAGTGAAATTGACCGCGCATGGGTGATTATTCCCGTTGATCAGGCAAAAATGCACGGTAAGTTAGTGGCTTGTGTGGTCGAGGAAATCACCCAAGTGCTGGGGTTACCCAATGATTCTGAAAAAGTATTCCCCTCCATCTTTAATGATAAAACCCCGCAGGACTTACTCACTGGGCTCGATTATATTTTGCTGAAATTGCTCTACAGTAACCAGATTAGGGCGGGGATGACGGCAAAAGAAGCACTACCTATCATTCAAGCTCAGCTCGCTCAATGGCAGCGTGATGGCACTCTAATCAATGCCGATAAAACCGTGCGCCAAGGTGAGTTGTACCCGCTACTAGGTTATTGATGCTTGAGTGTTACGGCGAAAGTTGACATTGCTCGCATGCGACTAATTATTGCTTTTTGTTTTAGGAATAAGGGCATAGTCTAGCTTTATACAAGGTTAAAACGTTGGAGGGACACCATGCGAATGACACTGCAGTTTTTAGGGGCGACAGAGGAAGTGACCGGCTCATGTCATTTACTCTCGGTCGATCATGAACACTTATTACTCGATTGTGGTTTGATCCAAGGTGGTAAAGCGGATGAATTGCGTAATCATGAGCCCTTCGCCTTCGACCCTGAGTCTATTTCCGCTGTTGTGCTCAGCCATGCCCATATCGACCATTCAGGGCGTTTACCTCTCTTAGTCAAAGCGGGTTTTGATGGGCCTATCTATACCCATAAAGCCACGGCAGAACTGTGCGCCATCATGCTTAAAGATGCCGCTATGCTACAGACCCGCGACACCGAAAGGGTCAATAAAAAGCGCGCTAAACATGATCTTGACCCTTTAGAGCCACTGTTCACCGTTGAAGATGCCGAACAGGCCATCACCCAATTTGTGCCGCTGGAATACGGTCAAGTCACTCGGGTTATTCCCCATGTGGATATTTGCCTCTCAGATGCGGGACATATTTTAGGTTCTGCCTTAGTCGAGCTGTGGTTAGGTGAAGGCAAATCCCAGAAGAAAGTCGTCTTCAGTGGCGATCTTGGTCGTGCGGGTATGCCGATTTTACGTAATCCGACCTTAGTGGATACGGCGGATTTAGTGTTAATGGAAAGCACCTACGGTAACCGTTTTCACCGCAGTTGGACCGATACCCTTGCCGAGTTGAAGGATATTTTTGCTAAGACAGTCAACGAGAGCCAAGGCAATATCTTGCTGCCCGCTTTCTCGGTTGGACGGGCGCAGGAGTTATTATATCTCTTTCATTTATATGCTAAAGAATGGGATCTCGGTCGCTGGAAAATCTGTCTAGATAGCCCCATGGCAATTGAGGCGACTCGCGTCTACGTCAATAATTATCCGCTGATGGATGAGGATTTTAAACGTTTTACCCGCCAACATCCTGGGCAGCATCCGCTGTTGTCGAATGTCGAATTTATCCAGACGACCGAAGAGTCGATAGCGCTGAATGAAGTGCATAAGGGATTGATCATTATCGCGGGTAGCGGCATGTGTAACGGTGGGCGCATTCGTAGCCATTTAGAGCATAATCTATGGCGGCCTGAATGCGATGTGATTATCTGTGGTTATCAAGCCCTTGGCACACCGGGGCGCGCCTTGGTCGACGGTGTTGAGGAGCTTACTATCCATGGCAATAGCATTAAAGTTGCGGCTAAGTTACACACAGTGGGCGGGCTTTCTGCCCATGCAGATCAAGCTGAATTATTGCGTTGGTATCGCCATTTTGAAGGCCAACCGCCGCTGATTTTAGTCCACGGTGAACCCGACGCGCAGCATGGATTGGTCGATGTGATTAACCAAGACCCTAAGACTAAACCTCAAGCCACTGCGATAGCGACCCACGGCGACAGGTTAGATTTAACCGCGCTGCCACAGTTAGTGTGGAAACCAGCTTAAGTTAACTATTCTACACAGCCGCGTACTGCTCGATAGACTCCCTGCATCATCATTGCGGGGAGTTTTTATTTGTGTTGCAAATCAATACCTCACCGCTCGGCAACGACTCAGTGTACTAATCGATTCCAGATAAATTCGCAGATGATTTAGATTTCCAATTGTTAACTATTCGTTGTAATCTGAGGTGCAACTGTTAGATTGGCTCCTTGATATGTCGTATACGTTAGGCCAAGTCCTAATCCGATATAGTCAGTCAAACTATAACAATAACAAGCAATCACGAGGTTTGAATGGAAGCGATTACGGAGTTTGTTGGCCTGATTAATGGCTTTGTCTGGGGCACACCTATGTTGGTGATGATCTTAGGCGTTGGTTTGTTTCTTTCCCTCGGGCTGAGATTAATGCCCATTCTGAAATTAGGCACAGGCTTTAAGTTACTCTGGTCTGGCCGTATTCCCGACAAAGATAAAAATGTGAAAGGAGATGTGAGCCCGTTTAATGCGCTGATGACTTCCCTTTCAGCCACCATTGGTACGGGTAATATTGCAGGTGTGGCGACGGCGATTTTTGTCGGTGGCCCTGGCGCGTTATTTTGGATGTGGTGCACCGCATTAGTGGGTATGGCGACTAAGTATTCTGAGGCCGTGCTGGCGGTGAAATTCCGCGAAGTCGACGACAATGGCAACCATGTCGGTGGCCCTATGTATTACATTAAAAATGGTCTCGGCAAGAAGTGGGCTTGGTTGGGCACATTGTTTGCGATTTTTGGATCACTCGCTGGTTTTGGTATTGGTAACACAGTACAAGCCAACTCAGTCGCCGCAGCATTAAGCAGTAACTTCGGCGTTCCAGCTTGGATTTCTGGCGTGATAATGATGCTGCTTGTAGGTGCAGTATTGATGGGCGGCATTAAGCGAATCGCTGAAGTTGCCGGTAAGTTAGTGCCATTTATGACGATTTTTTATATCACTGCTGGCCTTGGTGTATTGGTGGTGCATATTCAAGATGTGCCAGCGGCGTTTGCCCTCATTATTCACAGTGCTTTTAATCCTGTCGCAGCCCAAGGCGGTTTCGCGGGCGCAGCTGTGTGGGCGGCGATTCGTTTTGGTGTGGCGCGCGGCGTATTCTCCAACGAAGCGGGTTTAGGTAGTGCGCCGATAGCCCATGCTGCGGCACAAACCAATAATCCTGTGGCGCAGGGGCTAGTGGCTATGCTCGGCACCTTTATCGATACGATCGTGGTCTGCTCGATTACAGGGTTGGCCATTGTGGTTTCAGGCTCTTGGACCTCAGGTGAGAATGGCGCTGCGCTGACGTCATACGCTTTCTCCCATGCTTTGCCTCTGGGTAATTATATCGTCGCCATCGCCTTGTCTATCTTTGCCTTTACCACCATTATTGGCTGGAGTTTTTACAGCGAAAAATGTGTGCAATATCTCTTTGGTATCAAGGCGGTAAAACCTTTTCGGTTGCTATGGACCATAGCCGTCCCCTTAGGTGCTGTTAGCTCATTAGATTTTATCTGGTTATTGGCAGATACCTTAAACGCCATGATGGCTATTCCTAACTTAATCGCCTTGGCATTGTTAAGCCCTGTGGTCTTTGGTTTAACGCGGGAATACTTCATTAAAAAGCGTGCCGATGAAGCAGCAAAAGCCCAATCTTAATCTGAAGAATAAAGTTGAGTCACGTTAGAATAAAAGAAGCTCACATGATTGTGAGCTTTTTTATTTAAATCAATAATATTGCCGTATTAATCTGAGTTGTTGTCGAACTCAGTATCATCGAGTAACTCAAAGGCTGGAGCGACGTTAGGCACATCTTTAAACAGGCGTGTGAAGTGACGTTGTACGCCTTTCAAATCGATTCCTGCTAAGCCTGAGGCGAAGCCAAACCAAGCATAAAGACCGCTAAAGTTATCGAACATGGGCGGTAAATATTTCGGTGTCGTCAGTATGCCCTCTTGGCAAGCTTGGTATAACACTGGGATATCTTCGATCGCCAATTTACCGAGGAACAACATAGGGATAAGTTCGGGAAGGCCCGAGGTGATAGCGCTGCGGATAAAGTTAATGTTTTCCACATAACCGCGCACGTAGGAAATATCCTTAGTGAAGAAGCTGCCGCCTTCCACCATACCTCCACGGAAAACCCTTTGGGTGACGCGGTAACTGTCGGTCGCGCTCAGGTTTAATCCTCTAAAATAATTGAATACTTCAATAAAGTCGGCGCCATTTTCCGCCATGTCGACCGCGGCGACACGGTCGCTGATGCGTCGAGCTCGCCCTGGATTTGAACTGAGGGTTAGCATTTCCAGTAAAACAGCTAAACCCTCTTGAGTCGCGGCTACCCGCGGCGAACCGACACTGAGCCAAGTGGCGTGGGGTTGGGCTCGGCCATTAAGCGTAGTGCCGACATGTACCCAACCTTCGTGAACTTCGTATACATTGAGATCGGATTCGCTAAACATGGCTCTGCTATTGAGCTTAACGGTATCGCCACCCACAGCAGCGTCAGAAACGATACCGTCACTGAGGCGCACGCGCATATCATCGCTATGGAAGTACTTTTCTAAACGTTGACTAAGCACGTGGACCGCTTCAGGTGCGCTAATAATCTTAGGATGATGTTTATTCATGTGTCTCGCCGCAGGCAGCGAGAAAATGTAGCTGAGCTTATCGCCTAACTGGCGCAGCGTATGGCGATCGCCATGCAGTTTATGGCTAGCACTACCGTATAATTCTTGGCTTAATTTACCGAAGGTTGGCGTACCTCTATTTCCTAACATATCAACTACACGGCGATATTGATCGACGTTGGCCACTAATATCTTGCCGAGTTTATCCCGTTTACCTAAACGTCTATGGATATCCTGTTTGAGGGAGGCGAGTTCTGCTTGGGTTTTGACTGGGTCAAAAGGTAAGGCAATGTTTTGATAGAACTCTTGCTTGATAGCCGGTAGTACAGTGCCCTTATTTGAGAGAAAACGCTCCTCCATTTCCCGCGGCCATTTGATGGCATCTAAGATTTTTATTGGCGTTTGGATGCGAATTAATTCATCGGAAAAACGGCGTAGATCTTGTTGATATTGGGCTAACGACTCAGACATTCCCGTATATCCTGCAGGTAATTTCAGCGAGAGAGATGTGGCTAATGATAGCCTTAAACCTTATTTATTCATATTGATTCGCAGACTAGCTGAGGAAATATACCGATTACATAAATTAACTGTTATCGGTTTTGTGAATCATTTTGGTGCACCTGTGACTATTTTAGCGCTGTGTGTATTGGATATAAATTAGTAACTATCTGTTTCATATTGTTTTATTGATATGGCATTAAAGCTGCTTTGTTCTGTACTTAGAAATCGGTTGATTGGAGTTAAACATGGCAGCGATGAGTTATTTGAGTGTGATCGAGCGGTATCACGAATACGAAGCCACAGTGCATGAACTGATGGAATCGATTTTAACTGGGATTGCCGACGCCGAGTTATTTAAACAACCTAAGGTCGATGTCAAAGCGATGAAAGGAATCGCGAAGAGCTATCCCTTTGTCGAGCTGATGTATTTACTCGATAGCCAAGGCTTGCAGATAAGTCAGAATATCGCCGTGGTAGACCACCAAATTGAGTTAATTCCGTTAGGTGGCAATCGTGATCGCAGCCAACGCCCCTATTTCATTAATCGTGATGAGTCCGATGGCGTCAACATTACACGTCCCTATTTATCCAATGCCAGTGGTAATTTATGCCTTTCCGCCTCTTTAGCGATTTATCAACAGGAGCAAAAACTGGGTTATTTAGTGGTGGATGTGGACTTGACCCGTTTGATTGAATTTATGATGGGCGACAGTGCACGGCGGCGCGTAACGCCAGCATTTAAAGCGGTTTATGGCGTGATAGTGGCAGGGTTGTTTGTGTTGGTTACTGTATTGCTCTGGACCGCATTGCGGGATATTTACGGACTCTTTACGGTCGAGCGAATTGGCCAAGATCCGCTGCAACCTTTTGGGATCATTATTTTTATGACGTTAGCTTTAGCGATTTTTGATCTCGGGAAAACCATTCTCGAAGAAGAAGTGCTAATGCATAAGGATATCTTTCGCCACAGCTCAACGCGGCGAACCATTACACGGTTTGTGTCTACCATCCTTATTGCCATTTCCATTGAGGCGTTATTGACTATGTTCAAGGCGTCACTCGGTGAGAAACAATATATTGAACCCGCGATTTGGATGATGTTAGCCGTAGTTGGTTTACTCGTGGGATTAGGTGCTTACGTTTATTTAGGTGCTAAGGCCGAATGGTTGCTGATTAAAACGCAAGCCTATAAAAGCGGTAAAAAGTGACAAGGATGATGTAGCTTTGAAGGTGGTGATTAAGAGGGCTAAACAAGGTCACACCCAGCACTGAGGGCTGGGTGAGATATTAGGTCTGAGTGGACACGAACTGTATGAGTTCTAGATGAACAATCTGCGATTTAACGCAGCATCACCCCTAATTTTGCCCACTAGATACTGAGATCAAATAGGCTAGAAAAAATCGTCATCTCCTAATGCACGCTTTAACTCCGCCCGTTCGAGGTAGTCTTCTAAACGCTTTTTGACTTCACGTCTATGTTGCATTGCCTCGGCAGCTTTGCTGTTTCTCGGTGTGGTCATTGCCTCAAGTTCAGTATCGTTGGGCACGACTTCAGTAATATGAGCCATAACGAATTCCTTTTGTTGTTCCTAACGACTTTCTAACTAAAAAGAGTAGGGTAGAAAAGCAAATAATTTTGTGAGTCAGGGTGAAAAATTCTTCCCGTGTGCCGGATGATTCAGCTTGCCGCTGTTTGGCTTAAGCCTGAAGCTACAATTGGATATTTGATTAATTCAGTTCTTGCTTATTTTGTGATTGAGAGCACAACAGTGTCATCGATATATTCGGGTTAATTCCGAGTTAAATAGTAGGATAAACTTGAATTTAGACATATTTACAACAACACTTGTAACTGTGTTTATTGCTGATAGTTTGCTAGGGAATTGGCTCAAATGGACAAGGATGAGTTTTCTAAACTGCATAGCCCATCAAATAATATCTATTTTAGCGTGCTGAGCTCTAGCTGGCTGATGATTATCGCTGCTTTACTTTTCATGGGCATTTCCTGGTATGTGCTGGAGCAATATCTTAGAGATAGGGGTGAAGAGCGTTTCGAAAACAGTGTGCAAGAGTTAACCGAAGCGGTGAATCGCAGAATGCTTGCCTATGAGCAAGTCTTACGCGGTGGTGTTGGCTTGTTATTATCCTCGAGTAATGTGACCCGAAAGGAGTGGCAAACCTATGTTGTCAATGCGCATTTATCTGAGTATTACCCAGGTTTTCAAGGCTTTGGCTATGCTCAGCTACTTAAGCCTGACACATTAGATAACCATGTCCAACACGTTCAGGCCGAAGGCTTTAAAGATTATAAAGTATACCCAGAAGGCGTACGTGATCAGTATTGCGTGATCTTGTATTTAGAGCCTTTTGATTGGCGCAATCAAAGAGCCTTGGGTTATGACATGTGTTCCGAGGCTAATCGGCGTAAGGCCATAGATCACGCCATTAGCACTGGCCAGCCAACTATCTCAGGCAAGGTGGCCTTAGTTCAAGATACGCCCGAAGATGCTCAAGCGGGTTTCTTGATGTATTTACCCATTTATCAAGGAACGGTGGCAACGGAGGTTGAACGGAAACAACAGGCGATTGGACTCGTATATGCGGCGTTTAGGATGGACGACCTCATGCAAGGGATTATGGGAGATCGATTCTCAGGTTTGAAACTTGCTATTTATGAAAACCCGCAGGCAAATGCCGACAGTTTAATGTTCACTAGCAGTAAAGTACTGCCAAATCAAAAAGATGTGTTTTATCAGTCACAGACTGACTTGATAGGCGGCCAGCAGTGGCGCTTAGACATTTCGTCACAATCGCGTTTTATTTCAAGATCAGAAGAAACCCAGGGTATCTGGCTACAATTTATCGGTAGCGCTTTTATTTTGGCGCTGTTTTATTCAGTGCTAATCATGGCGCGCAATCGATATAAAGAGTCATTACTTACCTCCGAGCTCATCGCGAATGAAAAACGCTTTAGACTCGTCATTGAAGCCTCTCCAAGCGCACTATTTATGGTGGATAAGGTTGGAATTATTACATTGGTAAACACCCATGCCGAACGCTTATTTGGTTATGCCAGAGATGAGTTACTCGGCCGCTCTATCAATATGTTATTGCCAGACGTGCTGAGAGATGCGCATCAGCAGCACATGAATCATTATTTAGTGCAGCCGATTGCGAAGAATATGTCGATGCGCGATGACTTATTTGGCTGTTGCAAGGATGGCAGCTTACTCGCAATAGAAGTGGGTTTGACGCCCATTCATTTCAGTAATGGTATTTTCATTCTTGCGACAATTAACAATGTGTCTGAACGTAAGCGCATTGAAGTTCAGCGTGCAGAACACATGCAAGAGCTTGAGCGCATCAATCAAGAACTCGACCGTTTTGCCTATATCGCTTCCCATGATTTGAAATCCCCGTTACGGGGTATCGAGCAGTTAACCTCTTGGCTAACAGAAGATTTATCCGATAACACCAATGAAAATGTGCATAAATATCTCGGGCTGATCCAAAGCCGTATTCACCGCATGGTGTTATTGCTCGATGGGCTATTGATGTTCTCCCGTATTGGCCGTGTCGATACTGAAACCACTGAGGTCAACAGTCGGCAATTGGTTGAAGATATGTTTGCGCTCGTTGCGCCACCTCAGGGGTTCGAATTAGTCCTCAAAGGGGAGTTTCCGAACTTCCATACCGTACGCGCCTTGTTGGAATTAGTGATACGAAATTTAATCAGTAATGCCATTAAGCACCATGACTTAGGTACAGGTGTCATTACCGTTTTATGTGAGAGTACAAGTAAACATTATCTATTCAGTGTGTTGGATGATGGGCCAGGTATTTCGAGTGCCTATCAGAATAAAGTCTTCGAAATGTTTCAAACACTTAAACCTAGAGATGAAGTCGAAGGCAGTGGTTTAGGTTTATCACTTGTGAAGAAAACAGTTGAAAGTTTAGGCGGTAATATTCAACTCAAATCGCAGGGTAGAGGCTGTTGTTTTTACTTTACTTGGCCTAAGCACATAGTGAAAAAGGAGCTTTTATGAGAGCAGCAGATCAATATCAACAGGTCACTATTTTATTAGTTGATGACGATGATGTGGATTACATGGCCGTGCAGCGGGCGATGAGACAGCTTAGGTTACTCAATCCTTTAGTGCGCGCACGGGATGGCATTGAGGCACTCGCAATTCTCACCAGCTTAGACACAATTAAAGGCCCGTATCTAATTTTACTCGACCTTAATATGCCAAGAATGAATGGCTTTGAGTTTCTTGAGCAAATACGTTCAGACCCATCTCTCTCATCATCTGTCGTTTTTATGCTCACGACGTCGAGTACCGATGAAGATAGAATGAAGGCCTATAGTCATCATGTGGCTGGCTACATGGTTAAAACTGACATAAAAGACGGTTTTAACAATATTTTTAACATGCTTGAAGGTTACTGGCGAATAGTCGAGCTCCCATCCGCATAAGGTGAGTATATGGATTTACTACTGATCGATGATGATGAAGTCGATAGAACGGCAATTATCCGAGCACTTAGACAGTCAAAATTGACGTTTAATGTGATCGAAGCAAATTGTGCATTTGATGGGTTAAATCTTGCTTTAGAACGCCATTTCGATGGCATTCTATTGGATTATTTATTGCCAGATGCCAATGGGTTAGAAGTGTTGATTAAGCTCAATGCCATGACGCAAGACCAGACTGTGGTCGTAATGCTGAGTCGCTATGAAGATGAGAAACTGGCCCAGCGCTGTATTGAACTAGGGGCACAGGACTTCTTGCTTAAAGATGAGGTCAACTCGCGGATACTAACCCGTGCGATTCGCTACGCAAAACAAAGATCTTCAATGGCATTGGCGTTACGTAATAGTCATCAAAAACTCAAAGAGCTGGCCGAGCACGACTCGCTCACTAAGTTGGTTAATCGTTATGGCTTTGAACTGTGTCTGAATCGAGCGATCGCAAGGGCGAAACGTTGCCACGATTATTTAGCCGTTATCTTACTCGATCTCGATGATTTTAAAGCGATCAATGACACTTTAGGCCACCAAACTGGTGATGTGCTGTTAGTTCAAGTGGCGGCCAGATTAAGTGAAGTGCTGCGCGATGGCGATATTATTGCCCGCTTAGGCGGGGACGAATTTGTCGTACTGGTGACGGATAACGATTATAAATATTTCCCCATGATAGTGGCCAATCGACTGCTAAAAGTCTTTGAGGACGTGTTTTGTCTCGGTGATAACGATGTACTTATTGGTGCCAGTATCGGCGTGGCTTTTTATAATGAAGCGGCTTCGAATAGTTCTGATCTGATGAAATGTGCCGATATCGCCATGTATCGCGCTAAAAAAATGGGCCGAAACCAGATTCAGTTTTACTCAGAAGCTTTAGATAAAGAGGTGCGCTACCGTAATCATATCGAATCAAGTTTGCGTATGGCATTAAAAAGAAATGAGTTTAAGGTCCATTATCAAGCACAGGTTAATGCGAAAACCCATCAGCTGGTGGGGATGGAAGCCCTCGTCCGTTGGCTGCATCCTGTAGATGGCATTATCGCCCCAGATCAATTTTTACCCATAGCCGAAGAAATTGGATTAATGGAGGACATTGATGATTGGGTGCTTGAACAAGCTTGTACTCAGGCTCAGGTTTGGCTAACCCAATTACAGCCGACAGGGAGAGAATTCACCATTGCCGTTAACCTGTCTGCATCGCAAATTGGCAATGAGAACCTGTTTGATAAAATAGCGAATACGCTGACTAAGACAGGACTTCCTGCTGTAGCATTAGAGCTTGAAATTACTGAAAATTGCCTTATTGAAGATCCCCATGAACATGCCAAAATGCTCGATAGAATCGCCAAGTTAGGGGTGTGTTTTGCCCTTGATGATTTTGGGACGGGTTTTTCGTCCTTAGAACATATCAAATTGTTTCCCATTAGCGTGCTGAAAATCGATAAAAGCTTTGTCGCTTCCTATGATAAGGATGATAAAGACACTCGTTTGCTCGCTGCATTACTTAACTTCGCCCATGGGTTTAATGTTATTTCTGTGGCGGAGGGAGTAGAAACCGTTGAGCAAGCAGAGTTTTGTACTGCGCGCCATTGCACGGTTTTACAAGGTTATTTGTTTTCTCGTCCCTTAGATGCAACGGAGTTTGAGGCTAAGTATATTCTGCCGCTGTTAACTTAAACCGAGTTCCGAGTGTGATAGGTCTTGAAGTATTTCATTAGCATAATGATTTCGTCTGGTGAGGAATATTTTCTTGCTTTACACTGAGCAATAGACAAATATCAGCCCCTTTTTCTGTCGCTGTGCTTTTGGTGCCGCAGAACGGTTTATTCACTCATGCTTAAGTTGGTCACTCAGCAATGAAAATAGGTATTTTATCCCAATTCCCCCAGTTGTATTCGACACAACGCTTAGTCGCGGCTTGCCAAAGTCGTGGACATGAAGCGGTCGTGATCAATACGCTGAATTGCTACATGAATATTAATTCTATTAAACCTAGCATTCATTATGAAGGTACTGAATTAGTTGGCTTTGATGCCATCATTCCGCGTATTCATGCTAGCGTGACTTTTTATGGTTGTGCCGTTGTACGTCAGTTTGAAATGATGGGCGTGTATGCCGCGAATGATTCGATCTCCATTGCGCGTTCTCGGGACAAATTACGGGCGCTGCAATTACTCTCCCGCAAAGGGATTGGTATGCCTGTGACAGGCTTTGCCAATAAGCCAAATGATATCCCCGACCTCATCAATATGGTGGGCGGCGCTCCGTTAGTCATTAAGTTACTCGAAGGTACTCAAGGGATTGGCGTGGTATTAGCTGAGACGAAAACGGCTGCTGAGAGCGTGATAGAAGCATTCTTGGGGCTGAAAGCGAATATCTTAGTGCAGGAATACATTAAAGAATCCAATGGCAGTGATATTCGTTGTTTTGTTGTCGGTGACAAGGTCATCGCCTCTATGAAGCGCCAAGGACCCGAGGGGGATTTTCGCTCTAATCTGCATTTGGGTGGCTGTGGTGAGGTGGTTAAAATCACTGCAGTGGAACGTAAAATGGCGATTGCGGCGGTGAAAGCGATGGGATTGGTGGTCGCTGGGGTGGATATTTTACGCTCTAATCGTGGTCCTTTGATCCTTGAGGTGAATTCGGCGCCAGGCATTGAAGGGATTGAACAAACCACAGGGATTTCAGTGACTGAGCCTATTGTTGAATATATCGAGAAAATGGTTGCGGCCCGTAAAACAAACCGGTCAATTATTGCCTAATAGGTGATGGTGATAAAATGACGCCACTTTTTAAGGTGGCGTTTTTTTATGCTTAGAGCTTAGACGTAAGATCCTAAATGTTAGATCTTAGAGATCAAAGCTGTAGGAATATCCGAGTACCAGTTTGGCATCATCATCGGTGAGATCGGTATCAGAAACCATGAACGACACTGTGCCCATGCTGGTATCTGCACTGAGTGTGACGTTATAGTCGGCATAGTTATCTTCGCCAAACCAAGATTGCACAACATCACCGCTTGAGTAGCCATAGTGCACTGATAAGCTAAGTTTTTCAGTGAGAGGCACAGAGACAGTCGCGGCAAGATAGCTGAGATCTTTATTATCTAACGGATCGGTGGCGACATCGTCACCGGCATTGATGACATGGGAGTAACCCAGTTCAAGCCACTTCCAAGTCACTGCAGCATGGAGTTCACCAAAATCAATGCTGCCAGGAGCGTCTGGGTAGGCGTAGTAGAGGTAGCCAAAGTCGTAACTGATGTCTTCGGTAATATTGCCACCATAACCCGCGTAGAGATCTAGCTCGTAGCTCGTATCGTCACCAAAATCCACATTTGATGCCCAAGTGCCGGCATAAAATCCAGAATCATGGCTGTAGTCAATCCCACCTTGGATTGCGACCACATCGTTAGTTTGGGTCGCACCGCGCCATAGGTAATTAGAGGTACCACCAATGTTGCCTGAAACGGCTGCAAAGGCATTGCCAGCCAGTAACATTCCCGTCGATAAGGCCAAAACGCTATACAGTGATTTCTTCATGCTCATCCCCTCGATTGACTTATTTATCGATTCACCATTGGCGCACTTAAGTAAGCAGTGGTCATTAGTGCATCTTGGTTTTTTTCTAAGAAGGGATTTGCTAATCACATGCCACTATTACAATCATATATAAAACAATACATTAGAATATCAAGTGTTAATGAAATGTTTTTATTTGCCAGCTTATGGGGCAGAGGCGCACTCTTGTTGTGCAAAAAATATTCAGTATTTCACTCGAATTGGGCAAAAAAAACGCCTCACAATGGAGGCGTTGTATTGAATTTTATAACTTAGTTTACGCTGTCGCGTAGGGTTTTACCCGCTTTAAACTTAGGCACAGTCGCTTCAGCGATTTGAATTTCTTTACCCGTTTGTGGGTTACGGCCAGTGCGAGCAGCACGAGTCGCAGTTTCAAACGAACCGAAGCCTACGATGGAGATTTTGTCACCATTTTTCATTGATTCGGTAATGGCTGCTTCAAAAGACTTCAATGCGCGTGCGGCTTCTACTTTCGTTAGATCGGCATTTTCTGCAATTTTGGCGATAAGTTCAGTTTTGTTCATTTTTATTGTCTCTTCTTTCCGTAGATTTATTTGAAATAAGCGTGCCTAACATGCCATAAGGTCTAACACTTGGAAAGCCTTTTGCGTCTAGCGTGCAGCAGGATGTTCAGTAAAGTGCAGAATATTTACTCAGTTCGTGACTTAAGTTTTATTCTGGTTTTATTCTTCTAACAGTTGATAGAGTAATTTTTTAACCAATTTGGGTTCAAAGGGCTTGTCGCATAAGGCATTCACCCCCGCTTGGGACACATTGCTGAGGTGGGTATCGTTGGCTTCGGAAGATACCATCAAGATGGGAATGTGCGATTGCTGGCTTTCGCTGCGAATATATTGAGTCAGCGCAAGACCATCTACGCTGGGCATATTGTAGTCAGTGATGACTAAGTCGAACATATTGTTTTTCATCAACGCTATGGCCTGTGCACCATCCTCGGCCTCGGTAATCAGTTTCATCCCTAAGTTACCGATAGTGCGTTTAATGACATTTCTTGCCATACGGCTATCATCGACCACTAATACGCGCACATCTTGCACATCGAAGTTACTGAGGTCGAGTTCATCGTGGCTGAGCAGATCGATAGTGGCATTTAAGGCTGTGGCTAAATGGTCTGCACTGAAGGGCTTAGGCAGGATAGCGACCACACCCGATTGGCGGAATATCTCAAGTTGCTCACGGCGACACTCACTCGAGACCAGCATAAATTGAATATCTTTGCAGTCCGCGCTAGCCCTTAGGTAACCCAAAAGATCAATGGCGGTGCCATCATCAAAATGCATGGCGCTGGCGATAAGATCGGGTTTGTGGCGAACAATAATAGCTTTAGCCGCTTCGATATTTTCTGCGGTTTGAATGCTGAGAATGCCTTCTTGTTGTAAGCGTTGAATAATTATTCGACGCTGGATATCTGAAGGTTCTACCAAAAGAATGGATAGTTCACTGGGCGATAAATGGCTCATAGTCTACTTCAAGTTAAGAGTCGCAAGTATTTTATTGGGTCGCTAAGCTACGCTATTAGTAACAGCTTAGCAACAAATGTCCATTACCGTGTTTGACGGGTCAAATAATGACTCGTGACCTTAGAAAATGCGATCCAATACTGCAAGAGTAAAATGACAATAATGCTTATTGTCAGCGGCAACATAGGAATATTGTGGCCAGAAACAACCACTTTTACATCTTCAGGTGTAATACGGTAGGCAATAATCGCTGTCATGCCTAGGGCTGAAAATCCTAAGGTTTGCATGCCAATATAAATCTTCAATACTAAGCTCGACCACGGCGTGCGCATCATTATGCCAACGAGCACGGGGATGACGCCTAGGGTGAATACATCAAAGGATTGCGTTGTCACAGCCCGTAAAAGTGCGGCAATGCTGAAGAGGCAATATAAAGAGATCAGTAGCATAAGACGTTTAGGCATAGATGGATATGTAGACAGGTAGCGAAGAAGATGAGCAAGTGTAGGAAATGCCCTAATCCGAGTCCAGCATAACCTTAATATCGTGTAGAATAAGCCTTTTGCGAAAGGCTTATTCTATTAGGTGAAGTTTATGACAGAAGTTGAGTTTTGGAGTTTAGTCACGCGTACGGAAGCGGCGCAATCACAGGAGTCTTTGGCTCAAGCACTGAAGCAGAAACTCGCCGAACTGAGTCATGAAGAGTTAAAAGCCTTCGATAAAATCTTTGGTCAGCAGATGCGCCGGAGCTATTTGTGGTCGGTTTGGGGCGCGGCTTACATTATTACGGGCTGTGATTCTGAATATGCCTTTGCCGAATTCAGGTGTTTTTTGATTTCACTCGGCAAAGAAATCTACGATGGTGTGGTTAATCAGCCTGACACTTTAGCGCGTTTAGTCGCTTGGCCAGAGCGAGATGCCTATGCTTATCCCTTTGTGGATGAATACGATCTTATTGCAGGGCAATTATACGAAGATAGAACCGGTGAGGAACTGCCCTTTATGCCATCGGGCAAGGCGACGCCCGCGGGGAAAAAATTTAGTACTAAGCCCAAGGATTTAAAGCTGCAATACCCTGAGCTCAGCGCCCGTTTTCCATTTTAATCTTGCAATCGCTTATGAGCGTAAACAGGCATTGGTTGTCACATCGAATGTCATGCCGTATTTAGGGCAGATATCATTCATAAACTCATGTTCCTGTGCGGTTAATTGCTGAGAAAAATCTTGCTTAAGCTGCTCAGTCATTTGGGTTTCAGCCGCATATTGCGCCTGAGCCAATTTGCTAAAATGAGCGTTAACCGCCTGTTGTTGACTCACGGTCAATGGCGCCGCATGGCTTGAAAGACTAATGCTAGTTCCGAATGTTAGTAGGGCCAATAAAGCGATTTTATGTGAGTAAGATTTTGATAAGTTAACTGTTTTTAGGTTCATAGGTAAGCTCCAAATTAAAAATTACGTTTAACACGTCAGTTCTAAATCGTGCATCCTTAGACGGTAAAGAAAACGAGTTGTGCTTTGAGGGGCTTAGCTTATTGTATAAATATTGAACCTATGCTGAACGGTTAGTTAGCGCTCATTTTTCATTTCTTTGCATTGAAACCCTTGCTTGCGAGTATCGAACTGGCACATAGAACCACATTCCCAAGGTACATCGTCGTAGAAGGCTGATTGTTCGCGTGCAAAATCGCGGCAGGTCTCATAGCTGTCAAAGTTATCGGTTTTTTTATACTTCCCCGAGTCATAGCCATGGTTATAGATAAAGGCTGACCATGTTTTAGGGCCGGTATTTTTATCACTCGGGGAGATAAACCAAATCGCACTAACTACGCAGGTAAACAGGATAAGAATGAACACAGGTACAACGGGGAATTTCATTTTTATTAAGTGAGCCATGTAAACAATAGCGGAAGGATAACGTTTTTTTTGTGGTTATGCGCGTAAAATGTTCACAAATTGATAACTATGCACTTACTTAGTGCAGTCTCGATACAAAAAGATACGTGTCAATTGTGGTTGAACTATAAAATTTACTCATTTATACAAAAGCTTACACTGCGTTAGCTGTACTTATATCAGTTTTGCGTTAAGCTCTAGTTCAGGTTAGATTTTGTACTGTGGTTTCCAGAAAGTTATCTAGGCCTTGGAGGCAAATATGAAAATTAAGTCCCTTTTACTCGCAGGTGTATTAAGTTGCAGTGCGGCTTGGGCAGCCGACGAAGCGCCTGTGAATCCCGTCACCGAAGATGGCGTGGTTAAAATTGTTTGGCAAAGTCCTAAGGATTTTCGCGATATTAAATCATCCGGGGAAATCCAATCCCGCTATGAGAAGCGCTTATTTGAGACGTTAACAGAAAATATTAACAAAGAAGCCGCGAAGATTTTAAAACCAAATCAAAAGCTTGAAATGACCATTACCGATGTTGATCTGGCGGGTGATATGCGCCCAACCTTTGGTGCGACCGCTAATGATTTGCGGATTATTAAAGACATTTATCCACCGCGTATAACTTTTTCCTATCAAGTGTTAGAAAACGACAAAGTGATTATTGCGGGTGATGAAAAACTGTCGGATATGGGCTTTATGGATGGAATTAAATCTTTAACCGATAAACCTTTTATCTACGAAACCAAAATGTTGACTGATTGGTTAAAGAAGACGATTGCCCCACAACTTTAATCCTTCAATCGTTAAATTGGTCACTTAAGACTCAAGCACTGAGCGCTTGGGTTTCGATAGCAAGGTGATTTTCTAACAGGTAAAATCCGTTATTCGCGGATTTTGCCTGTTTTTTTGCCTTAGCACTTAAGGTCGACAGGCTGTGTTCATTGGCATTAAAAGTCAGTGCTGGTGGCAAAATGCCCACACACAGACTGATCAACTGATGGTAACAGGCTTCACCTTGTCTATCGTCGGCGAGCATCTCTTGGGCTTGCCAATGCTCGGCGCTGTAAAACAAATGCTTATGGGTTTCAAAGTCCGCAAGGATTCGTTGGCAACGGCTGATCATATGTTCACAGGTGCTGATAATCACAAAGTCATCGCCGCCGACATGGCCGACAAAACAATTGTCGCTTTTATACTTCAGTAACAGATTCGCCACTTCACAAATCACTTCATCGCCGCGACAAAAGCCATAAATATCGTTATAGGGCTTAAAGTTACACAAATCAAAATAGGCCAGATAAAAGTGTTTCTTTTGGATCTTAAGGCGTTTTAATTCCTCTTGAATGGGCACATTGCCCGGCAAGTCTGTCAGAGGGTTCGCGTGGCGGGCCATCTTAATTCTGTGCTCTGTGATCCTTTGCAGTAAATCCTTAGTGTGGCCTATGCCGAGAAGTTTGCCACGGCGAAGGATAATGAACTGCTGAGCAACTGTATTGGCCGTCTCTGAGGTCAGCAATTGGCTCACTGTAGATAAGGGTTCGTTGGCTTCAATTTGGATAACCTGCGGGTCCATCACTTCACTTACGGCATGATTTTCATGCAAGGCACGACCATAGGGCGTACTGAAAAGCTCGAGTAAGGTTGCGCGGCTGATAATCCCCAGCGGTAACTGATTATCGACCACAACCACCGCCTGCAGTGCGGGTTGCGAGCTAAAGGTGTCACTTAAAAATTTGAGTTTGAGTGTGGGCGCAACTGTGATGGCATTTGTGCACAGGCTTTCGGCGGATTCGCTGTATCTAGGTTGAATTTGGGTATTGTTTGGCACTAAGGTCGCTTTCATCGCGCGGCAGGGGAGCACTTCTGGACGCCCTAGCAAATAGCCTTGGCAATAGACGATACCCAGTTGTTTGAGTACGGCTAATTCCTCTTGCGTTTCAATCCCTTCTGCTATCACTTTGCAGGTTAAGCTTTGGCATAACTCCACAATCGAGCGGACAAACTCCTGTTTGACAGGGGTCGAATCAATTTCATGGATAAAGTGGCGGTCAATTTTGACATAGTCGGGCGACAATTCTGACCAGAGCCTTAAACCGGAATAACCTGCGCCTAAGTCATCGATGGCCGTTAAAAAACCTTGGCTGCGATAATGATTCAAGCAAGATTTAAGTAAGTCGATATCATCGGCGGGATATTGCTCTGACAGCTCAATCACCACCTGCGATGGCGCTATGCCGAGTTGTTGCAACAGCTGTAAGGTCATGCCCTTGGGGTGCGCAGGGTCTAACAACGCCTTGGGCGAGATATTGATAAACAGCTTGCCTTGGAACTGACGCAGCTTAAATTGTTCGAGTGAAATGCGCCGACAAAGGGTTTCTAACTCGCTTAACTTGCCTTCATGCTCGGCGGTCTGAAATAGCGGCACTGGAGAGTATAACGGGCTGTGTTCAGGGCCGCGGCTCAAGGCTTCAAAACCGTGGATTTTATGTTCTAATATATTGAAAATTGGCTGAAATAAGGGACTGATTGCCGCTTTAGAAATTATTTTATCGAGCTCTTTAGCCAGATCTAAACTTGTCATTACGTCAGCCCTTTCGTCTATGTGAGCGGAGTCTATGACTTAGAAATGACAAAATGATGACAATTTTGAGGGCGCTTAGCGTTAGCTATGCTGGGGTTTGAATGGATAGCAGATGAAAAGAGCTGAAGACTACTGGCGAGTTTCAGCTCTTAATCAAGCTTAGCTTTGCGTCTTAAAGGCCTGCAATGTTTGCAGTAACGCACCGAGCTGGCGCACATAGGTTTCGAGTTCTTTAGCATCGAGCGCCTCATATTCTTCCATACGAGTTAAGTCATCGACCAACTCTTGTACATAGGGCAGAAAACGATTACTCGAAGCGATAAAACCTTGTTCTGCCGTAAATATGCTGGTGAAGTTTCCATGGCCAGCTTTCTTTAGCTCATCTAACTTAGCGTCGGCGTCTATGGCTTGGCGATAGGCGATTTGAAGATTCTCTTTCAGTTGCTCTATAACCTTGGTATGTGGCATAACAGCGTCTCATTGCAAAATTTGCAGGAATTATAAGGGGCAAAGGATATGGCAACAAGCCAATGGCGATTAATTGCAGCAATCTGTTTTCTGGCGTTGACGGGTTGGAGCACCAAAGCGGTGAGTGCCGAAACCGATAAGCCGCCATTTTATCAAGTGCAATGGCAAGGAAAGAGCGCGTATCTGCTGGGCTCGATTCATATTGGACGTGCCGATTTTTATCCTTTACCCACTCAAATTGAAACCGCGCTTAGTAAAGCGCAGGGCCTAGTCGTGGAAGTCGATATGAATAAAGCCGATAGCAATGCCTTGCTGCAACAATACGGCCGCGCCGATAAAACCAAAGGTTTAGATTGGCAGAGCCGAGATAAACAAACGGTTGAGAGCATGACGCCCTATTGCGCTGCCACGGCCAATGTTTGTCAGTCGATTCAATCCTTCGCGCCTTGGCTGCAAGCCACGCAACTTAACTTAATGCGTTATAACAACTTAGGTTACAGCACGGATTATGGTGTTGATATGCAGCTAATGGCCCGCCATGCGGCTTTACCTGTGTATCAATTAGAAACCGCCGAGTCGCAATTTCAGTTATTAGCGTCCTTTGATAGCCAAGCACAGTGGACTATGGTGCGTGAGGCCATTAGTACGTCGGATGCCGATCTTTTATCGTTAATTACGGCTTGGCGGTCGGGTAATGAAACTGAGCTTGATAACATAATGCAGGAGCAAATGGGCGGCGAGGACGACACTGAAATGCTAGAGAAAATTCTCTGGCGGCGAAACCATGTGATGGCCGACGGCATTATAAAATTAATGGGCTCGACTGACGTGGCTTCACCATTATTTGTGGTGGTTGGTGCGGGTCATGTGGTGGGCGATAAGAGTGTGGTGCAATTGCTAGAACGAGCAGGCGCCAAAGTGAGCGCCTGCTGGAAACAGACTTGCCAGTAATTGTTTAGGTCGCTGCGCTTAGAGCGACGCGCATTTAACCTGTAGGACTCTGCCCTAAAAAGTGTACATATCGACCCAGCGAAATATAGGGCTCGCGTTGTGAATACTCGAGCTCCATTTGCAGCAGTTTTTGATAATCGAAGTCCACTGGCTGACTTTTTTTCAAATAGTCGTGGATCACCCGCACGCCAGACTGACAGATGAGTGACATCTGCCACTCGCTAAACCAATCTTTAACCTCTTGAATATAAAGTGGGTGTGTGGGCGTTAGCCGTACTTTCTTCTTTACTTTTAAATCTGCGGCGACGTAATCGAAATTGCCCGACACTAAGGCATGAAAGCGCATGGCTTCTTTGTTGTAAAACATCAAAGAGAATAATCCCGCGGGTTTAAGCATAGTGAGTAGGCCCGCCATCGTGGGCTTAGCATCCGTTAACCATTCGACGACTGCATGGCACAATATGATATCGAAATAGCCATGTTGCTCGACCGACAGAGCTTGAATAGGCGCATGGATTAGCTGGATAGCTAATGGTTCAGGCGATGCATCTATCTGCTCTTGCGCTTGCGCCAACATCTCCGCCGAGATATCGCACAGCACCACTTCGTGGCCGAGGCGGGCTAATTTCTGGCTAAAGTAACCAAAACCACCGCCCGCATCTAATACCCTGAGTTTTCTATCTCCCAGTTTTACTAGCGCAGGTGCGAGGTCGCGCCACAGTACAGCGGCACGAATGTCGCCTTTAGGCGTACCATAAATATTTTTCGCAAATTTTTGCGCGAGCTTATCAAAATTCTTATCTTGCACGTGATAACTAGGTTAAAGAGAGTGGAACGATAGTGTGGCACAGACGTAAATTTTTCGCACTCAGGAGATGTTATCGCCGAGTCGAGATGGGTAAATTTGTATCATAATATTTTAATTCATTGATTTTATTTGTAGTAATTATTCCTACTAAACTTAGGGATACACAGAACTCTGTCCTCTGGGTTATAATCACGCCGTTTTCGACAAACCTGACTCTATATACCCAAGCGACCTGAAAATACGAGTTTCAGAGCGCCTAGGGTGCTTCAATTCAAGGCGCATCAATGACAGAATGTCGGCCACCTTTTGAATTGATGCAACACGGAAGTGAAGTGCCCTAGACGCTCCGTCCCGGCGGGTTTTAACGCACTTTATGCTGTGTTGGTTATTTTGAACTTAGTCCACTAGGTCCGCAAATAACCGCAATCGCCATGGATGGCGTGAATGCCATTTATGCAGGAGCAATAAAGGGCCTTGCCTAAAGTGCGTTAAATTCCCGCTGAATCCTGCATTTTCAGGTTGTTTGGGTATAGTTGTCCATTCGGTGAGTCAGCATCAGCCCTTATTAAGACGCAGCGCTGCCTGTTTTACACTCGTTATCAACTTGATTGAGCAGACGTTACTCGTCTGTGCGGGGTAATTTATGGCAATGCATTTATGTGCCAAGGGATAGTTAATTAAAAGGTACTCAGACTTGAATAATGCATATTGTGTTGAATTGAACGCGATGCCGTCGCTGTTTTCTCTTTATCGCAAGATCTTCTTTGGCCGTAAGCCGGGTTGGGATCAGCAACCGCTGCCCTATATAAAGGTGACTGCGCCGCATGTGACTGTGTCTGAAACTAAAGTAAGCCAATATGCGCAGGTGTGTGGTTTTCAATTTGACGGTAAAGTGCTGCCGCCAACCTATTTGTATGTGATGGCATTTCGCCTGCATGCGGTGATTTTTACCCACGATGGCATCACTTTCCCGCTGCTTGGGATGATCCACCTAAAGAACCGCATTCAAGTGTATCGCCCTGTAACGGTTGACGAGACTTTCTCCCTCGAGTGCGCCTTGACGACGAGCCGTGAGACGGATTCTGGCTTAGAATTTGAATTTGTGTCTAAGGCGTTTGTGGGTGAAGAACTCGTTTGGGAATCGCTTTCCACCTATTTATATCGTATCGATGTCGCTGGACGTCGGGTTCGTCCACCTAAAGCCATTGATATGGCGTGGGAAACGCCACAAAGCTGGAGTTTGAGTGAAGATTTAGGTCGTCGTTATGCTAAGGCATCTGGTGACTATAACTTGATCCACTTGCATCCTGTGCTCTCAAAGCGTTTTGGTTTTGATCGCGTGCTCGCCCATGGTATGTGGTCTAAGGCCCGTTGTTTGGCGGAGTTGATGCCAAGTATTGGCGATCGTCCATTTACTGTGGATGTGACCTTTAAACTGCCACTCTTGATGCCTGCCGATGTTGGATTTGGCTATGAGCAGAATGCTAATAATATGGTATTTGAGTTACGTGACAGCAAAGGTCGTCGCCCTCATTTAAGTGGCGATGTGCAGTTTTAAGTCGCATTCAATAATACATATAACAACGGCGCCTTCTGGCGCCGTTGTTGTTTATGGTTGTTGCGTTTGGGAGGTAAAAATTAAGGTACGCTGTGACCCATAGATGCCTGCCAAATACTGAACCATTGCTGGCGATCGAGCTGGATCTCATTGGAGGCAACGGCGCGCTTTATCCGCTCGATATTGCCACTGCCGATAAGCGGCACGGGTCGGCTTGGTAGCATACGAACCCAGGCATAAATCACTTGGCTGATATCTTGGGCTCCCACTTGCTCGGCGATGAGCTTGAGGGTTTGATGCAAGCGAACCGCCTGTGGGTTCGTGGTTTCAAAAATCTTTCCGCCTGCTAAGCACGACCAAGCCATAGGCCGAATACGACGTTGCTGGCACAGATCGAGCGTACCGTCGTGTAAGGTGCTCATCGCCAGTGGCGAGAGTTCCACTTGATTGGTGACTAAAGGGGCATCTAAGCGCGATTGCAACAAGGAAAACTGTGCATTAGTGAAGTTCGATACGCCAAAATGTTGTACTTTGCCTGCTTGCTTGAGGCTCTTAAATGCCTCGGCGACCGCATCAGCGTCCATTAGGGGATCGGGCCTGTGGATCAGCAGCAGATCTAAATAATCGGTATTAAGCTGTTTAAGGGAATGCTCGACACTGGCAATAATATGCTCACAGGAAGTGTCGTAGTGATTGACGTAGCGCTCAGGGCGGCACGCAAACGCGGGTTTAATACCGCATTTACTGACAATTTGCATCTGTTGGCGCAGTGCTGGCTTTAAGGCTAATGCCTCGCCAAACAAGGTTTCGCATTGATATTCGCCATAAATATCAGCGTGATCCATAGTGGTCACGCCTAATTCTAGGTATTGCTCAATCAGGCTAAGGCGCTGCATGGGCGTCATGTCCCAGCTTTCCATTCGCCAGAAACCAGCAACAAATTCAGAAAAAGTGAAATGGGACTCGCTCATGCTGTTCCTCTTGGGGACTGTGTGCTTTTGATTTATAGGGCGCAGGGCAAAATATTTGATGCAGATTAAGGAATCGCTCATTAACCCTTTCGATGGCTATATATCTTAAAGCCAATCACCTAATATCCGCCCTATTCAATGAGTGTTGTGCTTAGCAACCCCTCATACTAAACCAAAGCGTATCTGAAAGGGAGAAATCGACGCATGCTGACAGATATGGATATTTCGAGTCGCGCAAGCCTTAAAAACATCACCGAACTGGGCACCGACTTAGGCCTGTTACCCGAAGAGATGATGCTATTTGGTCACACTAAAGCCAAGGTGGAGCTTAGTGTGTTGCAGCGTTTAGCGGGGCAACGCAAAGGTAAATTGATTATCGTCACCGCAGTTACGCCTACACCCCACGGCGAAGGTAAAACGGTGACGAGCATTGGCTTAACACAATCGTTAAATGCCATAGGCCAAAAGGCCTGTGCTTGTATTCGCCAGCCCAGCATGGGACCTGTGTTTGGGGTGAAAGGCGGTGCTGCGGGTGGCGGTTATGCGCAAGTGGTGCCCATGCAAGAGATGAACTTACATCTCACGGGCGATATTCACGCCGTCAGCAGTGCCCACAATTTAGGGGCGGCGGCGATTGCGGCGCGGCTATTTCACGAGGCGCGCTTAGGTAAAGCAGAATTTGAAGCGCAATCCGGACAAGCATTTTTGGCTATCGATCCCAAGGAGATCCGCTGGCATCGAGTAGTCGATCATAATGATCGCAGCCTTAGGCAAATCCAGGTGGGCTTAGGCGACAATAACGGCCCAGAGTACGGATCTAGCTTTGATATTACCGCCGCCTCTGAGTTGATGGCGATTTTAGCCTTAAGTCATGATTTGGCGGATCTGCGGGCGCGGATCGGTCGTTTAGTGCTGGCCTTAAATACCCAAGGGCAAGTGATTACCGCCGACGATTTAGGTGTGGCTGGCGCGATGACGGCCATCATGGCCGATGCAATAAAACCGACGTTAATGCAGACCTTAAATGGCTCGCCTTGCCTTATTCATTCAGGGCCCTTTGCCAATATTGCCCACGGTAACTCTTCGATCATTGCCGATGATATTGCCCTCAGGTTGGCGGACTTTGTGGTGACTGAAGGCGGTTTCGGCTCGGATATGGGCTTTGAAAAGTTCTGTAATATCAAAGTACGTCAATCGGGGCAGGCGCCAGCCGCCGCTGTGTTGGTGACGACTTTAAAAGCGCTGAAGGCCAATAGTGGCTTGGTATCTGAGGCGGATAGCAATGTATCAAATATCCATGTGCCAAACATAAGCGCGACAAACAGCAATGCCCTTGATAAGGCTCGACTCGAAGCGGGCTTTGCAAATTTAAACTGGCATATCAACAATGTGGCGCGTTATGGCGTTCCTGTGGTGGTGGCTATTAATCGTTTCGCCACTGATTCTGATGCTGAGTTGCAATGGCTAACGGAAGCCGTCAATGCGAGCGCTGCCTTTGGCTGTGAAATTAGCGATGCCTTCAGCCAAGGGGAAGCGGGCGCTATCGCCTTAGCGCAAACTGTGGTTCGCGCCGCTGAAACTAAAAGTCAGTTCAAGCTGTTATATCCAGATGAAGCCTCATTGGAGGCTAAGTTATCCACCTTAGCCGAAGTAGGCTATGGCGCTAAAGGCGTGAGTCTGTCTATCGAGGCGAAACAACAGGCGCAGCAACTGACCGCGCTTGGCTATGGACATTTGCCTTTGTGTATGGCTAAAACGCCGTTATCCATTAGCCACGATCCTAGCTTAAAGGGTGTTCCTAAGGATTTTGTGGTGCCAGTGCGAGAGTTAGTGTTACATGCGGGGGCGGGATTCATTACCGCCTTAGTGGGTAATGTGATGACTATGCCAGGACTTGGGCTGAAACCGGGATACTTGAAAATCGATATTGATGCCAAAGGCGAGATAGTCGGTTTGGGCTAACGTTTAGATTCAATACAAACGTTTAGATTCAATACAAACGCTTAGATACAAAACTAACTGTGCTGAGATAGAAAAGGGCGAGCTGACAGCTACGCCCTTTGACTCAGTTAATGTGCTAATACTGTTTTAGTGCTAACGCTTTAGCGCTGTTTTAAAACGGTTATTTCGTGGTTTGATAGATATGCACATCGCGCTGCGGGAACGGAATGCTGATCCCTTCGGCGTCAAAGCGCATTTTCACTTCGCGGGTAATGTCCCAATACACTTCCCAGTAATCTTCCGGTTTTGCCCATGGGCGCACGATAAAGTCCACCGAAGATTCTCCTAGCAGATGCAGTTTAATCGTCGGCTCTGGCAATGGCTGTACTTTAGGATGGGCCTCGACGATGGATTTGAGAATCGCTTCAGCATGTTCTATGTTGTCGCTGTAACCAATACCAAATGTCATATCCACCCGGCGTTGGTGCTCGACCGTGATGTTGTTAATAGTGTCGCCCCAAATCTTATTATTAGGAATAATAAGACGTTGGTTATCCATGGTTTTTATCGTGGTCGAGACCAAACTCATGTGGCTCACTCGACCTGTGACGCCAGCGGCGTTGATCAAGTCTCCCACATCGTAGGGACGATAAATTAAGATCATCATCCCAGAGGCAAAGTTCGACAGAGTATCTTGCAAGGCAAAACCAATAATCACACCCGCGATACCAAAGCCTGCGAGCAGCGGCCCAAGTTCGATCCCAAGTTGAGACAGGGCGATCAAGAGTCCGATAGTAAAGACGGCTTTGCCTGATAGCGAAGTAAAGAAGTCTTGTAATAACTTGCTCAAATTCAATTTAGAATTGCTAACAGTATTCTTCACTATCTGTTTGGCTAACTTACCCGCGAGACCCGCGATAAATAAGATCAAGCAGAATACAAATAACTTAAACACGACCGTAGGGCCATGATTTATCGCTTGTTCCTGCGCCGTGTTCAGCCATTGCTCGATTAAGCTTGAGGCCACATCAAAGCTCAACACATCCTGAGTAATATCGCCTGACACACTGAACAAGGTCTTTTTCAGCGCGGCAGTATCTTGGCCTAAAGCATCGAGTAAGTTGATGTCGATATTTAAGCTTTGGCTATTTTGGGCTAAGCGTTCCTTTAGCATCATCACGTGGCTGGTTTGCGCCGACGTAACGTCTTTACCTGCACTGGTTGCGGTATCGACTGCGGCTTGCAGTTGCTGCTGAGTGTAAGTCACTAAACTTTCGAGCATATCTGCACGCGCAATTAAAATTTGCAGCAGTGACTTTTGCGCTTCACTAATATCTTGGCCAACTTGTTCGAGCCAATTGAGTGTCTCGAGTTGTTGTTTGTAATAGGTGTCTTTGTCTAATTCGCGCTTAGCGATATCGAGCAGAATCGCATCATCTTTACCTGAGCCTAATTGCTGCTCTAATTTATCAATGTTGTCATCGATATAGCTATCAATCTGTTGGATGTAGTTCAATTGCCCTTGGATCAATGGCTGCAGAAAAGCACTGTCGATCGGTGTTGCTTCGAGCAGATCTTTAATCTTATTACGTAACTGTAAGGTTTTGTTTTGAATGCGATATTCGACAATCGTCTTCAACTCACCTTTTGCATGTTTTAGTTTATGGATATCGGTATCGATAGCCTGTTGCAACATAGCCAGTTCAGCTTTGACCGCCACAGGTGTGGTTGATGTGTTATCGGTTACCGCGACAGGTTCGGCTTGCGTTGGAGATGAAAGGCTTAACAATGGAATAAATAGGGCAAACACTAGAGCGAGGTAGCGATGCATAGGAATGGTCTTAAGTTGAAATATGTTTGGCTATGATAGTGGCTGCCGGATTGACTGTAAAACGCCGTCGCGTGAAATTGGCCTCGGAGCTAAGGTTTTTTGTAGTAGGGGTGTATTAGGCTTATTGCTGGTACCCGTATCTTCGACAATATTAGCCTTTTATCAGCATTTGCTGGCCGTAGTCTGGCTGGGATCTGGTAAACTTGCGCATCGCTATTTAGGAATCGTGTTTTCATGTTGTGTTCCCATTGTAATCAGTACATCAAGGTCAGTGATATCACCCAGCAAAGAGGCAAAGGTTTTGATGCTCAAGTGCGTTGTCCCCACTGCACCGCTTGGTTAGGCCGTAGCCCAACATTGGCTAAGCTTAAGTTATTGGGCTTTTATTTGAGTGTGTTTACGGCGGGATACAGTTATTTTGATGCCTCAGTGCGGCACTTTGCGATCCCAGTGATGATTTTTTCGCTGATGTTGTTGTTTGTGAGTCACTTTATGGACCAAGTGATCACCATTGAAGCGCCGGAACCCGTCGATGATAGTGACCAAAGACAGAAGTACCGATAACAAGAAGACAATTTGTTGATGCGCAAATGAGTCGAGTGCCTTTAGCGGGCGCTCAAGGTATAGCGAAGCAGGTGTTTATTGTGGCGAATTATCGCCGTCGCGAGTGGGCCTTTGCTTACTGAACGACTTGTTCTTGGGCCGCTAATGAGTGCTCAACGTAGTAAATTCCACCAAATATCACCACGCTGAAAATCACTATCCCTAAGATAATCCCTAAGTTTTCACGAAAAAATGCTAGCATGTGAGTTGCCTTTTGGTGGTTGAAAATGGACGCCATATCGAGCTCAATTTTGCCGCTGTGCTCGCTGACATAAAAACTAAATACACTATAGTTACACTCACTTAAGCTAATCTTAAATGCACTCTTTTAGCAGCATTCCCGCAAGGATTCGCCGTAATGGGCGAGGCCAGTTGTCGCTAAGATTACCCACCTCAAATATCTTGTAACCTTTTGCAAAGTGATTACCTTATTGCAACTTGCTATGGCCCTGACATAGACTTATGCAACTTTTTAACTATGGGGACGACTGAGTGAGACTTAAACGTCACATTAGACGCACGATTTCGATATGGCTTTCGGCCATCTTGATATTGCTGTCTTTTGCCGCCTCAGCCCATAGTGTGACCCATCTTGACGATGGGGCTAAGACCCACTGTACCCTGTGCTTCCATCAGCACCAGCTCAACAAGATTCTATTGACCCAACCGCTGACGCTTAATTTAGGCGTACAGCATTTCGATGTGGTCGAATTTGTTTTACCCCCCTCCATTTCTGAACACGTCAGTGTTTATCGCAGTCGTGCGCCTCCTGTCACGCTCTAAATCAACTCAAACATTTTAACTTATTGTATTTCTTGATGACTTTATATCAGTCGTCGAGTGCTAGTTGTATTTTGGAGATATCATGACTGTTTTAAATACCCGAATTTCTTTGGTGGCTTTGGCGTGTGCGTTTGTATCGCCTAGCTTATTGGCTGAAGATTCGAGCCTCACGAACCCAGCGATCAGCGCCGTATTAAATGGTTACTATCAAACGGGTGAGCGCCCATTAGCCGAGAGTCCAGATGGCTTTGGTTTAGGCGAGACTGAACTGGCGATGAGTGCCAATATCGATGATATGTTTTACGGTAAAATCACCGCAGTAGTTGAAATGCATGACGGTGACACTGAGCTGAATCTTGAAGAAGCCTTCATTCAAACCATGGCGATGCCAGCGGGATTATCTATCCGTGGTGGCCGTTTCCTATCGGACATTGGTTACCTCAATAACCAACATTTACACACAGATTCTTTCACCGACCGTCCAGTAGTTTACCGCGCATTTTTAGGCGGCCATTACTTCGATGACGGTATACGTTTCAACTACGTAGCGCCAACCGACTTGTATTGGACTATGGGCGTTGAGGCCTTTAAGGGTGACAGTTTACGTGCTGCCGATGAGCATGGTGAACGTGAGTTTAAGAAGGTCGGCGTTTATACCTTGTACTCAAAAATCGGTGGCGACATAGGCGATAACAGCTCATGGCAAGCGGGGTTGAGTTACTTGCGCAACGAAAATGGCCAAGTGACTGCCCATGAAGAAGGGGAGCATGAAGATGAGCATGCCCATGGTGATGAGCATGCCCATGGTGATGAGCATGCCCATGGTGATGAGCACGAAGGTCATAGCCATGCCGCATCTTACACAGGTAAAAATACCTATGGTGCTGATTTTGTTTATAAGTGGGCACCTAACGGTAACTACAAATATCAAAATCTCACTGTGAGCGGTGAGTACTATCGCGTGAGCGATTTTACTCCTATCGATTTACATCCTGAGGATGCACCGAGCCAAGATTACCACCAAGGTTGGTATTTGAGCAGTGTGTACCAATTCACGCCGAGCTGGTCAGCGGGTGTGCGTTACGGTGAAGCTGATACGCAAGAGCTCCATGGCGATCATTTCCATGGGCAGAAGTTGAAAGAATCTGAGGTGAGTTTGGCTTGGCATTCTAGCCATTTCTCGACGGTTCGTTTCCAGTATACCAATCAAAAGGGTACTAACTTTGACGGAATTGAAGACGACAACATCTTCACTATTCAATACATTATGTCTCTGGGGGCTCACGGTGCGCATCAATTCTAATTTAGCTAAATTGGCCGCAGTGGCCTTATCTGTCACTTATACCGGTTTGGCCCACGCCGAATTAAACGTGTTTGCCTGTGAACCTGAATACGCGGCATTGACCAAGGAGCTTGCTCCAACGGCGAGCATCTATTCGGCAACAACGGCATTACAGGACCCGCATCAAGTGCAGGCACGTCCGAGTTTGATCGCCAAAATGCGTCAGGCGGATCTTGTGGTCTGCGCCGGTGCCGATCTTGAGGTGGGTTGGTTGCCTATGCTGCAGATGAAGTCGGCAAACGCAAAAGTGCGCTCGACCGATCACGGCTTATTTTTCGCCGCCGATCAAATCGAGACCTTAGATAAGCTGGCCAGTGTCGATCGCAGCATGGGTGATGTGCATGTTCAAGGCAATCCACATATTCATTTTGACCCGACGCGACTGTTAAAAGTCGCCACGGCATTGAGTGCGAAGCTGACTCAGTTAGATCCTGCTGGTGCGGCTGACTATCAAAAATCACTGGCAGATTTTACCACTCGCTGGCAAGCTGCTGTCCCGCGTTGGGAAGCGCAAGCTAAGGGATTACAAGGTAAAAAAGTGATTGCTTACCACTCAAGCTTCAGATACTTATTCAATTGGATTGGTATCGAGCAAGTGGCGGATTTAGAGCCTAAACCGGGTTTAGCTCCAACGAGCGGCCACTTAGCGAGCCTGCTGACGCGCGCCGAGCAAGGGGATATTCTGGCGGTGGTCGTGGCCTCTTATCAGGACGAGCGCGGTGCAAAATGGCTGGGTGAGAAAGCGAACTTGCCCGTGGTAATGCTGCCTATGTCTGTGGGTGGTAACGATAAGAGCCAAGATTTATTTAGCCTTTATGACAGCGTGATTTCCCTCTTAAATGGAGTGAAATAAACCTATGTTTGATCTTGAACTGATGTCGATTCTGTTGCCTGCATTGGCGGCGGGGATCTTAGTGTTGTCGACGCATATTGTACTTGGAAGACAAGTACTTAAGCGTGGCATTATCTTTATCGATTTAGCGATAGCGCAAGTTGCCGCCTTAGGCGCGATTGTCGCTCACATGGACCACAGATTAGAAGACATGCCGTTTGCTAATGTGTGGATGCCAGCGCTGTTTGCCCTCGCGGGCGCAGGGTTTATCGCTTGGTTATCTAAGCGGATGGCGGGTGAGTTGGAGGCAATGATCGGCTGCTTTTATGTGTTGTCTGCGGTAGCGGCTATGTTGCTGCTGGCGAACGACCCACACGGCGCCGAGCTGTTAAAGCAATTGATGTCAGGTCAGATCCTGTGGGTGAGTTGGTCACAACTGATTTTGCCGGCAGTAGTATATTCGCTGGTGTTATTGGCGATATTCCTGCGTCCCCAGATATTGGATGGTGCAGGGTTTTATCTGCTATTTGCGCTGGTCATTACCTTGTCGGTGGAATTAGTAGGTGTTTATCTGGTATTCAGTACCTTGATATTGCCCGCTCTCGCGCTGAACAAGTATTGCGGCAAAGGTCGGTTGTTTTACGCTTACCTCGTCGGTTTGTTGGGTTATGTTCTAGGATTAGTCCTGTCGGCAACCTTAGATCTGCCCAGCGGTGCGGCGATTGTCGCGACTTTGGCCGTGAGCGCCTTAGTGATCCGTTTAGTGTTAGCTAAAGTTGCGCCTCAGACAACGGGATCTGAAATCCTGCCAAAGCACCACGCTTAGATAAATATTGATATAAAAGCCCATAGATACACTGGATTTTCAGTATATCGATGGGCTTTTTTGCTTGCTTGTTAGCAAGTCAGCTTACAGATGTAAACAATATATTGAGTCCCAAAGCCATGGTAGCTATACTGACGCCACTTTTACAGTCGGAGTAAATCGTGCTTTTAATCGTCAGATCAATGCTGTTGGCGGTGTCATTGTTGCTTGCCTTTATTTTTGGTGGCTTAGTGTGTTTATTAAGACCTCGCCACCGCGACAATGTACATATGTTCGCCAAGATCTTCTCATCGGTCGCCCCGATCCTTGGGATCAAAGTGATTGTACGTCGACATAAAGATGTGCAGGATGGCCCCTATATTTTCCTCGCAAATCATCAGAATAACTTCGATCTTTTCACTCACACGACTGCGGTACCTAAAGGGACTGTGAGTTTGGGCAAAAAGAGTTTGGCGTGGATGCCATTATTCGGTCAAATCTATTGGTTGTCAGGAAATATTCTGATCGACCGCAAAAACCGTCACAGTGCTTTTGATACTATGGCGAAAACCGTGGAAAAAATTAAACAGAAGAATTTGTCTGTGTGGATTTTCCCTGAAGGGACACGTTCACGTGGGCGCGGTTTGTTACCTTTTAAAGCGGGCGCTTTCCATACGGCGATTGCGGCGGGAGTGCCTGTTGTGCCGGTATTGGCCTCGTGCCAAAGCCATATTAAGCTCAATCGCTGGAATAACGGTGTGGTGATTATCGATATGATGGCACCTGTGCCGACCGCAGGTTTAGATAAAGCCGATGTGAAAAACTTCTCTGCGCAAATTCATGCCAGCATGTCGGCGAGATTTGCTGAGATAAATCAAGAGGCGGCAGCACTTATGGGTAAAACTCTCGCGAGTGATGACGTATAATGCCAATTTGAGCCAGATTTACCTTAACGGAGACAAATCCATGTCTATTGAAAGTCAGTTAAAAGCCCAACTTGCAGAGAATCGTGACATAGTGCAAGCCCTGCTTGACGATGGCTCAGAGCCTGATGCGGAATATGTTATTGAGCATCACTTTTCATCGACCAATTTCGATCGTCTCGAAAAAGCTGCAGTAGATGCCTTTAAATTAGGTTTTGAGGTAAACGACGCTGAAGAAATGGAACTGGAAGATGGTTCAATTATTTTCTGTTTCGATGCTGTCGCGCACCACAAGCTAGATGTTGAATTACTGGATAAAGCCGCAGAACAACTGCTGCAATTAGCGGTAAAACAGAAAGTGGAATATGACGGTTGGGGCACCTATTTTGTCGGTGATGAAATGGATGACGAAGATGAAGACGACGAAGAAGATGATGGTTTCCCTCATTAATTCGCGCGTGAATATCTAATCTATATCCGCTTTAAATAAAAATGCCCATCTATGATGGGCATTTTTATTAGGTGGATATTTTAAGTTTGGCTGATTTTTTTCGCAGTTGTACTGGTATGCAGAACGCTGCAATTACGGCCTTTTTGCTTGGCTTCGTACAGCGCTTTATCAGAGCAAGAAATCCAGCTTGAGCTGCTGGTGATGTGGGAACCAATTTCGCATACACCTAAACTCACAGTCACAGAGATCTTCAAGCTTTCATACACTATGACGGATGCGGCGATTTTTTCCCTGAGCCGCTCGGTAAAGTTCATCGCATCTGCGCCGCTGGTTTTGGGCAATACAACCGCAAATTCTTCGCCGCCATAACGTCCGGCGCAATCGGTCTCACGCAGGGATTGGCTGAGTAAGTGGGCGATATGCTGGATCACTTTATCACCCGCCAGATGACCATAGCTGTCGTTGATATGTTTAAAGTTATCGATATCTATCATCACTAAACTTGCCATACCTGAGTAGCGCGCATACATGTCGTACTCATGGTCTAAACATTCTTGCCAATGACGACGGTTATGCAGCTGAGTCAAACCATCGGTTTGGCTTAGGCGCTCGAGTTGCTCGTTCGCGGCTTTAAGTTGTAACTTGTTGATGGCAATATCAGTCACATCATAAATAATCACGCTGATATGGGTCACTTGCCCTGTAAGCGATGCCAGTGGCAACAAGGTCACGTTTTGGTACATGTAGTCTGCACGGCCTGTGATCGGGCGGTAGTTTTTAAATTGGAAAACGTATGGCCTTTGTTCCCAGCTGATAAAGGCACGGTTTTTAAGCATGAAAACCGATTCCATTTTCTGCTTTAACCAAGTGGCGGGCAGATCGGGGAAGCGGGTAAACAGGTTTTGACCTTTGATCGAATTAGGGGAAACACCGCTGTGATTCTCCATAAAACCGTTCCACAGCTGGATATTGTAATGGCGATCTAATACCACTAATCCCACCTCTATGGTTTGCACCATATCGATGAGCCAGTGTAGTTCGTTCATTGCGCTTTGGTCGTTTGACATAGGATAAAATCCAACTGGTTAATCGAGTAAATAGCCGAGTTTAAAACTAAGCGTAGGGATAGAATCCTCGGTGAAGAGCAGTAACAAATCGCATTGAATATTATGATCTTCAATCCGATAGTTGATCTCCATAGCCAAAGTTCGTTGCCATTTCTCTGAATTATCATGGATCAGATCGTTAACCGTGCAGTGCCGTCCGAGCACGACAGGGTGAGCCTGACTAAATTTCATGTCGAGCTGTTCAGAAATGCCGTTAAGGAAGGCGCCGATTAACACGTTTCCGGTATCGATCAGGACTTCTATCTCAGTATTTTTATCTTCAGGATTGGCTAATCCCATCAGCTTGGCCATGTCCTTAAAGCTGGAGTCATGGAACAAGAGCAGAGCTTCACCCGCAATTCCCGCCCCAATAAAACCTTGGCAAAGTGCCGATACGGTCGAGCTTTCTTCCGTGGCTTTGAGTGCCATGGTTAACTCACTCACCTCAAGCACGTTCACGTTGGGGATGGGCAGTAACACGAAGACATCGAGTAACTTAGCTAACAGATCGGCGGCGCGGCCCATGGCGACGTTGGCAATTTCTTGGCAAGCGTCACGCATGTCGACTTTGATCATCGGGACTTCGTCGGCGATATCTTTCTGCGTCAGGGTTAAGATGCCGTAATCTTGCAAAATGTTGCTGATGGCATCGGCACTGACGGGTTTTTGAATAAAATCTAATGCGCCTAAGGCTTTGACTCGCTCGTGAGCTTTGATTTGAATGTCGCCAGAGACCACAATGATCAGCGCGGGGAGATCCTGCTGCTGCACGGTTTGCAGTACTTCATAACCGTCCATCACTGGCATGTTGAGATCGAGAAACACCACTTCGCCTTTTCCTGCGCGGATAGCATCAAGGCCTTCGGCACCATTGGTCGCATAAGTAATTTCCACATCCCACTCTTTTGGGAGCGTGCGGGCCATTTGCTTACGTGCCATGGCGGAATCGTCACAGATGAGTACAGATATTGACATGCTGACTAGTGATCCTTATTTGCCCATTAATTGAAGATAACACTTATTTTTCAGGTCCGACTGACGAATTGCATTCTTCGGGCAAGTCTGATTTATATCTTCTAGATGTAACTTATAGATATTATTGATTAATTTATTTTTTCGCTGACATTAAAATTTGGCTCATTATTGAATCACATGATGCAAAATTTTAAATCGAGCTGGCTAATTTTTAGCAAATAACAAGGATGTAACGAATAAAAAGGACGACTGAGTCCATCTGTTTGCGGCGTTAACCTTAGCGGCAAGTACAGTGCTATATAAGCGTCGATGTTGGCGGCGAGGTAACTTCATTGCCGAGTTCGATAAGTCTATCTCATCGAAAGATACATTAGGATTACCGCACGTATTGGCGACAGCCTAACATAAGTTGCCTTCAGTCCATGTTTGAATTGGCAATATTTTGACTCAAGTCAAAAAACAGGCTTATGTTATATCTTTTAGTGAATTATTCCAAACGTGTTAACATTTATTCTGGACTGACCAGTAACGGAATATTTCATGAGTGGCCAAAGTGTACAAGTCAAAATCGATGATGGCATCGCCTATGTGTTGCTTAATCGTCCTGAAAAAATGAATGCGATTAACTATTTGATGTTTAGTGATCTCGACCGTGCGATTAAAAAGATCAAATCTAATCGTGGGGTACGAGCCGTGATCCTCTCAGGTGCGGCGGGCAATTTTAGCTCAGGGCTCGATGTCAAAAGCGTGATGTCGGCACCCATGCAGGCAGTTAAGTTACTGTTTAAGGGCTTACCTGGGAATGCTAACTTGGCACAGCGGGTGTCATTAGGTTGGCAAAACTTGCCTGTACCTGTGATTGCCGTGCTTGAGGGCTGTTGCTACGGCGGCGGTATGCAAATCGCCTTGGGCGCAGATGTGCGCATCGCTAGCCATGACTGTAAGTTATCGATTATGGAAGCGAAATGGGGACTCGTGCCCGATATGGCGGGGTTGGTCGCGTTAAGGCAAATCATGCCTAAGGATCAAGCCATGCTGCTGAGCCTGACGGCAAAAGTGCTTGAGAGCAATGAAGCGCTGGCCTTAGGACTCGTGACACAAGTGAGCGAGACGCCGATGGAAGCGGCTCAACAATTGGCGCAGCAACTGATGCAAACCTCGCCGGATGCGGCTGCGGCCATCAAACTCAGTATTAACCGTAGTTGGACGGCTTCGGTGCGGAGTCTACTTTGCCGTGAGTCGATTAGTCAGATTCGCTTGTTGTTAGGCAAAAATTGCAAGATAGCGGCGACGCGCCAGCTGAAAGATCCGCAGAAACCCTATCAAGATCGCCAGTCGGGTTGGTAGTGCTATTTGGCTCGAATTAGTTGGAATCGTGGCGTTTACTGCGCGCCGCTCATGCGGGCGGCAAAGCCTTTAATCGCATTTAAGCAATTCTGCCACGCGCTCTCGTTGTCTAAATTGAGCGCTAAGCGGGTTTGGCGATAGTTAGGGCTTTCTAAGGTTACGGCTAAAACCTTACGGTTAGCGGCCGTTTCTAATGAGGCAGGGTGACCGTCTGGCGATTGGATATCTAAAATCGGTAAGGTAAGTTTCGCCAGTTGCTCCGCGAGTGCTTGATTGAGCTTTTCGTCCTCACGATAGGGATTGATGACGATTAGCACATCGGGATCGGCAATTTTCTTCTGACTTAATAGGCTAATCAATAATCCTGCGCTTTGGTCGGCGGTGATCAAAATGCGTTTGCCCGCATAGTCTGCGCCGACCGCATCTAACTGCGACATGCTTTGGACCAGAAAGTCTTCCTGCTCTTGCAGATGTTTGCTGTTATCTTCGGGCTTGATTTTAGGGCTAGGTTTGTTGGAAGGTGAGCTTAATTGCGCAGCGCCGGGTGAGGTGACTTCAGTGGCGGCGGTGGCAAAATTGGCCGCAGGCAGCTCTGTTGGCGGGGTTAAACTTAAACTTGCCCAACCGGCAGGATTAATATTACGGCGCACAAACGCCATCAGCCCCGGCGCGTCTGCCGTGCCGTTGGTGGCGGGCAGAATGATCGCCGCACCGAGTTTCTTTTTACCTTCCCATGCTCTCACCAACAAATCGTAGGGCTGATTGTCTATGGTGATTTGTTTGACTTCATTCTCGGGTAAATAGCGGTTATTTAATTTTTTGGCACTGACTTCAGCTGGCGTTGGCGCAGCTGTTGCTGGGTCTGCCGCGCGGGTAGAGATGGCTGTGAAACCAAGCATAAGGCAAAAGAGAAGCGAAATAATGCGTGCCATAGAATTGATAACCACCTGTGTAGTCTCATAAATTCATCAGTGCTTGAGTATAACCTGAACAATTACCAAAAAGTGAACTTTCCTCGCCAAAGAGTGGCGCCTCAGTATTTGATATAACCAAGTTAATTTTGAGGACGTCGCTTGGCATCAAAGTCGTTTGGAATCTAAAGCCACAGGGCATAAAAAAGCCCAGCGCTTTAGCTGGGCACATTGATGGAAACCTGTGGTTCGGCTCGGGCCTATACGTGGCTGACGAGTACCATGCGGATCGCATCGAGTTGTAACTGGCTGGCATCCAGATAAGTGTTTAACTCTTGCATCTGATTGCGCAGGTACTCCAATTCTTCCTCACGGATATTGGGGTTCACCGCCTTAAGTGACTCTAAACGATCAAGCTCTGCGCTCAGTTGTTGAGTCATTTTCTCTCTGGCTTGGGCAACCATTTCATCCACAACCACTTGAGCATATTCCTCACCCTTAGCAAATAACGGATGCAGAATTGGCTGAGATGCGGTGACTAACTTGCCGCCAATGTGACGATTCACCGCGCTCAGTTGTTTATCGAAACTGGCGTAATCCACTTTAGCCGACAGATCGTTCCCGTTTTTATCCAGCAACACGCGAATGGGTGTGGGTGGTAAATAACGGTACAACTGGCTCGACTTAGGGGCAGAAGCATCGGCCATGTAGATGAGTTCTAAGAATAAGGTGCCAGCTGGCAGGGCTTTATTCTTCAGAATGGCAACGCTGGTGGTGCCGGTTTCAGAACCTGTGATCAGATCTAGCCCCGTTTGCACCAGTGGATGCTCTTGGGTGATCAGCGCAATATCATCGCGTGATAACGCTGTGTCACGATCAAAGGTCACTGTTACGCCATCTTCTGGCAAGCCAGGGTAAGTTGGGAACATCATGTGCTCACTCGGGCGTAGAATAATCGAGTTTTCACCTTTATCTTCTTGATCGACGCCGATAATATCCCACAGACGGATCACTGAACCGATCAAATGGGTATCACCATCATTCTGGGCGAGGCGCTGTACGATAGCCTGTGCCTTCTCGCCGCCGTGTGAGTTGATTTCCAGCAGCTTGTCGCGGCCTTGTTCCATGGCGTGCTTGAGTTCTTTATAACGGCTCTGGGTGTGGTTGAGCAGGTTTGTCAGCTCATCGCTGTCATCACCCACAAGCACGTTTAGCAGATCTTCAGCAAATTCACTGTAAAGCACATGGCCACTCGGGCAAGTGAGCTCGAAGGCGTTCAGCCCTTGGTGATACCACTGCATCAAGCGTTCTTGGGCGGTATCTTCAAGGTATGGTAAGTGAATTTGGATATCATTTTTCTGGCCGATACGGTCTAAACGACCAATGCGCTGTTCTAATAGATCGGGGTTTAGCGGCAGATCGAATAGCACTAAGTGGCTGGCAAACTGGAAGTTACGGCCTTCAGAACCAATTTCAGAACAGATCAACGCCTGTGCGCCGCCTTCCTCTTGGGCAAAGTAAGCGCCGGCTTTATCGCGCTCGATAATCGACATGCCTTCGTGGAATACCGTTGCTTGAATACCTTCGCGGGTACGCAGGGCTTCTTCTAAGCTCAGGGCTGTTTCCGCTTGGCTGGCGATGATCAGCACTTTTTTGCTGCGGTGTGATTTTAAGAACTCAATTAACCAATCCACACGGGGATCGAACTTCCACCAACTGGCGCTGTTATCTTCAAATTCTTGATATAACTTTTCAGGGCTAAGGGCTTGCGCCGCTTTCGCTTCTAATGACTTGTGTCCGCCCATCATGCCACTGACGCGTGCGGCAGTTTGATATTGATCTGGCATGGCGTGTGGGTAAGCGTTAAAGAAACGCTTTGGAAAGCCTTTTACCGAGGCACGGCTGTTACGGTATAACACACGGCCAGTACCGTGACGGTCGAGTAATTCTTGCAGTAATTCGCTGCGGGCAGCTTGTTGTACTTCGGCATCAATACCGTCTGCTTGGATTAAACGAATACTTGGGCTGATGTCTTTTTCGCCCAGTAATTCGGTCAAGCTGTTGATGGCGGCATCGGATAATTTAGCGTTGCCAGCTAAGGCTTCGGCGGCAATGGCGACGTCTTTATAGCTGTCTTCTTCGGCTAGGAAGGCATCGTAATCGTAGAAACGATCTGGATCGAGCAGGCGTAAACGGGCGAAGTGACTCTCATGGCCAAGTTGATCCGGCGTTGCGGTTAACAGTAACACGCCTGGGATCACTTCGCTTAATGCTTCAACCACTTGATAGGCGCGGCTTGGCGCTTCTTCGGTCCATTCTAAGTGGTGCGCTTCGTCAACCACTAACAGATCCCAATCGGCATCTAGGGCTTGATCGAGACGTTTTTTCTTACGCAGTAATTCGAGTGAGCAAATCACTAACTGCTCTGTGTAGAAAGGATTGTCGTGATCGGCATAGGCTTCTACACAACGGTCTTCATCGAATACCGAGAAGCGCAGGTTAAAGCGGCGCAGCATTTCCACTAACCACTGATGGCGCAGAGTATCGGGCACGATAATCAGAATGCGTTCGGCGCGACCAGTCAGCAGTTGTTGGTGAATAATCAGGCCCGCTTCAATGGTTTTACCTAAACCCACTTCATCGGCTAACAGTACACGCGGTGCATAGCGACGGCCGACTTCATGGGCAATCCACATTTGATGCGGAATAAGTCCTACGCGTGGACCTTGCAGACCCAGCAGATCCGATGAGGCCAGTTTGTGGCGCAACATTTGGCACTGATAACGCACACCAAAACGGTCGAGGCGATCGATTTGGCCGGCGAATAAACGGTCTTGGGGTTTATTGAAACGAATATTATGGTTCAGCAGGGTTTCACGCAGTGTAGCTTGCTCGCCTGTCTCACTGTGAATGCCGTGATAGATCACTATCCCGTCTTTCTCGGTCAATTCACTGACCGCAAGGCTCCAGCCTTCATGGCTTTCAACCGAATCGCCGGGATTGTATATAACGCGTGTCAGAGGGGCTTCTGCTCGGGAGAACATGCGGTTCTCACCCGTGGCAGGGAATAATACAGTGACCATACGGCCTTCTACTTGAACCACAGTTCCTAAACCAAGCTCTGACTCGGTATCACTTATCCAACGTTGACCTAAGGCGAACGGCATCTTAAATTCTCATTTCTAGGCGGACTCTAACAAAGGGCGCGTATGTTATACCAATACTCGTGATATTTAAATCGCCCTCTCACCCGTTAGAGCCTAATTCCCAGAGTGCTAGATTACAAATTGTACAAGCGACAAAATTGTCGTGCCAACACATGAAATTGTCACGCTAATGTCACATCCGCGGTTATACACTGCCTCGAGTCTGTATGGTAAACAATGGTTGCTGTATTGTTATCTCGTGAGTTTGGTGCCAATATCAATTTAAGGTTTAAGTGTGAGTAAGTGCTATCAACTTGAACCTTATGATCATTCTTTGCCATAAGCTTTGCCAGTAATAGGAGCCGTGTAACTTTTATTGAGACTCAAAAGTGTGTTTAAACTTTTATGAAGCACTCTGGAGGCGCCATGGAACAAGACGACAGAAAGTTGTTTGTACTGGATACCAATGTGTTACTACATGAACCTTTGGCGATCTATTCGTTTAAAGAGCACGATGTGGTCATTCCGATGACAGTGCTAGAAGAGTTGGACCAGATTAAAGATCGAAAGAGTGACGTGAGTCGGGATGCTCGGGTTGCTATCAGGGCATTGGAAGATACCCTAGGCGGTGAAACCACCCCTGAGCAGATTATCAATGGCGTCCCTTTACCCAGCCGAGAGGGTCATGCCGATGCCGTCGGTTCGCTCTCAATCTTCCCTGATCACCTTGTTGATTTTACCTTAGGCGCCCTGCCGGGAGATGGAAACGACAATCGCATTATCAATACCGCGCTACATCTACAAAACCTACATCATCCCCGTACCGTTGTCTTAGTCACCAAAGATATCAATATGCGCCTTAAAGCCAAAGGTGCGGGTATTCAATTGGTTGAAGATTATCGAACTGACCAGTTGATCGATGATATCCGCTTCCTCAGTAAAGGCTTTTACCAGTTCGAAGGTAATTTTTGGGAGCACTTGAACAAGGTCTCCACCGAGCGCCACGGTAGACATACAGTGCATGAAGTACCGCTCAAAGACCTCGAAAATGATAATTTCTATATCAACCAATATCTTATCGACACAGAGTCTGATTTTTGCGGCCGTGTTACCGAGCGCACAGACACCCATTTACATATTTTAGATTTAGGCCGTGAGCGGGTGAAAAACCTCGAGGCATGGGGTGTTAAACCTAAAAACGTCTATCAAGGCATGGCATTGCAGGCGCTGCTCGATCCCGATATCGATCTGGTTATCTTAACCGGCCCAGCGGGTTGCGGTAAAACCTTGCTCGCCATGGCGGCGGCGTTGGAACTGGTGGTCGAGCGTAATCGCTACGACAAAGTGATCGTCACCCGTAACACCCCTGAAATCGCCGAATCTATCGGCTTCTTGCCCGGCACGGAAGAGGAGAAGATGATGCCTTGGCTGGCCGCCATTACCGATACGCTCGAAGTACTACATAAGAATGATGTGAATCCCACCGGCAGCATGAACTACATTATGGAGAAGGCTAACATTCAGTTTAAATCGATTAACTTTATGCGCGGGCGTTCGATCCAAAACTCCATAGTGCTACTGGATGAATGTCAAAACCTCACCGCCTCGCAGATCAAAACCATGATCACCCGTATGGGCGAGGGCACAAAGCTGATTTGCTGCGGTAACTTAGCGCAAATCGACTCTAACTACTTAACCGCTGTTACCTCAGGTTTAACCTATATTGTCGAACGTTTTAAAGACTTTGAAGGCAGCGCCAACGTGTATCTAAATGGTGTGGTGCGTTCACGCTTAGCGGAATACGCCGAAGAGCATCTCTAAAGAGAGTCGGTTTAATTTAGCGTAATCACAAGGCCTCAGATATTGAGGCCTTACTTTTAGGAAGTAGAAGATTTTTAATCGACTTATCAGTGGTATGAGTAGGCTTTATCCTGCAATTATTTTATGTGATTGGTAGTTTCTTCCTGCTAACATACCCAAGCAACCTGAAGATACGAGTTTCAGAGCGCCTAGGGTGCTTCAATTCAAGGCGCATCAATGACAGAATGTCGGCCACCTTTTGAATTGATGCAACACGGAAGTGGAGTGCCCTAGGCGCTCCGTCCCGGCGGGTTTTAACGCACTTTATGCCGTGTTGGTTATTTTTAACTTAGCCCGCTAGGTCTGCAAATAACCGCCTTGCCTAAAGTGCGTTAAACTCCCGCTGAATCCTGCATCTTCAGATTGTTTGGGTATATATGGATCTTATAGTTTTTGCCGCCGTAGGCTGAAATTAAGCGCTGCAATCAAGGGTAGTGGATGAAATCGAGTGAGCCGGATCTGCAACTAAAATCGCCGATCCAGAAGAACTACAACCGTGCCGTTTTTTATACGTACATCGGCGTTATCGTCATGTCTTTGTTGACCGCATGGATGTTTTTCGACCGCCAAAAGGCCCAGCAGATGGAGCAGCGTGAAGAACAGGTTCAGCGGCATGTTCTGCAAATCGATTTGTTACTCGAGTCGAGCATTAGAGCGGTAAAAAGCTTACGTGACGTTGCCGTGGATCATTTGCGCTTAGGCGAACTCGTCCGTAAAGAGCGCTTACCCCAATACGGTAAATTTAACGAAAGTGGCCAGTATTTTACCTTAGAACCTAGCTACGCCCAGAGCGGTGAGCCTTTTACCAACATGGGTAGGATCACGGGTGCAGGTTCCCTCGACGGCCGTGGCGACAAGTTCTATCAAGAGCTTGAGATGTTGTTTGAGTTGTCACTGTCATTCCCCGTCGCCAAAGAAGCCGCCCCGAAAGCCTCGGCAATTTATTACCTGTCGAAAAGTAGGATTATGTCCTATTTCCCTTGGTCGAATGACGATCAACGATTTAGGGACGAATTACTCAACAAGAAACAGTTCCAATATGCCACCCCGGCCATGAACCCGCAGCGCAGTGTGTTTTGGAGCGAAGCCTATGTGGACTCCACCGGTAAAGGTTTATTGACCACTTTAGGTGTGCCTGTTTATTTGGACGATGAGTTCATTGGCTCAATCAACTTGGACATGACGCTTGCCTCGTTAGCGCGGCAAATTCGGGTCTACTTTAAGATGCCGGGCACTGTGATTTTGCTCGACCAACAGAACAATATTTTATCCCACAGCGATTTTGATAGCTCAGACATTAATCGGGTCTATCACATCAGCCAACGTATTCCCTCTGAGCTGCATTCTTTACCTGAGTCGGAATTGTTCGATGCCCATGATGGCATCATACGTAACGGCTATTACATCCACTCGGTTGCCCTGCATAACGCGCCTTGGCGTTTACTGTATTTGCAGGATGAAGACGACCTATTCCAAGACTCGTGGGAAAAACTACAGCTGACCTTTATTTTGGTGGTGATCGCCCTGTCTGTGTTGGTGACCATAGTGCATTGGCAGACGCGTCGATCTTTTGTGAGCCCAGCCTCGCGACTACTGTCGCACCTAGAGGGGTGCTCCCAAGAGCCGCGTAAGCCACCGGAGAAAATCACCCGCGGCTGGGAACCTTGGTTCTTGCTAGTCAGTCGGATTTTTGAGGAAAACAAACAATACACCCACCATTTAGCGGAGCAGAATAAGCGGCTCGATAAGCTAGTGGCGCGGCGTACTGAACGCTTAAAAGACACCACAGAGCGGCGTGAGCGCGAATATGCGCTACTGCGTTCTTTGCTTGACTCAATCCCAGAAGCTATTGTCTTTAAAGACAAAGAAGGCAACTACTTAGGTTGTAACAAGGCGGCTGAGCGCATGCTGGGTTACACAGAGAGCGAGATGATAGGTTTGTCATCTGAGGATCTGACCTCGCCTGAAATGGGTATACGTATCCGCGCCGAAGACGAACAAGTCCTAAAAGATCGCACGCCGCTGCGCTACCAAGAAAAGGTTGAGCTTGCGGGCAAACCTGTGCTGCTCGATACCCTTAAACTGCCTTTTTATAATCGCCGCGGTGAACTGCAGGGCTTGATTGCTGTGTGGCGTGATGTGACGCGGGAATACGAATCCGCAGAACAATTGCGCCTGTCCGAAGAGCGTTATCACTTAGCTATGGATGCGGTGGAAGATGGTCTGTGGGACTGGTATTTAGACTCTGAACAGATTATTTGTAACCCTGCGTATTATTCTATGCTGGGTTATAAAACCAACGAGTTTCCAGCTCTTGTGTCGACGATTGATGAATTATCCCACCCCGACGATCGGATTCGCGTCGAGGAATACCGTGCCCAATATTTAGCAGACCCTGTCGGCGCTTACGAAATCGAATTCCGTATGTTAGGTAAAAATGGCGGCTATCACTGGGTGTTATCCCGTGGCCGTGTGGTGGAGTTCACCGCCGAAGGTCAGCCTAAGCGTATGCTCGGTACCCATAAGGATATTACCCGCCATAAGAGTAACGAAGTGGCGCTTTTAGAAGCCAAGCAAGACGCCGAATTAGCTAACCTCTACAAGAGTGAATTCTTGGCCAACATGAGCCATGAGATCCGCACGCCGATGAACGCCATTATCGGTATGTTGCAGTTGGCGCAGCGTACCTCGTTAACGGCGCAGCAGAAAGATTACCTCGAAAAAGCCGGTTTCTCGGCGCAATCGCTGCTGAGGATCATCAACGATATTCTCGACTTCTCTAAAATTGAGGCGGGTAAGTTGGAGCTTGAGCGGGTGCCATTCCCGCTGGATAAAGTGCTCGATCATGCCCTCGATCTCAATGCGCTCAAGGCACAGGAGCAGGGCGTTGAGTTACTCTTGTATGCCCCTGTGACAGCGGGACTCATGCTTAAAGGCGATCCGCTGCGTTTAGGTCAAGTATTGATTAACCTGTTATCGAATGCGGTGAAATTTACCCAATCTGGCGAGATTGAGCTGGGCTGTGAAGATGTCGGTGAGCGCGATCATCGGATTACCTTGAAGTTTTGGGTGCGGGATACCGGTATTGGGATCAGCAAAGATCAGCAAGAAAAACTGTTCGATGCCTTCGCCCAAGCCGACGGTTCGACCACCCGTAAATACGGTGGCACAGGTTTAGGTTTATCGATCAGTAAGCATCTGGTGTCTATGATGGGCGGTAAGATGCAAGTGCAGAGTGAGCTTGGGGTCGGCAGTACCTTTAGCTTTACTATCAGCTTTGAGATTGCCGAAGCCGCTAAGATTGAGCCTTTCGTCGTGCCGGAAAAGCTCAATAGTCTACGTACCTTAGTCGTTGACGATAACCCAACGGCACTGCAAATTTACTCGACCTTGATGCGAGATTTCCACTTCGAAGTTGATACCGCCGCCAGTGGCGCCGAAGCGCTTTATAAACTGTCGCGGGCGCCAATCGATCTGTTATTGCTCGACTGGATGATGCCCGAAATGGACGGCAGCGATGTGGTCAGCGCCATAGACACTATGGTTGCCGAGGGCCGCTTAGCGAAACGGCCTGTGATTATCATGATGACGGCCTATGCGGCAGAGCCCTTGCAGCATGAAGTCGATAGTGCCAATGTGTTTGCCGTACTGCAAAAACCGTTCAAGGCATCGAGCCTGTTCGATGAGATTATTGCCGCCTTTGCCGATGAGCCGAGATTGAATGTGGTTCAGCCTATGGTTGAAGTCCAAGTTGAGGACGGAGAACACACAGGTTTAGTGCTGCTGGTGGAAGATAATTTTATCAACCAGCAAGTGGCCACTGAACTCCTTAAAAGCGCTGGCTATGAAGTGGTGCTGGCCGACAATGGTCAAGTGGCGCTGGATACCATAGACTCGCGGCCGTTTGATGCCGTGTTGATGGATATTCAAATGCCAGTGATGGACGGGTTAACCGCTGCAAAGGCACTGCGTGAGCGTTTTAATGCCGATGAACTGCCTATTATTGCCATGACAGCCCATGCCATGTCGGGCGACAGGGAAAAAAGTTTAGCGGCGGGGATGAATGCCCACATCACTAAACCTATAGTGCTCAACGAATTATTTGAAACATTAAATCACTGGATCAAACATAAGAACCAGCATCAGAATCGTTAATTTATTTGCTCGGGGCCAGTGATGGCCTCGCGTTATTTACTGTAAATCAATCGCTTGAGATCAAGATTCATCGATAACTTATTAAGGTAAATAACGCAGCCAGCCGTATCAGGAGGAAAGATGAAACCCCAAAGTTTAGCCTTAGCCTTAGCCTTATCCATAGCGCTGTTAGGATTTCCCACAGTTACCGTCGCAGCAGCCGCGCCTAGTGCCAAGATTATTAAGCAAAGCCAAGAGGCGAAAGGGTTTCTTAATCTCTATTACGAGGAATCTCAGGGAGAGTTGTACCTTGAGGTCAATCGCTTAAATCAGCCTTTTCTCTTGGTCACTAGTTTGCCGCAGGGCGTAGGTTCAAACGACATTGGTCTCGATCGTGGCCAACTGGGTCAGACCCGCATGGTGCAGTTTGAGCGCCAAGGTCCCTATATTTTACTCAAGCAACTCAATACCCAATATCGTGCAAATACCACTGACGCCGCTGAGCAAAGAGCGGTTGCAGAAGCCTTTGCCGATTCAGTGCTATGGCAAGGCAAAGTGATTGAGGGCAAGCCAGATCTGGTGGCAGTCAACGATCTGGTCCTCAATGATTTACACGGTGTGGCTTCCGCTTTGCAACAGACTGAACAAGGCAATTATCGGCTCGATTTGAGCCGTTCTGTCATTTTGCCCAAAGGGATTAAATCCTTTGAGAAAAACGCCGATGTCGATGTGCAACTCACCTTTAAAGGCGATGTTGCTGGCGCGCAGGTCGCACAGGTAACCCCCGATGGCACCTTAATGTCGGTGCGGATGCGTTATTCCTTTGTTGAGCTGCCCGATACTGATTATCAGCCGCGGGCTTATCATCCGATGAGTGGTTATTTGTCCGATGAGTATCAAGACTATGCGACGCCCTTTGACCAACCGTTAGCTCAGCGTTTTATCCTGCGCCACCGTTTACAGAAAGTGAATCCTGGCCCAGCGCCAAGCGAAGTCGTTAAACCTATTACTTATTATCTTGATCCTGGCGTGCCAGAGCCGATACGTTCGGCGTTGCTCGATGGCGCGCGCTGGTGGGAGACAGCTTTTACTCGCGCCGGATTTATCAACGGCTTTAAAGTTGAGTTATTGCCGGTAGATGCCGATCCGCAGGATATTCGCTACAACATGATCCAATGGGTGCACAGGGCGACGCGGGGTTGGTCCTATGGCGCCGCGCTGACCGATCCTCGCACAGGTGAAATCATTAAGGGTCAAGTCACGCTCGGCAGCTTGCGTGTGCGGCAGGATTACTTGATTGCCAAAGGCTTAACCGCAGGCTGGCAGGATAGAGTGGCGGCCGAGAAAGCGGCGACAGCCTTGTCGCTGGCGCGTATTCGCCAACTGGCCGCCCATGAAGTCGGCCACACCTTAGGGCTAGATCATAACTTTGCCGCTTCGACCAATCAGGATGCCTCTGTGATGGATTATCCCCATCCGAAAATCCAGCTAAAGGGCAATGATATTGATATTTCAGCACCTTACACTACAGGTGTTGGTCCTTGGGATGATTTTGCTATCGCCTATGGCTATAGCGAACAAGGCGATGCTCGCACCCAACAGGCGTTGCAAGTCGACTTATTGGCCGATGTCGCCAAACGTGGCTTACGTTATATCGGTGAGGCCGATTCTCGCCAAAAGGATGCGAGTCAGGCCTATGCCAGTTTGTGGGATAGTGGTGACGATCCGATCGAACAGCTGGGTAAGCTCGATAAAATTCGCACTAAGGCGATTGCGGGATTCTCCAGTGCAGCCTTGTTACCCAATGAGCCGTTGGGCGAGTTAGCCGATGCCTTTGCGCCAATTTATTTGCTGACGCGTTATCAAATCGATGCGGTTGCTAAGTTTATTGGCGGCACTGACTATAACTATCAATCCATAGGTGAAGGCAGCCGCTGGAGCTATATTGCGCCGCAATTGCAGTTAACGGGTTTAGATGCGTTGCTTAAAACCTTAGATGCCGCGAGTTTAACTGTGCCGCAAACCTTGCTCGACAGTTTAGTACCAAAGGCGGGGAATTATCATGCCACGCGGGAATCCTTCGACTCAGGTTTAGGCGCAATTAACGATCCTCTCGGCATGGCTGAAGTATTTAGCCGTCATACTGTTAGCTTGCTATTGATGCCTAAGCGTTTGAACCGTGTCAGCCAAGCATCCATGGCCGATAGCGAGCAGTTATCGGTGACAACATTACTGGATAAGTTATTCGCGGCGACCTTGTATCAAGAAGACAAGCTTGGGCTGGTCGAAGGCGTGTGGATGCGAGTGAACGCTGTGGTGATTGATGAAGTACTGGCAACACTGCACAATCCTCAAACCTCACCAGAGGTGAGGGCTGCGATTAACGATCGCGCTCAGTTTGTGATTAAGCAATTGAAAGCGAGATCGAATCGAGCCAATGCAAGTCTTGCTGCCCATTACACTTGGTTGCAACAAGGTCTGGCTGCGGGCTTAACCGATGCTAAGGTTAAGCTGATCCCTAAGCCGTTAACCTTACCGCCGGGATCGCCAATTTAACCCGATGAACATAGGCGCCATTAGGCGCCTATTTCTTTTGGATTTTTTGGATAAAAGTGATCGGCTTTACGCTCTAGATGGGTAAAGCGGCGGGTGTTTTTGTAAGGTAGTTTCATAAAGCCCGACACGCCGTGGCCTTGGATTTTGCCGACATGATGCAAGATGCGATCGAGACTGGCGCGAAATGCCGCTTGCTTACGGGGGTTGAGCAGCTTCAAGTAACTGTGAATTTTTAAGTGATTCGGTAGCGCCTCAAAAATGATGCAGCCTGTGTGGTGAATTTGGTTGATGCGGGCTAACTCTTCCATGATCTCCACCGGCAGTTCGAGGTTTTCGTCGGGATCTTTACCGTCTTCAAAATAAGAGTGTAATCGCGACTTATCTTCTAAGGTGGGCACATCACCGACTTCAAAGGGTAATTGCAGATCGGCGCTGGCGACAAACGGCTCGCTGATATCTGTGCGTTCGATATGCAGCGTGTCTTTGGCGTTAAAGAAACAGGCCTTAAATACCCCAATACGTTTAATTCCCCGTGCTAAGTCCACCATATTGTTGACCGCAATAATTAAGGCACTTTTTTGTTTTGCATCGTAAATCGCAAGATTGGAGTCGATAAACACGCCTGTTTCCTGCCAATGAATAGCCAGACCACCCACGATCGGATATTGCGCTAACCGACCCACGGCGGCGATAAAGCCTTTTTCGGTATCGCCCATGCCCGCGAGGAAGTTGCGGTAATATTTTTCGAGCTGAATATCATCCATCTTAGCGATGGGATCTTGGGCGTTGTGCTCCTTTAAAAAGGATTTACGAGAACTGTAGCTGACGGTTTCAACATCTTTATCGCGGGATTGTACCCACACAGGAATTTCGCCCTGTAACTCAGCTTTGGGCAGTTCTGGTAAATGCAGTCTGTGGCTGTGGCGCATACTTTTTAAAAAGTAATCACCGGCAATGTTGCGCTGCTCAGGATCTGTGCTGAGCATGCCCTCTAAGGTGCGGGCTAATTCGATTGGTAAGCCAATGCTGGTGGGCGAGATAACTTGTGCGCCGAAGCGACTTGCTTGCCCTGAGGCGAGGGCATACAGAGTTGCGGCAACACCTTGTTCGTCAAAGCGCGGGCTGGAGAGTGCTCCATTGAGTTGCTCTTCGCCGATAAAGTACACATCACCCATGCGGGCGTTGGTATGTTGTTGATCGCTCGACATTAACGCCATCACATTGTCTTCGACGGGCTTGTTATGTTCATCCCGTTGGGCAAATACCGCTGAGCCCCAATCGATTAACGATAAGTGTTGCTGCTCAATGTCGTAAACCAGATTAGAAGGTTTGATATCGCCGTGCACTAAGGGCTTGCCCGTGCGCAGGTAATACAAGATATCGGCGAGTTGGCGGGCGATGCTCATGACCATAGCGGTAGGTAGGGCGCCCATACGGCGGCAAAGTTGGTCGAGATCTTCGCCTTTTGCCCGTTCCATCACGAGTATTCCCTGTTTACCGACTCGCTCAAATTTGATCGCGCCCGGTACATTGGGATGCTTGAGTAAGGACAGCATAAAGGCTTCTTCTTCGAGCCTATCTTGAATATGTTGCGGCAGATTAATCCGTGAGAACTTAAACACATGGGCATCGCCCGCTTGATTGATACCTGCAAAGACGAAACCGTAGGCGCCTTTGCCGACCAATTCAATATCGGTATAACCTAATTTGCTCAGCTGTTGCTTACAGAGGCGGATCCACGCCTTGTGTTTACGGGCATCATTGGCTTTGAGCAAGTAAATGGATTGCTCTTCAGAAATATAAAAATGCTGCAGCTGAGGTGTTTGCAAATTGTGCTCCTTGTTTTGTTCATTTAACCAGTAAGCGGGGGCGATAATCAAATGGCGGCTGGCTTTATTTTAGGATCTTGAGCGGCATGGGCTTTCAGCGTCAGGCGCGGCTTACCTAACCGATCATTTCGTCACTGACTTTGACTTATATCAAGTTAAATCCTCGCGACTATAGGTAATCTTTGGGACATGAGATGGGATCAGTTTTTGTTAATTAACCTACAGACAAAGTACAGCTAAGGAGGGCGTATGCCCACCCAATATAAAGCCTTGTTGATCGAGTTATTGGAATATCCACGTAAGCGTATTTTACAGTCAATGGAAGTGACCCATTGCCCGCATGCGGTATTTTTTAATGATAGAGACGAGCAATGTTTAACGTGTCATCAGGGCATGGAATGTATCTGGATGAACCAGAATGACGAGCTGGTGGCCGTGAACGAAAAATCGATTGCCGAGTTAAAACAGCAGTTGTTGATCGCCGTGGACTTTATCGACTCATCGTTAAGCCCGCACCATTTATCACGCCGTCAATGTCAGTGTGATAACTGTGTTTGGCTGCGTAAAGTGCAAGCCACGTTAGATCAGTAAGTGAGTCTTTACATTGCTGAGTTTGCCGAATGGCAGGAGGCTTTGCATCCACTTTAAAATGTCATTAGAGTAAGGACAACTTTAGCGAATAGAGATAAACCCATGGAACCCGGTTTTTGGCATGAAAAGTGGCACCAGCAACAAATAGGTTTTCATCAGCAAGACATCAATCCTTTCCTCGTTAAGTATTGGCAGCAGCTTAGATTACCCGCAAATACCAAGGTTTTTGTGCCCTTATGCGGTAAGTCGCTAGACATGTGCTTCTTGGCCGAACAGGGGCATCAGGTCATAGGTTGTGAATTGAATGAATTGGCGGTGCAGCAATTTTTCAGCGATAACCAACTCGAGATGTCGCAAACGACCGTGGGTGAACACCAGCATTATCAAACTGAACAGATCAGTTTGTATCAGGGTGATATTTTCACCTTACCTAAGGTTATCACTCAAGAAGTGACAGCATTTTATGATCGCGCGGCTTTGATCGCATGGCCAGAAAGTATGCGTGCACAATATGCCAAGCAGTTAGCGAGCTTATTACCTAGCGGCAGTGTCGGTTTATTAGTGACTTTAGATTATCCGCAAGAATCCCTTATCGGCCCGCCTTTTGCGGTATCCCCTACTTGGGTAGAGCAGCATCTAAGTGAGGATTTTGATATTGAAGTATTAGCGTCGCAAGATGTGTTGGCCGACAATCCACGTTTTATTAAGAAAGCAGTGCCTTGGCTTAATGAAGCCGCCTATTTGTTGAAACGTAAGTAGGCTTGACTCGGAAGTTGGCTCTGTAACCCCATTGAATTATTCGCGGCTTTCGAGCTTGGAGTTCAGTGGGGCTTGTCATTAAAACATCATATCTAAAGTCTAAACTGGCAAGATTATTTAAGACAAAGTGGCGGATATAGGGCTTTGTTATCGCGGGACTTTTTTGGATTGAGTTTGCTTGAGCTGGATTAAGTTTGCTTGAGTCAGCGTGTATTTAGCTTGTCGGAACTTTGTTCGTGAGTGAGTTACCCTTTACCACGCTATTCGCGATGAACTCTATGCGACTTCGTAATAATTAGGCTCAAGCTCTAGTTGATTTTGAATGATCTGCACTGCCATTCTGGCGCATTTACCACATTGATCGGCAACACCTAAGCGCTTTTTTACGTCAGCAAGCGAGCTATCGCCCTGGCTTACTGCGTTTTTAATTTGCGTATCAGTGATCGCATGGCAAAGACAAACGTACATATATTAGTCTCCAATCGAATTGCGCTAATTCTAAATGAAAACGCTTATCAAATGCAATCATATTTTTTGGGTGATTTTCATACTTTAACGCTTTTGTTACATGGCGCACGTTTTATCGTCTATGCTAGGTGTGTTTTAGCACTAAAAAGCTAGGCAGTTTTAGAAGTAGGTTTAGGAATACAGAGTCAGGGTGATGATGCCTCACGGATGGATAACTCATGGATGAATAACGAAGAATTAATCAAAGATCCATAAGGTTTCATGAGAACAAATCTACCAGTTACACAGTGAGAATATGATTATCCAGCGGATTGGATTTTATTGTCGACCACGGATACTCAAAGTCATATCACTTACGCCAATCAATCTTTCTGTACCGTTGCCGGTTACGACCTCGATGCCATGCTAGGCAAGCCCCACAACATGGTGCGTCATCCAGATATGCCTCCGCAAGCGTTTGAGGATCTGTGGCGCTGCATCAAAAAAGGCGAGCCTTGGAAAGGAATAGTGAAAAATCGCTGCGCCAATGGCGATCACTATTGGGTTGATGCCTATGTCTCCCCCATTTCAGTTAATGGCAAAGTCGTTGAGTTTCAATCTGTACGCACTAAACCCACCCGCGATCAGGTTAAGCGTGCAGAAATAGCCTATGCAGAGTTGAACAAAAAGGGCAGCGTCAGCGCGTTAAAACGTACCTTGGATATGCCAGTTAAATTGCTGTTACTCGCATTGGTTGCCATGCTACCTATGCTTTACCTTGCTCTGCAAATTGGCTTAATGGGCTTTATTGCCCTAGCGATAAGTGTCCTAGTATTGCTGGTGGGCGGTAATCTGGTGCTGAATCGCTATTACGCGATAGTGGCTAAGGCAAAGCATATCTACGATAACCCCTTGATGGCGCATATTTATAGTGGAAGCAGTGATGATCTTGGCGCGATTGATTTAGCACTGCAAATGCAGAATTCTGAGCTTAAGTCGATTCTGGGGCGTGCATCGGATTCCTGTTATAACGTGTCAGAACAGGCCAAAATATCTGCCGCCAAGGGTAAACAAATCCAGAGTACCAGTCAGGCTCAACTGTCTGAAATAGAACAAGTCGCTACGGCGATGCAGGAAATGACCGCTACATTAGGCGATATGTCCTCCAATTGTGCTGATGCAGCCAGTGCCTCGCAAATGGCATCCGCTGAAACCATCAATGGCGATAAAACGGTGTCGAGCACCATTAGCTCGATTCAAGCTATGGCGGAGCAGCTGCAACAAACATCAAAGGTGATTACTGAGTTAGAAGCCCACAGTAAAGATATTGGCACAGTACTCGATGTGATTCAGAGTATTGCGGGGCAGACGAATCTACTGGCATTAAATGCCGCGATTGAAGCGGCTAGAGCGGGTGAGCAAGGGCGTGGCTTTGCTGTCGTTGCTGACGAAGTGCGGGCGCTGGCGCAACGTACCCACGATGCTACTAAGGAAATCCAAAGCATGATTAACCTGTTGCAGCAGGGGACCAACAAAGCTGTGGTCAGCATGCAGCAAGGAGTGGTTGCCGCTGCCGACTGTATTTCAACAGCGGATCTTGCGGGCGCAGCCTTACGCACAATCCGTGAGGCCATTTCGACCATTACCGATATGACGCACCATATTGCCAGCGCGGTTGAAGAGCAATCGAGTGTGGCAAATGAGATGAATCGCAGCGTGGTAAATGTGTCGCAATTTACCCATTCTAGCCATCAACTCGGCAGTGAAATGGTCGGCTTGAATGATGAAGTGACTCACGAAATGGATTCACACTCGGTATTGGTTGAGCAATTTTTAAAGCGTAGCTTTAGGATTTAACTGTCTAAAACTTAAGATAAATAAGGCAATAGTCTGACTATTGCCTTTGCTTTTTCTGATCCCTGACTCAATTTCAATTCTCTAACTTAATTCCTGAGCGCTAACTCAATAGCCCTTACTAAAGTCGATTCGATTCTGCAGTGGCTCACCGCTAATGTAGCGGTGATAGTTTTGGCTAAAAATCTCGACGATTTGTGCGGGATGGCTTGGCGCAGAAATATGCGGCGTGATGATGGCATTTTCCCGCTCCCAAATGGGATGGCTATTGGGCAAAGGTTCTTGAGTAAAAACATCCAAAACCGCTTGTTGGGCAGGTTTAGCGATAAGCTGGACATTAAGCGCATCGAGATCGAGTGCATCACCGCGGCCAACGTTAAACAGCACTGCATCATCTTTTAGCTTGCCTAAGGTATCAGCGTTAAGCAGGCTTTGGGTTGCCGGAGTGCTGGGCAGTAAATTCACCACCACATCGGCTTGCATCAACGTCTGGCCCAAATTGGCTATCACTTCAATGGCATCAAAACCTTCTACGGCATTACCGCTGCTATTGATACCAGTAACATGCATGCCAAAGTGTTTTGCGGTTTTCGCTAAATGCTGGGCGATTGACCCTGTGCCAAGCAAGAGCAATCGCATTCCCTGTAAACTTGAGTGGCGGTGCTGGGGTTGAATCAGCCACTGTTTTTGCTGTTGCTGCTGGCGATAAAAACCATGACCACGGATATGCGCGAGTAAATAACCGAACACAAACTCACTCATCAACGGGCCGAAAATGCCTTTAATATTGGTAAGTTGATAGTCTTTTCTGCCCCTTGGGCTTATCAGGACATCTATGCCAGCAAAGCTTGATTGTAGCCATTGCAGATTTTTAGCATGGGGCAATAGGGGGGCGGCGAGTTTCGGTTCGGCTAACCAAATATCTGCATCAATTATGCTCGCTGGATTATCGTCGAGTAACGTTAAATCTGGGAGACTCTGCGCCTCAATCAAGTCGCGGTACTGTTGATTTGCCTTTGTTAGCAAGAGTAACTTGTGCCCCATGGCGTCTCCCTTTATGCTTGGTTATTGTTATTTTTCAATACGCTGTCGCGGTCACTTCGAGGCATTGCGTCGCATCTTTTTAGGTTAAGTCTATGTTTGATCAATTAGTCGCTATTATTGCCCAGTTAGGTAATATGCTTCGCCCTTGGGCCTTCGATATTGCTACCGCTATGGTGGTATGTCTTATTTTGGTTTTTTCAGCGGATGTAAATCGTATCTTAAGGCGTCATTTGTTGGGGCATTCTTTTGTGCTGCGGACATTTGTTTTTATTATTGTGAATGCCTTTGGCTATGGCCTATTGATCGTGAAAGCCACGCCTTGGGTGGCAAGACACATAGTGGCTATGCCATCCCATTGGATGTTTCTGTTAATTGTGGCCATGTTTATTTTTATCGGTTATTGGGCTCAGCGAAATAGCCAAGCTTAATAGCGTTATTATTTTTGTAGTTACTCAAAGTAGCCAGAGTAATTGGCCATTGCCTTTTGGGTTAAGGCTTGCATGGCGCGATCGGGGTAATTGCTGAACACGCCATCGACGCCTATCTGCTTAAGCGCATGAATATCATCAATATGATCGACAGTATAAACATAAACCTTGGCACCTCGGTTATGGGCGTCATCTACTAGCGCTTGGCTGATAAAACTCACATCTAAATGCAATGAATAGGCATTCAGTTCGCTTACCACGCCAGCCCCATCGAGTGGAATACTGGCAAGCAGCGGCGCGACGAAAGCCTCGGGCAACGCCTGTTTAAGTTCATGCAGATAGGGGTGGTTAAAGGAGGAAATCAGTAACTGCTCCTTGGTAAACCCAAGCTGACTCATAGCCTTTGGGTATAAGTCGATTAACGGCGTGACGGTATTAATGCCTTTTAACTCTATATTGACTATGCAGCGCCCCGCAATCAGCTCAAGTACTTGCCATAGCGTCGGAATGGATTCACCTTTCACATTGATGCTTGCTAGATAGTCCTTGCTCACTAAGTGAATGACGCCCGTGCCCGAGCTTTTGTTATCGAGTCGTCTGTCGTGAAACACGACTAACTCACCTTCGACATTATGTACATCGAGTTCGACGGCTTGTGCACCCAATTCTAACGCTTTAGCCATGGCGGCTAAGGTATTTTCGGCCTGATAACCGCTGGCGCCGCGGTGAGCAAAAATAAGCATGGTCTGCGATCCTATTAGCTTCTAATAATGCCTTGTTGCTCGCGATTTTGACCATTCTTAATATGGATTTCCATCTGCGGGTAGGCGAGTTCGAGATTGTTTTCTTTGAGTTTTTTAGTCACTCGTTTATGTAAATCATGACGCAGTGGCCAGCGTGCCGACATATCTTTCGCATAGGCGCGCACTTCATAATCTTGGGTATGTTTACCAAAGCCGGCAAACCAGACTTCAGGTTCTGGGCTGGCAAGTGCATCTTCACACTCTTGCACCGCTTGATACAGGGTCGCTTCAACTTTGGCAGGGTCTGAATCCCGCGCCACCGATACATAAACAATGACCCGAGTAATAGGATCTGACAAGGACCAGTTGATCAGCTGCTCTGTGATAAAGGCCTTGTTCGGGATGATAATTTCCTTTCTATCCCAGTCAATAATCGTTGTCGCCCGAATTTGGATTTTACTGACAGTCCCTGTTAAATCACGAATTGTCACTGTGTCGCCAATCCGCACGGGTTTCTCAAACAAAATGATCAAACCTGAGATAAAGTTGGCGAAAATTTCTTGCAAACCAAAACCTAAACCGAGCGACAGTGCGGCAATCAGCCATTGAAGCTTAGACCATTCCATCCCGAGATTAGAAAAGCCGATTAATAGTCCGAGGAAAACCACCAGATAACGACTGACGGTGGTGATCGCAAACCCCGTTCCGGGCGAGAGATCAAGCCTTTGCAGGATCATTAGCTCAAGTAGGCCGGGTAAATTGGTGGCAATCATTAACGAGAAACCCACCACTATCAGCCCAAACATCAAGGACTTCATGGTAATTGGCAGTTGTTGTTCTAGGCCATTGACGCTGGTATTGGTCGTCCACAGGGTGATGCCGTCGAGGAAGGAAAATAGCGCCGTGTGGGTTTGAGTCCACAGACCAATCAAGCTGGCTAAGAAGGCCAATAACAACAACGAACGGACTAGACCGAGGGATTGGCTCGAAATAGTTTCGAGATCGACCACGGGTTCTTCGTAGGTGTCGAGCCCATCGGTAGAAAGATGATGGGTTTCGCCTTTTTCCCTTTGTGCTAAGCGCTCTGCACGTTTTGCCTTGGCGCGATCGAAAGCGATACGCCGGCGTTCAATTAACATCCAGCGTTTGATCAACTGGTATAAGAGTAAGAAACCCAGACCAAGTACGATCGACAATTGCAGCTGTAGCAACATTTGGAAGGCGGTGAAGTAGTAACCCCTAAAGGCTAATCCGGCACTTAACAGTGGCACAGATATCAACAAGGTCCAGAGCATTTTCTGAATGAGTTTTTTGTTTTTACCGTCTTTCTTGGCATCTGAGTTTTTACGGCTCAGGATTAAAATATCTTTGTATAACAAGAATAAAACGATACAGAAAATAATGAATGCGCCGCGGCCTATGCTATTACGCACCAGTGATGTGTCGAGCACTTCGGTAAAGCCCATCAGACCCAATAATGGGCTAGCAATCAGCACAAAGTGTCTGAGCCGTGATTGTCCCGCTTGAATGAGTTTTGAGGGGCGTTTGAAATGGCCCACGAGTACGCCTTTGTCGAGCGTCAGAATAAAGATAAAGCGATATAAGAGATACACTAAACCAATCGCCAGTATGCCCATACCCACAGCTTGCACAAAGTTGCGATCGGATTGATAAAAAATTAATCCCGCCATGATCACAGGGAAAGGTTTTATCAAGGCATAGCAGATACTGCAAACGAGCGCTTTGAGGGTGTAAATAAATTTATCTTGGGTCACATTGCCCACATAAGTAGTGTAATGATTTAGCAAGCGATTGAATTTAGGAGTGATCAAGTCTTGTACGACTAAACACAGTACCAGCAATATGATCCACCAAGACCAATAATCGTTTTGTTCATCCCAGGCTTTTCCCAGTTCATCCCACTGTGCTTGTTGCACAAGCCAAACCGTGCTGCGCTCAAGATCCGTAAGCCATAACTTACTGATACTGGCAGCATTAGGCACCCAGAATAAATGCTCGTTAAGGGTATTTTTAAGGGTGAGATGTTGCTGGCTCAGTTGTTGATAGTTGACCTTCAACTTGCCTAATTCACTCAAGTATTGGTCATAGCTTTGCATCAACTGCGAGATCAAACTTTGCTGCGAGTGCAGTAGTTTAATCTGTTGCTCATTGTATAAGCCGGGCTGTTCTAACTCTTGCTCATTGAGGGCTTGTTGCTGCTCTAAATGATATCTGTCTAAGCGCGCATCGGCGATCAGGGTTTGCAGTTTTTCGTGGTTCGGCGGCTTAGGCAGTGATTGCAACATCTGCAAAAAGCGCTCACCAAAGGCGGAGTTCATTTTGACCCAAGTGATCTGTTCTTGGATGTTCGCCAACTGTTTGGCTTGGGATTGATATTGGGTTTCTGCCTGTTCCTGCTGCTCGACCACATTATTGATCTGTAAGGTTAAGGTTTGCAGTTTTTGGCCATAAATCTGGTTAGTGTCGGCAATATTGCGGGTAATGGGATCGAGGACTTTGTCCGTGTTGACTAAGTTTTTGGCTAGGGTGGCATCGGTTTGTTGCTGACGTTGTTTATTGATCGCCTTGTTGATGGTTTCGATCAAGGCTTCTTGCTGCACCAGTTGTTGGCGTACTAGCTGTAATTGCAACTGCGTCAGTTCAATGCGTTTTTGGCTGCTGGCAAGCTCGGCCTCATTGGTCGCAAGGCTTTGTTCAAAGAAGAGTCGTTGAGTTTGTTGTAACTCACCCGTAGGGGTATCAAGCGGGGCGAGTTCTGCTTTTTTGTTCTGGGCGACTGTTTGCCTCGCGTTGGCAATCACTGTCGGTAAGTCATTGTGGCGCTGTAATAAATCGTTAACTTGTCGGCCAAGGGTCGATTCACTTTCTTTAAGTTCAGACAAGCGAATATAGGCCATCGAAGCCTGCTGGCTGAGGTCTGTGCCTTTTTCCAGTGATAGAGGTTTGTAGGCTTCTTTCAGTGCTTGGTTGGTGCGCTTCTTGTGTTGTTCAAAATCGATCTGCGCCTGTTGGAAACTGGTCGCACTGGCGGCGAGTTTCTCTATGTTAATTTTTAGGTCGTTAATTTGTTCGTCAATGCTGAAATTTTGTTGCTGATCTTGCTTGTTCATGCCAAGACGTTTGTCCAACTGCAAAGGCGAATTGGCAAGTGCGGAAAATGTGAAAAAAGCAATAATGAACAATAAAATACGTGGCATATAGGCTAAAGACATTTAGGGGCGAAAGACGCTCCATATTAGCCAAATTGCGTTGAGATTGGTATGTTTCAGGCGTTCTTTTTTCGCCGCTGTGATTGGTGCGATTGATGGGTTTCGAAGATGGCGGTCGCGACTATGATAGTGCCGCCGATTACGGTGTTGAGATTAAGCTCTTCACCCAAAATAATCAGCGCTAACATGGCGCCATAGAAGGGCTGTAAGCAAGAGACTAGCCCAACCGTTTTGGCGCTGAGTTGCCTCAGTGCGGAAGTGAATAGCGCATGGGGCGCGGCGGTAAAGGCAACGCCGAGTAAAATAATTAATCCCCACACTTCTAATGAGATACTGCCCAGTTCCGTTTGGTGCCACGGCATCAAGAACACCACGGCGACCAAGGTTTGATAGAACATGGCATGGGGGCCGCTGTACTGGGAAAAGTAGCGTTTGTGCAATAAGTTACGGGTGGTGAACAAGATGGCGGACACTATGCCGATGGCAATGCCCAGCGTAGTGTCGTTACCTAAATTGGCTTCAGGGATCAGTAATATCACCCCAATCAGCACTAATACACCGCTGATCATATCGTGTAATTTTATCTTATTACCTGTCAGCAACGGCTCGGCAATCACTGTCATCACCGGATAGGTGAAAAACGCAATCATGCCAATGGCGACCGACGATAATTGCATGGCCGCAAAATAAGTCACCCAATGCAGGCTGACGATAACCCCAAGCCCGATTGCGACCAGATAATCTTGTTTGCTTGCCAGCGTTAGCCGTTTACGGCTGAATTTGACTAGCAAACCTAACACAGTGGCGGCGACGATACAGCGTAGGAAGGTGATGTCGAGCGCGCTAAGTGGGATTAATTTAGAAAACAAAGCTGTGCCGCCAAATAGCAGCACAGCCAGATGCAATTCAATTAATCCCGAAGGTTTAGCAGAACTCAAGAAAGCTTAACCCGCTTGCTTAACGTCTTTCAGGTTAGCGAAGGCTTGTCCCATACGTGTTACTGCTTCGGCTTCAACACCTTCAGCAAAGGTCGCGATAGCATCTTTGGCAAACAACATCACCACAGTACTGCCTAACTTGAAGCGACCCATTTCTTCGCCTTTGTCTAAGGTGATGGCATCTGGGCCTTGGGTTGGATATTCCCAAGTGAAGACTTGCTTACCTGTCGGCGGCGTGACTGTGCCAGCCCATACGGTTTCAATACTGGCAACAATCGTTGCGCCAACCAATACCATAGCCAGTGGACCTAATTCGGTTTCGAAAATCGCCACCACACGTTCGTTACGGGCAAACAGACCGGGTACGTGTCTCGCCGTTAACGGATTCACCGAAAACAGTTCGCCAGGTACATAGGTCATTTTTGATAACGTGCCTTTAATCGGCATGTGGATACGGTGATAATCTTTAGGCGCCAGATAGATAGTCGCAAAATCACCGCCTTCGAAGCGTTTAGCATCTTCGGCTTGATCGCCAAGCAAAGTTAACGATGAATAGTGATGACCCTTAGCTTGGAAGATGCGACCGTTTTTGATGGGGCCTAACTGACTTACCGCACCATCGACGGGATGCACCATGATATCGGCGTCCATATCTAACGGACGAATACCGGGTTTAAGGGCGCGGGTAAAAAAGGCATTAAAGCTTTTATAGGCTTCAGGCTCACTCTGCGCCGCTTCGCTCATGTCGATTTTATATTGTTTGATAAACCACTTAATGGCGGCAGTGGTTAAGGCGCCAGCTTCGGCTGCAGCGAGTTTACCCACTAAACGAGATAACAAGTGTTTTGGCAGCATGTACTGCAGCGCTATTTTGACTTTATCCAATTTCAATTCCTTTTCTTACTGCTCAATCTTTGCTGAGACTGTTGTTATTTATCAATAAGTCATTATTCGTCAGTTGCCGCGCGGAAATGGCGGGCATGGCGTTGTTCATCTAAGCTGGAGATAATTTTATGGTAATTATTAAAGCGATCTGCGCTGATCTTACCTTGGCTCAGGGCTTCTTGCAGTGCACAGCCGGGATCGTCACCGTGTTTACAATCGCGGAATTTACATGCGCCAAGATACTCGCGAAACTCGATAAAGCACCAGCCGACACGTTGTGCAGGAAGATGCCATAGGGCGAATTCGCGCACGCCAGGAGAGTCGATTAAATCGCCGCCACTAGGCAAGTGCAACAGCTTAGCAGTGGTAGTAGTGTGTTGACCTAAACCTGAGTTATCGGAAACATCGCCGATAATAAGCTCTGCATCGGGTAGTAATGCATTGATGATCGATGATTTACCCACACCAGATTGGCCGGCAAACACGCTGACTTTATCTTTGAGTATGCCTTTGATGGTATCGATACCATCGCCAAGCTTGCTGCTGACCTTATAAACCGGATAGCCAATGTCTTTGTAGCGCTGTAGCGCTTCGTCGATTGCCTGCGCTTCATCGGGATTGAGCAAGTCAATTTTATTCAAAATGATGATAGGCGGAATATCGGTATCTTCGGCAGCCACTAAATAACGGTCGATGATCTGGGTGGTAAAGCTGGGTAATACCGAGGAGACAATCAAAATTTGGTCGATATTCGAGGCGATAATTTTCACGCCATCGTATAAATCTGGGCGTGTAAGTGATGAGCGACGTGGATGAACGGCTTCAACAATACCTGCGATACCGCTATTGGCTTGGCTCTCAATGGCTAAGCGTACGATGACTTTATCGCCAGTCACTAAACTGGTGACGGCACGGCGAATATTACAGCGCACAATTTGGCCGCTTTCAGTTTCTATGTCGGCATGTTGGCCAAAACGTGAAATCACAGTACCGGGCTGTTCTTGCCCCAATGAACTATCCTGTAACTCTGGCGTATTTTTATCGCCACTGTCACGATTGAGTCGCTTCTCGTGATTAGCGCGCATACGGCGTAATTGACCTTGGCTTAGGGGTTTCTTTTTACTCACTGATTCGTCTTCGTCAATTAGGTGATTTTTTGTGTTGGAAAAAAGCAGTATGATACACGCTCTTGAATAAAAAAGCCTGAATTTAGGCTAACTGACACGATAAGGCTGATTTATGACGGCAGATGTAAATAATCTCATTTGGATCGATTTGGAAATGACAGGGTTAGAGCCCGACGTCGACAGGATCATTGAAATTGCCACGTTAGTGACAGATCAAGAACTCAATATTATCGGTCAAGGTCCGGTTATCGCGATTCATCAATCGGATGACGTGCTGGCTGCTATGGATGATTGGAATCAAAAGCACCATGGTGAGTCAGGGTTGATTGACCGCGTTCGTGCTAGCCAAGAAACCGAAGCGCAAGCCGTGGCTAAGACGATTGCCTTCTTAGAACAGTATGTTCCTAAGGGTGCTTCTCCAATGTGTGGTAACAGTATTGGCCAAGATAGACGCTTCTTAAATCGTTATATGCGCGAGCTGGAAGATTATTTCCACTACCGCAATGTGGATGTCAGTACAATTAAAGAGCTAGTGAAGCGTTGGAGCCCAGAAACTATGGCGGGCTTTAAGAAGCAAAACACTCACCAAGCACTGCAGGATATCCAAGAGTCGATCGCTGAATTGCAGTATTATCGCAGCAAAGTATTTAAAATTTGACCGATCAGTAGATAAATATGCAAGAAGGGGTTGCAGCCGCATGAATTTTTCATATAATGCGGCCTCAACTTTTTGATGCGAACAGAGATGTACGGTCATTTAGATTGAATGCGACATTAGCTCAGTTGATAAAGGTTAAAGGCGATACCTTTGTTAATGTTGAAGGCAAATGTAGCAGCGATGCAAAAAGCGACATTAGCTCAGTTGGTAGAGCGATACCTTGCCAAGGTATAGGTCATCGGTTCGAACCCGATATGTCGCTCCAAATTAAAATTTAGTGATTTGCCAAATCATTAATACAGATTATGCGACATTAGCTCAGTTGGTAGAGCGATACCTTGCCAAGGTATAGGTCATCGGTTCGAACCCGATATGTCGCTCCAAATTAAAACTTAGTGATTTACCAAATCATTAGTACAGATTATGCGACATTAGCTCAGTTGGTAGAGCGATACCTTGCCAAGGTATAGGTCATCGGTTCGAACCCGATATGTCGCTCCAATTTCCTAAATATCCCACTACTCAATTGACATTAGCTCAGTTACCAACTTGATATGGCGATACCTTCTTTTTTGCCAAGGTATAGGTCATAGGTTCGAACCGCTCTTGATCAAAATCATGTCGCTGTAATTCCGTTAAACTCTCAACAGCGACTTTTTCACGTCATTCCCTCAATTAGCTCATCTATATCCTTTCTTGATTAACGACTTTCCACTGCAAACCCTCTATATCTGATTCATCATGTACAACCAAAGGCTTACGTTAACCTATTGGGTTAAGTGTTTTGAGATCTCTTTTGGCTTTTCTCTCTTACACAAAACGGTGTGATTGGATTTAGATGCGTGATCTGAAGCGTGTTTCTTCAAGTTTTCCTAAATTAGATAGCTTCGCGAAAGTTAAATTATGACCTTGTTCAAATATTCGTAACGCTTTTGCTCACATAATGAAGCTAGACAAAATTAATAGCGCCAAGTAGTTGGCCTGACAGTGGAGTGCATTATATGCGTATTCAACAATTACGTGATCTACTTGAGTATGTGGCAAATTGCCGCTTAGATATGGCGCAACTCTATGGCCGACTCAATAATCAAGCTGACTCGGCCCGTGTGAAAATGATGCTGGATTATTTTGAGTCACATCAAAAAACCATGGCGGAGAAACTGCGTGATTATATGGAAGAAGCGCCACATCGTATTCTTGATACTTGGTATAAAGACTTCACTTTTGAAGACTTTACCAAGCGTTGCCAAGATATTATGTTGCCCGCAAACATGAATGAAGACGATGTGCTCAACTTGCACTTAGACTTAGAAAATCGTCTGATTGGTTTGTTAGAAAAAACGGTTAACTCCACCACTGCCGAAGATGCGCGTAATGCGTTAGCTAATTTGATCCGCGTGGAAAAAACTCAGCAGCAACGTTTAGTCCATAGTACGATTCGGATGGACGATATCTAAACCGTTATTTCTTCTCGATTCCTAAAGCCAGCCGAGTGCTGGCTTTTGTCTTTGTATTATCTATGTATTGATGACTTTTGATCTACTTGGCGTCATTTGGACGGGTAACTGCGTCTGAACTGATTTACGTCATAATTATCCGCTCTGATTCTTGCTATTTTCTTACTTTAATTGGCTGATTCTTTATCGGTCTTGCTCAATGCTGCTAAGACTCCTATGGTGAGGTAACTCATGGTGGAATGAAGTCGTTGGCGTCTAAGGAGATCCTTTATGGCACAAGATCTATCGCAATTCCCCAAGGCCTTATTTACCCAAGCACAGGTTCGTGATGCTGAACTGAGCGCTGTGTCGCAGGGAGCTTCTAGCCTCTATGAATTGGTCGAGCGTGCTGGCGCGGCGGCTTTTGAGTGTTTAGTGAAGCATAACCCCAACGCTTCTTCTGTATTTATCCTCGCTGGCAGCGGTAACAATGGTGCCGATGCCTTAGTGTGCGCCCGTTTAGCCCGTGCCTGTGGTATGGCCGTTTCTGTGATGATGACGTTAGCGGCAGGCACGCCTGAGTGTCAGCAAGCATTGGCCCATTATCTTAAAGACGGCGGAGAGTTACTGCCAAAAGCCGTTGCGCCCATTCTTGCGGCCAAGATTATCGTCGATGGTTTACTCGGTACAGGTGTGCGAGATGCGGTGCGCGACGATATGGCTGAGTATATTAGTGCAATCAATGATAATTCGGCTTGGGTATTGAGTCTTGATTTACCCTCTGGAGTCATTGCTGATACAGGCGCCGTAGTAGGTGTTGCTGTGATGGCGGATATCACCTTATGTTTTGGTGGTTTAAAGCAAGGTGTTTTAACGGGTAAGGCACGGCATTACAGTGGTGAGCTTGAATTTGCAGATTTAGGATTAACGCCTTTCTTTGCTGAAGCGAGCGCACAAAGAGTAGGAAGAGAGACTCTTAAGGACTATTTTGCCGCCCGAGCACGGGATAGCCATAAAGGCCAATCGGGTAAAGTCACTGTCATCGGTGGTGATATGGGCATGGCTGGCGCCGTGCGACTGGCAAGTGAGGCATGTCTGCGTGCCGGTGCTGGGTTAGTCACAGTGATCAGTCGACCAGAGCATCAGTTGACGGTAAATGTCTCCCGTCCTGAATTGATGTTTTGGGGTTGCGATCTAGTCGATATGGAAGTGTATCTGCGCTTAGGTTGGGCGCAGGTTATCGTACTTGGCCCCGGTTTAGGTAAACATGACTGGGGCTATAACTTGTTTAAAGCCGTGGGCTTAAGCGATAAACCCTGTGTTTTGGATGCTGATGCTTTAAATCTACTCAGTAATGAGCCGCGTCGGCAAACCAATTGGGTGCTAACACCGCATCCGGGTGAGGCGGCGCGTTTACTCGGTTGCTCTGTGGCAGAAATTGAGCAGGATAGGTTTGCGGCAGTGCGGGCTATACAGCAAAAGTACGGCGGTGTTGTGTTGCTAAAAGGCGCTGGAACCGTCATTTTTGATGGCAAACAAATGGTTGTTGCGCCTGTTGGTAATCCTGGGCTTGCCAGTGGTGGGTGTGGTGATGTGTTATCTGGTATTATAGGCGCGCTCATGGCTCAAGGAATGGATAACATGCAAGCGACTGTGCTGGGTGTTGTTGTACATGGTTGCGCCGCCGATCTTGCGGCAATACAGGGAGAACGGGGTATGTTAGCGAGTGATTTAATGCCTTTTATTCGCCAATTAGTGAATAGTGATTTACTCTAGGCGGTATGTGAGACTCAAGCGGGGCTGGGCTTTGTTCTATACCTGTACCTTTTTAGGCTTGAGTCGCTTCTCCATCAATAACAGCAGTGATATAAGCGGATATGACAGAGTTAACTTTTTTCTTAGACAACGAAGACGACACTATTGCGGTTGGGCAAAAATTAGCCCGCCATGTCCAAGCGCCTTTGACTCTGTATCTTACGGGTGATTTAGGTGCCGGTAAAACGACGCTGAGTCGCGGCTTAATTCAAGGTTTAGGTCATAAAGGAGCAGTTAAAAGCCCGACTTACACTTTAGTTGAACCATATGAGCTGGATGGTGTCGAAGTTTATCATTTTGATTTGTATCGTTTAAACGATCCAGAAGAACTGGAGTTTATGGGTATTCGTGATTACTTCACAGATAAGAGTCTGTGCATTGTTGAATGGCCAGATAAGGGAGAGGGTTTATTGCCCGATGCCGATGTCCATATGCATTTAAGTTATCAAAATAGTGGGCGTGAAATACGCATAGACGCCTTGTCAGAGCCAGGTGAAAAGTTATTAAAAGCGATAAAATAAAAACTAAAATGATAAAAAATAACCCCTTTTTTCAAATTATTATTCTTTCTTTATGTTCTTTTTTATCTGTGACGGCCCATGCGGCTAATCAGTTAGAAAGCGTACGTATTTGGGCTGCGCCTGAGTCAACTCGAATCGTGTTTGACCTAAGCGAAGTCCCGGATTACACCTATTTCTCTTTAGATGGTCCTAATCGCTTAGTGGTGGATTTAAAAAAGTCCGCCACTAAAGTTGCGCTTAAAAATATTGAAAACAACAGTAAGTTAGTCAAGGGCGTGCGAGTCAGTAAGTCGCCGACTAAGGGCGATTTGCGCTTAGTCATAGATTTGGTGAAGCCACTGAATGCGAGCTTGTTTTCGTTGCCCGTAACTGCGCCCTACGGCAATCGTCTCGTGGTTGATTTGGAAGATAAAACCTTAACAACCGCCACTGCAGTTGTGTCATCAACCCCTGTTAAAACGGTTACTCAAGCGGCAAAGTCATCCCGTGACATTGTGATTGCTATCGATGCGGGCCATGGTGGCGACGATCCCGGCTCCATTGGCCCTTCGGGCGTTTATGAAAAAAAGGTGGCTCTAGAAATCGCCAGACGTGTTTCGAGTAAAATCAATGACACGCCCGGCATGCGCGCTGTGATGATCCGTACCGGCGATTATTTTGTGAATCTGAATAAGCGCTCTGAGTTGGCCCGCAACAGTAAGGCCGATCTGCTCATTTCTATCCATGCCGATGCTTTTACATCACCCAATCCGCGCGGGGCCTCTGTGTGGGTATTATCTATGCGTCGTGCTAACAGTGAAATTGGCCGTTGGTTAGAGCAAAAAGAAAAACATTCTGAGTTGCTGGGCGGTGCGGGGGAAATTATCCAAAACACGGATAATGAACAGTATTTGGCTATGACGCTGCTCGATATGTCAATGAACAGTTCGATGGCAATTGGCCATTCTGTTGCGGGGGATATTTTAAAAGATTTAGGTGGCGTGACTCAATTGCATAAAAGTCGCCCTGAGTCCGCGAGTTTAGCCGTGCTGAAGTCACCGGATATTCCTTCAATCTTGGTTGAAACGGGCTTTATTTCAAACCCTAAAGAAGAGCGTTTACTGTCGAGTAGTCGGCATCAAGAAAGCATTGCCGATGCTATTTACAAAGGTGTGAGTCGTTACTATCACAATAATCCGCCCGCGGACACTTTGCTTGCCCAGCGTGGCGGCGCAAGTTCTAGCAATACTAAATCGACAAAAGAGAGAACGCCAACTGCTTATGTGGGAAGTTCAACGGCATCGAATGTCAAACATAAAGTCAGTCGTGGTGAGTCTTTATCAGCCATTGCGCAGCGTTACCGTGTGCCTATGTCTAGCACTGAAGAATCCCCTGATGATTTACAAATAAATCATCAAATTAGGGTGGAAGCACATCTTGTTGCATGATCAAATGGTTTCGCTAAAAACTACACTTGGACAACAAGATGCGCGAAGCCAATATCCTACAACATTCTTTACACCAATACTGCCCAGAACTTCACCTAAAACGATTAAACAGCTTGATGCTGGCCTCTAAGGCACTGATTGA
>NZ_BPFD01000007.1 GCF_019655335.1 Shewanella hafniensis
ATGGCACTATTTCGGCGTATTGTGCTGAACCTTTTAGAGCAACATCCGCTAAAAGCCAGCAAACCAACCAAGATAAGAAAAGCAGCATGGAATGGCGATTTTAGAAGCGAGATATTCTTTGGTTAAGAGATTTAACAAAGCTTAATCCCGCCCTGGCCCATACTGGGGTGTATCAAGGTAAGTTTGAAAGCACTCAATTAGATGGTTTGGCGTCGACGCTACTTGTCGATAACGGTGATTTTTCGGTCGCTATGGTCGGTGGTCTTGAATATGAAATGATCAAGTTTAAGCAAACCAGTGATCCAGAATCAGCGGCGGGGATTATTTCCGGTGGCTCGGGTGGTGATGATGTCGATGCCACGCGTGACCGTAGTGCTGCGTATCTCGAGTTTCAAGTGGGTTTACCTGCTAATGTTGAGTTCTCTGCCGCGGTTCGTTACGAGCGCTATGAGCAGGAAGGCTCTCTGACTGGGCCTCAAGGTGAAGTGGTCAACTCATCGACCTTCGATGCCGTGGTGCCTAAATTTGGTTTGAGCTGGCGCCCAGTGGATAGCTTGTTACTGCGTGCCAGTTACGGTGATTCGTTCCGTGCGCCAAATATGAGTGAAATGTTCTCATCTCAATCCTTGAGTTTTGAGAAGGCGGTGGATTCCCTATGGTGTAATGAACCCGGTAACGTGGATGCCATATATTGCGCGACTAATAATCAGCATAAAACTTGGTTTGGTGGTAACCCAAACTTAGAGGCTGAAGAGGGTAACTCGTTAACCTTTGGTGGCGTTTGGAATGTCACTGATGCATGGAACTTGGAGTTATCTTATTACTCAATCACCTACGACAATAAAATCGAGTCGATCGATGTAGATGATATTCTGCGTGATGAAATCAAGAATGGATCGTCTCCCTATGTGACCCGTGGTCCAGATGGCAAGATTGAGTATATTGAGGCGGGAATACGTAATTTAGCCACAGTTGAGACCTCTGGTATCGATTTTGTAACGGCTTATAACTTAGAAACTGGCTTTGGTGATTTCAATTTCAAACTGGATTTGACTCACGTGCTTGATTTTAAGAAGCAGGATAATGCCGAATCAGAGATGATCGACTACGCAGGAACGACGGACTCACCCGATTGGCGTGGCAACTTTGCGACAAGTTGGAAATACGATGATTTCTCTGCCGCATGGACAGTCGTCTATATTGGTAGTCAATCAGCAAGTTATTTCAACGAGTTAGAAAAAACTGACCGTTATGTCGATTACGATAATTACTTTAAACACAATATCCAATTTGGTTATACCCATGCTTATAACGGCTCTATCACAGTAGGGGTGAATAATGTGTTTGATGCTGAAACACCAAACTATTATACCTACGCCGATTATCGCGATGTGAATGTGGGTTTATATGATGTGTTAGGTAGAACGTATTACCTGAGAATAAACCAGAAGTTTTAGGTTGTCCGCCCTCCCTGGATAACTCAAACCTCCGCTTGCGGAGGTTTTTTGCTTATTTTTGCCTGCTTTTCAGGTTGCTTATCGGATATCGGATCAGCGCTGTCAATGTGTGAGGCGCAGCTCGTGGCGATGTTCGTGTTGATAATGCTCGGCGCAGGAGGCGCAGCGTTGTTCAGTGGGATCTTGGTTTAAGCGTTCGGTTTCGATTTCTGCCTCACAATCCGAGCAAAGACCGTAGAGGCCTAAGTCGAGCTGACAAAAGGCGGCATCAAGTTTATTCAGCTGGCAAAATAGCGGGTGATCGGCCAGTGGCGTTTGCGCCAATGTATCAATTAACTCTGTCAGACTCAGGCTAGCATAATACTCCCCTATGACTTCGAGGAACGGAGGGAGCGCGCCGAGTTCTTTCCTTAGATTAGCTTCAAGCTCTGACAATTCATGTCTGATATGGGTGGTGCTCACGTAAAATCGCCTATTTCATTTGACTCTAGGCGTCCAGTCTAATAGTTCCACTACCAACGACTATGATAAAGATCAAGTATCTGCCATATTTTAAATATTTTCGCCGTTAAAAATCGAAAAAGTACTTCATTCCTATCGCATTATGTGTGCTATGACTAAGTCCCTTTCATTGCACACATTGCCGCGTTTGAGTCTCGATTTCTTACCTTTATCAGATAGATTTCCGTTTTGTGGTTGGTCACACTCTATGGTTAGTCGGCTAAGTTTCGCTGCGCAGCTTCTAATACCGCGACGATTTCTTCCGTTGTTTTAAACACGCGTAGCTCCCTAAATAAGGTATCGGCTTCTGGATATTGACGATTGAGGTAGGTAAACCACTGTTTGATCCGGGCGGGATAATAGTCACTCTTGCGACCATTAAGCTCTCTTTGGGTATAACTGAGCATCAGCCCTAAGGTTTGCGCCCAAGTATAAGGGGTTGCGCCTGTCTTGATGGTATCGGCCAAGTTGGGCAATGAAATCGCCCCGCGGCCGATCATAATACTGTCGCAGCCCGTGACGTCGATGCAACGCTTAGCATCGTCGCGGTTCCAAATTTCACCGTTGGCGATCACCGGGATTGGCAAACGTTTACGCACTTCGGTGATGTATTCCCAGTAGGCGGGTGGTTTGTAACCGTCAACTTTACTGCGCGCATGGATGGCAAGCTCAGTTGCGCCGGCTTCATACACAGCGATAGCGTTTTCCATGAACAGTGACTTATCTTCGTAGCCTAAACGTATTTTGGCGGTTACGGCATGTTCTTTCGGCACCGCTTGACGCATGGCTTTGACAATATCGTGCACGCTCTCAGGATATTGCAGTAATACGGCGCCACCTTTGCTGCGGTTAACGATTTTTGCCGGACAGCCAAAGTTGGCATCGACACCGTGTGAGCCGAGTTCAATTGCCCGCAGGGCATTTTCACCCATACATTGGGGTTCTTGGCCGAGTAACTGCACTCGCACGGGCGTACCCGAAGGAGTATTCCCCTTGTTGAGTAGCTCAGGACACAGTTTGAGAAAGACTTTTTCAGGCAGCAGTTGGTCTACCACACGCACAAATTCGGTGACGAGCAAATCGTAGGGATTGATGGTCGATAGAATGTCACGCATTAAAGCGTCTACTACGCCTTCCATTGGAGCCAAAATCACACGCACTGCAGTAAACCCATATCTATTTGCAAAGGGCGAGCATTCTACCTTATCGGCCTTAAGTTACAAAGTGGCCGAGTGAATGCGGATGATTATGCGCTCCCATAAATAAAATCCACGCTAAACTGATTGTCCTAGCAGGATATTTTGACCATTTCTGTGATTTAGTGATATTTTTTGCAATAGAATTGAAACAGGGCAGGTCTTTTGCAATAAGCCAGCTACTTATACTGTTGTTGGTCATTATTACTCAATAAACAAGAAGGGATTATTTATGAATTCAGTTAAAAAAACAGCAGTTGCAGTGGCCTTAGGTTCAGTTGTGATGAGTTCGGCTTTTGCTGTCAATGCCCAAACTAACCCGTTTGGTTTTGAAGCAATGGATGCGGGTTATCAAATTGTCGGCTCAGAAGGCAAATGTGGTGAAGCCAAATGCGGCGCGGATATGAAGAAAGCGGCCGCAGATAAAGCCCATGAAGGCAAATGTGGCGAAGCGAAATGCGGCGCTGAGATGAAAAAAGCCGCGGATAAGGCCCATGAAGGCAAATGTGGCGAAGCGAAATGCGGCGCTGACATGAAAAAAGCCGCGGATAAGGCCCATGAAGGTAAGTGTGGTGAAGCGAAATGTGGCGCTGATATGAAGAAAACCGCAGAGAAAGTTGACGCTAAAGTCGAAGCCGTTAAAAAAGAAGTGAAGTAAAGCGGGTTTGTTTTATCCCTGCAGTTATTGGGATAATTGAGCCTAAAGAGGCCAGCCAGCGCTGGTCTCTTGTGTTTTATTCTTAAGCGATTACAGGTTAGCGTTCGTGAGGTTTTATGAATAATCAAAAAAATGCGGCACAGGTAGGGCTGGGCTTACGGCGAGAAATGCTCAGTGAGTTTTGTACACAGGTGCCTGATGCTATTGATTTTTTTGAAGTGGCGCCTGAGAATTGGATGACCTTAGGTGGTAAATTTGGTCGCCAATTTCGTGAACTAACCGAGCAACATACTTTCTACTGCCACGGTTTGAGTTTATCCATTGGTAGCCCTGAACCCTTAGATCTCGCGTTTGTAAAAAATATCAAAACCTTTATGGATTTACACCAAATCCAAGTCTATTCCGAACATTTAAGTTATTGCTCAGGGCAAGGTCACTTATATGATCTCATGCCTATCCCTTTTACCGACGCAGCGGTAAAGCATGTGGCGGCGCGGGTCAAGCAAGTAGAAGATATTCTAGAGCGGCCGCTTATTTTAGAGAATGTGTCTTTTTATGCCGCTCCAGGTGCGCAAATGAGCGAACTTGAATTCGTTAATGCCGTGCTGCAAGAAGCCGATTGTAAACTGCTACTCGATGTGAACAACATCTATGTGAACTCGATAAACCATCAATACGATGCCGATGCCTTTTTACAGGCCATGCCGACGGAGCGCATCGCTTATCTGCATATTGCTGGGCACTACAAACAAGCTGAAGATCTGCTCATTGATACCCATGGCGCTGCAATTAACGATCCCGTGTGGGCATTGTTGCAACGTTGCTATGCCTTGCATGGGGTAAAGCCGACCTTGCTTGAGCGTGACTTTAATTTGCCGACAACCGCTGAATTGTTGCTCGAGCTAAATCAAATCCACGCTTATCAAGCAGCGGTCAGTTCCCAAATTCAAAATAGCACTCATGCTGTAAAGAGGAGCGCCTAATGGATTTTAAGCAAGTGCAGCAATCCTTTATCGATTATATCCGCGATCCCTCTTCGCCATTGCCCGCGGATACCGATGTCCGGCGTATGCAGGTTTACCGCGAGTTATTTTTTAATAATGTGCTGGGATTTGTGTCGAACGGCTTTCCCGTGCTGAAAAGTTTGTATTCTGAAGAAGACTGGTTAGCTTTGGTGCAGAGCTTTTTTAGCCAGCACGATTGCCAATCGCCGATTTTTATCGACATCGCGGGCGAGTTTTTAGATTTTTTACAGCAGGAATATCAGCCCACGGCAAATGATCCTGTTTTTATGCTCGAATTAGCCCACTATGAATGGCTGGAGTTGGCCGTTGCGGTTGCACAGGCGAGTGAGGATGAGTCTCAACTTAGCCCTGTGCAAATTTCAACGCAGGCGTTATGTTTGTCACAGACGGCGAGGGTAGCGCAGTATCATTTTGAGGTGCAGCACATTCGTCAGGATTATCGTCCGCAGCAACAACTCGATGCGCCAGTGTTTTTTTGTCTCTATCAAGATGCCGATTGTGAAGTGTGTTTCTTACAGTTAAACCCCTTAAGTGCGCAGGTGCTGGCATTTCTTCAAGCTCAAGGCCAAGCGGGTTTTAAAAAGATAGTTGATTGGTTAACAATCACTTACCCTCAAATGGCGCCAGAAGTTATTGCGCAAGGTTGTAGCCAGTTACTCGAGCAATTAGCGGCCAAAGGGATAGTGCGCGGACGTCAGTCTTAAGGTTGGGATTATTGCCGAAATAAATGCAATAACCCTACATTTAGAGGGTTTTTATTAATTTGACAAACCGCTACAATGTCGGCCGTTTTGTGATCTCAATCACTGTAAGATTCCTGCGCACTTATACTTGCACATACTAGAGGAGCTGTAATGAGTAGTCAGCCGTTTAAAGACCCATTTAATTTTTTGTATTTTATTGGTTTTATTTTAGTTTTACTGTTGCCGACTCTGCCAGCAAGCCTGTCTTGGTTAAAGCACTTAGGTCTAATTTAAGCGAGCGTTAATCTCGAGCGCATAGACTATTGGCCACTCTTAGAGTGGCTTTTGTTTTTCCGATAAAGGGTAAGTTAATCTATGGTATTAAAGCGCGGATTATTTTTATTGTTAGGTTTAACCGCGTTAGCCTTAGGTTTACTCGGTATCGTGCTGCCCTTGCTGCCGACCGTGCCTTTTATCTTGCTTGCTGCCTTTTGCTTTGCCCGCTCGAGTGAACGTTTACACCATTGGTTGATGACTCACCCATGGTTTGCCGACGCCTTAACCCAGTGGCAAGAGCAGCGAGCAATGCGTAAGGGATTGAAACGCAAAGCCATGATAGTTAGCGCACTCAGTTTTAGTGTCAGTATTATTGTGGTGCCCATCCTTTGGGTAAAAGGTTTGCTGCTCGTGATGGCACTCGTCTTACTCTGGTATCTCAAAGGGATCCCTGAAATAGCGGAATAGAGCGACACTGTGAATTTAATGCATGACAGATAGTTTTCGTCGCGTCATGGTTGAGGTGATTTAACACTGTGTCGACAGGGTTTGATCTGAGGCACAAATTGATAACCTTTCCATCACTTGTGCGTTGTGATTGTTGCAACTAAAACTAAAGCGGCATAAGCTTTGTCCGACTTTCGACAATGCGTCCACCCAGTGTGGACGTTTTGTTTTATACCGCCAACGCTAGGTTGGTGAATTGATTAAGTAACTTATTAAGTAAATATGATGGCTATGAATACAGAAACCTTATCCTTGATAAAGCAAAGCATTAAAACGATTCCTAATTATCCTAAGGAAGGGATTTTATTTCGAGATGTCACCAGTTTGCTTGAGAATGCAGCCGCCTATAAAGCGACCATCGACTTGTTAGTTGAACATTATCGTGGCCAAGGCTTTACCAAAATTGTGGGCACTGAAGCCCGTGGTTTCTTATTCGGTGCGCCGTTGGCTTTAGAATTGGGTGTGGGTTTTGTGCCTGTGCGTAAACCGGGTAAATTGCCGCGTGCAACTATCAGCCAAAGCTATGAGCTGGAATACGGTCACGATAGCCTAGAAATTCATACCGACGCGATTAATCCAAATGACAAAGTGCTCGTTGTTGACGATTTACTCGCCACTGGCGGTACTATTGAAGCAACCGTTAAACTCATTCGCCAACTGGGCGGTGAAGTTAAACATGCGGCCTTTGTGATCTCATTACCTGATTTAGGTGGTGAAGCCCGTTTAACCGCATTAGGACTTGAGTTGGTTAAACTTTGTGAGTTTGAAGGCGAATAAATCTGCAGCTAAAGGCGCCTTGGGATAGTTTGATGGCATGTCAAATCATGACATGTTATCTTTCAAAGTTCTCGGGGCGCATGCTCCCGCTTTTGTATCACATACTCTGGGGAGTTCCATGTCATATCAGGTGTTAGCCAGAAAATGGCGCCCTGCCACATTTGATCAAATGGTTGGCCAAAGCCATGTTTTGCATGCCTTGACCAATGCGTTAAGCCAGCAGCGTTTACACCATGCTTACCTGTTTACGGGAACGCGCGGTGTCGGTAAAACCAGCTTGGCGCGACTCTTTGCCAAAGGCTTAAATTGCGAACAAGGCGTGACAGCCACTCCCTGTGGTGTTTGCGGTAGCTGTGTGGAAATCGCCCAAGGCCGTTTTGTCGATTTAATTGAAGTCGATGCCGCGTCCCGCACTAAGGTCGATGACACTCGTGAGTTGTTAGACAATGTGCAGTATCGTCCGACCCGTGGCCGTTTTAAGGTTTATCTCATCGACGAAGTGCATATGCTGTCGCGCAGCAGTTTTAACGCACTGCTAAAAACCTTAGAAGAACCCCCCGAGCACGTTAAGTTTCTTCTGGCGACAACCGACCCACAGAAACTGCCCGTGACTGTGTTATCCCGTTGTTTGCAGTTCAATTTAAAAAGTCTGACCCAAGGCGAAATTGGCACTCAGCTTAATCATATTTTGACCCAAGAGCAGCTTCCCTTTGATGCTGAAGCGTTAAAGCTTCTTGCCAAAGCCGCCAACGGCAGTATGCGTGATGCCTTGAGTTTGACCGATCAAGCGATCGCCTTTGGTGGCGGCAATGTGATGCTCACTCAAGTACAAACTATGCTTGGCAGTATTGATGAGCAGCATGTGGTTGCTTTGCTTAAAGCCTTAACCGATGCCGATATTGGCGTGTTAATGCACACCTGTGCCCAAGTGCTGGCGTACGGCGCCGATGCTCAAGAAGTGCTGCGCAGTTTGCTTGAGCTGTTACATCAAATTACTTTGACTCAATTTGCCCCAGTTTGCGCGCAGCAATCTTTATATAGCGCGCAAATTCGCGCCTTTGCTGAGCAGCTGACGCCGGAGCAAGTGCAGCTTTATTATCAGATTTTATTAACGGGCCGCAAAGATTTACCCCATGCACCAGACCCTAAATCGGGGCTTGAGATGGCGCTGTTACGCGCTGTTGCATTTGTGCCAGAAAAGCCGGTAAAGCGTTGGCAGCCTGATGTGGTCGCTGAGATCAGTTTACCCGAAGGCCAAACGCCCGTTGCGGCAACTGCTGCAGTGCAAGCTCCCCATGTAAATGAACAACAGTGTGCAAAAACTCATACTGCTGAACCAAATAGCACTGAACCGCATATCACTGAAAAAGTGCCTGCTGAAAAAAAAACAGTATTAATTGAGCAAACTAACGCTAATCAGCAAGTTGAAACCGCGCAAGCGGACGCTATTGCTACGGCTACGGCTGAAGTGTCAATTGAGCCAGCTGATGCTGTAGAGCAGGCGCTTGATGCTGAGCTCGAAGCGGATGCGGCATTAATTGCCGAACAGGCGGTGATTCTAAGTCAGGCCCAGAGTCAGGGATTTAACGCTGACAGCTTAAATGCTGAGATAGTGCATGTTAAAACTGTGAATGCTGAGACCGATCTTAAAACTCAAACGGCAATAATTGCGCCGGCGTCTTCTCAAGCGACTGAAGCTGTTGTCGCAGTTAGTCATAGCAATATTGTAGGTAAAAGCAGTGCTGTTCAACAGACTGTTGATACAAACACTGCTGCGGATCATTCCTTAGCGAACAACAGCCCCGCTAACCTTACTCACGCGAACAATACGCATACTAGTAATACGCTTACTAACATCGCGCGTGAACAAAAAGGGCTTGATGGGCATAGTTCCTATGGAACTGAAGCCGCGTATTCATATCCAGCGATGGGAGATTATGCCCAAGAGTCAGCGCCGCTCGATTCCTATCAAGATGCTTATGTTGAATTTTCTTCTGGCTCTTACAATGATGACTTTCATCACAGTTTTGAGGCTCATGCGGTACCTGATGATGTTCAACACTCAGCTAATGTGCAACACTCTGATAGTGTTCAACATTCTGCTGATATTCAAAGCATAGGTATTCAAAGTGCAGTTGGCATGCAAGGTTCAGTTGATAGTCAGTCAGTAGCTATGGCTCAAGCGTCTCCTCTGACACCAGTTTCAATTCCAACACCTGCTTCTGCATCCTTAGCCGATGATGATATTCTCTCGGCTGTGTTGGCTGCGCGAGATTCACTGTTATCGGATCTCGACGCCTTAAGTGTTAAGGACGGTGATGAAAAAAAGTCGTCACTGGACTCAAAGTTAAAGACACCAAACAGTAAATCGAATGTAGCCACCTTACCTAAGTCGGCCAGTAAAAGTGATGTCAGTCAGACAAATGTGTCATTTTCTGCTGATCCTGCTGCTGATTTAGACCCCGATTTAGCGATAGATTTTGATGATGATTTTGACTTAGATCTTGAGCCAATTACTTTGCATAAATCTGTATCTTCGATCGCAGAATCAGCTAGTTCTGTTTCTGCTGTTCCAGTCAAACCGGCAGCATATGATCGTCCGCCTTGGGAGACTGAGCCAGAAGCAGAGTTAACCGCAGAGCTTATCGAAACGACTCAGGTTGAGTGCGGCAATAATGATATCGCTGATGTTGCTGATGCTGATGCTGATGCTGCTGCTGATGTTGCTGATGTTGCTGATGTTATGGTGGCTCAAGGCTCAGAAATTAAGGTCGACTCAGCCAGCGGTGACCAAGGATCTTTAGAGGCTAACAACACTGCTAATGATGCACTGAATCAGACGGCTAATGCTGAACACACGCAGGAGACACACGTTGCGCTCAGTTCGACTCAACCTATTAGTGGTCATCCATTAGATTTGCATTGGTACAAGTTGATGGCGAGCTTAGAGATCGGCGGACGAGTGCGGCAATTGGCGGTGAATTCCGTTTGCCAAACCCAGAGCGATCCTTTGCCGCTGTTGCTTAAGCCAAACCAGAAACATCTTGCGGCCGATGTGGCCATAGTGCAGCTTGAGCAAGCCTTAAGTGCCGTGCTTGGGAACCCAAGACGGGTACAAGTGGTCATAGGAATCGATGCTCAGCGGGAAACGCCTTTAGAGTTACGTAAACGTTTCCACCAAGAGTTGCTGCAACAGGCGCATCAATCACTGATCCATGATGACAATGTGCAATGGCTGATCCAACGTATGGGCGCCGAACTCGATGCCGACAGTTTAGTGTACCCACCTGAGTTGTTGAATTTACGCAGTCAGCAAATACAAGCTTTACCTGAGCTAACTGAGGCCGCGAGTTAACCACTATCGATTATCGACGAGTCCTAGGGGCAAAGTTTGGTCGTTAATTTGTTACGCCGTGGTTTAAATTTGAGTTTAAAGTGCATATTTATAGTAATGCTGCTGAGAAACTCGGCATCGAGATCATAAGTTTATTAACAAGATAACGGCATTGATTGCCAATCCCATTTATTTAAGTAAGATTAGCCGCGTTAATGCTTGCGACTAACCCTAATAGAAGAGAAAAGACTATGTTTGGAAAAGGCGGTATGGGCAATCTGATGAAACAGGCCCAGATGATGCAAGAAAAAATGGCCAAAATGCAGGAAGAAATCGCCCGTATGGAAATGGTGGGTGAATCGGGTGCAGGTTTGGTGAAAGTCACCATGACAGGCGCGCACACAGTGCGTAAAGTCGAAATCGACCCAAGCCTGATGGAAGACGACAAAGAAATGCTGGAAGATTTGATTGCTGCAGCTTGTAATGATGCTGCCCGTCGAATTGAAGAAAATCAAAAAACTAAAATGGCCGAAGTCACTGGTGGTATGCAATTACCTCCAGGCATGAAAATGCCATTTTAATTGAGATAGCCGATGAAATTTAGTCCACTGTTAGATGAGTTAATTCAGTCCCTGCGTTGTTTACCTGGGGTTGGGCCTAAATCGGCGCAACGTATGGCGTTTCAGTTACTCGAGCGTGACAGAAAAGCAGGGCTTAAATTAGCCAGTGCGCTGTCCAGTGCGATGAGTGACGTCGGTCATTGTCAGTCTTGCCGAACCTACACTGAAGAAACCCTCTGTCCGATTTGTGCTAGCCATAAACGCGGCACGTCTTCCACCATTTGTGTGGTGGAAACGCCAGCCGATGTGTTAGCCATTGAGGCGGGTGGACATTTCACTGGTCGCTACTTTGTGCTTTTAGGTCATTTATCGCCACTCGATGGTGTTGGGCCAGAAGAGCTAGGTTTAGCGTTACTCGAGCGCCACTTGGCTTCGGGTGATGTTGCCGAGATGATTTTAGCGACCAATCCGACGGTAGAAGGCGAGGCCACAGCGCATTTTATTGCTGATATGGCCAGACGCCATAAGGTGATGATCAGTCGCATCGCCCACGGCGTACCCGTTGGTGGAGAGCTTGAATACGTGGATAGCACGACGTTAGCCTTGTCATTTAATGGTCGTTTACCGCTTTGATAGAACACAGTGACTCAGTTTAGTTAGTGTAATGTAATTGATTATATTAGCTTAATTTTAATGCTGAACGGTTCGGCTCGACTTAAGTGTCGCGATATCCCATAAACCCGCCAAGAACTTATCTTGAGCGGGTTTTTTATTTGCTTAGTGTTTCATCTAGATGTCGAGGCAGGATTGTCGAGGCTGTGTGGTAGGGCTGTGGAGATAGCGCCGTGGTTTTAAATGCTCATATCAATTGATACCTATCCATATAAAAACTAGGTTTATCAATAGTTTTTAAATTTCATACTTGTCTTATGCGAGCTTCATCCGTAAAGTCGGTTAGATAAGAAGCGGGCAGAGTTGCGATTTTCTATTATATTCGCGCATGTGCTTTAGTTAATTCGATAGGCTTAGCTCTATGTACGTGGGATCGGACAGGTATTTTATGAGAAAGAAAATCAAGGAGGGATTTATTGGAAAAGATAACGATTAGGCATGCAGAGAAGCGTGACGCCGCAGCCATTCAAGACGTATATGCCTGCCCGAATGCCTATGCAGGCACCTTGCAACTTCCTTGGCCATCGACCGATAAATGGGAGTCACGCCTTGCTGCAACATCGAATAATATTCATCGCTATGTCGCAGAGATTGAAGGTGAAGTTGTCGGCGAGTTGGGTTTCGAGGTGTACGAGCAACCCCGTCGCAGGCATGTAGCCTCCTTTGGAATGGGGGTAAAGGATAGCTATCAAGGCCGCGGTGTTGGTAGCGCTTTGATTAACGCTATGCTTGAGCTTACCGATAAATGGATGAATATAAAACGAATTGAATTAACGGTTTATACCGATAATCATGCCGCCATTGGTCTATATAAAAAGTTTGGCTTTGTAATGGAAGGTGAGTCGAAGGATTTTGCTTTTAGAAATGGTGAGTTTGTCAGTGTGTATCATATGGCGCGGTTAAAATAACATGCTGATCTCTATGTATTTTATCTATTGCTTAAGGCTCTCACTCTAAGTGCTAACTTTAAGAATTTGCTCTAAGCGCTCAATTTAAGAACTTACATCAAGAGGTCACTTTACGAACCGAGGCCTTGGAATAGCATTAAGCGCTTATTTTCAGAGCTCGCTTTAGGTGCTAATTGTATGTCTATCTCAACTTTTAAGGATAAAAATGGGACTCATTTTATTGCCGCTGCTGATACTTTGGTTGGGTGTCGGTATTTATGCCATACGTATCGGCTATCAAGTATTGGCTGGGGCTTCTCAATTAAGCTATGCACTCAGTGTTTGCACTCTCGCTATAGTGGCATTACTGCTTTATCTCTATTTCGGTTTCGCTCAATTTAAGGAAAATAAAGCGTTGTGGGCGTTCGAAATTCCGATGTTTTTTGCTGCAAATAAGCTCGCTTTTGGCGTCATGATCCTTGGTCTGTTGCTGCACTGGTTCGGTCAAGGTGTTCTCACTTCCGCTTATTTGAAACCTCTACCTTTCATCATGATTTTCACCGTTTCCTTTGGTGCTATGGCAGGAGTCATATTGTCCGACACCTTCATGGCGAAATTTGAAATCCAAAAAACGCATTGATGTCAGCTAATCAGTTTAAATCTTATTTTGGACGCTGTTGTTGAAGATGATTTGAACTGATGGCTTTCATCGGTTGTTTATAGGTCGTTGAATCCGATGAGCGCTACCATGGTGATCTGGTTAGGATTTTACAGAGGGTTATTACGAATTTTAGATACAAAAAAACCAGCTTGTGCTGGTTATTTTCTCTTTAATAAAGAGAAGTGGTTGCGGGAGCCGGATTTGAACCGACGACCTTCGGGTTATGAGCCCGACGAGCTACCATGCTGCTCCATCCCGCGTCCGATTGTTGTTAATAACTGTTTTAATTCTGTCATCAAAGAATTGGTTGCGGAAGCCGGATTGCTAATGTTAAATCAGCGACTACCTTCGCCTGTTGCTTATAAGGAGTTGAGCCCGATAAGCAGTTTCTCGTTATAAGCATATATAAAGTGGTTGCGGGAGCCGGATTTGAACCGACGACCTTCGGGTTATGAGCCCGACGAGCTACCATGCTGCTCCATCCCGCGTCCGATTATTGCTGTTAATAACTGTTTTAATTCTGTCATCTAAGAATTGGTAGCGGAAGCCAGATTGCTAATGTTAAATCAGCGACTACCTTCGCCTGTTGTTTATAAGGAGTTGAGCCCGATAAGCTGTTTCTCGTTATAAGCACATATATAAAGTGGTTGCGGGAGCCGGATTTGAACCGACGACCTTCGGGTTATGAGCCCGACGAGCTACCATGCTGCTCCATCCCGCGTCCGATTGTTGCTGTTAATAACTATTTAATTCTGTCATCTAAGAATTGGTTGCTGGAGTCGTATTTTAACTGACTACCTTCGCCTGTTGTTTATAAGGAGTTGAGCCCGATAAGCTGTTTCTCGTTATAAACACATATAGAAAGTGGTTGCGGGAGCCGGATTTGAACCGACGACCTTCGGGTTATGAGCCCGACGAGCTACCATGCTGCTCCATCCCGCGTCCGATATCTATCTGTATTACTTTGCTATTTTGCTTTTAAATGGTTGCGGGAGCAGGATTTGAACCTACGACCTTCGGGTTATGAGCCCGACGAGCTACCATGCTGCTCCATCCCGCGTCCGTCTTCAAAGCGGGGCAGACTATAACGGCAGCGCCTTGGCATTGCAAGGACGAAGATCGAAAAAGGTGGTGAACGCTTAAATATAAAGCGGAGTGGGGGGCTTTCATACAATTTAAATATAAGTTAGGGATTTTTCGTTGATTATCTTAGGTCGAGGATGAGACTAAATGGGGTTTCGACTAATAACTGTTTATCTTTTATGTATTCGAGCAGGTATAATGTCGCTTTGATTTTGACTGCGTACTGATTATCCCATGCTTAATTTTTTTGCCGCCGCCCCTAAGGGCTTTGAATATAGCTTAGCCCAAGAGCTGACAGAATTTGGTGCGACTGAAGTAAAAGAGAGTGTTGCTGGTGTGTATTTCACTGCCCCCTTAGCTTTAGCGTATCGGATTACTTTATGGACACGTTTAGCCAGCCGTATCGTGTTGGTTATCTATAAAGGTAGCTGCGAGTCGGCAGAGCAACTTTATAATGCCGCCTATTGTGTCGATTGGCCGGCGCATTTTTCCAATAAAAGCACTTTTAGTATCGATTTTCATGGTACGGGTGGTTTTATCAATAATACCCAGTTCGGCGCACTCAAGATTAAAGACGCGGTTGTGGATAGATTCCGGGACGATGACGTTGAGCGCCCCAATGTGTCACGCGTCGATGCTGACTTTAAAGTTGATGCCCATTTTCGTAATGGCGTAATCACGATTGCGATGAACTTCTCTGGTCCATCATTGCATCAACGTGGCTATCGTTCTACTACTGGCGAAGCGCCTCTGAAGGAAAACTTAGCCGCCAACATGTTAGTACGCAGTGGCTGGCAAGCAGCGCCTTCGACCTTGCTCGATCCTTTCTGTGGTAGTGGAACTGTGCTGATTGAAGCGGCTTTAATGGCGGCCGATATTGCCCCAGGCTTACAGCGTAGCCGTTTTGGGTTTGAACATTGGCGTCGTCATGATAAAGCTGTGTGGCAAGAAATTGTTGAAGAAGCAAAAGCGCGTGCCTCATTAGGCGTGAAACGTTGCGAGATTAAATTCTACGGCTCAGATATCGATTCGCGCTTAGTCGCGTTAGCCAAACGTAACGCCGAAAATGCCGGTGTACTCGAGTTAATCGAGTTTCAAGTTGCAGATGCGTTGACGATAACGCCGCCTGCAGAAAGTGGATATTTGATCACTAACCCTCCTTATGGTGAACGTTTAGGCAATGTGTCTGAGTTATTGCAGCTTTACTATCAGCTAGGCGACAAGTTTAAGAAAGAGTTTGGCGGCTGGAAAGTGGCCATGCTGTGTAGTGATATTGAACTGGTATCATCACTTAAGCTTAAAGCCGACAAACAGATGAAGATGTTCAACGGCGCCCTAGAATGTGCCTTTAACATTTATACCTTGCATGCGACCAGTACACGTCGTGATACGCCAGTGCTGCCAGACGGCGTCGACATTGCCGATATCGCCCCTGCATTTGCTAACCGCATTAAGAAAAATGCCAAGTTATTAGAGAAATGGGCGAAAAAAGAAGGCATCGACAGCTATCGTATTTATGATGCCGACATTCCTGAATATAACGTCGCAGTAGATAAATACTTAGATTACGTGATTATTCAAGAATATATGGCGCCAGCAACTATACCTGAAGCCGTAACCAAGCGTCGTTTAAGCGATGTATTGTTAGCACTGCCGTCGGCCATTGGTATCAATCCGAACAAGATGATCATGAAGACCCGTGAGCGTCAAAAGGGCACGAGTCAGTATCAAAAGCTGGATGAGCGTAAGTTAGAGCTTATCACTACCGAATATGGCGCTAAGTTCAAACTGAACTTAACTGGTTATTTGGATACAGGTTTATTCCTCGATCACAGATTGACACGCCGTTTAGTCGGTCAAAAATCTAAGGGACGCCGGGTACTTAACCTGTTCTCTTACACAGGTTCTGCTTCTGTGCATGCGGCGCTTGGTGGGGCTAAATCGGTGACGACGGTGGATATGTCAAATACCTATATTGCTTGGGCGAAGGACAACTTTGCACTCAATGGACTGCAAGGTAAGCAGTATGAGTTTGTTCAATCTGACTGCATGCAGTGGATTCGTGATTGCCGTGAACAGTACGATCTGATTTTTATCGATCCGCCGACCTTCTCAAATTCTAAGCGTATGGAAGATTCATTCGATGTGCAGAGAGACCATGTGAACTTACTGGCATCCTTAGTGAAACTGCTCAGCCCAACGGGCGAACTAGTGTTCTCTAACAATAAACGTAAGTTTAAGATGGACATAGAGGCGCTGACGAAGATGAGCATTAATGTGAAGAACATTGATGACATTACTTTGCCTATGGACTACAAACGTAATCCACATATTCATAATACTTGGCTTATCACCCATGCCTGAGTTGACTCAAGCAGAATTAGATAACAGGCATTATCTGCTATATCACACAGAGGGATGTCATCTGTGTGAACTGGCCGCGGTCTTACTGGACGCAGCCGACATTGGCTATCGGGCCATAGATATTTGTGACGATGAATACCTCGCGCAGCGTTATGGCGTATCGATCCCAGTGCTTAAAGCTTGGGATGGTAGAGAATTACATTGGCCATTTAACGCAACGCAATTACAAGAGTTTACAGGAGCTTAGTTTGAGTCTGGTTCGTATCAATAGTGGCTCTTTAGCCTATGGTTACACTCCGTTGTTACAAAAAGCGGATTTTACTATTCAACGCGGCGAGCGCGTGTGTATTGTTGGCCGTAATGGTGCCGGCAAGTCGAGTTTATTAAAAGTGTTATCTGGTGATGTACTGTTGGATGAAGGCGAATTCAACATCGCTGGTAATGTGACCGTTAGCCGTCTGCAACAAGATCCGCCAAAGGCTGAGCAAGGCACGGTATACGCGTATATTGCTGCGGGATTAAAGGAAGTGGGCGAGGCGCTTGAGCGTTATCATCAATTGTCCCACGATGTGGCCCATGCCGATCCAGAGCAAATGGATCGTATGCTAAATGAGATGCAAGGTCTGCAAGAAACCTTAGACCACTATAATGGATGGCAGTTAGATTCTCGCATCCAACAAAACTGCGAGTTGTTAGGTCTCGATCCTGACAAATCCTTGAGCGAGTTATCGGGTGGTTGGCAGCGTAAAGTGGCGTTAGCCAGAGCACTGGTGAGCGAGCCAGATCTGTTGTTACTTGATGAACCGACCAACCATTTAGACATAGACACTATCGAGTGGCTTGAAAAGTTTTTACTCGATTATCAAGGCGCTATCGTCTTTATCAGCCACGATAGGGGCTTTATTGCCCGTATGGCGACGCGGATTGTCGATTTAGACCGTGGTGTGGTGACCTCATGGCCGGGCAACTATCAAATGTATCTTGATGGTAAGCAAGAATGGTTGCGCGTCGAAGCCGAGAAAAATGCCTTGTTTGACAAGCGTCTCGCCGATGAAGAAGTGTGGATCCGTCAAGGCGTTAAAGCCAGACGTACCCGTAACGAAGGTCGAGTTCGCGCACTGAAGGCGCTACGTGAAGAGCGAAGTGAACGTCTGAATCGTCAAGGCAATGCTAAAATGGCAGTATCGGATACTGAACGTTCTGGTAAGTTAGTCTTTGATGTGACCGATCTTAACTTCAATCTGCCCGATAAAAATCTGGTTAAAAACTTTAATACAACGGTTATCCGCGGTGACCGTATTGCGCTGATTGGGCCAAACGGTTGTGGTAAATCAACCTTGATCAAGCTGTTAATCGAGAAGCTGCAACCGCAATCGGGCGAAATTAAAGTCGGTACTAAGCTCGAAATCGCTTATTTCGACCAATATCGTGAAGCGTTAGATCCTGAGCAAACCGTTGAAGATAACGTTGGTGAAGGTAAAAAGACCATCACGATCAATGGTCAAGACCGCCACATTTTAAGTTATTTGCAAGACTTCTTGTTCTCGCCTATGCGCGCCAGAACGCCAGTGAAAGCGCTGTCGGGTGGTGAAAAGAACCGTTTGTTATTGGCTAAGTTATTAATTCGCCCTGCAAACTTAATCATTCTCGATGAGCCAACTAACGATCTTGATATTGAGACCTTAGAATTGCTAGAGTCGTTGCTCACTGAATACCAAGGTACGTTGTTGCTAGTGAGCCATGATAGGGCATTTATCGACAATACTGTGACCAGTAGCTGGTGGTATGCGGGTAATGGCCATTGGAGCGAGTATGTAGGTGGTTATCAAGATGCCGTGAACCAAGGGGCAAAGTTTTATTCTGAGGAACCTAGTTCACAAAAGGCGGTCGAAGCTCCTGCGGTTGAAACTAAACCCGTTGAAGTTAAAACTGCAGAACCTGTGAAAACGGTAAAAAAACTGTCGTATAAGCTACAGCGTGAATTAGAGTCACTACCTAATGTGATGGAGCAATTGGAGGCAGAAATTCTCGCATTGCAGACCACTATTGGACATTCAGACTTTTATAGTCAGGCGCAGGATAAAGTCAATCAGGTATTGAGTCAGTTGGCTGATAAAGAAAAGCAATTGGAAGTTTGCTTCGAGCGTTGGGAAGAGCTTGAGTCACTGAAGTAAACCAATAATAAAAATGGGAATAGAATTAATGAAGTCAAAGTTGGATAAAGCCCTTTCCTTGGTTGCCTTAGGTGTCCTTGGTGTATTAAACAGTGCCCATGCTGCACCTGTCTACGAGATTGTTAATCTTGATGATTATGATCTGCCACTTTCTGATAGCTTCAAAGGAACTCGTAATGGTTATGCGTTAGGTGTTAACGCCAACGACGAGTTAGTCGGTATCATCAAAGGTAAGAAAAAACTCAGCAGTTCAGATGTCGAAGGCGGTGTGATTGATGTTGCCGATGGTATCGCACCGGAAGAAACCATTACGTATTCGATAGATAAACCCATCATTGCCAATAACTTTGCTTTTGTTGCCAAGCACAACGATGCATCTAACCCTTGGTTACCCACTTTTGACAGCATTAATGGCACGACAGATCCAAGCAATACCCAGGTGATTAATTCAGTTGATACCTTTTATTACGGTATTAATGATGCGGGTATTAAAGTCGGTGCAATGACTGCGAGTGAAAAGAAAATCCCGAACGAAGCAACCACTGATAAAGACGATGACTACTGGTATTACCGCGACTATGAGATGCGCGGTGTGGTTAAAAATGGTGACGCTGAAATTGATTTACCACCGCCGTATCATACATTTGTCAATCCTGATAGCACTAACGCCATAAAAGAGGTTAAGTTAGGGGGATGGTCTTCAGCTACAGCCATTAATAACAATAACTTAGTGGCTGGCTACGCCAGTACTGCTATCAGTAAATTCGGTAGTGATCGTGTTAATGAATGTATAAAGACAGCTAGTACTTTGCCGTTGGATGTTTGCGTGCAACGTGAACAATACCCAAATGCAACGGGTACGCGCAATATTCAGTATCAGACCCGTGCTTATGTATGGCAAATCGATAATGGTGTTGCTACTGGGACTGAGTTACCTCTGGGGCTGACTCCTGCGACTGATAATACCTTTACCGCTCAAGCACTGGGTTTGAATGATAATGGCGTCGTAGTGGGTCGCTCACATGTTTATCGTGACGGTGATACTAAAAATTTCCGTCAAGATGCCGCTTATTGGGCTAAAGATACTGAAGGTAAATACCAATACCATTGGATCCCTATGGGAGATTCAATAGAGAATTCAATTGCTTATGCTGTAAATGATAATGGTATTGTTGTAGGAAGCTACCGCAGTTACATCCAAGGTTATTTGCGCGACAAGTTTTTCTATTTTGATACGAATCAAGCTGATGCAACAATAGTAACCCCGAATGATTTCGCCGCTTCTACAACGGATCTTTCGAGTAAACCGAAGAGTATCAACAATAAAGGCCAAGTTGTAGGTTATATTGAGACAACATACGATAAAGAAAAACCCCGTCCTAAAGCCGGTTTCCTGTATGAGAAATCAACTGGTGAGTTTAGCAATCTTAATAAGTTGTTGACCTGCGAATCTAAAGGCTATGAAAAAGCCAGCGATGGTAGCTGGGCACGTCATCAAGTCGAAGTGCGTGACGGTTCGGGTAAAACCTTCACGTACAATGCCGATATTATTGTGGTCGAAGGGACGAGTATTAACGAAGAAGGCACTATTGTAGGGACGGCGTTTATCCGTAAACCTTCTTATCAATTTGATAAAGATGGCAACATAGTAATTGGCGAAAATGGTGAAGCACTATTTGAACTCAATGGAAATGGTGATCCAGTAACTGCTTATGTTCCGCGTATGGTCGTGTTAAAACCGGCATCTAGCGGTGAAGCTTGTACTGTAGATGACAGCACTGATACTGGCAATTATGAACGTCAAGGTGCAGCAACCCTAGCTTGGTTATTTGCCTTGCCATTAGTGTGGTTCCGTCGTCGAATTCGTTAAGTTTTAAGCTTCAATTCAGACTTAAAAAATCGAGGCAAAATGCCTCGATTTTTTTTTAATCATGATCTCAATAGTTTAATAAATAGTCGATAAAATGGACGATTTTTTGATTGATCTTGGCGTCAAAAAGCACTATTCCTATGTGTGAAGCTTTTGCTTCTATTTTATGTAGAACAGAGGACGCTTGCATGAAAAGACAAAAACGAGATCGTTTAGACAGAGCTTTTTCAAAAGGATTCCAAGCTGGGGTTGGTGGACGCTCTAAGGAGCTCTGTCCATATGCAAATCTTGATTCGCGATCGCAGTGGTTAGGTGGTTGGCGTGAAGGTGTGGATGGCCGAGTTAATGGGCTATTTAATAAATAATTGAGTTTTACCTCACTAATTAAATAGCCCAGAATAAGTAATGCAGCATATTGCCCTCAGATGAGGGCATTTTTATATCTGCAGTACTTATATCTTCAGTGTTTTGGAGTAAGGCGGATTAGAATGTAGAGGTATCGCTAAAGACACCGACTTTAAGATCGGTTGCACTGTAGATCTGACGGCCATCCACTTCAAGAATTGCATCGGCAATGCCCATTACCAGTTTACGGTGAATAGTACGCTTGATATTGAGCTTGTAAGTGACTTTCTTCGCGCCAGGTAATACTTGGCCAGTAAACTTCACTTCACCGACACCTAGTGCACGCCCTTTACCTTCAGCGCCTTCCCAGCCTAAATAGAAGCCAACGAGCTGCCACATGGCATCTAGGCCTAAACAGCCTGGCATCACAGGATCGGTAATGAAGTGGCAGTCGAAAAACCATAAGTCTGGATTAATATCGAGTTCAGCGACAATTTCACCTTTGCCAAACTCGCCGCCATTATCATTGATAGTGACGATTCTATCTATCATCAGCATGTTATCGACAGGTAGACGAGGTGAGTTTGGACCAAATAATTTCCCATGGCCACAGGCGATGAGTTCTTCTTTATTGAAACTGTTTGCTTTATTCATTGTTTTACTACTCCAGCAATAAGAGCCGCCAAGATTAGCGAACACGTGTAAGCTAAACAACTCCGATCAGCTAATTAGCGGCGAAAAAATCCCAATTTTGCGAGCAATCTTGTGATTAGACCGATTTCCTCCTCTCCATTTCCTGCGAGCTTATCTAATCGTTCCTGTACGAGGCCGTATAATGAATCATGAGGGAAATCATTATCTTCATCGGCAACACCCGCGGGCATTTGCATTAATAGCTCTACAGCCTGATCCATATGCTCAATGGCATAGATATGAAACAGTCCTTTGCCTACAGCTGTAATCACTTTGGGATTAAGATTTAGCTGTAGTACGTTCGACTTTGGCATGATAACGCCTTGTTCTCCGGTAAGTCCGCGGCGCTCACACAGATTAAAAAAGCCTTCAATCTTCTCGTTGATGCCACCAATCGCTTGCACATTACCAAATTGATCCAATGCGCCGGTAATCGCCAGTGATTGAATAATGGGTTGTTCGGCAATCGCTGACATCAAACAACAGTACTCTGCGAGTGATGCGCTATCACCATCAATTTCTTGATAGGATTGCTCGAAAACGATATTGGCATTTAGGTGTAATGGTGCATCTCGCCCAAAGATACGGTACAAGCAGGCAGAAAGGATCATCATTCCTTTGGCATGTATATTGCCACCAAGTTCAGATTTTCTTTCAATATCGGCCACTTCACCATCACCGTAGTGAACTGATGCCGTGATCCGTGCTGGTTCACCATAGCTATAATCGATAGCATCAATCACAGTTAAGCCATTGATCTGGCCTACCATAGCACCCGAAGTTGGCAGATTTATGAAGTTGTCATCGAAGCTTTGACCTGAATACTCTTCCGAGCTGTTATGACGATAGTTGGCTTGGGCTAACGCGAGCTCAATACTGCTCGCATTGATACTCGGTTTACCACAATAGGCTTTAGCTTGCACCATAAGCTGAGCAAACTCGAGCGTAGCTAAACTAAGGCGGCGTTGATGTTCGGTTAACCGTGCACTATAGCAAAAGAGTGGCGCTAGGCTGGATTGCTCTAGAGTGACGTCAACACTTTTAGCAACCGCTTGCAGCCATGCAACATACTGTGACTCTGTATAACGAACCAAGTCGATTTCGCTAGCGAGTTCTGCTAGTAGGGTAAAGTGACGTTGAAATTGCCAATCCTCAGTTCTGACTTGGCTATAAATCATTCCTGCACCGATAAGGACAATTTTACAATTGAGCGGGATAGGACTTAAGTTATTGCTAATCTGATACGCTTTATGGGTGAGGATTTGCATCACTAATTCCCATAAACCTTCACGTTTCCACAGTGACTCGGCGCAAATAAATACATAATGACATTCGGCCAGAGCACCAGCTTGATACTGGCTTGTTGTTCCTGTTTGTGCCATACGGCCAATGAGGTCTACACGGCGAATATTACCACTGAGGTAGCGATAGCGAGTCGTTTTTTCGGCAATACTGACCTGATTTTCCTGTGGTTTATCGGACTGCCACTGAAATGTTACCGCCTTATTAATCGGACGTGTCGGCACTAAATACGCAGGGGATAGAGGTGCTAGGCTATCGATACAAGCTTTGATGATTAACTGGCGGTCAATACTCGGGAAATCGGCTAAATATAAGTGCTGATCGACAATAGCTTGGTGGAGTTTAAACGCATCCACAGCACGCTCTTGTCCTAAGAGTAATGCGCTTAGATTGTCAGCCGTTTCGGGAAGGGTTGGCAGGCTAAATTCAGGTGCGAGTGAAGACGTGGGTATCAAGAGTGAATTCATATAAGCATTTACCGTGAAAAGTTGCAGTGATTTTACCATACCAAGACGACAAGTCTCTCACTGTATAGGTGTTTTTACGTCTGTTTACTCGATTATTCGTTGAAACTGGCAATGTATTTGTTGTAAAAAACATCGGGGTGAACATAAGTTGAGCATTTGACTCGATATTTAAAAATTGAGGTTTACAAGTTAGCGGTATACTTATATTATTTTCGGCGTTCGGAGGGGTGGCAGAGTGGTTTAATGCACCGGTCTTGAAAACCGGCGTGGGTTTATAGCCCACCCAGGGTTCAAATCCCTGCTCCTCCGCCATATTTAGTCAAAAAGCCGCTAAGCAATTAGCGGCTTTTTGCATTCATAAAGTTTGAACCCTTGGGTTCCTGATTTGAAGTGCAGCTCCTGCGCCATATTCACGAGAAAGGCCATCAGTAATGATGGCCTTTTTTGTTTGTGTAATTTGAACCAAGGTTCCTCATTCTAAGTTCAGCTCCTCCGCCATATTTAGTCAAAAAGCCGCTAAGCAATTAGCGGCTTTTTGTATTTATACAGTTTGAACCTTTGGGTTCCTAATTTGAAGCGCAGCTCCTCTGCCATATTCACGAGAAAGGCCATCAGTAATGATGGCCTTTTTTGTTTGTAATTTGAACCAAGGTTCCTCATTCTAAGCGCAGCTCCTGCGCCATATTCACGAGATAGGCTATCAGCAATGGTGGCCTTTTTTGTTTGTGCAATTTGAATCCCATGTTTTCATTCAAAGCTGCGTTACTGTGGCTGATTAGCGGCATTTTAGTCCGCTCTTTCTATTTATGGTCTACACTCAAATCCGTGGCCAACTTAATGGTTTTTATGGCCTTTAAAATTTGCACTAGGATGGTGCGACGTATGATTCTCGACAATCTTGGGTCATACGGCCGAGCAATTCTCCCATCTGGGTGACTTATTTTAAGTAGAGAAAGCTATGTGGTTACCAACACGTATTTCGCAGCGCCTCACTATGGGCAGCATAGTACTGCTTTTACTGACCGGACTCGCCGTTTTTGGTGTGATGTCACTGAGGGGGCAACCTAGAGTAGTGGCGGCGAGTCAGGAGTTAATTGAGCAAACCGGTAGCAGTATCGTGAGGCAACTCGCACTTAAGCTTGCCAGCATTGAGGGTATTACTTTAAGCCTTGCACGCCTTGCAGAAGTGCTACCCCACGAGCAAGCTCTTTATCTTAATTCCTTACCTAATCTAATTGATAACAATGGCGATCTCACTATCGCAGGTGGTGGGATCTGGCCAGAGCCAGATAAATTTGTCGCTGGCAGCATCCGTCACAGTTTTTTCTGGGCCCGTAGTAGCGATAATTTACTGGCTTATTCCGATGACTATAATGCGCAATCTGGCCCTGGCTATCACAATGATCCTTGGTATACAGGGGCACGCACGAGTTCAGTATCCCAGTGCCTATGGTCTGAAGCCTATCAGGATACCGTGACGAAAGTGGCGATGGTGACATGCAGTGTGCCATATCGTCTGACGGGGACATTTGCTGGGGTCGCAACAATAGATTTAAAACTTGATGATTTAGCAAAATTTCTAACAGAACATGGCAATGTGACTGACGGCTATGCTTTCGCTTTAGATAAAGCGGGCAATATCTTGCATTTTCCTGAAGCGAATAAGTCCGACATTATGCTGCGCTTTACCGATCTCGTCGGGCAGTTACCTTGGCTTGCCCCCGTTGAAGCTGCGCTTAAACAAACCTCAATTAATAACGTAATTTCCGTGAGTTTAGATAAGGATGGAAGACTCAATCAGGCGAGCGAGGTAAGCCTTTTTGTGATGCCTGATACCGGATGGGTGATTGGTCTTGTGACGCCAAAGACCCGAGTCACAGGGCTTGCCCGTGAGCTGACCTTTGATATTTTGTTGTTTTTATTACCCTTGCTCGCCATTTTACTTTATTTGGCGTGGTTGTCGGGTAAAAAACTGTTGGCGCAGCTTGAGGAAACCACAGATCAAATTGCTTCCCTTGGGAGCGGTAATTTGGGCGCCAATGTCGAGCTGCAAATTCAGCGGGATGATGAAATTGGTGCTTTGCGTCGAGCTGTAAATACCTATGCGGGTACACTGAGGGCGATGCTAGATTTGATCACCCAAGAGGCGAAGAAAGTTCAGTTTGAGGCAACGCAATTAAGTGGTCTGAGCCATAGGTTAGCCCAACGTGCAGAACAGCAGCGGCTTGAGAGTGCGCAACTCGCCGCGGCGATAACACAAATGTCGTCAAGCGCGATGGAAGTGGCGAATAACACTAACGATTGTGCTGCAACGGCGCAATCCTCTTTAATTGTGGTGCGGGAAGGGCAAACCCGAGTGGCATCCAGCAATGCTTCGATTGAGGCATTAGCGGGGGAGATCACCAATGCGACCAAGGTGATATCCCTGTTGGCTCAAGATAGCCAGAAAGTGGGCGCCGTATTGGATGTGATCAAGGCGATTTCAGAGCAAACTAATCTGTTAGCGTTAAATGCGGCAATAGAAGCGGCAAGGGCGGGGGAACAGGGTCGCGGCTTTGCGGTTGTTGCCGATGAAGTGCGAATTCTTGCAGGGCGAACTCAAGATTCTGCCAATGAAATCAGTACCATGATTAATGCTTTGCAATCAGCATCTCGGCTTGCGGTACAAGCGATGAAAACGGGCGAGTCCCGCACTGTCCACGCAGTTGCTGAGGCTGAGGGAGCGGCCAGTTCTCTATCGAGTACTGTACAAAGTTTCGATGATATTTCGCAGCGAGCCCAGCAAATTGCTTTAGCTGCTCAGCAACAAAGCCAAGTGACTCAGGAGATCAATGAGTTGGCGGTGAGGATTAATAGCATTAGTGAAGATAACTCACTCGATGCGACCGCACTCGATGCGTTAAGCCTTGAAATGCAGAAACTATCCGACCGTTTAATCAATATTAATCGAGCTTAAGCCTAATATCCTGATAAAAAGTTATGTAGTGGATCGCCTTGTTAGTGGCGCTTTAACTGACCGGAAATTCAAAGCATAAGTCGAATTATGCGATTTTTTAAGCAAATTGGATGTAGATTGACCATGTGGATTGCTATTTTAAATTAAGAGTTTACAGCAGAGTAGGAGATAGCTATTATCTCGCTCGTTCGGAGGGGTGGCAGAGTGGTTTAATGCACCGGTCTTGAAAACCGGCGTGGGTTTATAGCCCACCCAGGGTTCAAATCCCTGCTCCTCCGCCATATTTTACGAGAAAGGCCATCAGTAACGATGGCCTTTTTTGTTTGTGCAATTTGAACCAAGGTTCCTCATTCTAAGTTCAGCTCCTCCGCTATATTCACGAGAAAGGCCATCAGTAACGATGGCCTTTTTTGTTTGTGCAATTTGAACCAAGGTTCCTCATTCTAAGTTCAGCTCCTCCGCTATAATTCACGAAACAGGCCATCAGTAATGATGGCCTTTTTTGTTCGTGCAATTTGAACCAAGGTTTCTCACTCTCAGCCACAAGTTTTCTGTTTTTACTTTGAAACACGTTTTTTAATCAAAAATTGAATTTGAAATAACCAATTAACACGATTAAGTATAAATTTAAGTTTACAGTGGCAGTAGAGATCGCTATTATCTCGCTCGTTCGGAGGGGTGGCAGAGTGGTTTAATGCACCGGTCTTGAAAACCGGCGTGGGTTTATAGCCCACCCAGGGTTCAAATCCCTGCTCCTCCGCCATATTTAGTTAAAATGCCGCTAAGCAATTAGCGGCATTTTGCATTCATATCGTTTGAACCCTTGGGTTCCTGATTCGAAGCGCAGCTCCTACGCTATATTCACGAAAAAGGCCATCAGTAATGATGGCCTTTTTGTTTGTGCTGTACTACCGATCCAACAAGCATTTAGGCTGATAGCGCTTTGTGTATTGCTTCGTTTTTAAACGCTTTTTATTGGTATGCTATTCTGGAATCCTTTCTTTAAATATCATCTAGTTAACAATGTTGAATTTATGCTTTGCGAAATGGGGTTGTTGGGCTAAATTAGCCTTATGAACTCGTTATCCGTTTGCTGTGTTGCTTTATTTAACGCACGGAACGAGCTGAAAATAGTAAAAGGTGGATAAAGTTGATTTCGATATATTTGGTTGACGATCATGAGCTTGTGAGAACTGGGATCCGCCGTATCTTAGAAGATGAACGTGGGATCAAAGTGGTGGGCGAAGCCCCTGATGGTGAGACTGCGGTGCAGTGGGCTCGCCAAAATGAAGCCGATGTGATCTTAATGGACATGAATATGCCAGGAATGGGCGGACTGGAAGCCACTCGAAAAATTCTACGTTATCAGCCCCATGCTAAAATAATTGTGTTGACTGTGCACACGGAAGATCCGTTTCCAAGTAAAGTTATGCAGGCTGGCGCTTCGGGTTATTTGACTAAAGGGGCTACGCCACCGGAAGTACTGCAAGCGATACGTCAGGTCTCTCGTGGCCAACGTTATTTATCCCCTGAAATTGCCCAACAGATGGCGCTGAGTCAGTTTAATCCCGCCGATGAAAACCCGTTTAAGTCTTTGTCCGAGCGCGAGTTACAGATCATGTTGATGATCACCAATGGCGAGAAGGTAAACGATATTTCTGAGCAGCTGAACTTAAGCCCTAAAACCGTTAACAGTTACCGCTATCGTTTATTTGCCAAACTGGGGATCAGTGGTGATGTTGAGCTAACGCGGTTAGCTATTCGCTATAAGATGCTAGATGCTGGCCATTTTTAATGGAAAATGAATTGTGTTGGTCGATGACTTGAGTCGAGTAAGCGCGTAGGTTAAATACTGCTATGTTGTCTGTGTTAAGTCTGCAAAATCGTGGGTGTAAATGATGTCGAATGAATTTAACGCTCAAAGTTTTTTGCGTACAGTTTCGTCCTCCGCTGGGGTTTATCGCATGTATGACGTCAAGAATGACGTCATTTATGTGGGTAAAGCCAAAGATCTCAAAAAACGGCTCAGCTCGTATTTTCGTAAAAATCTAGGCAATGTTAAGACCCAAGCCTTAGTCTCGCATATACACCATATTGATGTGACGCTGACCCATAGCGAAACCGATGCGCTATTGCTTGAAAATGATTACATCAAGCAATACATGCCCAAATACAATGTGTTATTGCGTGATGACAAATCTTATCCTTACATACTGTTAAGCCAGCATGAACACCCAAGGCTTGCTTATCATCGTGGTCCGCAGCGGGAAAAAGGCCACTATTTTGGCCCTTATCCTAACGGCGGCGCGGTACGTGAAAGTCTGCATTTAATGCAGAAGCTGTTTCCAATTCGTCAATGTGACGACCTTTACTACAAGTCTCGCTCACGCCCCTGTTTGCAATATCAACTTTCCCGTTGCAGCGCACCCTGCGTGGGAAAAGTCAGCAACGCTGATTATGATGAGCAAGTAAAACTCGCCAGCCTGTTTTTAAAGGGCAAAGATCAGCAAGTGATCAGCGCCTTGGTTAACAAAATGGAGCTTGCGGCTGAGCGACAAGCCTATGAGCAAGCTGCACGATTTCGCGATCAGATCATGGCGCTGCGTAAAGTCGCCGAACAACAGGAAGTATCGAATAATAAAGGCGATATGGATGTCATCGGTGTGCATTATGCGTCGGGCATCGCCTGTTTCCATTTGCTGTTTATCCGCGAGGGTAAAATCTTTGGCAGTCGCAGCTATTATCCTTCCGTGCCCGCCCAAACCGATATGGACGAAGTGCTGCGCTCTTTCATCCTGCAGTTTTATTTAAATGCGGATATTCAACGCACTATTCCAAAGGAAGTGGTGATTAGCCACAACTTTGAAGAATTACATGAACTCGAAGCGGCAATTTCAGAAGCGTTAGATAAAAAGTTTTCGATTAAGATCAATGTACGTGCCGATAGGGCAAGCTTCTTACGGTTAGCCGTGACCAATGCGACCAATGCCGTGGTTACGCGCTTGTCCCATAAAAATACGGTCGAGCAGCGTTTTGTATTACTCGAAGAAATCCTTGAATTGAGTACGCCTATTCAACGGATGGAATGTTTCGATATCAGTCATACCATGGGGGAAAGCACGGTTGCCTCCTGTGTGGTGTTCAATCGGGAAGGGCCGCATAAAGGTGAATATCGTCGCTATAATATCGAGGGGATTACACCGGGCGATGATTACGCGGCAATGAAGCAAGCGGTAAGTCGCCGTTTCGATAAGATTGAGGCGGGCGGTAAAATCCCTGACATTCTGTTTATCGATGGTGGACTCGGGCAGCTGCGTATCGCCCAGAAGATAGTGGATGAAAAGTTTGTCCATTTAGATAAAGCGCCGCAGCTCATTGGGGTGGCGAAAGGTGAGGGCCGTAAACCTGGACTCGAAACCTTGATCTTAGGAGATACCGAAACCAGCTTTTCCCTCGAAGGTGATTCGCCTGCGTTGCACCTTATTCAACATATTCGTGATGAATCCCATCGATTTGCAATCACTGGCCACCGTAATCGTCGCCAGAAAACCCGCAATACTTCAACACTGGAATCGATTCCTGGTATTGGTCCTAAACGTCGTAAAGCTTTGTTACAGCATTTAGGAGGCTTACAGGAAGTGAAAGGGGCAAGTGTGGCGGAATTAGTCAAAGTACCAGGGATCAGCATAGAAATGGCACAAACCATTCATGATGCATTGCGAGGGTGATAAAATTAAGGCAAGATTGGCGCTGCTTTTGACTAACTGGTTTGATCATGCCGTTTAACTTACCTATAGCATTAACTCTTTTCAGGCTTTTTTTACTGCCCATTTTCGTGGTGCTGTTTTATTTACCCTATGACTGGACCCCTTTTGTTGCCGCCTTTACCTTTTGGCTCGCGGCGTTAACGGATGCATTAGATGGTTATGCTGCCCGTAAATTGAAGCAATTAACCCGTTTTGGCGCTTTCCTCGATCCAGTCGCTGACAAGTTGATGGTGATCACAGCCTTAGTGCTGTTAGTCGATCAATATGCCAATATCTGGTTGACTATGCCTGCACTATTCATGATTGGCCGCGAGATTGTCATTTCAGCGTTGAGAGAATGGATGGCTGAGATAGGTAAACGTGGCACTGTCGCCGTGTCTTGGATTGGTAAATATAAAACTGCCGCGCAAATGGTGGCAATTATTGGCCTTATTTGGCAATACAATCCTTTAATGACCAATGCCGCTTTTGTGCTGCTATATATCGCCGCAGTATTAACGTTTTGGTCAATGATGAGTTACATTTTAGCCGCTTGGAAAGATCTGACTGCTGAATAGTGCAATAAAAAATCAAAGAGATTATTTAGTGTGCAAGCAGTAAGTTATCGATAAAACAGCGGTTGACACTGGGTGGTAAATCGGTAGAATGCCACCCCGTAGACAAGAGACGATGTGAAAACAAAATCTTAACGCTACTGAATATTGAAATGTGATATTCGCTCTATTAGTAAGGTGAAATACGATACCTTGTTGATTTGAGTCAATAGCAAAACACAATGCGACATTAGCTCAGTTGGTAGAGCGATACCTTGCCAAGGTATAGGTCATCGGTTCGAACCCGATATGTCGCTCCAATATTCTTGAAGTCTAATTTTGGTTAATCAGAGTTAGCAACTATGGCGCGATGGCAGAATGGCTATGCTGCGGATTGCAAATCCGTCGATCTCGGTTCGACTCCGGGTCGCGCCTCCATAGATTAATGTATTAATGACACGATTCCCGTTGTTAATATTCAGAGTTTGCCCGAGTGGTGGAATCGGTAGACACAAGGGATTTAAAATCCCTCGCTGGTAACAGCGTGCCAGTTCAAGTCTGGCCTCGGGTACCATTATTCTGTATGAATAGCATAAAGCCTCAACGAAAGTTGGGGCTTTTTTGCATCTGGATTTCCACATTTAGTCAGTGTTGTCCGCGAGAGATTTAAGGCCAAACTTGACTAACACGCTTGGCGTGCCGCTGCCGATAAAAGCTTAAGTCTGGCCTCGGGTACCATTATTCTGTTTGAATAGCATAAAGCCTCAACGAAAGTTGGGGCTTTATGCATCTGAATTTCCACATTTAGTCAGTGTTGTCCGCGAGAGATTTAAGGCCAAACTTGACTAACACGCTTGGCGTGCCGCTGCCGATAAAAGCTTAAGTCTGGCCTCGGGTACCATTATTCTGTATGAATAGCATAAAGCCTCAACGAAAGTTGGTTTTTTTTTTGCATCTGGATTTCCACATTCAGTCAGTATTGTTCGCGAGAGGTTTAAGGCCAAACTTGACTGACACGCTGAGTGCGCCGTTTCCGATATAAGAGATTATCTCAATGTGTTGAACTAATCTCGCTTGCCTTAGTTAGCAGGGCTTCTTGCTGCGGGTTAGTCATGGGGCGGAGTGCTGAAAACCATTGCATCACGTAACGGCGGTGTGTTTGAAGTTGATAGCATCATTTTGAAGCAAGCCAGTAGCTATGTGGATTTAACTCTTTGTGCAGTGAACTCAGAGCAAAAGCCGTGATATTATTTCGGCGAAATAACAGGTCGTGAGTTTTTTGCTTTGGTTTAACTTATTTATGCTTAGATAAATCTAGGAATGAAAAACTTATCAATAAAATCTCTCGATAAACGCTAGGTATAAAAAAGCGCCAGTAAATACTGACGCTTTAATTAACTCTAGCTTTTTATTAACGCGATAGGGTTAGTTGATGCTCGTTCGGTAATGGTTCTAATAAACAAAAACCTATTGCCAATCGTCGCTATTCCAGCGGTATAACCAAGTCGCTGCGAGGGGTTTATCGTCTTTCTTAAGCTGTAATCTCAGTTCCGCTACATTGGTGCTTTCTGGTTCGAAGCTGACAAATACCCGTGCGCCATTGATGTCAGGGCGCGCAACAATCCGAGTAGACAGGATTTTGCCTTTGCTGATACTGGCGTCGATACTAATTTTATCAATATCTTGTGGCTTGATATTACTAAAGTCGACGAGTAACTCTTTACCCTTGCTGAGCACTTGTCCCTTCGAACTGCGGACTACCCGCGCTTTTGACGCGATCGAAGGGCTGTCGTTTGACGCTGTCATACGATAGGAATATTTATAGGGTTGATCTTTTTTCAGGCCGCCTTGCGGCTCCCAATAGGCAACTATGTTGTCGTTGGTTTCTGCACTCGATGGGATTTCAATCAACACCAGCTGACCCTTGCCCCAATCATTGAGTGGCTCAATCCACGCTGAAGGGCGAAGTTGATAGTTTGCACTCAGATCTTGATAGTCTTCGAACTTACGGTGGCGCTGGATCAGACCAAAACCTTTAATATCTTCATCGGCAAAGGCGCTGACTTGCAGTTTGTTGGGGTTATTTAGGGGGCGCCATAGACGCTCGCCATTACCGCGATCGATTTGCAGACCGTCGGAGTTGTGTACTTCTGGGCGGTAATCGGGTTTATCCGAGTTATCTAATCCACCAAATAGGAACATAGAGGTCAGTGGTGCAAGGCCAACATGTTGAATATCTTTGCGTGGGAACAGGGTTACATCCACTTCGACACGTGATGGTGCGCCAGGGTAAATACCAAAACGATAGGCCCCCGTGACACTTTGGCTGTCGAGCAGGGCATGCACCACAATCGCCGTTTGGTATTTGGATGGTCGTTCAACCCAAAAGCGCTTAAACAATGGATATTCTTCGCCTTTAGGCTGGGCGACATCTATCGCTAAACCGCGATTCGACAGGCCATAGGTTTGGCCTTTAGACAGTACGCGAAAATAGCTCGCGCCTTGGAACATGATGAATTCATCTTTCATTTCATCGTCATTGATGGGGTAATGCAAACGCACGCCAGCATATTGACCTAATTGGGTGATGAGTTTTTCAATGGCGTCACTGGGCACATCGAACGAGGCCTCTGTGAGCTCTATCGGTATCGCTTTGCTGTTTTCTACCACGTCGATATCGACAAGGTTTTTATAGAGAAAACCCGGAGCAAAAAGCTGTACCGAAAATTTAGTGGGTGTACCGCCCCAAATCGCGGCATTTTCTTGATAATTGATTTTGCCATAGGTGGCAAAATCAAGATCGATCAGCTCTTTAGGCGCTTTCTTGGCTTCTTTAAATGGCTTTTGCGACAGTTGTTGCGCGAGTTCGACTACAGTATCGTGGGTAAAATTTTTAGATTTTTTTTCTGGGACAGGCGCAGGTGCTGCGGTTGTCTGTGCGGCATTGACGTTATTGATGCCGACGACGTAGACGATGGCGGTCAAGATGAAAAAAGGTAGTTTTTTGAGTAATGCCGGATAACCGGTAGGGTAATTCATCATATGATTCATTCGCAAAATGGAAACTCCTTACTAAAATGACGCTGATCCATAGGCAGATATGCAATATGTTTCAGTCTAGCTAAAGATGTTTGAACTATTTAATCCCTAATTATTAATAATTTGTCTGCGACAAAGCCCGAAGTTGTTGGATTCGAATAGCTGTGGCGAGCAGTAATTTTACCTGCGAAGCTTGATATTTGTAACATAAATTATGACGGATGCTATTTAGCCGTTGTATGCCACATTACTCTGTTGATAACTCAATCGAATGAATGTGCCCTCTATTAAACTCTTGGTTGCTTAGTGAATTCAGTAATGAAGGTTAATTTGATAACAACCGATTTAGTTCAAACGATGACTTAAAGAAAACAATATTAGTGGTTGAGGCTCACATTATTTTGTGAGCCTCAAAAAAGTGACTCTGAACATGCCTTTCAGAGCGATGGTTTGAGTAAGTTTGAGAGATCGCTGCCCACAGGGATAGGTATTTCTTGCTGTTCTCCGCAGAACAAATACGCAGGTTGGTTACCTAAGAGTGAGAGTTTGTCTCCCTGACGCCACAGGGCTGAGCCTTCGACTATGCCGACCACAGGGGTTAATGGGTCGACTTTTGTAAACTCTAATAACCGCTGGGCACGGGTTTCACCATTGTGGCCCGGTGCTTGGTAATTGGAATAATGCGGATTGAGCTGGAACGGTACTAAGTTTAATGCCTTGAACGATGGCGGCTCGATGATGGGCATATCGTTCGTGGTGCGAATGCTTAACCCTGATACGTTAGACCCCGCGCTCCAGCCGATATAAGGTTTACCTTGGGCGACTTGATCACCAATTAGCTTAACCAGATCATAACGATATAGTTGGTGCAATAAATGAAAAGTGTTGCCGCCACCGATTAAAATACCGTCGGCATCTTTAATCGCTTGTTGTGGATCGGGATGCTGGTGAATGCTACTGATATCGAGTTCAAGCTCACTTAACCCTGTCACTACAGACGCTAAATAAGTGTCATAACTCATGCTGACGCCAGCATAGGGGATAAAAATCCATTTCTGCGCCTTGGCGGTAAGCGGTTTAATAAAAGGGATCGCGTGGGCAAGGTAAGGTGTATCACCGACACGAGAGCTGCTCAGTAGTAGGGCATTGATTGTCATTTTATATCCTGAAATCTCGGAATGTGCAGGCATGTTAACAAAGATTAATCCCGATAAACATAGAGAAATAAAGCAGAATTGCGCTGTAGCACTGATAGCCGCTAGATTTAAGTTTCGATTAATATACTGTCCCTAGACTCTCGGCCATGAAAGGCAGTGTCTATATACGAGAAAAATAACCTATTTTAAAAACTCTTTTCTTTTACCACTTGAATTTCGATGATTTGGACATATTATGTCTTTGAGCAAAGTTAAATGGCACATTCTTGCCCTAAAGGAGCTGAAATGAAGCGTATATTTTTATTGATTGCGACTAACCTAGCTGTGTTGCTAGTAGCCTCAATTGTGATGTCTATTCTAGGCGTTAACACGTCGACTATGGGTGGACTGCTGGTGTTCGCTGCCATTTTTGGATTCGGTGGGGCCTTTATCAGCTTAGCCATTTCAAAATGGATGGCGAAAAAGACCATGGGTTGTGAAGTGATCACCACCCCACGTGATAGCACTGAGCGTTGGTTAGTAGAGACGGTTGCCCGTCAAGCTAAGCAAGCGGGGATTAAAATGCCAGAAGTGGCGATTTACCAATCACCCGACATGAACGCGTTTGCAACAGGTCCAAGTAAAGACAATTCATTGGTGGCTGTGAGTACGGGTCTGTTATATGGCATGAGCCAAGATGAAATTGAAGGCGTATTAGCCCACGAAGTGAGCCACGTAGCTAACGGTGACATGGTGACCTTGACACTTATTCAAGGTGTGGTTAACACGTTCGTGATCTTCGCAGCCCGTGTGGTTGCCGGCATTATCAACAATTTCGTGTCGAGCAATGATGAAGAAGGCGAAGGTTTAGGTATGTTCGCTTACATGGCCGTGGTGTTCGTGCTTGATATGCTATTCGGTATCTTGGCTTCAATCATCGTCGCTTACTTCTCCCGTATTCGTGAGTACAAAGCCGATGAAGGCGCGGCCCGTTTAGCGGGTAAAGGCAAGATGATTGCTGCGCTTGAGCGTTTACGCCAAGGTCCAGAAAGCACGGCAATGCCTGCACAAATGTCTGCCTTTGGTATTAACGGCAAACGTTCAATGGCGGAAATGATGATGAGTCATCCTCCATTAGAAAAACGTATTGCAGCGTTAAGAGCAAGCTAATAAAGAGAGAGTTAGGTTTAAGTTTTAAGCCTCACTTGAGATTAGATCTATGACTCTCAAAATCGGGCTCAAACTTTGGTTTGAGCCCGATTTTTTATGCCTACCATTTAACTCACATTTGATGAAGCAAAAGGTGCCGCTATGAGAATCATCACACCGCGTTAAACACCATCGCGGGTAAATCGCTGTAGATTCATGCGTATTGTTTGTTCTGTCTTGATGCAACAAATCATACCTGCAGTAAATTGTGTTGCGCGGTTGCAGCAAGGGCGCGATAGACCAGTGTCGTTTGCTTCGCCTTAATATTCCAATGCTGCCAAAAGAGTGGCACGCGCATGCGACGCTCTGGCGTGAGCTCAATCAGTATCCCTTGATCGATTAATGGCTTCGCTTGCAGATGACCGACGAGTCCATAACCTAAGCTTAAGTTAATCGCTTCTAAAAAACTTTCTGAAGAGGGGATAGTATGTTGCCACCATTGCCCTGGCGTCATATTGAAATATTGGGCGAGAAACTTCTCGTGCAGCTTATCTTTGGTGGAGAACACCACTGCTGGCGCCTTCGCTAACTGGGCTTGGCTAATGCCGTTAAATGGCTGAGTGTTGCTAAGTGACTGAGTGTCGCTCGGCTCACCAAAATAGCGCGCGGCAAATTCGGGCGTGGCCACACACAAATATTCCATCGTCCCTAAAAACTCACTGCTGCAACCCGCCATCGGCACTTCGGTTGTGGTGACACAGCCGACTGCTTCACCATTTTTCAATAGATGATGGGTGTAAGACTCATCATCGACAATTAATTCCAATAACCAAGCGTGGCGACTGAACATGCCAGCCAGCGCGGGTAAAAACCACGTGGCTAAGCTATCGGCATTCACAGCAATACGCACTGTGGTCGGATGGTTGGGATCGTCGGCGTCCATCTCGGCTCTTAATTCACTCTCAAGTAATTGCACCTGCGAATAGTGGCGCAGTAGGCGTTTGCCTGTGGGTGTCGCGACCACAGGATTGGAGCGAATAAGTAATGACTGACCAACTTTTTCCTCAAGTTGCCGAATACGTTGCGATACTGCTGACTGGGTGATGTGCAGCACTTTGGCGGCGCGATCGAATCCGCCTTCTGAGACCACAACAGCAAGGGCTTTGAGATTGGCGTATTCCAGCATAGTCATCCTTAATCGATGTGTGTTTGATGATTATTAATTTTACTTATGATACATAAAAAACATTAGTTATATTAATTTTGTTGTTTTGACTATGCTAGCGCCTTCTTCGAACATGAGAGGTGGTTATGCAAGCGGCATTTATACAAGGTATGGGAATTGGTGGCAGTTTGATTATTGCTGTAGGCGCGCAAAATGCCTTTGTGCTTAAGCAAGGCATCAAGCGCTCGTACCCGTTACCGATTGCCTTGCTCTGCTCTATCATTGATGCGCTGATGATCACTGCGGGTGTGGCGGGGCTGGGGCACATCATTGAATCTTTCCCGACCATTAAGCATGTGGCGAGTTTCGGTGGCGCCGCGTTTCTACTCTGGTATGGCGCGAATGCGCTCAAGGCATCGTTTGTGGCCAAAGGCATTGAGATGGAGCAGGCTGATAGTGCCGATACCTTCAAAAAGGCCGTGTTGACCACGCTTGGGATCAGTCTGCTTAATCCGCATTTGTACCTCGACACTGTGGTGCTGCTCGGCAGTATTAGCACTCAATTTGATGATTTACATCGGCCTTGGTTTGGCGCGGGTGCTGTACTGGCATCGTTTATTTGGTTTTTTGGCTTAAGTTTTGGTGCGCGTTTGCTGGCGCCCATTTTTACTCGCCCAGCGGCATGGCGTTATCTTGACCGTTTTATTTGGTTAACCATGTGGAGTATTGCCGCCGCGATTATTTGGCCCTATGTGGCAGGATAAACCGACGTTGTGATGCCATAGAATACGGGCTAGCTGAATGCTTTTGCGGTTTTTTTGCTCGGTAAGATCGTATCTTGTGATATGAAAGTGAAAATTTTTCATGAAAAAGGTCCTGATTTCAGGACCTTTTCGTTATCGATTGCCGATTATTTATTCAGCCTTTTGACATCAACCCACGACATTTACACTTTTGTGCCGATTAAATCAGCAGCTTGAAGCCTTGTATTCGTCGCCATATCTGTCATTAACCTGCGATTTGCGCGAGCACGACTTCATGGTGATCTTTGGTTTTAAACTTATCGAATACGTGGGCGATGGTGCCGTCGGTATTGATAAGGAAGCTTAATCTGTGGATGCCATCATAGGTTTTTCCCATGAATTTCTTTTCACCCCAGACCCCAAACGCGTCGGCGACACTGTGGTCTTCATCGCTCAGTAAAGTGAAGTTGAGTGCTTGTTTCTCAGCAAATTTTGCCAGTTTAGCCACAGGATCTGGGCTAATGCCAAATACTGTCACATTATGGCTATCGAGCGCCGCTTTGCTGTCACGTAGACCGCAGGCTTGCACTGTACAACCCGGCGTCGCTGCTTTAGGGTAAAAATACACTAAAACAGGACCTTGCTTGAGGCTGTCCGCCAGTGAAACTGAGTTGCCATGTTGATCTTGTAGGGTAAATTGAGGCGCTTTTGCCCCAGCCGTTAAGGTGTTCATCTATTATCCTCTGTCCTCTAAAATGGCTGTGCCTTCCATACGACGAATAGTGCAATCTAAGGTCATATCTTGGGCGAGTTGATAGATACTCTGTTCGAGCTTTTCTAGTTCAACTTTTTCAGGAATATTAATGGTCAGCGACACGTTTTGGGTTTGTTCACTGTCAGGCAATTCTTCTGAGAAAGAGCGTACCGCAGCCAGATCTAATGACCTGTCGGCAAGGAACTGGGTAATGCGTTTAATCGTGCCACGCTGGTCTTTACCTGTGAAGCGAACTTCAAGGCGAGAAAGGTAATTTTGTGGTGTGTGTTTAGAGGTGCGTTTCATTACCGTCAGCAGTTCTAACTCAACGCTGAGACTGGGGAGCATGCTTTCAATTTTCGTTATTGATGCCCACGAGCCTGACAACATCATGATAAGGGTAAATTCGTTACCAAATAATGCCATACGGCTGTCGACGATATCGCAGTCACAGTCACTGGCAAGACGAGCTAGTTTACTTACGAGTCCAGGACGGTCGAGACCCATCGCTGTTACGACCAGGAAATTGGTCATGAATTTTCCTCACTTTTTCGATATCATAGAGCGAAAACTCAGGGTTGAAGCTGAGTTTTTGTGCGGGACGTAATGCTACCATAACTAATTCAATTTGAGAGCCCCGTTAATGCTTGTCATTAGTGGTTGGCATCAGTACCATAGCGAATCCTGAAATCTTGGGGAAAGTCAGATGATAAACGGAAGCATCGTAGCCTTAATCACGCCAATGAACAGTGATGGCTCAGTAGATTTTGCAAGTCTTGAAAGGTTAGTCGAATTCCATATTGACCAAGGCACAGATGCCATTGTGGCCGTTGGTACAACCGGCGAGTCAGCGACTCTGCCTATGTCTGAGCATGTAACGGTCGTTTCACAAACCGTTAAATTTGCAGCGGGCCGCGTTCCTGTCATTGGTGGCAATGGTGCCAATGCCACATCTGAAGCCGTTGAGCTCACCAAGTCCTTATCTAAGGTGGGTGTCGCCGCTATGCTTGGCGTAACGCCATATTATAATAAGCCAACTCCTAAGGGATTGATTGCGCATTATAAAGCGGTTGCTGCTAGCACAGATATTCCACAAATTCTTTATAATGTCCCTGGCCGTACTGCCGTCGATATGTTGCCAGAAACCGTTGCCGAGTTAGTCAACGTGAGCAACATTATTGGCGTGAAAGAAGCGACCGGTGACTTATCACGTGTAAAACGTCTGCGCGAACTGTGCGGCGACGATTTCCTCTTGTATAGCGGCGATGATGCCACTGCCAGAGAGTTCTTACTCTTAGGCGGTAATGGTGTTATTTCAGTCGCTAACAACATAGTGCCACAAGCGTTTAAAGCTATGTGTGATGCGGCGCTGGCGGGTAATGCTGAGCTTGCGCTGAGTATAGACACACCACTGCGCGGTTTATACAGCACACTATTTTGTGAAGCCAATCCTATCCCAGTAAAATGGGCTGCCCATCGCATGGGTTTGATTGAATGTGGCCATATTCGTTTACCTTTGACTGAACTTTCTGAGCAATGTCATGGTCTGTTGATAGAAGCAATGACTCGTGCCCAGATAGAGGTTAAATAATTAATGTTAAAGAAAGTCACCCCACTGATCTTAGTTGCTGCCGTTGCAGCCTGTAGTTCGCCACTTGAGCGTCGCCAAGCGAACGGTACTGAAGACTATGTTCAGGCTGAGCAAGCACCTTTGCTTAAGATCCCTGCTGGATTGAAAACACCGCCCTACAATAAAGAATTCGATGTGCCGGCATTAGGCCCTAAAGCCAATGCTTCACTCTATGGTAAAAGTTTAGATATCCGCCCGCCATTGCAAGTGCTGCCTATGGCTGAAGGTACTCACGTGGAAGAGGGCAGCGACAACATTAAAATCGTGGTCGAATCTATCGACAATTCGGTGGACTTAAAACAAGAAATCTTTACTAATTTAGATGGTTTCTTGGCCCAAAAAGGGATTGCCGTTCGTAGTCGTGATGTCGAAAAAGGCAGTATAGAAACCGATTGGATCGAAAGTCGCGAAGTGATCGAATCAAACATGTGGGGCTCAGATAAAGTTTATCTGCTGCGTCAACGCTATCGTTTTGATGTGGAAACGCGCCCACATGGTCGTACAGCGAATATCGTTATTCACTTAGTTGAACACGAAGAGTTTTACGACGATAAAGCACAAAACGTGTTATTAAGCGGCGAAGATAAACAAAGATACACGATTGATATGCTGAACAGTGCTATTGCGTACATCAGCGTTAAACGTGACCAAGCGATCCAAGCGAATCGTTTGAAGCAAACTTTAGGTATCAATGTTGATTTAGTCACGCCAGAAGAAGGCAAAGCCTACTGGTCTGCTAAGGCCCCTTACAAACAAGTGTGGGATCGTCTGCGTATCGTGCTGCCGGAAATGGGCTTCGAAATTGCCGATATGGATAGCGCGAAAGGATTGTACTTTATCAAGTTTGACGATAACTCGGGTTTCTGGAGTTCATTGTGGGGCGACGATAAGTTAGCGCTCAAAGAAGGCAGCTACCGTTTACTGCTTGAAGATGGTGATACACCTGAAGACACTAAGATCTTCCTCCGCGATGCTGAAGATCAGCCATTAAGCGATGAAGTCGTTACCAATGTGTATCAGTCACTGTCAAACCTGATGAAAGAAGAACGCAAGCTGCGTTAATTTCAACGATTGATGCGAAAAGGGCGAATTATCGCCCTTTTTTATTGGCTGCGATTTATGGATCGGGGCTTAGTTGAGATTAGAACAGGTTTTGACGATTATCTAAGCAAACGATGTTTTAGGATTTAATTGTCTCTATATCAATATTTTTCGAGTGGTTTTAGTGTTAAGTTCTGTTTAATCTATTATCTATGGTAAGAATCACTAATTAACCTTGTTATCGTACTGCATTCTGGTTGTTCTGCCACTGATATCGCCAAAGACACTTAATTACACCTATTTTTGCGCTATCAGCGTAATTTGTAAGAAAAAGTAAAACGTATTGATGCGATGATGTGAGTGAGTAAACTAGCCGTTATTAATGCGAGTCATCCCTTGGAAGCCCGATGAAAAAAATTATTCTAATAATCGCCCTATTGGCTGCGGCATGGTTTGGATATCAAGCCATGCAACCGCAAGAGATTGCCAAAGCGCAAGTTAACCTTATGCCCAACGTGGTGATTGCCACCGCCGCGATGGCACCTATTCGCGATGAAGTGGAAGCCATCGGCACCAACAAAGCCGCAGAATCAGTGACTATAACCCCTAAAGTCACCGACATAGTGACAGCGATTAAGTTTGATGATGGTAACATAGTTAAGAAGGGGGACTTGTTAGTCCAACTGCAAAATGCGGAACAGATTGCTAAGGTAAAAGCCGCGCAAGTTAAAGTCAGTGATAATCAACGTGAATTCAACCGTATCAGTTCGTTAGTCACCAGCCGCACTGTGGCAGAGTTAGAACGCGACAGATTACAAACCCTTATCGATACCACCCGCGCAGAGCTTGAACAGGCGCAAGCATCACTCAATGATCGCAGTATTCTTGCGCCTTTTAATGGCCGTTTAGGTTTACGTCAAATCAGTGTCGGCAGTTTAGTGTCGCCCGGCACTGAAATTACCACGCTCGATGATATCTCTAAGATTAAACTCGATTTTTCAGTACCTGAGCGTTTTATTCAAGATTTAGCGCCGGGCAAGAAAGTTGAAGCCAAAGCCGTGGCCTTCCCTGATTTTACCTTCAAAGGCGTAGTGACTTCGATTGATAGCCGCGTAAACCCAACGACGCGCACTGTGATCGTCCGCGCCGAAATTCCCAATCCTGAGCTGCGCTTATTACCGGGGATGTTAATGAAGGTCAAACTCATCAAACGTAGCCGCGAAGCCTTGATGTTGCCAGAATCTGCCATTATCCCAATCCAAAATGATCACTATGTTTACAGTGTTAATGCCGACAATGTGATTGAGCGTAAACAAGTCACTATCGGGATTCGTACCCGTGGTTGGGTTGAGATCTTAGACGGTTTAGCCTTGGGCGAAAACGTGGTGATCCGTGGTTTATTGAAAGTCCATCCTGGGGATAAAGTGCAAACTGAGTTCGCGGAAAAGTTTAGTTATCTTGCGGATACGAGCGCGGAGCCAAGTGTATGATCCTCACTGATCTCTCGGTAAAACGTCCCGTATTTGCCTCAGTGATCAGCTTGCTGCTGGTCGCCTTCGGGCTTGTCTCCTTTGATAAATTACCCCTGCGTGAATACCCAAACATCGATCCGCCCGTGGTGTCTATCGACACTAACTACCGTGGCGCCAGTGCCGCCGTGGTGGAAAGCCGCATTACCCAATTGATTGAGGACAGGATCAGCGGTGTCGAAGGCATTCGGCACGTAAGTTCATCGAGCAGTGATGGCCGCTCATCCGTCACCTTAGAGTTTGATATTAGCCGCAATATTGAAGATGCGGCTAACGATGTGCGCGACCGCATTTCTGGCTTACTCGACAATTTACCCGAGGAAGCTGATCCCCCAGAAGTGCAAAAAGCCAATGGCGGCGATGAAGTGATCATGTGGCTCAATTTGGTGTCGGATCAAATGACTACCCTCGAATTGACCGATTACACTAATCGTTATTTAGCCGACCGTTTTTCAGTGGTCGATGGTGTGGCGCGGATGCGTATTGGCGGCGGCAAAGTGTATGCGATGCGGATATGGCTCGACAGACAAGCCTTGGCATCGCGCAGTTTAACGGTTGCCGATGTGGAGTCAGCGCTTAGAGCCGAGAACGTCGAGTTACCCGCAGGTTCGATTGAATCCAAGGAGCGGCATTTTACGGTGAGGCTCGAGCGGGGTTATCGCACCGCCGAAGATTTCGCAAATCTAGTGATCACCCAAGGGGAAGATGGTTACTTAGTTAAACTGGGGGATGTCGCGCGGGTGGAAATCGGCTCTGAAGAAGAGCGGATTATGTTCCGTGGCAACAAAGAGGCGATGATAGGTTTAGGCGTGTCTAAGCAGTCAACCGCCAATACCTTGGAAGTGGCGCGTGCGGTGAATGCGCTGGTCGACAAAATCAATCCAACTTTGCCAGCGGGCATGTCCATTAAGCGCAGCTACGATAGCTCAGTGTTTATCGAAGCCTCGATTAAAGAAGTGTACCAAACCCTGTTCACTGCGATGGTCCTAGTGATTATCGTGATTTATCTGTTCCTTGGCAGTGTGCGCGCCATGTTGATCCCCGCGATCACTGTGCCTGTGTCCTTGCTTGGCACCTTTATTGTGCTGTATGCGCTTGGTTATACCATCAACCTTTTGACCTTGTTGGCGATGATCCTCGCCATCGGCATGGTGGTGGACGATGCGATTGTGATGCTGGAAAACATTCACCGCCGTATTGAAGAAGGAGATTCGCCCTTAAAAGCGGCCTTCCTCGGTGCACGTGAAGTGGCCTTTGCGGTCATCGCAACCACCTTAGTCTTGGTCGCCGTGTTTATGCCAATCACTTTCCTTGAAGGCGACTTAGGTAAACTATTCAAAGAGTTTGCTGTGACCATGAGTGCGGCCGTGCTGTTCTCTAGCCTAGTGGCTTTAACGCTCACACCTATGATGTGTTCTAAGTTGCTCAAGCCTAGCTCGCAGGATTCTTGGTTGGTGCGTAAGGTTGACGGCATCATGACCAAAGTGTCAAAACGTTATCAATTATCGTTAAAGTCTGCCATGGCCCACCCGTTATTGATGTCGATTTTGGTGTTGATAGCCTTGGGCTCAAGTGCCTATTTAGCTCAAAAAGTGCCGCAGGAATTTGCGCCGCAGGAAGACCGAGGCTCGTTATTCTTGATGGTTAACGGACCGCAAGGCGCGAGTTACGAATACATAGAATCCTACATGAATGAAGTGGAAAACCGCTTGATGCCATTGGTTGACACGGGTGATATCAAACGTCTGCTCATTCGTGCCCCCCGTGGTTTTGGCCGCGCTGCGGATTTCTCTAATGGTATGGCCATCGTCGTGCTGGAAGATTGGGGCAAACGTCGCCCCGTTAAAGAAGTGATTGCAGACATTAACAAACGGCTTGCCGATCTCGCTGGGGTGCAAGCGTTTCCTGTAATGCGCCAAGCTTTTGGCCGTGGCGTCGGTAAACCCGTGCAGTTTGTGATTGGCGGCCCAAGCTACGAAGAGCTGGCCCGCTGGCGCGATATTATGATGCAAAAGGCGGCACAGAATCCTAAATTACTCGGTTTAGATCACGACTATAAAGAGACTAAGCCGCAGCTTCGCGTCGTCATCGACAGAGACAGAGCGGCGAGCCTTGGGGTGTCGATTTCAAATATTGGTCGTACGTTGGAATCCATGTTGGGCTCACGCTTAGTCACGACCTTTATGCGTGACGGTGAAGAATACGATGTGATCGTTGAAGGCGAGCGCGGTAATCAAAATACCGCAGCAGATCTGCAAAACATCTATGTACGTTCCGAGCGGACTCAAGAACTTATCCCGCTGTCGAACTTAGTGACGGTGGAAGAGTTTGCCGACGCCAGTTCGCTTAACCGTTACAACCGCATGCGCGCTATCACCATAGAAGCCAGTTTAGAAGATGGTTATAGCCTAGGTGAAGCCCTTGATTATATGAATCAATTGGCGCGTGCTTATTTGCCAGCAGAGGCGGTAATTAGCTATAAGGGCCAATCCCTCGATTATCAAGAGTCGGGTAGCTCTATGTACTTCGTGTTCTTGCTCGCGCTGGGAATTGTATTCCTCGTGCTGGCGGCGCAGTTCGAGAGTTACATTCACCCTATGGTCATCATGCTGACTGTGCCGCTGGCGACCGTGGGCGCCTTAATTGGTTTGTGGCTCACGGGGCAGAGTCTTAATATTTACAGTCAGATAGGCATTATTATGCTGGTCGGGTTGGCGGCCAAAAACGGTATCTTGATTGTTGAGTTTGCGAACCAATTGCGGGATAAAGGCGTTGATTTTGATAAGGCGATTATCCAAGCCTCGGCGCAGCGTCTACGACCTATTCTGATGACTGGCATCACCACCGCCGCTGGCGCCGTACCTTTGGTCATGGCCGCAGGCGCGGGCGCTGAAACCCGTTTTGTGATTGGTGTGGTTGTGTTGTCGGGGATTTTACTGGCAACCCTATTCACTATTTTCGTGATCCCAGCCGCTTATGGACTCTTTGCCCGTAACAGTGGATCGCCCGAAGCCATAGCCCAACAGTTAGAAAAAGAACTAGCCCAAGACTAACGCCTACATCGGCTGATGTTCAAAGCACACATATAAGGCGCTTGGTATTCATCAAGCGCCTTATTTTTAGCCATTCGAACCTCGTTTTAGCCCTTGCCCTTGAAAAGCAAATTTGGAGCCCCATTTAGTAAACACTAAGCGTTACTTTTACCAAATTGCGTAACAAATAAAGGAAAATTTCATGTCACAACAAGAAACTCATGGTTTTCAAACAGAAGTCAAACAGCTGTTGCATTTGATGATCCATTCTTTGTATTCCAACAAAGAAATTTTCTTGCGTGAACTGGTCTCCAACGCTGCGGATGCGGCGGACAAGCTGCGTTATCTGGCGTTGACCAATGACGCACTCTATGAAGGCGACGGTGAACTGCGAGTCCGTATCAGTGCCGATAAAGAAAAAGGCACTGTGACCATCGAAGACAACGGCGTGGGTATGACCCGTGACGGCGTAATTGAGCATTTAGGCACAATCGCTAAGTCGGGCACCGCTGATTTCTTTAAGAATCTATCGGGCGAATCCTCAAAGGATTCCCAGCTAATCGGTCAGTTCGGTGTCGGTTTCTATTCGGCTTTTATCGTGGCGAAAAAAGTCACCGTTCGCACCCGTGCTGCCGGTCATAAGGCCGATGAAGCCGTATTGTGGGAATCAGAAGGCGAGGGTAACTTCACCGTTGATACCATTACTAAGGCGAGCCGTGGTACTGAAATTACGCTGCACCTGCGTGATGAAGAAAAAGAATTTGCCGATGATTGGCGCCTGCGTTCGATCATCACTAAATACTCAGATCATATCTCTGTGCCAGTTGAAATGTGGCAAGAAGGCTCGCCAGAGCGTGATGGTCCTGATGGCGAAAAAATTCCTGCGACCGAAGGCCAATGGAAAGTCATGAACAAAGCCACGGCTTTGTGGATGCGCAATAAAGCTGACATCAGTGACGAAGAGTATCAAGAGTTTTACAAACACATTTCCCACGATTATACCGATGCACTACTGTGGAGTCATAATCGGGTAGAAGGTAAGCAAGAATACACTAACCTATTGTATATTCCTGCAAAAGCGCCTTGGGATATGTGGAATCGCGACCGTAAACACGGCCTAAAACTGTTTGTGCAACGTGTGTTCATCATGGATGACGCCGAGCAATTTATGCCATCTTATCTGCGCTTCGTGCAGGGCTTAATTGACTCAAACGATCTGCCGCTGAACGTATCCCGCGAAATTCTGCAGGATAACCACGTGACCAAAGCGATGCGTACTGGTATCACCAAACGTGTGCTTGGCATGCTGGAAAAACTGGCGAAAGACGATGCGGAAAAATATCAACAGTTCTGGGCTGAATTTGGTCAAGTGCTGAAAGAAGGGCCTGCGGAAGATTTCGCCAACCGTGAGCGTATTGCTGGCTTATTGCGTTTTGCCTCGACCCACACGGGCAGTGCTGCGCCGACTGTGTCACTCGATGACTACATCAGCCGCATGAAAGAAGGCCAAACTAAGATTTATTACATTGTTGCCGACAGCCATGAAGCCGCCGCTAACAGCCCACATTTAGAGTTGTTACGTAAGAAAGACATCGAAGTCTTACTGATGTCAGAGCGTATCGACGAGTGGCTAATCAACCACTTAACTGAGTACAAAGAGAAACAACTGCACTCAGTGACCCGCGGTGATTTAGAACTTGGCGAGCTGGAAGATGCAGCTGAAAAAGAAGCGCAAGAAAAGCTTGAGCAAGAATCGGTAGCTTTAGTTGAACGCATTAAAGCGGCATTAGGCTCGACTGTTGCGGATGTGAAAGTCACGTCACGCTTAACCGACACCCCAGCCTGTGTCGTGGCGGGTGAAGGCGAAATGTCGACTCAGATGATCAAGCTGATGCAAGCTGCCGGTCAACCAGTGCCAGAAGTGAAGCCGACATTTGAGATCAACCCAGCGCACCCATTAGTGTCGCGTTTAAATGATCTTCAAGATGAAGCAGCCTTCGCGGATTGGTCGAATCTGCTGCTGCAACAGGCGCAATTGTCTGAAAAAGGTAGCCTTGCGGATCCATCGGCCTTTATCAAGCTGATGAACCAAATGTTACTGGCTAACATGAAGTAAATGACTATCGGGGCCTTTCTTTGAACGGCCCCGATATTGTTTCTAGTGCAGGAAGAGTGGTTTGTGCCTAGAGCACTCCACTTCCGTGTTGCATCAATTCAAAAGGTGGTCGACATTCTGACATTGATGCGCCTTGAATTGAAGCACCCTAGGCGCTCTGAAACTCGACTCTTCAGGTTGCTTGGGTATACAAGCTGTTAAGACAACGATTTTAAAATAGCGCGTTGAAACTGAGTGCTAACACTTAGTTTTAAAAGCATAAGGCCTCCTATGTTTGAGGCCTTAAACGTTAAGGGAATACTATGGACAATATCCTCAGCCTGACTAAAGACAATATTCAGCAAGTCGTTGACGCCTCGATGCAGCAGATCGTGGTGTTAGCATTTTGGGCACAGCCGCAGGAACAAAGTGTGGCTATGCTGCACACCTTAGAGCAAATTGCCGAGCAAAATGCGGGTCGATTCGTGCTCGCTAAAGTTGACTGTGAAGCAGAATTAGAAATTGCCAATTACTTTCGCATTCAAAGTCTACCGACCACGTTAGTATTGGATAAAGGTCAGCCTGTCGATGGTTTTGCTGGCCTGCAAGATGCGGCGCAAGTCACAGCCATGCTGGATAAACATTTACCGCCAATGTGGCAGTTACAGTTGGCACAGGCCAAAGCATTACTCGCACTTAGTCAAGTGAGCGCAGAGGATCTTGCCACTGCTGCCGTGTTGCTTAAAGACGCGCATGCAGGCTCAAATCAAGCGGGTGAGGTGAGTTTAGTGCTCGCCGATGTGTATCTTATGCAGGGCGAATTAGTGTTAGCGCAAGCCATGCTTGAGAAAGTCGGGCTTGCCGACCAAGACGGTTACTACCAGAGTTTAAAAGCCAAGCTCGCACTTGCCCTTGATGCGGCGGATACCCCTGAAATTCGCGATTTGCAGCAAAAGTTTGAGCAAAATCCAATAGATTTAGTGTTATTACTCGAACTGAGTAAGGCATTGCATGCCGCCCACCGCGATGATGAAGCATTAGATCTGTTATTCGGTGTGCTCAGTAAAGATTTAGGTGCTGAAAATGGCACAGTAAAACAAGTATTTATGGAAGTATTAACGGCACTTGGCCAAGGTAATCCCATAGCTAATCAATACCGCCGTAAACTCTATACCTTGCTCTATTAATGATGAAAATGCCTAAGGAACGGCAGTTTATTTGCGGTTTCTGAGGCTAAAGTCGAAGCTAAAAGCCTTCTCAATGGCGGCCAGATGTGCGAAGATCGCCGCCCTAAGAAGAATATCAATGCGAAAAGAGGACTCTTGAGATGCGCATTATCCTATTGGGCGCCCCAGGTGCCGGTAAAGGTACCCAGGCCCAGTTCATTATGGAACAGTATGGTATCCCACAAATTTCCACTGGTGATATGTTACGTGCCGCGGTAAAAGCCGGTACTCCACTGGGTTTGGAAGCGAAGAAAGTGATGGATGCTGGTCAACTGGTTTCTGATGATCTGATCATCGGTCTGGTTAAAGAGCGTATCGCACAGGAAGACTGTGTTAAAGGTTTCTTGTTAGACGGTTTCCCACGTACTATTCCACAAGCGGATGCGATGGCGGCAAACGGTATTAGCATTGATCACGTGATTGAAATCGACGTGCCAGACGAAGAAATCGTTAAGCGCATGAGCGGTCGCCGTGTTCACCCAGGTTCTGGCCGCGTTTACCATGTGGTTTTCAATCCACCTAAAGTGGAAGGTAAAGACGACGTAACTGGCGAAGATTTAGCTATTCGTCCAGATGACGAAGAAAGCACAGTGCGTAAACGCCTCGCGATTTACCACGAGCAAACTAAGCCGCTGGTTGAATACTACGGTAAAGTGGCTGCTGCAGGCCAAACTCAATACAACAAGTTTGACGGTACTCAATCGGTTGCGGCCGTGAGTGAGCAGCTTGCCAGCGTGTTGAAATAACCGAAAAAGCTTAATTTACGAGAACGAGTTCTCATATTAGAAAAAAGCCTGCCGATGCAGGCTTTTTTTATGGGCATCTGAATGTTAGCCTCCAAGTGAACTTCATTAACCATGAGCCTAACGTTGAATCCTTCCCCTGCTTTTGGTGTGTTATTGGTTAACCTCGGCACGCCTGATGAACCTAGCCCTAAGGCCGTAAAACGATTTTTAAGGCAGTTTTTAAGTGATCCCCGTGTCGTCGATTTATCACCGTGGATTTGGCAACCGCTGCTGAACGGCATTATCCTCAACACCCGTCCGACTAAAGTCGCCAAACTCTACCAAAGCGTGTGGACGCCAGAAGGCTCGCCCTTGATGGTGATAAGTGTACGCCAAGCACAAAAGTTGGCGGTGGACTTAAGCGCCACGTTTAACCAGACCATCCCGGTTGAACTGGGCATGAGTTACGGCAATCCCTCCATCGATGCGGGATTTGAACGCCTGAAAGCCCAAGGAGCAGAGCGCATTATTGTGCTGCCTTTGTATCCCCAATATTCCTGCTCGACTGTGGCCAGCGTGTTCGATGCCGTTGCCAGCTATCTTAAAACCGTGCGTGACATACCGCAGGTTCGCTTTAATAAAGACTATTTTGACCATAGCGCTTATATTGCTGCGCTGGCACACAGTGTGACGCGCCACTGGAAAACCCATGGGCAGGCCGACAAGTTGCTCTTGTCATTTCATGGTATTCCATTGCGTTATGTGAAAGAGGGCGATCCTTACCGCGAGCAGTGTTTTGTCACGGCTAAACTGTTGGCGCAAAAACTTGAGCTGAGCGAGTCGCAGTGGCAAGTGTGCTTCCAATCGCGCTTTGGCCGCGAAGAATGGCTCACGCCCTACGCCGATAAACTATTGGCCGAGTTACCTGCGCAAGGGATCAAAAGTGTCGATGTGATTTGCCCAGCTTTTGCGACCGATTGCCTCGAAACCTTAGAAGAAATCTCCATCGGCGCTAAGGAAACCTTTTTACATGCGGGTGGCAGCGACTATCGGTTTATCCCTTGTTTGAACGACGATGAGTTACACATTGAATTATTACGGCAATTAATCCAAGAACAAGCGGTATCTTGGGCCCATACCCAAGCCACCTGAAGAGTCGAGTTTCAGAGCGCCTAGGGTGCTTCAATTCAAGGCGCATCAATGACAGAATGTCGGCCACCTTTTGAATTGATGCAACACGGAAGTGAAGTGCCCTAGGCGCTCCGTCCCGGCGGCTGATGTTAAACACGGGGTAACGCACTTTATACTGTGTTGACTATTTTTAACTTAGCCCACTAGGTCTGCAAATAGCCGCAATCGCCATGGATGGCGTGAATGCCATTTATGCAGGAGCAATAAATGGCCTTGTCTGAACCATTCCGTTAAATTCCCGCTGAATCCTACATCTTCAGGTTGTTTGGGTATTGGAGCACTGGCTTCGAACTGATTTTGTGATAGAATCTGCGCCCTTCCGGCTAAGGGGTGGTTTTTTTGTCTCGCTAGCCTAGACTCAATATTTTTAGGATGCTGCTTGGCTTGACCGCCTCGGCAGACGCCAATTAGCATGGATGCCAGGAAAAGAGAGCCACTATGAAGTTTCCCGGTCAGCGTAAATCAAAACATTATTTTCCGGTTAAAACCCGAGATCCGCTGCTTGAACAGCTGACTCAACAGCCTCAGCCGTTTGCGACCTATATCAGCGGTATTGATCAAACCTTAGTGGATATCGAAGCGAAAGTGGAAGACGAATTGCTGAGCCGTTATGGCTTGCCCAAAGGCAATTCTACCCTGATCAATGATGAACAGGCCCACAGACTCTACACTGAGTTAAAAATTCATGGTTTGATTAGCGATGAATTTGCTGGTGGCACTATTGGTAACACAGTGCACAATTATTCTATTCTGGCCGATGACCGTTCAGTGCTGTTTGGGGTAATGAGCCAGAATATCGAAGTAGGCAGTTACGCCTACCGCTATTTATGTAATACCTCTTCTAAAGTCGACCTTAACTTTCTACAACCTGTAGATGGCCCTATCGGTCGCTGTTTTACCCTGATTTCTGAGTGTGGCGAGCGGACATTTGCGATTAGCAAAGGGGCGATGGATAAACTCACGCCTGAATTTATCGATAAAGACGTAGTGCAGGGCAGTTCAGCCTTAGTGTTGACTGCATACTTAATGCGCGCCAGCGATGGCGACCGTATTACCGATGCGGCCATGTGCGCTATCGAATATGCAAAAGCCGCCGAAGTTCCCGTGGTATTAACCTTAGGCACGCGTTTCTTGATTGAAGAAGATCCACAATGGTGGCAAAACTTCATCAAAGAACATGTCACCATTTTGGCGATGAATGAAGACGAAGGTGAAGCCTTAACGGGTTCACGGGATCCTCTGCTTGCCAGTGAAAAAGCCTTGGAATGGTGCGACATGGTATTAACCACGGCGGGGCCTATCGGGCTTTATACTGCGGGTTATACCGAAGATTCTGAAAAACGCGAAACGACGCACACCTTGTTGCCGGGTGCTATCCCTGAATTTAACCGCTACGAATTCTCCCGTCCAAAGCTTAAAAGTGACTGTGAAACACCAATCAAAGTGTTTGCCCACATTTCACCTTACATGGGCGGCCCAGAAAAAATCGGTAACACTAATGGCGCTGGCGATGGCGCCTTATCGGCGTTATTGCACGATCTGGCGGCTAATACTTTTCATAAGACGAACGTACCGGGTTCGAGTAAACATAAGCGCGATGGCCTGTGTTATTCCTCGTTTTCGCAAGTGTGTAAGTACGCTAACCGCGTCGCCTATGAAGTCTTAGCCCAGCATAGTCCGCGTTTATCCCGTGGTTTACCTGAGCGCGAAGATAGCTTAGAAGAATCCTACTGGGAAAGATAAGTCGGTAGCTGTATTGGTATTAAGCTGACTGATTTACGCTAGGGCAATAACGGCAAACCGTTGTTGCCCTTATTTTTATAGCGTTTATCAATAATCAATTAACTAAGCATTAATTTTAACTACAGGCAGTTGCGAATAAATGTTAACGTTAGTTGGGTTCAGGTAGTCCAAATACAGCGATAATTTAAGGTGGAATTTTCGGTGAAAGCGCAAATCTTAAGAGAAATGAAAGTACTCACGGCCATAGAGCCTGAGTTCGAAGTGCAACGTCGGGTCGCGTTTATTAAAACTAAACTAAAAGAAGCGCGCAGCAAGGCATTGGTATTAGGGATCAGCGGTGGGGTGGATTCTTCTACTGCTGGGCGTTTGTGTCAGTTGGCGGTGGACAGTCTAAACCACGAAAATAGCCAAGGCGGTTACCAGTTTATCGCGGTGCGCTTACCCTATCAGATCCAAAAAGATGAGCATGAGGCGCAATTAGCCTGTCAGTTTATTCAACCTTCTAAATTGGTCACAGTGAATGTGCATCAAGGGGTTGATGGTGTGCACAGCGCTACCGTTGCTGCGTTAGCCGAAGCCGGATTGCCTTTACCCGATGTAGCCAAAGTGGATTTTGTGAAGGGTAACGTTAAAGCCCGTATGCGCATGGTAGCGCAATACGAACTCGCCGGACTCGTGGGCGGGCTTGTGGTTGGGACAGATCACAGCGCCGAAAATATCACAGGTTTTTATACCAAGTGGGGCGATGGTGCCTGCGATTTAGCGCCGTTATTTGGTCTTAATAAGCGCCAAGTTCGTCAACTTGCCGCGTATCTTGGTGCGCCAGAGTCTTTAGTGCATAAAGCGCCGACTGCTGATCTAGAAGACAATAAACCGCTACTCGAAGATGAAGTGGCACTTGGGCTAACCTATGCGCAAATCGATGATTTCCTTGAGGGTAAAGACGTTGGCAAGGCAGTTGAAGACAAATTGATTGGTATTTATAAGGCAACGCAGCATAAACGTCAGCCTATCCCAACCATCTACGACTAACGCTGAATCGTCCTCGAATAAGCACTCGTTTGAACTCAATTCGCGAGTGCTTTTTTTATGTCTTTTTACCTAGTTGCTGAGCTCGTGGCAGCCTTTACAGCTGTTGGCGTCGCTGCAACGAGGAGACTGGCTGCGATTATTCATTGAAGCTGGCTATCCTGCAGGGGCAACTCACTGGGGGATGTTGCAGAGGAATATTGCTGAGACCTGTGACAGTGGCATCTGGTCGCAACATTTAGCCACGGCATCTTGTTGTAGGGATTATGGCACGACTAAGTGTTGCCGTGTCAGGGCGATCAGCTGGTTTGGGTACTGGCGATAATCCAAATAGGGCGTGAGCAAAAAATGCTGCCCTTGGGAAGATGGAAGCGTCATCGCGGTTATGGATTTATTTTGGGCGGTTAAATGCTTTGCATGGATATCGTTTGCAGAGATGGTGAATCCTAAACACTTTGCAGCCACTTGCCCCGCGACAAGATGGATCTTCGCGTTTGCCATCAATTCAGTGCCGCCTATGCAGAGCAGTTCATTTTGCTTGAGTAACATTTGGTCACGATAGCTGCGCCAATCTTCTCCAACCGCGCTGATTTTTGCCATAATAGTGAAGATCTTACGCCAATGATTGCCATTTAGAGTAATGAGTGCCCCGACTGCGTCTGGTTGAGTGTAATGCCAGCCGTCAGGTATCAGCGGCGCGGTAGGAAGATAGTAGGCAAATGTAGCGTCTGGATTACCGATAATCATCGAGATCGTATAAGTTTCGTTGGAATAAGACACTTTCGTTCCTAACCCAATTAGGGCTTATGCAGTTAATAAAATGGCGCGGCTTATGGCGGAGGATGTTATCACGGTAAAAAATTTGAAGGATGTTTTTATCTAACCGTATAATTGGCTTGCTCATTTTATCTTATTTTTTTCTAGGAATCGCCATGAAGGCCATTATCATAGGTTCGACAAAACACCTATTCTTAGCCGCAGCGTATGCGAGTATTGGTATTGCGGTGGCGTTACTCGCGACAGGGATTTACTTCCTTAATGCGCGACCTGAATTGTCGCTATGGCATACGGTCGAGCTAGATAATGAGTTCCATTACAATACTAAACTCGCTAGTTTTAATGAGTACTTAGCGCTAGAAGAGCGCTTATTCGCCGAAGTTGAGCGCAAAGTCGTCCAAAAAATTCCTGCCAATGAATTTTCTCCCGTGAACCGCTATGTCAGAAATAGCTTATCCGATCCTGCCCATTGGCCCCAAAATTGGAATCGCAGTTATGAATGGCCCAAAGCCGATGCCGAGTTTGGGATATTGCTGCTCCACGGCATGTCAGACTCGCCCTATGCCTTATCCAATGTGGCAGCGCATTTTAAAGGTAAAGCCCATGTTCTGGGCTTAAGATTGCCAGGGCATGGCACCATTCCGAGTGGCTTAACAGAGGTGTATTGGCAAGATCTTGTCGCCGCGGTAAATCTAGCCACAGCGCATATGCGGCAAACACTGAAAGGTAAACCGCTATTTGTTGTGGGTTTTTCGACCGGTGCCGCCATAGCACTAAACCATGAGTTAGAGCGTATCAGTCAAGATAAAACCCCAGATTATGCTGGGATGATTTTTATCTCGCCTGCGATAGGGTTAACGCCATCGGCAGCGGCCGCACGCTGGCAGAGTTGGATTGGCCGATTACTGGAGCTGGATAAGCTGCAATGGAACAGCATTCAAGTGGAGTACGATCCCTTTAAATACACCTCTTTTGCGGTCAATGCGGGGGATGTGGTATATCAGTTAGCTCTACGCAATCAAGGTTTATTGGCTGAATTAACTTTGCCGCAAAGGGCGCAAGTTCCATCGATACTTACTTTTCAGTCGGTCGTGGATGCAACCGTTTCAACTTCGGCGGTGGTGAATAATCTGTATCAAACGTTACCAGAAAAAGGCCATGAGCTCGTGCTGTTCGATATGAACCGACTCGATGTGAATACCAAAATGGTGTCCAATGATCCGTTAGCAGGCTTGCTGTCGAGCATCAATAGCCCTGCGCAGCATTATCGTGGCACTGTGGTGGAAAATATCAGTAATGAAACCACGCAAGTTCAAGCGCGCAGCTTTGGTTTAGATGCGCTAGGTAACGTGGTCACAGAAGGTAAGGAAGTGCGCGCATTAGATTTGTATTGGCCCGCTGGCGTGTATTCCTTGTCCCATGTTGCGCTCCCCTTTGGTGTGGATGATGGCCTCTATGGCGCTGTTATTCAGCCTGATTTACATCGGATACAAATTGGTGCCTCAGCTTCGCGGGGGGAGCGCGGTTTATATAGCGTGTCGGCATCGGAAATGTTGCGCCAGAAATGGAATCCCTTTTTCCCATATCTACTCGAGCGCATGGATGAGTATCGACTCGCGCATATGCACTAGGATTTTGTGCTTGATTAACCGCTCAGCTAATCTGGCCTAAACCTTCTTTACCTTTGAACGACTGCCTCTTCGACAGCTTTCTCCTAAACAAGCGCCAGTTAAACAATCAGGCTGCAAACAACCCGATCACGCCCCTGTTCCTTTGCAAGATACAAGTTATTGTCGGCTTGCTTAAGCCAGTGCTCTAAAGAGTCGCTATAGGTGGCATTGGCAATCACAGCGCCAATACTCGCCGTGACATTGAAGCTTCGATTATCTTGCGGATTGATTATCATAGTATCAGCGAGTTGCTGTTTAAATTCATTAAGATGTGCTTCGACTTTCAGGGCATTACACATAGGCAAAATCAGTAGAAACTCTTCGCCGCCATAGCGCGAGATTAAATCAATATCCCGTTTGAAGAGTAACGTTAAGAGTTTAGCAACCACTTTTAAACACTCGTCGCCGCCCAAATGACCATAAGTATCATTGATTTGTTTGAAGTGGTCTAAGTCCATTATGGCAAGTGTCATGGCATCTTGACCCCGTTCGCACATCTGTTGGATGAGCGGGAATTGGTGTTCGGTATAGCGGCGATTATAGAGATTCGTCAGCGGATCGCGCTCGGCTAAATCCTTTAATTTCACATTAGCGGCCTCTAAATCTTGGGTGCGCTGCTGTACTTTTTGTTCAAGTTCTTGTTGGTGTTCGAGTAAGGCTTGTTGGTTTGAGGCTAAACTTTCATACAAGCTATAGATCTCTTTAGGGGTACTTTTATCGAGTAGATCATGTTCAAACTTCTCGTCACTGACTTTTTCTTGCTTAGCGGGACCGAAATGCTGCGCTAAAAGCGACAGAGGTTCGGTCAGTAACTTACTGATGGCTTTAGTAATAAAAAAGGCGCCGACTAAGGAGCAAAACAGCAAAATTACCGTGTTGACATATTGGCGTTCAGCCAGTTTTAAAAGCGGCACAAAAGGTTCTAAAACATAGAGTTGCCAACCATTGCTTAACTTATGCTGGGCATAGATGTACTCAGGGGTATTTGAATCTAGATTATGCAGGTTCATCAGTTGAAGCCGGGCGCGATATATCTCGCTGCCTTTGCTGAATGACAAGGGGGTGAACGGTGCGAGTCCTAATCCTTCTGAGGCATAAATCAGATTATTGTTCTCATCGGTCAGTAAAATAGATTGCTGCTCATGGTGCAGGTTTTGTTTATCTATGCTGGAAAAATAGCGTAAATCTAAGCTGCCTTCGACTATCCCTCTGGCTTGATTGGGAGCATTTGGACTAAAAATGGGGGCACTGATGGCAACGATCACGTCATTACCAAAACCTCTACCGATAAATGCGGGTGATACAAAGGTTTTATGGTTATAAAACGCTTGGATAAAGTATTCCCTATCCATCACAGAAGGGATTTCTGCTAGGCGGTCTAACTCCACGATATTGGCCATTGGACTGGCAGCGAGCAAATTGCCTTGTTCATTCGCAATCAGCATAGTTTTAAAGCCTTGATTGCTATCATGTATGCTCGATAGCAATGCCTGCCACTCATTGATGCCAGCGTTCGACAGACTCAAAAACTTGGCCGTGCTAGCGATGACTTGCGTGTTGTAAGCGAGGTAGTTATCGGTTGCATGGCTCAAATGAGTTGCCGTATCGTCCAGATTGCGATTAATCATCACTTGTTGTTTATCAATAAAAAAGTGATTAAAAGCTAAGGATGAGACCAATAAGCTCACAGTAATAATTAAGGTAAACAAATAACTGAGCTGCGAGCTAAAAGTACGGCGATTAAGATTGGTCAGCTTGCCTTTAAAATGCCATAGACTTGGAATAGCAACCACACAGAGTTCACCAATTGCAGCGTAAATCATGCCATTAACGGCTTGTTTGATCGCGGTAAAAGGAATGTGGCTGGCGGGCATTTTAGCAATGACTGCCACATAAATGGCTAACAGCGGGATCCCCAATAACACCCAATAACTCACACTGGCATAGAGTATTTGAATATCTCGGCGCCTTGCAAAACCAAGCCATAATGCTTCGAGTAAAAACAGTAAATACACGTGGGGGCTCGACCACACGATCATGAGCCCGTTGCGGTAAATAGGGCGGTGATCAACGCATACCAAGGCCCTAAGAGTATTGCCACTATCACCACGGCCACGTTGCCGAGAATCAATTGCACATTAGCGAATAGAGGGATGGGAAAAAGATTCAGGACTAAGCCGAATACCCCCAGAATAATTGCCAGTCTGAGATGGGCGGTTTGGAAGGCGGGTAAATGCAAAGAAAAGTCCCTTTGAAAATTTGCTTGTGTTAACTGTCTGTGATTATGGCACAAATAAACCCAATGCCTCTATCCCAGAGCTTCAATTGAAGTCCCCAATATAAAGCCATAATAGAAATGAATTGTAGGAACAGATTATGGGAACGGATTAAAGAAATGAATTATTGAGACGAATTATAGAAAGGAATAGTGCCACTGCTTTATCTGGGTAAACATAGGCTGAATTCTGGTCAGTAACAGACTGATGATTAGCAGAGTCAACGTATGAGGCCATTTCCGAACGGTTATCGACGAAAATTGTGTCATTCAGAACATAAACTAAGCAGTCGATCAAAGAGATGTAATGAAGCCCTTGCGCAGTTGCAAGGCAATTGCTACAGTTCTGGCTCACTTAAGATAAACCCCATAAACAGTATCTTAAGTGATTAGTGATTGAAGAAATTAGCTTGAAATAGCCACTAAGTTATAACGGACTAAATCAACGCTGATAATACAATTCACTTAAAAAATTTCGGTATGTAGCGCAGCCCGGTAGCGCACTGTCATGGGGTGTCAGGGGTCGGAGGTTCGAATCCTCTCATACCGACCAAATTAAATGCTTAATTGTTAGGCTGTTTTAATTATTAAGATAAGTGACAGTTAAGTAAAAACAAAACCCCGTGGTAGCATTGCTATACGGGGTTTTGTTTTTTTATATCTTTTTTGTGGTCATGAGGACTAACGATAATCGTTTAAGCTCCAGTAGTCGACTTCATTGGTACAGTTAAGACAAAAATTCTTAACGTGAAATGACACGTTTCACATCGATATTTGCATTCGCCATTTAGCATTTAAGACATTATTGAGTAGGACATTTACCTATGCGCGCGTTTGTTTTACGAGCAAGATCAGCACCTACTGACAGTCAGTTGTTTTTGGCTTCTGTCGGCCAAGAGGCGCACACCGAGATTTTGGCTCATACCCTGATGAACACTATCTTTGTGGCTCAGTCCCATCGAAACGATGTTGTTGTTTATTTGGTGTTAGAAAGTACCCATGATTTTTCCCGCACTATCAGCTTCGATACTCGAAATATTTGCCATATTGGCGGTTTCCACGAACAAGCTTTGCTGACCAAAATTGCCAAGGCCTTAGATATTTCTCGGGGCATGACGAAAGAGCAAACTCGCGTTGTGGATGAGGGCATTACTGTGAGCACCATCAGTTTTGAAAAGCTGGTGCAGGACCTCGCGTTGGATTATCAATTGTTTATGATGGATAAGAAGGGCACTTCTATCCGTGAGCAGGAGTTTGTGGGGAATCCGTGCTTTTTGCTGACCGATCATATTCCTATGCCGAAGAAAAGTTTTAATACCTTGAAACGACTCGGTGCGCAAAAGATCAGCCTTGGGCCCAAGATGCTGTTTGCTTCCCAGTGCGTGGTATTGATCCATAATGAATTGGATATCAATCAGTAGCCGCTGAGTCTTATGTATCCGTTGCTAACGCTGACTATTCCTGTGCGGCAACTTGTGTGCGGAACCCCATTTTTAAATGGGGTTTTATATTTTCCCCTTTAAAAATGTAATCGCTTTTTGGGCTCTGCGTGACAAGGGCCATTCCGCGCGGTGGATAAGCCAAATGGTGTCTACAACTTGGCTGCCACATTCAACAACATAGATATCTTGTTGTCGTTCAAAGGCTTTGCGTGCGTATTGCGGGATGACTGTAAATCCGAGCCCTTTTGCGACAGGTTCGAGGATCAGGCTGATTTGGTTGGTAAATCCCCTACAGGGAATGTCTTGAATACCGGGATGACTTGGATATTTACGGCTAAGCAGCCGAGTGGCCATGGCTTCGCCATCGGGATGGGAGATAAACCCTAGCCGTTGTAAATCAACCCACTCATGTTGTTTATGGCTTGCAGGTACCACAAGCTCAAGCGGCTCTTCGGTGAAATGCGTGCTGTGAATACGAGGATCGGAAGGTTTTAAGGTCACCATGCCTATTTCATGTTCATTGGCTAACACTGAGGCGACTATTTCACTGTCAGGGGCAAAACGGTGGCGAATGTTTAACGCCGGAAAGGCTTGTTGTAGTTCGATTAATAACGGAAAGAGTGTTAAACCAATACTCCCCGGAGTGATAAGGCTAATATCGCCGACCTCAGCATCATCATGGACTAGTTTCTGCTGTAGGCGTTTTTGCGCGCATTCGACGTCTTTAACGTAGGTCAGCAGGTTTTCGCCAATCGGAGTTATTTCAAGTTGACGGGGGCGGCGTAAAAACAGTGTGCCGTATTCTTCTTCTAAGCGACTGATATGTTGGCTCACTGCCGCTTGGGTGATACCTATGGCTTCGGCGGTTCGGGTGAAGTTACCTTTCTCGACCAGAACCGCAAAGGTGTGTAACCACTGTGGATTTATCATAAGCAAACTTTATCAACTCTATAATCTGTGCGTGCTTTTAATTATGGCATGATAAGGCTAGTCTGTCGTCATTCAGTATTCCATTTCTTTTTGATTCTATTTGACACAGGAAACACCTATGGCCGATCTATTTTCATCCTTCAAACTTAAAGAAATTACTCTCAAAAATCGTATTGCCGTTGCGCCCATGTGCCAATATCAAGCCACGGACGGACTCATCAACGACTGGCATCAGGTGCATTACTCTAGCCTTGCCCGTGGCGGAGCGGGTCTTGTTGTGGTTGAAGCCACTGCGGTTTCTCCTGAAGGACGTATTACCCCAAAATGCCTCGGACTGTGGAATGAAGAGCAAGCCCAAGGTCTAGCTAAGGTGGCCAGCGCGATTAAAAATGCCGGCGCAGTGGCGGGGATTCAGATTGGTCATGCGGGCCGTAAAGCGAGTGCCAATATCCCGTGGGAAGGCGATGATCATATTCCCAATGGTGAAGGACAAGGCTGGCAACCAATTGCGCCGTCTGCCGTTGCTTTCGGTGCAAACTTACCTAAAGTACCAACGGCTATGACGATTGAAGACATTGAGCGCGTTAAAGCAGACTTTGTGGCGGCGGCCAAACGGGCTTTAGCGGCAGGATTTGAATGGTTAGAGCTGCATTTCGCCCACGGTTATTTAGCCCAAAGTTTCTTCTCAACCTATGCCAATGAACGCACCGACCAATATGGTGGTAATGCCGAAGGGCGTGGACGTTTTTTGTTAGAAACCATTGCCGCAGTCAGAGACGTTTGGCCACAGCATTTACCCTTAACGGCGCGATTTGGCGTGATTGAATTCGACCATAAAGATGAAGAAACACTGACGGAATCGATAGCCTTGGTGAAGCAATTTAAGCAAGCGGGGCTCGATATGCTGAACGTCAGCATTTGCTTCTCGACCCCAACGGCAAATATTCCCTGGAGTCCTGCATTTTTGGCGCCTATTGCCGCGCGGGTTCGTCAAGAAGTGGGGTTCCCCGTTGCGACGTCTTGGGGTATGGATGATCCACATCAAGCCAATGCTGCCATTGAAGATGAACAAATGGATTTAGTGATGATAGGTAAAGCCTTTTTAGCGAATCCACATTGGCCATATCAAGCGGCGCAAACCTTGAAAATTGCGCGCCCATCTTGGGTATTACCCGCTTCTTACGCCCATTGGTTAGCGCGTTACTCCACGGTTAAAGCCGATTGATTTTGAGCTGACGTGATTGCGAGCTGACATGATTGTGAACTGGCATAATTGCGAGTTTACTTGAGAGTGAGCTGACTTTTATCGTTTATGCATGATAGATAACAGGCTTGATTGTGTACAAGGTAAAGTAGGCCTCAAGATTCAGCCCAAGTCTTAAAAGCCGTTATCCATGGATAGCGGCTTTTTGCTTTGTGAATACACCATATTTAGGTTGCAGGCACCGCGCGGCTGTAGCTTATATCAGACTCAGACTCAGATACTGTACTCTGATATTAATCTCTTATAGTGAGCTTTGAGCTGGGATTAGTGCGGTATTGAGAACTGGACTCTGACTTTTAGGCACTCATCCTGCCGTGTAGGGAATAAAAAAGCCCCAATCCGCAGGGAATGGGGCTTGTTCGAGAAAAGGATTGAGACTAGTGATTATAGAAACGTCGACCTTCGCGCATCACTTCAATCAACTCTGGCGCACTCATTTTCTTATTGAGCCTATGTTCATAGTTTTCATCGTAAATACGGTATTTGCCGTGGCGGTCAATCACTGTCACTTCCGCTTCTTGATAGATAGCAAAAATACGGCTATCACCTATGTAGATCCACGTTTCTTTACTCGGTTGCAATAAGCTGCGGCCAGCGCTGTAATCTGTGGTGTTATTGGTGCAGCCGAGCACGTGGGTCATCAAAGTCGGCGCTATGCCGTAATGGCTGGTGCGGTATTTGACCTTAGACGCGCCCGTATTAGGCCAGTGGATCACTAAGGGCACTTTGACACTCTGTGGTGACAGGTTGCGATTCGCTTCGTCACTGTTACTGGTGAACATCTTGCCATTTACCCCAGTGATAATCACTAAGGTGTCGTTGGGCACATTGGCCAGCATTGCCTTAAGTTGTTGATCGACAAAATACAGTGATTGGCGATATTGATTAAACAGCACCTTTTGCGCTGGCATAAGGTCGGGATTGGCTTTCACGGTTTCAATGCCAAGGAAACCCACAGGAGTATCGAAATTTTCCGGCGCTTTTAAATTAACGAGCGCAAACCAAGGTTTATTTTGGATGCTGTGCCACTCGTTAAAACTGGCCACTGTGTGCAAGTCGGCATCGGCGCTGCCATTGGTTTCTTTAGCTATCACAGGATTGAAGTCATTAAACATTGCCTGTGACGAACGCAAATTAAGATTGGTTTCTGGCAGGAACAATCCCAGTTCATAACCCGCTTGCTGGAAGCTTCGGGTCATTAGCGGACTGGTGCTATTAAAAATTCGCGCATCGCCATAACTGCCTTGCAGGCCATAGAGTAGCGAAAACATGCCCGTTCTAAATTGGTTGCCGCCGCTGAAATGCTGGGTAAAAGATTGATTATTTTCAGTGTATTGCTGCAAGAATGGCATGCTTTTGCCATCGACCATATCGGCACGCAAACTATCGATGGTGATCATCAACACATTGATTTTAGTGTCAGCTTGGCAGGTCAGTGGCTGCTCTGGATAGCTGAGTACACTGGTATTGTGATTGACGTCATCGCCTTGGTATGAACCATCGATACCGTGACTTTCCATAAAGGAGCGAGCAGTCGCGGGATAAGATAAAGGATAAGTATCGTCGAAACGGGTAATTTCTGTGATATCGGCGGCATCGGCCCAAATGTGGATCAAGTGGCTGCTGATAAAACAGATACACACTAAGGTGATAACTTTATTGCCTAAATTGAGTTTTTGGATCTTCTCTATGCGTTTCCACAAAAAATTGGCCATGGTCAGTTCAATGGCGATGATGGCCAACGGGGTGACGATATAAGAAGTACCACGGAGCAGGGCATTGAGATCCGCCCAAGCTAAATCGAAGGCGAAGGGGCTCAAGTGCATGCCGTAATCGGCGTAAACAATCGTATCGTACAATAAGATACAGAGACTTAGAGTCGCGATTACCGCCGCGACACCTCTTAATATCTTTGAATAAGGCAATATCAAGGTCAGTGGGAACAGACAGATCAAATAGGCGATAAAGGCGAGAAAGCTAAACTGACCAATAGTGCTGACGCTCAGATAAAACCAGCCATACCAAGTTTCTGGATACCCCACGCTGCCAAGGTATCGGCTGCCGACTATCATGGCTAATAAGCCATTGAAGAAGGCGAACCAATGCCCCCAGTTGATGAGCCGGGAAACCCGATCGCGGCTCATTTGCTTTTTTCGCTCGACCATAGTGATCCGCTTATTCCTAAAAGGCCTTGTATCTTATATTCTTTTGATGATTATTACCCAGTTAACTTACTGGGATTTAACCGATTGTGCGAGTGCTTTTGCAAATTGTTCGGCCACGGCTTGGCGCGATTCGCTGGGCACTTTACGTTCTAGCAGGTTAGTCACGCAGTTACCCAATGCCATCAGGCTCAGGTCAGTCGGTGCTTTATGCTTTTCTAACACAGCCAATATTTCGGCGATTAATGATTCAACTTGGGTGTTTGAGTATTTCGATTGGATTGCCATAATCAAAAAATGTTTCACTTTGGAATGGATTAGCGGCATATAATAGCGGATTTATCCCAGTATCACTATCAGGGCTTATGAGTATTAACATCGAACACGCAATTATTCACGAGATTTCTCAGGACAGTCAGGGGCAATTGCGCTGCCGTTTGCGTCCTCAACCTCTGCTGAACGGTCAGGCGGTCGAGATGATGCTCGACGAGCTGCATCAGACTTATACGGGAAAGGCCGGTAAAGGTTTTGGCTATTTTGGTATCCATGGCGACGACGGTGAGGCCAATCCTGCTTTTGCCAATGCGCTAACTCAATACCGTGGCGGCGATTTAGGATTTGTGGAGTTTTCCGGTCAAGCCAGTAAATTACTGCAAGAAGAATTGTCGAAATACGATTTCAGCCAAGGCGGTTTTTTGCTGATGTCTTGCTACACCAGCATCACCAGCGATTATTTGTTTGTCGCCTTATTAAGTGCTAAGTCATCGATGACTGTGCTAGACGATATGGAACTGTCGCAAAATAATCATTTGGATTTAAACAATATTCAACTGGCGGCACGTATCGATTTAACCGAGTGGCAAGCTGATAAAGACTCGCGTAAATACATTTCCTTTATCCGTGGCCGCGCGGGACGTAAAGTGGCCGACTTTTTCCTCGACTTTATGGGCTGCGTCGAAGGTGTCAACACTAAGGCGCAAAACAAAACCTTAATGAATGCGGTTGAAGATTTTGTTGCCAGCAGTGAGTTGACGAAAGACGAGCGTCAGCAGTGCCGTAATAAAGTGTTTGAATATTGCAGTGAGCGCTTCGATGAAGGCGCTGACATTGAGATCAAAGACTTGGCCGATGAGTTAGCCGATCAAGGTATGGATTCTTTCTACGATTTTGCCCGTGGCGGCAGCTATGATCTCGATGAAGAGTTTCCGGCCGACAAATCGACTCTGCGCCAATTGAAGAAGTTTTCTGGTACGGGTGGCGGCGTAACCTTAAGTTTTGATGGCGGCCACTTAGGCCAACGGGTGATTTACGATCCCATTTCGGACACGATTTTAATCAAAGGCGTGCCAGCAAACTTAAAAGATCAGCTCGACCGTCGTCTTAAAGGCGAATAGCACTTAATTAATCCATCGTTTTTTAAGCGAACGAATAACCCAAGGCCGAGCGTGTTGACTCTCGGCCTTTTTGCTAACCCAATCACCAAATCACTAAGTGTCGCGCTGACTTAGTTTCTAAGTGAGAACTTCTTAGTCAGTGACTCGTTGCCTATGTTAATTATTGGAGCTAAATGGCACAGGACGTGGCGTATCTTTATTCGATGGTGGCAGAATCGGCAGCGTGATTTGTGGCTGTTCGCCTGTTAAGGCTTCAAGGAAGGCGACCATTTCTTTCACTTCTTGGTCAGAGAGTTTTTGCCCTAATTGAATGTCTGCCATGGTATTCACCGCTTCTTCCAAGGTCCAGACGCTGCCATCATGGAAGTAGGGATAGGTGAGCTCAATATTGCGTAGTGTCGGCACTTTAAACACAAATTTATCAGCTTCTTTACCTGTGACGCCCTTACGACCTTCTGCAGGATTATTGGTGTGGAACGGTTTGATGAGGCCCATTTTCATATACATAGTGCCACCGACGGCGGGGCCATTATGGCAACTCACGCAACCTTTATCCTTGAAGAGTTGGTAACCTGCTTTAGCATTCGCGCTGATGGCATCTTGTTTGCCCAGAAGAAATTGATCGAAGGGGCTATTAGGGGTGACTAAGGTTTTTTCAAAGGTGGCAATTGCATCGGTTAAACGGTCAATTGTGACTTTGTCATCGCCATAAACCTTGGCGAAGTGCGCTCTGTAGGCTGGCATAGAGGCGATAGTTTCAGTTGCGAGTTCATGGGTAAAGCCCATCTCTTTCGGGTTGGCGATAGGGCCCGCGGCTTGTTCTTTCAAATCACTGGCACGACCATCCCAAAATTGAGCCAGCATAAAGTCGGCATTTAGCACTGTGGGCGAGTTAATTGGGCCTTCCTGCCAATGGTGACCAATGGATGTGGGTAGAGCATCGACACCACCAGTGGATAAATTATGGCAAGAGTTACAAGAGATAAAGCCAGATTTAGACAGTCTGGGTTCGAAGAACAGCATTTTACCTAATTCAACTTTTTCAGGTTCAGTGATTTTGGCGGCTGTGATCACTTCGATCTGTTCTGCACTGATAGCATGGGTACTGGCTAACATACCTGCGATGAAAATGGCGATAGATGTAAGTTTGGTCATCTTATTTCTCCCTATATAACCTTTGTTTTTGTATGGTTTAACAGGGATGCTAGCGGTTAATAAGGCTGAGTGATAATGCTTTGTTTCGATTGGGTCTATCGCTGTTGCGGATTAAGCTTTTGCGATCTAATTCTCTGTTTTTATTCTGTTATTTTGCTAGGTTGAACTGTGTTCCTGTTAAGGCTTTATCTGTTAATCGACAAGGTCGATGCATTGTTGCTTTCTGTCTAACGACATTTGATGGTTGCAATGAGTTACATTGCTGGATTTTCGACTACCTGATATACACATCTGATACAAACATCTGAGACAAAATATTGAACCGAGTGGATTCATTTGTCGCGACAACAGACGGAATTGATTAGAATCTCTGTTCATGTTGAGTTGACTCGTGTTGAGTGCCTCAAGTTAGCACGCTCGGCCATCGCCAAGCGGTGCTATAAAATTACATAGGTGGACTGTTTTTCTGCCGAGGAGCGTTAATGCAATTGTTTGTCAAAGATTTAACTGTGATCGATTTTTCCTATTTGTGCCCAAAGCGCGGCATGGTGGGGGAGAGTTGGATTGTCGATGTTCTGCTTGAGGGCGGATTAGACGAGCAAAACATGGTGCTCGATTTTGCTAAAGTCAAACGTACGATCAAGCAGACTATAGATGCGGTGGCCGATCATCGTTTATTAGTGCCTACGGCCTGCAGTAGTGTGCGATGGCAGCAGCAGGGCGATAGAGTGTGGATGGATTTTGATAGTCAGTTAGGTGAAATTCATTTGGCCTGTCCTTCCCAAGCCTTTGCCTTAGTGCCGACCGAAGAGATTGATATTCCGAGCGTGAATGCCTTTTTACAGAAAGCGTTACGTGAAGCTTTACCTAAGAATGTCGAAGGGATCACGCTCACCCTGAGACATGAAATCCTCGATACGCCTTACTACCATTACAGCCATGGTTTACGTAAACACGATGGTAATTGTCAGCGTATCGCCCATGGACATCGTAGCCCTATTCACGTTTATGAAAATGGCAGCCCAGCACCAAAGTGGGATGAGTATTGGGCCAAGCGATGGCACGATATTTATTTGGGCAGTGAAGAGGATTTAGTTTCAGTTGACACTCTCAATCTTTCGTCGCAAACACGGATCACCGATAGCAGCCATTATGGTTTTCACTATCAAGCGCCCCAAGGGGATTTCCAATTGGCAATGCCAAAGGAATGCTGTGATTTAATTCCCCACGACACCACGGTTGAGTTGTTAGCCGATTATATTGCCACGACATTAGTCGCTAAAGTGCCTGGAAGTCAGTTTAAAGTGGTGGCGTTTGAAGGTGTAGGTAAAGGCGCGATTGTGTCTAAGGGATAAGCGCTAAGTTTGGGTAGCTAAGTTTAGGTAAATAGAGCCGAGTAAATATAAATTACTTGCTGAATGAGCCTCGGCTGATTGTCGGGGCTTTTTTGTGTCTTCATAACCTTAGATAAAGCGCGATTGCTATTGTATGCAATACATCATTAGGTATTTGCGCCGCTGTGGATCGATTTTTAGGGCGGGTTAGGTTAACGTGACGCATGGATTTAATCGGTCAGAGTTTAGTGATTCAGTGTTAGCGATAAGTTAGTGGTGTGCTGGTGATGCGTTAGTGTCGTGCAGAACGCATTCAATGGGCATTGCCCTGAGTTGACCATCGATAAGGATTTTTGTGAAGATGTCCAAGAGTAGAATATTAGGAACTCAGATTTTGGAAACTATTGGTTTGGGAAACGTTTCGGGAAGAAATAAGATGTTGGGAAATCGTTTAACGGCATGGTTAACCTTGGGCCTAGTGCTCATTGTGCCTCAGGTGCAAGCAGCGGTGACTTTGCAAGGCAAGTTAGAGCAAGGCGCATTAATGCGGGGTCAAGCGACAGCGGGCACTCAGATTAGCTTAAATGGTGAAGCCATTAAGGTCACGCCTGACGGTCATTTTGCCTTTGGTTTTGATCGTGACGGTGAATTGAGCCAGCAGCTAACCTTGGTTTATCCCGATGGTTTGACTGAGGTTAAGCCTTTAACTTTGGCTAAGCGTGAGTACGATATTCAAAGTGTCAAGGGCATTAGTTCTAAGATTATGAAGCCCGATCCCGTCGCGCAGGAAAGAGCGGCGAAAGACACGGCGCAGGTAAAAGCAGCGCGGGCAACATTTAGCGAGCAAACGGCCTTTTTACAGGCGTTTATTTGGCCGCTGACGGGGCGTATTTCCGGGGTTTATGGTAGCCAACGTATTTATAACGACGTACCCGGTAATCCACACTTTGGTGTGGATGTGGCGGCGAAAACCGGCACTGTCGTGGTAGCGCCCGCCGATGGTGTTATTAGTCTTTCTGTGCCTGACATGTTTTATTCGGGTGGGACTATGGTGATCGACCATGGCTATGGCGTAAGTTCGAGCTTTTTGCACTTGAGTAAGCTGTACGTCAACGCGGGTGAAGCGGTAAAGCAAGGTCAAGCCGTGGCAGAGGTGGGCGCAACAGGTCGTGCTAATGGCCCGCATTTAGATTGGCGAGTGAACTGGTATCAAATGCGCCTCGATCCCACAACCATAGTGCCACCCATGGCAACAGTGTTAGCGAATGAGAAAGCCAGTAAAGCGGCTAAAAAGGGCTAGGTTCGATATCCAGCTCTGGCTCAATTAAATGGCGCTATGATGCGCCATTTTTTATGATTCTTATCGTTAGCACTCGACAAGTTGGATTCTTTATATTTGCTTTCACTGCCCGCTTGCAGATAATGAATTTCAACCGCTTAGCTCAAAAAGATTACTTCAATAATGGATGATCGGCAGGTAGCTGGCGGGTGATCCATAAAATCAGTTTGTGTTTCATGTTTGGCCCATCTTCTTTATCTTTGGCCAGTGGCTGGATTAAATTGTCTGTGACCAATAAACGGTAAATACATTCCACTTTATCTTTGGGCGAGATGCCTTTGTCGAAGTCCGCATATCCGCGTTTTTTGGCATAGCCAATCCCGATTTCCATGGCGAACTTCAATATTTGCGCTTCGTTCTTGTGTGGTTTCATTGGCGATCCTCTGTTTGCACATCGAATCCATCAAGTGGACTCGATAATGTATGCCTGATGGCATCTGCGAGTTATACGTCCTAAGTTACGCTAAATATGCTGGTTTCTAGATTTAATTTTGGCAATTTTTGACAAAACTACCAAAAAAAACGCCTAAAGATGATTTGGATACTGAGTCTGAACACTGAACCTGATTGATATAGTCATCAACAGATTTGTTCGTTAAGACAAGTGCGGTAAGTGCCAATGGAAATCTAAGCTCAATGTTATCTTCTTGCAGATATTAAGCCCGCCTAAAATAGGCTGTCTACGTTTGCTCGCTGGCGATCACTGCTTTTATGCCATGGGGATGCACTTTAATGCACACATCATCGCGCTTAAAGGCAATCGTCGGATTGGCTAAACGCTCTTTATCCCCTTTGGGCGAGCTCATCTTAATTTTTATCCCAGCAAGGGATGCTAAGCTTTGTGAGTTCAAGCCTTGTGAACTTAAGCCTTGTGAATTTAAGCCTTGTGAGCTTGACTGAACGGGCTCTGCAGTGTGCTCCGATGGCAGTAAGGCGCTGAGTTTGGGACATAGTGCGAGCAAATCTTGGCTCAGGGTATCGCAATCTTTGGCTTTAGAATCAATGACTAGCTCAATGTGTTCCCAGCCTTCCTGCGGATAGACTTTGTCGCTGGGGTAGGGAAGTTCGACACAGGCAATGCTAAATTGACCCAGCGTAAGTGGGATATCTAGTTCGATAATCAGAATCGTACGACCATTGATGATATTGTCTGAAATGATCTTACCGACGCGGCTAAAGGCATAGCGCAGCGCATCGGCACTGTCGATGGAATTGACGCGCAGCGCGACATGATCGCAAACCAGTGCTTTATCCGCTAAGTCTAAGGTTTCAAGCAAGGCTAAAATTTGTGCTTCGAAGGCGGGCCAGCTTTGGGTTAATTGCTCATAGCTGATGCTTGTGCTCTGCGGCGTGGCAGCTTCATTGGATGATGACATATAGGCTCCAAGGCATGTGTATTAGCGTTAGTTTTTATCCTTTACACAAAATCACGGGGATAATATGGCTAACGATATGATGTAAATGGCTAAATAAAAACGCCCATTAAGCTGGGCGTGTTTGATGTTGTGACATTATCTATTCGGCGTGTTGCCATGTCTAAGTAGGCTAAGGTTAGGGCCAAATTTCAATTGGCGTTCCTTCATCGACCACTTTCCACACTTCATCCATTTCGGCGTTGGTTATCGCGATACAACCGTCGGTCCAGTTGTATTGCTGGGCTTGTTCTGGCGGCAACGGCGACTTAGGGTTCTGACCGTGGATCATGATCATGCCTCCGGGTCTAATGCCTAAGGCTTTGGCTCTGAGTTTATCTTCTTCATTGGGATAGGAAATATGGATCGATTTATAATAGGCACTGTCGGGCTTTTTATAATCTAGGGTATAACGTCCCTGTGGTGTGCGTTGATCGCCTTCCTTTAATTTGTGTCCTGCGGGTAAGTCACCCATGGCAATGCGATATTGTTTGAGTATTTTGCCATCGCGCAATAAAGCCATACTGGATTCGGATTTTGTGATCACCACAAGATCCACTTTACCCATGCCTGAGGCATGTAATCCGGGTGAAACGAGTGCCGCGATAGTCACAGTGAGAGTGGTCAATGTGGAAAGTAGGGTGGCGCGCATGAATTCCTCGAAAATTAACACTAGTTGTTGGCTTTTTTCGGCATCATACCGCAATTTTATCCTGCTGTGAGTAGATAATTTTGAGCTGAATGCAATTGCATGGCAGACTCGTGGGATATTTATGATGTAATCCCAGAGTTACTCAGTTTGTTGCAAGGAAGTAAAAGCTTTTATGTCTGAAAACATCGAATCCGAAAGCCCACTAAAACGTCAATTACGCACCATTATTTTTGGCACTGATACTCCCGCTGGCCGCTATTTTGATATCGCCTTAATGGTGTGCATTGTGCTGAGTGTCGCTCTAGTGTTTCTCGATACGGTAGAAGTGTTTCATCGTGAATACGGGCAGATTATTCGCGTCTTGGAGTGGGTCTTTACGATTATATTCACCCTTGAATATGGCCTACGTTTGTATTGTGCGACTCATCCCGTGTTATATGCCCGCAGCTTTTATGGCATAGTCGATTTGTTATCTGTATTGCCAAGTTACCTCGCCTTACTGATCCCTGGTGCTAACTTTACCTTAGTCATCCGGATTCTCAGGTTATTCAGGATATTCCGCGTACTCAAATTACTGCGTTATTTGAGTGAAGGGAATGTGTTGCTTAGAGCCATGATGCAGTCGAGTCGTAAGGTCTTTATATTTTTCTTCTCGGTCAGTTTGATCGTTATGGTGCTCAGTGCGGTAATGTATGTTGTTGAAGGGCCTGATAATGGTTTTAGTTCAATACCTAAATCTGTCTACTGGACAATTGTGACTATTACTACTGTCGGTTACGGTGATATCACCCCAAAAACGGGATTAGGTCAGGCGATTGCCGCTTTTACTATGTTGATTGGTTACTCGATTATCGCGATCCCTACGGGGATTTTAACCGCGGAAATCTCCCAAGAAGTAGGGCGTCATCGAGATTTACGCTCGTGCAATCAATGCCATAAAACCGGCCACGATCTTGATGCCATGTACTGTAGCCGCTGCGGATGCGAGTTAGATAGCCTAGATGCCCCCGTTGAAAATGACGCTTAGTCATGGTTTTAGCTAACACTTATTATTTTTGCAGGTAACACACACGTATGACGCAAGCCAAGTTTGTTGAAGGCCCCATATTACGTCACATCTTAGTGATGAGTTCGACTGCCGCTGTGGGAATTTCTGCCTTATTTGTGGTGGATTTACTGGATATCTTTTTCCTGAGTTTATTGGGGGAGCATGAGCTGGCGGCGGCTGTGGGTTATGCTGGCAGCATCTCCTTTTTCACGACATCCATTGGGATAGGCTTATCAATTGCTTTAGGCGCTTTAGTGTCTCGCTCGATTGGCGCAAAAGATGTGGTGTTAGCAAAGCGGCTATTGCTCAATAGCGCCGTTGTGACAACGCTGATTAGCGTGCTGGTGGCCGCGGTGGTCACCACTTTCATCCCTGAGTTGGTTGCCTTAGTGGGCGCAAGTGGCCATACGGCTGAGCTCGCTGCCAGCTACTTGTATATCTTAGTGCCTTCCTTGCCTTTTATTTGTCTTGCGATGGCGCTAGGCGGGGCTTTGCGCGCCGTGGGTGATGCAAAGTTATCTATGATGTCGACCTTAGCGGGCGGCGGCGTTAATGCTGTACTCGACCCGATTTTTATCTTCTTGTTCGCCATGGGGATTGAAGGCGCGGCATTGGCATCCGTTTTAGCGCGGGTGGCGGTATTTTTAATTGCTGGCCGCGGCGTTGTAGTTAAGCATAAGTTGTTAGGTCATTTCGATAAGGCGCATTTTATCGCCGATCTAAAACCCATCTTTGCCATAGCGGGACCCGCTATGTTAACCAATGTGGCGACGCCTATCGGTAATGCCTTTGTGACCCGAGCCATTGCCGATTTCGGTGACGCTTACGTGGCGGGCTGGGCGGTATTAGGGCGTTTAATCCCTGTGACCTTTGGGATGATCTTTGCACTCTCGGGTGCGATTGGCCCTATTGTTGGGCAAAATTTTGGTGCGGGACAGTTTGACCGAGTGCGCGAGAGTTTAACCCGCGCCATCCAGTTTTGTGCTGTGTATGTGCTGGTAATGTCTCTATTGCTGTTTGCGCTTAAGTCACATTTGGTCAATGTGTTTGATATGAAGGGCGATAGCGCCGATCTTATCCACTTTTTCTGTAGTTATATTGCGGTTTTCTTTATCTTTTCGGGGATTTTATTCGTGGCTAATGCGTCCTTTAATAACCTCGGTAAGGCTAAATATTCCACCTTGTTTAATGTTGGTAAAGCCACCTTAGGCACAGTGCCCTTTGTGTATTTGGGTGCACTTTGGGGCGGGGTTTATGGCGTGTTGATTGGGCAAGTTTTAGGGTCTATTTTGTTTGGTACTTTAGGTGTGTGGGTTGCCTACCGTTTAGTGGATAAAGTGGCGGCGCAGGCCCAGTTGTCCGCGATGGTGAATGTTGGCGGTATCAATGCCGCTCCCCGTAATGTTGAGCTGAGTGAAGAGGAGGAAATCGCGAACTGTGTGGCTGAGAACCTGCCGAGTGCGACCAATCCACTTTCATCTTCTTGCGTGCAGATGGCGCAATTAACCGAGGAGCAAGAGACTGAGTCGGTATTGCCAATAACGTATTTAGAAGAAGGCAAAAAGCCGAACTGACTTTAGCAGTTAATGGTTCACCTGTTTTAGTGACGCTCCAAACTGTCAAATAACGTTATTGAATCAAACATAAATACTCCAGCTGCTTCACCGCGCACCGTTAGGAATACAGAAAAACAAAATGCCACAAGTTTGCTTGTGGCATTTTGTTTTAAGCGGCGTTTGCAGTTAATCGAGTCGGGTTAACAATGCAAAAATAGGCCGCTAGAAAGCGTTATTCTGCGGTACTGCTTATTCTTCAATGCTTGGCGTGTCTTTTTGGCCTTCGACTTGTTCAGTCGAGGCTTCTAATGCCGCCATTTTTGCGCGTTCGGCCTTAGAGATGTAACCTGATTTTGCTGGCGAGCCGATAGTTACTGGGTCGACTTTATTCAGTCTGGCCTTAGCGCGTTTAGCAATTTTCTTGATGATCTTTTGTTTCTTGTTCATGACGTCTCTAATTTCGTTTCGCACCCGCTATGCGCAGGAATATGAGGCCAAGGGCTCAATTGAGGGCGGATTCTAACTCAATCTGAGCGAACTGACCATGTTTTGCTGAATTTTGTCGAAAACAACGGCTACTCTTTGGGAACTAGTTTTGCTAAATGGCGTTAGCATAACAATTTGACTTAAACGGCGCTGTTAGTATTTCACACGACAAATGCTACAAATTCTGCGGTATAGGCTGTCAGTGTGGATCAAAAGCCATTATATTGCCTAGCATTATGAGTTTGAAAAATTGACTCTAATGTTATTTTTATTGCTCATATCCTGAGCCGAGGAAGATGTGTGTTATTAACTAAAATCACTTTTTTTGAGCGCTTTGAGCACGATATATTAAGTGGCACTAAAACCATTACATTGCGTGATGAAACGGAATCCCATGTGATTGCAGGTCAAACGCTTCCCGTTTCAACCTTCGAAACCGACCGCTGGTTTTGTGATATCCATATTATTGATGTCGTGCCTATTTTATTTTCTGATCTGTCAGATCAACATGCCAAGCAGGAAAATATGTCACTCTCTGAGCTTCGTCGGGTGATTAACGAGATCTATCCTGGACTTGAACAGTTGTTTCAAATTCAGTTTTGTGTGGTGAGAGAAAAATAAAAATATTTATTACAAGGAGTTGAAATGAAAGTCTTGATGTTTAAAACCCCTTTACTGGTGATATTGGCTGTGAGCACTTTATCGGCCTGTACCATAGCCCCTTACAAGGTAAACCTTGATACTAACCAACAAGAAAAGCTCAATAATGCACAATTAGTCGTTGATTTATCAAATAAAAAATTAGGAGCTCAGTATCACTTATATGGCACATCTGATGGTACGTTAGCTGCAGCGGGTGTCACTGCAGGGGCGCTTGGCGGTTTAATTGTCGGTTTGACTGAGGTTGCAATTAATGAATCCCGAGAGACTGATGCAGAAGAAGCGATAACAAAAATTAGAGAGTTACTTGCGGGTGATACCTTAAAAAAGGCCTATGAGAAGCAGTACCAAATGTTGATCACGACCTTGCCTCAATTGGCTGACAATCAAGTGAAGGTTTATGATGAATGGCCTTCAAAAGGAATTAAAACCTTAGGATTAGCACCAGATGATACTGCGCTTATCCTCACACCGGAATACAGCTTAACACCGGATAACACAATGCTGCATGTATTGTTACAGGTCCAGCTGTATCAAGGTGCCGTTAAAGGGGCAAAGCCGCAATTGCTTTACCAAAACCGCTTCCTATACCAATCAAAATCGAATCCCTATGTGGATAGACTCCGCACCGAAGAAGAAAAGCAGGAGTATCTTGCGAAAATTAATGCCAAGTATGCCAAATTGCCTGATGGCATGCGTGAACGTTTAAGGGAGATTAAAAAGCGTGACAAAGCCTTAGCCGCGGTTAATGAGCCTTTAGATGAGCAAGCGTTCGCTGCAAAACAGGCTAAGACATGGCTAGCGGATAATGGTCAGCCGTTACGCCAGTATCTTGAGGAAGGGGTACAGGAAGTATTTAACATGTTTGCATATGATGTTGCTGAGCAAACTGATTTTATGCAAGGAAAGGTGTTTCCCATCGCTTTTCGCTCATTTTCGAATACATCCGGTGAGCGTTGTTGGTACCGACTAGGGGATAATTTCAATAAAGGTATTATGCTATCGCTCAATAGCAACGACTTTTTTAGAGGGACGCAAACTGCGCAAGGTCAGGTGATTGTCGCGCCGTTAAGGCAATAATTAATTATTTTGTAATAAAAAAGGCTGCACAGCAGCCTTTTTATTACAAATTCAATGGCATATTAAGTTGTCGAAGATTGCTGAACTGTTCAAGAACATCAGCTATCCAAGACAACTAAACCGTCCAAGGTAACAGTTTTTTGGCAAAGTGATCGGCTTGGCCTAAGCGAATCGCTGCGCGGTGACGCATCCGATAAAAAGCTTGATAGCACAGGGGGACTAAGTACAAGCTAGTCACTGTCGAGAACGATAAGCCACCGATAATGGCGATTGCCATGGGGTAATATGGCGGGCCGCCGCCCCCGATTTGGGTATCACCCATCGCCAGTGGAACTAAGCCCAACACTGTGGTGCCCACTGTCATCAATACTGGCCGTAAGCGCGTGATACACACGTCTCGAATGGTGGCGGACAATTTGTCGAGATCCGGCGTCATCTGGTTAATTTGATCCACCAGAACTATGCCGTTATTCACTACAATTCCCATTAAAATCAATATGCCTATCATGGCCATCACAGAAATAGGCGTGCCCGTGATAAACAGCGCCCAGAATACCCCTGTGATCGAAAATAGGATTGAAGTGATAATCGCCGTCGGCAATAACAGCGACTCAAATAGCGCCGCCATAACGATGTAAATCATCGCAACAGCCAATAGCATATTGGTTGCCATCACATTCTGATCTTCATCTTGACGCTCGAATCCACCGCGCAGTGAATAGTCGTAGCCATTAGGGAAATGGATATTTTCCATCACTTGCTTGATCTTAGTTTGCGCTTCTTCCGTGGTGAGGTTTTCTAAGTTTGCGCCAATCGACAAAGAGGTTTGGCGATTAAAGTGCTTAATGGTATCGAAGCGAGGTTGGATCTCAATCTTCGCTAAGTTATCTAAGGTGTACACCCTTTGGTCGATGCGCACTATTGGTAACTGCTTGAGTTTTTCGAGCGATTTTTGCCACTCTTTCTCATAGGCCATTTCGATGCGCAGTTCGCCATTGGGGTCGTGGCGGAACGAGCGTAGCGGTGAACCGCGCAGTGCCATAGAGATACTCGAAGCGATTTCATTGAGTTTTAAATCTAACCGCGCCGCCATTTGCCTGTCGATGCGGATAACCACTTCCTGTTGCGCACCGTTAAGCTCGGAGCGAACGTCTTGCATTCCTTTGATATTTTGCAGTAAAGGGATCACTTGTTCGCTTAAGTTAATCAGCTCAGAGGTTGAGCGCCCTGTGAGCGTCACGCGCACACCAGAGTTGTCATTGCCCCAACCAAATTGTGGTTTAGCGATGGAATACTTAGGAAAGCCGCTACGGATTTTCTTTTTCAACTCATCCAATGGTATAGGTAAATCTTTCTTTAGGAGGATCACCGATGAGCCATCGTCAGAGGCATAATAGCTGTAGACAGAATCAATATGGAATTCCTCTTTATTGTTATAAAGATACTCTTCCATTTGATTGACCATAGCTTCAGTCACATTGAGATTATGCCGACCTTCCACTTGGTAGTTGATGTAAATTCGCTCCTTGCTCTGGCTGTCTTCTTGATCCTGTTTGACCATCGACAGCGGCAGGGCGGTAGAGGCGAGAATGGCCACCGCAATCAAGCCTGAACGCCAAGGCCTCAGCAATACCCAGTTAAGCGTATTGTTGTAGAAGCGCTGTAACTTACCGGCATCCTTCTCGGGCGCGATATCGAAGTGGAACTTAGTTAACATCAAAGGGATCAAGGTTTTAGCAACCAGTAGTGATGCCGCAAGTGAGATACAAATCGCGATGGCAACATGCTCGAGGAAAATCGTCATTTCCACTTTCACGCCAAAAATATTGGGTAAAAATACGATGGCAGTGGTCATAGTACCCGCCAATACGGCGAGGGACACTTTATCGACCCCAGTCATCACTGACTCTTCATTATCCTTGGGTGATTTGCCCTGTTTCTCCTGCAGCACGCTCTCGCTCACTACCACAGCGTTATCAATTAACATACCAATGGCGAGTAAGAGTCCCATCATAGACAGGATATTCAAGCTGTAACCGAGTAAATACATGGCGGCGAGCGTCATACCAATTGAAATAGGCACGGATGACACAACCACTAAGGTCATTTTCAGATTACGTAGGAACAAGTACAGCACCACAAAGGACAGCAGGGCACCGATTAAGCCCGAAAGTAAAAGGTCCATCAGTGACGATTTAACCCCAGAGGCTTGATCTTCCATGATAAACAGACGAATACCTTGGAATTGCTGATCTTGTTTCGCTAGTTCAATGACTTTTAGTACGCGTTCAGACACTTCGACTAAGTTAGCGCCTGATTCTTTAAACACATCCAAACCCACGGCATAGTGCTTATCTAAATGTCGACCTTCGATACGTTCAGGTAGGGCAAATTGCACATCGGCGATATCGCCTAAGGTCAATCCGGGGATCAGTACTAGTGCTTTGATATCTTCAAGGTTTCTAAACTCACCCTTAGGTGAAACTTGATAAACGATATTACTGGCCCTGAGTGTACCTGCGCTCAGCACAAAGTTCTCTCTGCCGAGACGTTGTTGCAAATCTGTGGCTGAAAATCCACTGGCGGCAAGGCGGTCTGCATTGATGCGTACCTCAATTTGCTTTTGCTCAACGCCGTACAGGCTGACCTTAGAGACACCTTCAACACGTTCAAGTGGACGCTTGAGCTGTTTATCGAGTAGATCGAATGCACCTGAAAGCTCACGATCACTTGAGATGCGTATGGTGAGCACAGGCATGTCGGCGGTGGAGAATTGTCGGATAAAGACCCGCTCCACATCTTTGGGCAGTAAATGCCGCACTGCATCGATTTTTTCCCGCGCTTCTAAGCTCTTAGTGGCAACGTTTTCCCCCCACTTCATGTTGATTTCGATTTCGGCGCCTTCTTGGGAGGATTCTGATTCAAGCTCATCAATCCCCCCCATAGTCGCGAGGGATTCCTCCAGCACTTTGGTAATATCGCGCTCCACTTCAGCAGGGGTCGAGCCTTTGTAAGGCACTTCCACCACTATCTGTGGGATATCGATACCGGGGAACATTTCCAGCGGTAACAGACGACTCGAGGCGAGACCAAATAGCAAGATATCAAAGAAGAACATGCTGGTGGTCACGGGACGCTTAATGGCTAAACGGGTGAGGTTCATGGGCGAGCCTCCTCAACGTCATGCGCTATATCAGTGGCTGCAACGTCATACACTTTACGGTCGAACAGGGCATAGAGCACTGGGAGCACAATTAGAGTCAATAAAGTCGATAAACTCAGACCAAAAATCACCGTAATCGCCATAGGTGCACGTACCTCAGAACCATCGCCCAACCCCAGTGCCATCGGCAATAAGCCTAAGGTGGTGGTGAGCGTGGTCATCATAATGGGGCGTAGGCGCGATTTAGCTGCATCGCGAATGGCATCAAGTTTTTGAGCACCTTCGCTACGCAGTTGATTGATCCGATCCACAAGCACAATCGCATTGTTCACGACGATCCCCGCCAACATGATAAGGCCAATAAATACCACCACACTCAAGTTAGTTTGGGTGATATAAAGCCCAAGTACACTGCCACCTAATGCCATAGGTACGGCAAAAAGGATAAGCAAGGGGTGCAGTAGTGACTCAAACTGACTCGCCATGACTAAATACACTAAGAAAATCGCTAAGATAAGGGCAATTTTGAGTGACTGGAACGAGTGCTCCATTTCCTCATTTTGACCACCAAAACGGGCCTGAACCGATGCGGGTAACACTTGTTGCGATAGTATCTGCTGCGCCTGTGCCACCGCATCGCTTAAATCACCATAGGCGAGGTTAGCTGATACGAGAGCAACACGTTGTTGGCTGATGCGGTTAATCGCCGATGGGCCTAATTGCAATGAAACTTCTGCAACTGCGCTTAATGCAATAGGTTGGTTGCTGTTGGGGTTGATAATTAAGGCATCGATATCGCTGATTTGATCCCGCTCCGCGAGTTCACTGCGCACCAGAATATCAATCTTACGGTCACGCACTGTGTATTGACTGGCAACAGTACCACCAACACGTTGGGCAATACGATTCGCCACCGTTGGCGCGTCCATTCCGAGCGCTGCTAACCTTGCATGATCGAAACGGATACTCAGCTCAGGTTGACCATCACGTAGACTGGTGTTCACGTCGGCAAAACGCTCCGATGCGGATAATGCTTTGACTAGACTATCTGCGCTGCGTTTGAGTAAGTTTAAATCGTAACCTGTGAGCTCAATTTCCAGTGGCGTTTTAAAGCTGAATAACTCAGGTTGCTCGATTTTCGCTTCAAGTTCAGGAATGCGGCGTGCGGTATCACGCAGCACTTGAGTGATTGCGTTATAGGCATTGTGATCTGTCAGTACCACTTGTAAGCGGCCCCAATTTTCACCCCCGCGAGCAGTATCCGAGGTCATCAAACCACCGCTACCAGCTTGGCTATAGGCATGTTTGACTTCGGCTCTGTCCTTGATAGACAACGCGAGTTGTTGCAATACCTTATCGGTTTCGCTCACTGCAGTACCCGGTGGCAGTAGGATTTCTACATAGAATTCGCCCTGATTCATCGGTGGAATAAGCTCCATACCTAGGCGAGGTAATAGGCTAATACACGCACCTGTTATCGCAATGGTGAGCAGCAGCGTGGTCATTTGTTGATGTAGCGCCGAGGCTAGCAGCTTGTGATAAACCTTCTCTATACTGCGGTAGACAAAGTTAAACCCTGAACTCAAAGGACGCATGATAAGACCGATAAGCCAGGAGAAAAAGCGGCCTAAAATCAGCACTAAGGTCAGTAATGCACTCGGTAAGTAACTAAATATCAACAGAATAGGGAATGAAAATACCGTCGCGCTGTAGTGCTTAAGTTTACCCATTTTAGTGGTGGGTTTATTCTTAGGCGTGGTTTTTATCAGCGCGGGTAAGGTTTTAAAGCCTTCGCGTGATGCCAGCATAGGGATAGAAGTTAAGGCGACTAACAGCGAGGCTAATAAAGCAAAGGTGACCGTCAGCGCTTGGTCGGAGAACAGGGCACCGGCAATCCCATCTACAAACACTAAGGGTACAAATACCGCAAGGGTCGTCAGTGTGGAGGCGAAAATCGCGCCCGCTACTTCTTTAGTTCCTGTGACTGCAGCGTCTAACTTACTCATGCCTTCACTGCGACAGCGGTCGATGTTCTCTAATACCACAATGGCGTTATCGACTAACAGACCAATGGCCAGCGCAATACCACCTAATGACATGATGTTTAAGCTGATATCGGCAAAATACATCATGTTAAAGGTAGCGATAACTGAGAAGGGAATCGAGATGGAAATAATCAGTGTTGGAATGATGTTACGCAGGAATAGGTAAATCACTAGCATAGACAATAAACTGCCCATCAGCGCCGAAGAGGTGACTTCACTGACCGCACTTTCGATAAACTCGGATTGATCGTAAATCACTTCGAGTTTGTTTTGCTTAGGATCTTGATTGATTTTGACAAGCTCATCGCGCAGTTTTTTGGCGACAGCGACAGTGTTCGCATCACCTTCTTTATAAATCGCCAGCTCAATCGATTCTTGGCTACCTATGCGGGTGATATCACTGCGCTCTTTATAAGCATCGGTAATTGTCGCGACTTCGAATAAACGCACTAAGGTTTGCTCGTCACGATAGACGAACACTTGGCCAAGTTCATCCAATGAATTGAATTGATTAAGTGTCCGCACTAAGTATTCGCGATCACCTTGGATCACTTTACCGGCAGAGAGGTTGATGTTTTCCTCATTAATACGACGTTTAATGTCGTCGGCATTGAGATTAAGTTGCGATAGTTTTTCTTGATTGAGCTGAATGTGTACTTCTTGCTCTAGGCCGCCAGATAAACGCACGGCGGCGACCCCAGAAAGTGCTTCTAAGCGACGCTTAAGCTCTTCTTCTGCGTAGGTGCGCATTTGCTTAAGATCGGCTTCTGAGGCATTGGGCACAGACAACGCAAGACGCATAATCGGGTCAAGGTTGGGGTTAAAACGCAGTAATAATGGCTTTTTAACGTCCAAAGGCAGGGCGATAGTGTCGAGTTTTTCGCGCACATCTAAACTCGCCATGTCCATTGTGGTGCCCCATTCAAACTCGAGCACTACATCTGACATGCCTGAGCGCGAAATAGAGCTGATCTTACGTAAGCCTTTGACCACGCCAACGGCTTCTTCAATGGGTTTTGAGACGAGCTGTTCAACTTCTACTGGCGCCGCACCGTCATACATAGTGCGAATGGTTAATGTGGGATAGCTTAAGTCTGGCAGTAACTTTACCGCTAAGCGGGAAAAACCCACCATGCCGAATAAAATCACCGCCAGCATGAACATCCATACCGTGACTGGCCGTTTAACGGAAGTGCTGATAATTGACATGAAAGGCTCCTATCAGTTCTTAGCGGAAGCAAGATCGAGTGGGGTGATCACTTCGACTAAGGATTGGTCTTTCAAGTTTTGCTGGCCGCGGGTAACGACTTGTTCGCCTGGGTTAATGCCTGCAATCACTTCCACAAAGTCACCTTCACGGTAGCCAATTTCGACTTCACGGCGGTTAGCATTGGTGCCATCGATAACATACAGAGCTTGCCTGTTATCTTGGTTGATCAGTGCACTGTAGGGAACGGTAATCACGTTTTCGTGGGTGTCATACTTAAGCTCAACACGGGTAAACATCCCTGCTTTTAGGCGCGCTTCTTGATTCGGTACCGCTAATGTCACTTTAAACGTGCCACTTTGCGGGTCAACAATCGGGCTTATCCGCAGCACTTTGGCATGGATAGCATTTTTACTTTGTTGATTGCTGAACACTTGTGCTTCTTGGCCAAGTCTTAAGCTGGCAAGTTGTTGCTCTGGCAGATGGACAATTCCGTGGAGTTCATCTTGATTGACTATGTAGAACAAGTCGCCAAATTCCTTCGCCATGTTGCCTGCTTTCACATAACGCTTAGCGACGACGCCGCTGATAGGGGAGAGTACGCGGCTTTCTTTTACTTGTAGCTCGGCAAGATCTTTCTTGGCGATGGCGGCTTGCAAGTTATATTCAAGTTTGGCCATCGAATCTGCGCTGATAAATTCTTTGTTGCCCATTTTCTTCAGACGATTCAATTCCTGCTCAATGATTTTAACTTCGGCTTCTGAGCGGTCTAAATCGTATTGCTGTCTTTTGGCATCGATAACGGCGAGCACTTGGCCCTTTTGAACGCGGTCACCTTCTTCAACGGCGAGAGATTCAATGAGCCCTGATATACGACTCACTACATTGGCTTCCTGTGGGGCTTCTAAGGTGGCTGTTGTGCTGTAGAAAGATGAAACGTTTCCTTGCATCACAGTGGTGGTTTCGACGGGAATGGCATATTTTTCTTCTTTTTTGGCCACTTCTTCCTTACCACAGGCTGCCAGCATTGAAATCATGAGCAGGGGGAGGGCGAATTTAGCAATGTTTGACTTTTCCATAAGAGTGTTACCTGTTGTCTTTATTGTGATGCCATTTGATAGCAGAAACCGTGCCAATGTTAAATGTAGCTTAATTTCATATGGTTAAGCTATATTTAAGTTAGGGCTAATGTGTGGATTTCACTAAATGTAGCTAAAAAGTTTAAAAAGTGATGAGAATAACTAAAGGCGGTTAACAGCGGTTATGCAAATAGGCAATTGCAACAATGTATTTTGTGTAACAAGGGGAGTGTAAAAGGTGATTGTTCGATATGAAAAAAGCGCCCTCAGGCGCTTTTTAATGCGTAAGCCGTGGGACTTAGCGTTTGTCTTGTGTGACGAAATCACGTGCAGTTTCGCCAGTGTATAACTGACGTGGACGGCTGATTTTGTGGCCTGGTTGATCTAACATTTCTTTCCAGTGAGCAATCCAGCCTACAGTACGAGCCAGTGCAAACAGCACAGTGAACATACTGGTTGGAATACCAATGGCTTTCATGATGATGCCAGAGTAGAAGTCGACGTTTGGATACAGTTTCTTAGAAATGAAGTATTCATCTTCAAGCGCAATGCGCTCAAGCTCCATTGCCACATCCAATAGTGGATCGTTAACTTTCAGCTCTTTCAGCACTTCGTGACAGGTTTCACGCATAACTTTGGCACGTGGGTCAAAGTTTTTGTAAACACGGTGTCCAAAGCCCATCAGACGGAATGGATCGTTCTTGTCTTTAGCACGTTCAATGAATTCAGGAATACGGTCAACTGAACCGATTTCTTCTAACATTTGCAAACAGGCTTCGTTAGCGCCGCCGTGTGCAGGGCCCCAAAGAGACGCGATACCCGCTGCGATACACGCAAATGGGTTAGCACCTGAAGAACCCGCTAAACGTACGGTTGAAGTCGATGCGTTTTGTTCATGATCAGCATGTAAAATGAAGATCCTGTCCATTGCACGTTCAACAATAGGGTTAACTATGTATTCTTCACATGGTACAGCAAACATCATGCTTAAGAAGTTGCCCGCATAGCTTAAGTCATTACGTGGATACACGAATGGCTGGCCTGAAGAATACTTGTAGCACATGGCTGCTATCGTAGGCATTTTTGAGACTAAGCGATAAGCGGCGATTTCGCGGTGACGTGGATCGTTAACATCCAGAGAGTCTTGGTAAAATGCAGATAATGCACCCGTCACACCACATAACATGGCCATAGGATGAGCATCACGACGGAAACCTCTAAAGAAGAAGGCTAGCTGCTCGTGAACCATAGTGTGGGTTTTAACTGTATGTACAAACTCAGTATATTGCGCTTTCGTCGGCAGTTCACCGTAAAGCAGCAGATAACACAGGTCTAGGTAATCGGAGTCAACGGCTAGTTGATCGATTGGATAGCCACGGTGTAACAATATACCCAGATCACCATCAATATAGGTAATTGCAGATTCACAGGAGGCAGTCGCAAGAAAACCTGGATCAAAAGTAAAGTAACCTTTGCTGCCAAGTTTACTGATGTCGATTACGTCAAAACCAGCGGTTCCCTGCTTTACTGGCAATTCTATCGAGTCGTTCCCTGGTAATTCTAATTTGGCTTTTAAATCAGCCATACCCCGTTCTCCTTACTTAGTTCTTATCTGTGAGTGCGGCATGTCAAACCGCCATTACTTTACAGCCATTCTAGATCACATTTCAATTTAAATAAGCGTTTAAATTTGTTAGACCATGGTATAAATGCCTTTACTTTCCCATGCGGAACTGGCACTTACAGTAAAAATTCGTCAAAAAAACATAATTTGCATTCTGTGATGTTTGTATTTGACATTTGCCGCGAGTATACTTGCCTCGCCCAATAAGGGCCGCAAACAACGATTATAAAGCACCCTCTGTTTACATGTTAAATGAGTGCGTGCTCAGATAGTTAACTGTTTGTTTAAACTTTGCTTTTGTGTTTACTTTTGCCGTGATTCACATCCCAGTTTAAAGTTTGTACAAAAGCGGTTCACATAACAAAAAAAATGCTCAATGGAGCTGAGTGAGCAGAACGTGAAAAAGCAAAGACCTGTCCATTTAGATCTGCAGACCATTCGCTTTCCTGCAACAGCGATTGTGTCAATTCTTCACCGTGTTTCCGGTGTCATCATGCTGTTCGCAGTTGGCATTCTCATTTGGTTGCTAAATTCATCTTTAGCATCAGCTGAAAGTTTCGCTGGCGTGCAATCTCTATTTGATAACTTCGTTATGAAGTTCATCCTGTGGGGCATTATGACTGCACTGGCGTATCACTTGTTTGGTGGCCTACGTCACTTAGTAATGGATACCGGTCGTTGGGAAGAATTGTCATCGGGTGCCGCATCAGCGAAAGCTGTATTTGCCTTAACGGTAGCCTTTTCAATCATAGCGGGGATTTGGGTATGGTAACCAATGCAGCAAGTTTTGGACGCAGTGGTGTTCATGACTTTATTCTACTACGCGCTAGTGCAGTGATCCTCGCCTGTTACACCATTTTCTTGGTTGGCTTTATTGCATGTAGTTCCCCTCTCACCTACGACGTCTGGCATAGCCTTTTTAGCGCTCTGCCAATGAAAGTGTTTACACTTCTGACGCTGGTTGCATTACTCGTACACGCTTGGATTGGTGTATGGCAAGTGCTGACAGATTACGTCAAGTGCACGTCGTTACGTGGTGTTTTACAGTTCACCTTTGTCGTTACCGTATTTTGTTATTTAGCGGCCGGCATTGTTATTGTGTGGGGTGTCTAAGTGAGTATTCCAGTACGCGAATTTGATGCTGTAGTGATCGGTGCCGGTGGCGCTGGTATGCGTGCAGCGCTGCAGATTTCCAAAGAAGGTAAAAGCTGTGCGCTTTTATCAAAAGTATTTCCAACTCGTTCTCATACCGTATCTGCGCAGGGTGGTATCACTGTTGCGTTAGGTAACGCCCATGAAGATCATTGGGAACAGCACATGTACGATACCGTGAAAGGTTCCGATTTTATCGGTGACCAAGAAGCGATTGAATTCATGTGTAAAACCGGTCCTGAAGCCGTGATTGAACTTGAGCAAATGGGTTTGCCTTTCTCTCGTTTCGAAAATGGCACGATTTACCAACGTCCGTTTGGTGGTCAATCTAAGAACTTTGGTGGCGAGCAGGCTGCACGTACTGCGGCAGCTGCCGACCGTACTGGTCATGCTTTGCTGCACTGTTTATACCAACAAAACGTGAAGCATAAGACGCAAGTCTTCTCAGAATGGTATGCATTAGATCTCGTTAAAAACGATGATGGCGCCGTTGTGGGTTGTACTGCGATTGAAATTGAAACGGGCGATATCGTTTATTTCAAAGCCAAAGCAACGATTCTAGCGACCGGTGGTGCAGGGCGTATTTACGCTTCTACTACTAACGCGCATATCAACACCGGTGACGGTGTCGGTATGGCAATGCGTGCTGGCGTGCAAATGCAAGACATGGAAATGTGGCAATTCCACCCAACTGGCATCGCCGGCGCGGGTGTACTTGTGACTGAAGGTTGTCGTGGTGAAGGCGGTTATCTGCTGAACAAAGACGGCGAGCGCTTCATGGAGCGTTATGCCCCTAACGCGAAAGATTTAGCATCACGCGACGTGGTAGCACGTTCTATGATGACTGAAATCCGCGAAGGTCGTGGTTTAGACGGTCCATTAGGTCCACATTGTTTACTCAAGCTTGATCACTTAGGTAAAGAAACTTTAGAAGCACGTTTACCAGGCGTGTGTGAATTGTCTCGTACCTTTGCCCATATCGATCCGGCCGATGGTCCAATTCCAGTGTTGCCAACCTGTCACTACATGATGGGCGGTCTGCCAACTAAAGTCAGTGGTCAAGTTATTCGTAAGAATGAAGATGGTACTGAACAAGATGTTATCGGTCTGTTTGCTGTGGGTGAGATTGCCTGTGTATCTGTTCACGGTGCAAACCGCTTAGGTGGTAACTCATTGCTCGATTTAGTGGTCTTTGGCCGCGCAGCGGGTCAGCATTTAGGTAAAGCTTTGGATGAGACTGACGATCCAAAAGATGCAAGCGATGCGGATATTCAAGCATCACTGGCTCGTCTGAATCGTTGGGAAAGCAACAAAGATGGCGAAGATCCAGCGCAAATCCGTAAGGATCTGCAACTGTGTATGCAATTAAACTTCTCTGTATTCCGTCGTGGCGATGCTATGGCTGAAGGTTTAGAGCAGTTGAAAGTCATCCGCGAACGTCTTGCAAAGGCGAAGTTGTCTGATAACTCTCGTGAATTCAACACTCAACGTATTGAATGTTTAGAGTTAGATAACCTAATGGCAACAGCAATCGCTACGGCCTATGCTGCTAACTTCCGTACTGAAAGTCGCGGTGCTCACTCACGTGAAGATTATTTAGAGCGTGATGATGAGAACTGGTTATGCCACAGCTTATTTGACCCTGTGACTGAAACGATGGATCGTCGTGCAGTGAACATGGCACCTAAGTTACGTGAAGCATTCCCACCGAAGAAACGTACCTACTAGGAGTTGCAAAGATGAAATTGACATTTGCAGTTTATCGCTACAATCCTGACGTAGATACTAAACCGTATATGCAGGATTACAGCTTAGAAGTAGCTGACGGCTCTGACATGATGGTGCTCGATGCACTGATTAAGTTGAAAGAGCAAGATCCGACTCTGTCATTCCGTCGCTCATGCCGTGAAGGTGTTTGTGGTTCTGACGGTGTGAACATGAATGGTAAAAATGGTCTGGCGTGTATTACCCCAATTTCAACCTTCAAAGGCAAGAAATTAGAAATACGCCCATTACCAGGTATGCCAGTTGTTCGTGACTTAGTTGTTGATTTAACTCAGTTCTATAAGCAGTATGAGAAGATCAAGCCTTACCTCATCAATGATGAGAAAGCACCAGCCCGTGAACACTTACAATCACCTGAAGAGCGTGCTCATTTAGATGGTCTGTACGAATGTATCATGTGTGCCTGTTGTTCTACGGCTTGCCCATCATTCTGGTGGAATCCTGATAAGTTTATCGGTCCAAGCGGTCTGCTTCACGCATATCGTTTCTTGATCGACAGTCGCGATACAGCAACAGAAGAACGTCTTTCTGAGCTGGACGACGCCTATAGCGTGTTCCGTTGCCACGGCATCATGAACTGCGTTGACGTGTGTCCAAAAGGCCTTAATCCGACTAAAGCAATTGGTCATATTAAGTCCATGCTGTTGAAGCGAGCAGTGTAATGCGAGAACCCGAGCTGAAACCAATAATAATATAGCTCTTGAAGAGTCACTTTCTGGTAGCAGAAGGTGACTCTTTTGCGTATGTAATGGAAGACAACGCGCCGTATATCTGGACATCTAGGGGCGGCAGAAATTATGCGTCGAAGGTAATCTCTACAGACTGCATATTTAATACTATGGCTAAGCACGTGTATAAAGTTTGAAAGGAATAGAAATGCACCAAGGCATCATGAAAGCCTGGCTCGAATCATCTCACTTAAGTGGTGCAAATTCGACCTACGTAGAAGAGATGTATGAAGCCTATCAAGAAAACCCACAGTCAGTCGCTGATGATTGGCGTGCGGTATTTGATAATCTCCCTCCTGTGAACGGTGCCTCTGTTGATGCGCCTGAAGCTGCTCACTCAAAAGTACGTGATTATTTTCGCAGTTTAGCGTTAGAAGGACGCCATAAGAGCTCTGCTCGTGTGACGGATCCTGAACTCGATGCTAAGCAAGTTAAAGTCCTGCAGTTAATTAACGCCCATCGTTTCCGTGGTCATCAAGGTGCTAACCTTGACCCCCTAGAACTGTGGAAACGCGAACCTGTGGCCGATTTAGATCCTGCCTTCCACGGCCTGACTAAAGAAGACATGGATCGTGAGTTTAATACTGGTTCTTTTGCTCATGGTGGCGAAACCATGAAGCTGGCGGATTTGGTAAAAGCACTGAAAGCCACTTATTGTGGTTCTATCGGTGCTGAATATATGCACATTACCGATACCGATGAGAAACGCTGGATCCAACAACGTCTCGAACCTTCCTTAGGTAAAGCTAACTACGATAAAAGTGTTAAGACACGCATTCTTGAAGGCTTAAACGCCGCAGAAGGCATTGAAAAATACTTAGGTGCTAAATTCCCTGGTGCGAAACGTTTCTCGTTAGAAGGCGGCGATGCGTTAGTGCCTATGATGCGCGAAATTATTTATCGTGCAGGTGAAGCGGGTACTAAAGAAATCGTCGTTGGTATGGCTCACCGTGGTCGTCTAAACGTACTGGTTAACGTATTAGGTAAGCGTCCTGCTGAACTGTTTGATGAGTTCGCGGGTAAGCATGCTGATACCCACGGTTCGGGTGACGTTAAGTACCACCAAGGTTTCTCCTCTGATTTCGAAACGCCGGGCGGCAATGTGCATTTAGCACTGGCCTTTAACCCATCGCACCTTGAAATCGTTAACCCTGTGGTCATTGGTTCGGTACGTGCCCGCCAAGACCGTCGCGGTTGTAAGGATGGCTTACAAGTCATGCCTATTACTATTCACGGTGATTCAGCCATTGCGGGTCAAGGGATAGTACAAGAGACATTCAACATGTCTCAAACCCGCGGTTTTAAAGTGGGCGGCAGCATTCGCATCGTAGTGAACAACCAAGTGGGTTTCACTACGTCTAACCATGCGGACGTGCGTTCAACTGAATATTGTACTGACATCGCTAAGATGGTTCAGGCGCCGATTTTCCACGTTAACTCTGACGATCCAGAAGCGGTTGCATTTGTATCGCAGTTAGCCGTTGATTATCGTAACGAGTTCAAACGTGATGTGGTGGTTGAATTAGTGTGTTATCGCCGTCATGGCCATAACGAAGCCGATGAGCCAAGTGCAACTCAACCGCTGATGTATGCCAAGATCAAGAAACACCCAACGCCACGTAAGATTTATGCAGACAAGTTAATCGCTGAAAACGTGATTGCTGCCGATGAGGTGACTGGTCTTATCAATAATTACCGTGACGCATTAGATCAGGGTGATTGTGTGGTGAAAGAATGGCGTCCAATGACGCTGCATTCTGTTGACTGGACACCTTATATTGGTCGTGAGTGGGACGAAGCGTTCGAATCTGCGATGTCGGCAGAACGTTTACAAAACCTTGCGGACAAATTGAGCTACGTTCCTGAAAGCCATCCATTACAATCCCGTGTTGCTAAGATTTATGGCGACCGTGTTGCTATGGCAAAAGGTGAGAAACCACTCGATTGGGGCTTTGCAGAAACTTTGGCTTATGCCTCGATTCTGGAAGACAACAAGCGCGTTCGTATCACAGGTCAAGATTCTGGCCGTGGCACTTTCTTCCATCGTCATGCTGTGCTGCACAATCAAAACGATGGCACGACTTACATGCCACTACGCAACATTGCCGATGAGCAAGGTCCGATTGATATTACTGACTCAGTATTATCTGAAGCCTCAGTATTGGCATTTGAATACGGCTATGCGACGGCAGAACCTGGCGGCCTGACCATTTGGGAAGCCCAGTTTGGTGACTTTGCCAACTGTGCCCAAGTGGTTATTGATCAGTTCTTGTCATCGGGTGAACAAAAGTGGGGCCGTTTATGTGGTCTGACTATGTTGTTGCCCCATGGTTATGAAGGTCAAGGCCCAGAGCACTCAAGCGCCCGTTTAGAGCGTTTCTTGCAAATGTGTGCTAACCACAACATGCAAGTGTGTGTGCCTTCAACACCTGCACAGGTTTACCATATGTTGCGCCGTCAAGTGGTGCGCCCAATGCGTCGACCACTTATCGTGATGTCGCCTAAATCATTGCTGCGTCATCCATTAGCCGTGTCGAGTTTGGAAGAATTGGCCAATGGTAGTTTCCAAAATGTGATCGGTGAAATCGATACCTTGGAAGCAAGCAAAGTGGATCGCGTTGTTTTCTGTAGTGGTAAAGTTTACTTCGAACTACTGGAAAAACGTCGTAAAGAAAACATCACTAACGTAGCGTTAATTCGTGTTGAACAGTTATATCCGTTCCCACATGATGAAATGATCGTTGCTTTGGCTGATTACCAACATGTTAAAGATTTTGTTTGGTGTCAGGAAGAGCCACAGAACCAAGGTGCTTGGTACTCGAGTCAACACCATTTCTGGGCCGCGATTCCTGCAGGTGCACAGTTAACTTATGCCGGCCGTGAAGCGTCAGCTGCGCCAGCATGTGGTTACCCTGAGTTGCATACACATCAGCAAGAATCTTTAGTGAACAGTGCCCTGAAACTTACAATCACACTGTAGTAATAGACATTTTATAAAAGGATAGTTTTTCATGAGTATCGAAATCAAGGTACCTGTACTACCAGAATCTGTTGCCGATGCCACGATTGCCACTTGGCATGTGAAAGTGGGTGAGCAAGTTTCTCGTGATCAAAACCTGGTTGATATTGAAACCGATAAAGTGGTTCTTGAAGTGGTTGCGCCAGAAGATGGCCACATTGGCGAGTTTTTGTTTGAAGAAGGCGCCACTGTTTTAGGTGAACAAGTGATCGCTAAGTTCATCGCTGGTGCAGTTTCTGGCCAAGAAGTGACTAAAGCTGAAGCAGAAGCGGCAACGCCAGCAGCTGCGACAAGTGACGAATCTAACGATGCGTTAAGCCCATCAGTACGCCGTTTACTGGCCGAGCACAATGTTGATGCTAGCAAAGTAAAAGGTACGGGTGTGGGTGGTCGTATTACGAAAGAAGACGTTGAAGCTTTTGTTAAGTCTGCCCCTAAAGCAGCGGCGCCAGCAGCACCTGCTGTGGCTCCGTTAGCGGCTGGCCGTAGCGAGAAGCGCGTGCCAATGACACGTCTGCGTAAGACAATCGCTAACCGCTTGTTAGAAGCGAAAAACTCTACCGCTATGCTCACGACATTTAACGAAGTGAACATGAAGCCCATCATGGATATCCGTAAGCAATACCAAGATATCTTTGAAAAGCGCCACGGTATCCGTTTAGGCTTTATGTCTTTCTACATCAAAGCTGTGACAGAAGCACTGAAACGTTTCCCAGAAGTCAACGCGTCTATTGATGGCGATGATATCGTTTATCACAACTACTTCGACATTAGCATCGCAGTATCAACACCACGTGGTCTGGTAACACCAGTGTTACGTGACACAGATACCATGAACTTAGCTGAAATCGAAAAAGCGGTTCGTGATTTAGCCATCAAAGGCCGCGACGGTAAGCTGACTGTGGCAGATATGACTGGCGGTAACTTCACTGTGACTAACGGTGGTGTTTTCGGTTCATTGATGTCTACCCCAATCCTTAACCTGCCACAAAGCGCGATTTTAGGCATGCATGCCATTAAAGACCGCCCAATGGCAGTTAATGGTCAGGTTGAAATCCTGCCCATGATGTACCTAGCACTCTCATATGACCATCGTATTGTTGATGGCCGTGAGTCTGTTGGTTTCTTGGTTGCGATTAAAGACTTCCTAGAAGACCCAACTCGTCTGCTGCTTGATCTGTAAGACAACTCGCTAAGAGTTCGCGCTTAAAGAAATAGCCAGACATACCCTCGTGACTGGCCCAAACGGGCCAGTTGGATTTGATTAGAAGTATACGGATAGATCATCATGAATTTGCATGAGTATCAGGCAAAATCCTTATTTGCCGAATATGGTTTACCAGTGTCAGAAGGTTTTGCATGTGATACAGCCCAAGAAGCTGTAGAAGCGGCAGGCCATATTGGCGGAAATTTATGGGTTGTTAAGTGTCAAGTACACGCTGGCGGCCGCGGTAAAGCGGGTGGCGTTAAAGTCACTGGCGATAAAGAAGAAATCAGAGCCTTTGCCGAACACTGGTTAGGCAAAAATCTGGTGACTTATCAAACTGATGAGAAAGGTCAGCCAGTTGCTAAAATTTTAGTAGAAAGCTGTACCGACATCGCTAACGAACTATACCTTGGTGCCGTTGTTGACCGCGCGACTCGTCGCGTTGTGTTCATGGCGTCGACTGAAGGTGGTGTTGAAATTGAGAAAGTGGCAGAAGAAACGCCAGAACTCATCCACACTGCAATCATCGATCCTTTGACTGGCCCACAAGGTTATCAAGCTCGCGATCTTGGCTTCAAGTTAGGTTTAAACCCAACGCAAATGAAGCAGTTCACTAAGATCTTTATGGGTCTGGCGACTATGTTCGTTGATCATGATTTCGCACTATTAGAAATCAACCCACTGGTTATTACCACTGAAGGCAACCTACACTGCCTAGATGGTAAAATCGGTATCGACGGTAACGCACTGTTCCGTCAACCAAAAATCAAAGGCATGCACGATCCATCACAGGATGACGCGCGTGAAGCTCACGCGGCTAAGTTCGAACTGAACTACGTAGCATTAGACGGTAACGTTGGCTGTATGGTGAATGGTGCTGGTCTGGCTATGGGTACTATGGATATCGTTAACTTGCACGGTGGCAAGCCAGCGAACTTCCTAGACGTAGGCGGCGGCGCGACTAAAGAACGTGTAGCAGAAGCTTTCAAAATCATTCTGTCTGACAGCAATGTGAAAGCGGTTCTGGTTAACATTTTCGGCGGTATCGTACGTTGTGACATGATCGCAGAAGGTATTATCGGCGCCGTTAAAGAAGTGGGCGTTAAAGTACCTGTTGTGGTTCGTTTAGAAGGTACTAACGCTGAACTTGGCCGTGAAGTATTAGCTAAATCAGGTCTTGATATCATTGCAGCTACCAGTCTGACTGACGCGGCTGAGCAAGTAGTTAAAGCTGCGGAGGGCAAATAATGTCTGTCTTAATCAATAAAGATACCAAGGTAATTTGCCAAGGTTTCACTGGCGGTCAAGGTACATTCCACTCACAACAAGCTATCGATTACGGTACGCAAATGGTGGGCGGTGTGTCTCCTGGTAAAGGCGGTCAAACTCACTTAGGTCTACCAGTGTTTAACACGGTAAAAGATGCTGTTGCTGCAACTGGCGCAACGGCAACTGTTATCTATGTACCGGCACCATTTTGTAAAGACGCCATCCTTGAAGCTATCGACGGTGGCATCGAGCTTATCGTTTGTATCACTGAAGGCATTCCTACACTGGACATGCTGCAAGTTAAAGTGAAGCTTGAAGAAACTGGCGTTCGCATGATTGGCCCTAACTGCCCAGGTGTTATCACCCCAGGTGAATGTAAGATCGGCATCATGCCAGGTCACATCCACTTAAAAGGCAAAGTGGGTATCGTTTCACGTTCAGGTACTCTGACCTATGAAGCGGTTAAGCAAACGACTGATGAAGGTTTCGGCCAATCTACTTGCGTAGGTATCGGTGGTGACCCAATTCCAGGTACTAACTTCATCGACGTATTGGAAATGTTCCAAAACGATCCACAGACTGAAGCGATTGTAATGATCGGTGAAATCGGTGGTAACGCTGAAGAAGATGCGGCTGCTTACATCAAAGCACACGTAACTAAGCCTGTTGTGTCTTACATTGCTGGTGTAACTGCACCTGCTGGTAAGCGTATGGGCCACGCTGGCGCGATTATCGCTGGCGGTAAAGGTACTGCAGAAGACAAATTTGCTGCATTAGAAGCAGCTGGCGTGACAACTGTCCGCTCGCTAGCTGATATCGGCAAAGCGCTGCGTACTCGTACTGGTTGGTAAGCTAAACCGTTCGATACTAAAAGGCGCCTAAGGCGCCTTTTTTATTGGCTGTAAAATGACAGGAATGGGATTGAGCTAACACCATGAAGACTAGATATTTTTTCTTCTACGGGTTAGATTGATGCTTCTCTACTCGGCAGTCGCCTGCGCCATCGGCGAGCATAGCGTGATGAGAGCCATTAACCATGAGCTAAGTGCTTATGGCTTCAGTGCTGTTTCTGCAAAATATCTTGAATTCAAATTTTTATCACACGGTTGCAGCCTATCGCTGCGAGCGTATTTGTATTATGGGGCTTACCGCATTGGGGGAGGGTAAGCCACTGAGTCGATGTTAGCCTGAGTCACGGCTTGAGCATCACGTTTCTTTACGAGGGAAAGACTGTGAAAACACCTAAAATCATTATTTCGGAAATCGATTTAGAAAGACTAGAGCGATTATTGGAGTCACTGCCGGCAAATGCGTTTCCGGGCAAAGCGGCATTGGAGGCTGAATTAGACAGAGCCGATATCGTGCCTGCATCTCAGATGCCAGCAAATGTGGTGACCATGAATTCGGAAGTGAAGTTTAGCGTTTCATCCAGTAATGAGACCTTCTGTTTACGGTTAGTGTATCCAAAAGACGTAAACGGCGCGGGCACGATTTCTATTTTGGCGCCAGTGGGGAGTGCATTATTAGGGCTGTCACAAGGCGATGAGATTGAATGGCCAGGCCCTGGTGGTTCCATGGTAAAAGTGCGTATTGAAGAAATCCTGTATCAGCCTGAGCGCAGTGGTGATTACCACCGTTAAGCTTAAGGTTCTGGCGTAGTGTCGTTGACGTTACGCCAATAGTAACCATTTATCGATAGGCTGATGTATTAAGCGATCCATTTTTGAAGGAGTAAAGATGATAACCCAAACTGAACGATTAATTATTCGGCCATTTACTGAGCAAGATTGTGAAGCCCTGTATTTGATGAACAGTAATCCTGCGATGCTGAAATACATTCCCACTGCTGCTTTTACGTCTCGTGAGCAGGCGGTTGAGTTATTTCACCAAGTGATCCAAGCCGATTACCAGCAACATGGTTTTGGTCGCTGGGCAGTAGAGCATAAAGCCGATAAACGTGTGATCGGTTTTTGTGGCCCGAAATTCATTGCAGAATTTAATGAAGTCGAACTGGGTTATCGTTATTTCCCTGAGTATTGGGGCACAGGGATTGGCACTGAGGCCGCATCTGCTGCATTAGCCGAATTTAAGCGTTTTGGCATAGAGCAGACAATTGCACTTATCTTAGAAGGGAATCTCGGTTCAGAAGGCGTGGCTAAGCGAGTGGGGATGCACTTGCGCGAGCAAAATGAGTTTATGGGCCATAAAGTGAATATCTACGCCAAACTATTATAACGATTTGCCGATTAACATCATCCAATAAAAAACCAGCCTAAAGCTGGTTTTTTATGTCTCTGCGATGAAAGCTGAAGTCGACTAAGCGTCGTTATGCTCACAGGTATCATTGGTGCAAGTGCCGTACAAATATAAGCTGTGATTCGTCAGCTTAATGTTGTGTTTCATGGCAATTTCATCTTGACGACGTTCGATAACTTCATCTGAAAACTCAATCACTTTGCCACACGACAGGCAAACTAAGTGATCATGGTGATGCTGAGTTGAGAGTTCGAAAACAGCTTTACCGCTTTCAAAATGGTGACGACTGACAATGCCAGCATCATCAAATTGGTTTAACACACGGTAGACGGTGGCTAGACCAATTTCTTCACCCAAATCCAGCAGCTTCTTGTACAAATCTTCTGCACTGATATGTTGGTTTTCAGGTCCTTGCATCAGTTCTAGGATCTTGACTCGTGGCAGGGTAATTTTCAAACCCGCTTTTTTTAGCGCTTGATTTCCATCTGTCATTGCTAATCTCTTGATTGCAGAACCAATAGGTTCATCCGTGGATAGTGTTTGCCATTATAGGGGCTCAGGTTGAAAACTTAAACCTTTGTTCTGGCTTTATAGCGCGATATGCAGATAAATTGTGTCAATAGGCGTTAAATCACAATATTTTGCGGCAATTCAAGCATAGTTTTTGTATGGTTATACCAAGGAATAATATTCACGGCTGCCAAAGTCAGTAAGAATAATTCAAATAAATAAAATAATAAGGAATCGGCATGTACCAGCAAATTGTGGTGTTAACCGGCGCGGGGATCTCTGCGGAATCGGGACTACGCACCTTTCGCGATCAAGATGGTTTGTGGGAAGAACATCATATTGAAGACGTTGCCACACCTGAAGGGTATGAACGTGATGCTGAACTTGTGGAACGCTTTTACAATAGTCGTTGGCAGCAATTGCACAGTGGTACGGTTGAGCCCAATGCCGCGCACCTTGCCTTGGCAAAGTTAGAGGCAGAATTTCAAGGTCAGTTATTGGTCGTGACCCAAAATATTGATGATCTGCATGAGCGTGCGGGTTCACGTCGATTGCTGCACATGCATGGCGAACTATCCAAAGGCCGTTGTCCGCGTTCGCGTCAGACTTTTATTTTACGTGAGCCTTTTGGTGCCGATAACTGTTGTACCTGCTGTATTCCTGCCCAGCGTTTGCGCCCCCATGTGGTGTGGTTCGGTGAAATGCCCTTAGGGATGGATCGAATTCACGATGCGCTCGATAACTGCGACTTGTTTATTGCCATTGGCACCTCTGGTACTGTTTATCCTGCCGCAGGCTTTGTCGATACCGCTAATCATCACGGCGCGCAAACGGTTGAAGTGAATATGATGGCACCCGATAGACACAGTCAGTTCCAGTATCATCTGACGGGCAAAGCGGGGGAGTTAGTGCCCCAGTTGGTCGAGACTATTTTAGCGGGTAGAGTGATTGGCAGTGAGTCAAACGCATGAGTGATAAAATCGCGATTATTATGCGTGGCTTACCGGGCAGTGGTAAGTCACATTGGGTTGAAACTTATATTCTTTCCCTTGCTTTAGAAAAAGCCATTGGCGTGCGCCAACGCGGTGTCTTTTCGACCGATAGCTTTTTCTACCATCAAGATGAATACCGTTTTGATGCTAAGAGGTTGCCTGAGTATCATCAATGTAATCTGACGGGGTTTATTCAGGCACTGTCTTCAGGCGAGCCCGTGGTGATTTGCGACAACACTAATCTGTGCCGCTGGGAATACATGGCCTATGAAGCGGCGGCAAAAGCCTTAGGTTATCAAGTTAGAATTGTGCTTGTGGGCGAACCGAGTAATCCTGCCCATCAGTTGGAATGCGCAAAACGGAATCGCCATGGCGTACCTTTGGCGCAAATTCAACGAATGGCAAAGGTATTTGAGGATTTTTAATCTAAATGGCTTATCATCATGAGTGTTGTGACGCTTTTGTCACAGTAATCGGATTAGGCCTTTATCATTATCTGTATCTCGCGGTGTTTTTTATCCTGTCATTTTTCGTCCTGCCACATTGTTGTAGTACTCTGTTTCAAATCATTGCTTTTGTGTAATGTCATTTGCCATTTGTCTTATCTCTTCGACCGTGAGCGTTAAGCTTGATCCCAAAGACAGTTTATCCACTTGAGTCCGCGTATAATGGCCTTTAGATAATGTGTGGCACTGACGGGTTAATGCTCGATTACAGCATGTGTTATATCGTTGACTGCGCGTAGGCGAAGTACATCAAAGGAAGGGTCATGCTCACTAAAGTTTTACTGACATTCTTAATTATTGCTGGTGCTTGGTTTTTGCTGATGAAGCGCCAGCGACATATTGTGCCTCAGGCCGCGAATATCAGCACTAAACGTTTAAGTGAACCCCTGTGGCGTCGTTATCTGCTCACTGGCGTGTTTGTGGTGCTCGGACTGAGTGTACTCAGTTATAGCGTTTGGTATTGGCGAGACCAGCACACAATAGTCACGGTAAGAATCGTGTCACCCAATGCTGACAACAATGGTGAGTATCGCGTGCGTAAGGGGGATATTTCAGATTCGAAAATGGTGACGCTCGATGGCATCCATATTCGCTTTTCGACCCAAGAACGGCTGACGATCATCGAGACCGATTAAGGCATATTTATTTTACTAAATTATCCTTCGCGCCTTTTCATTGCCAACTTATGCGGTAAACTAGCGACAATTTTTTAGCCTGCACTTAAGTGGGATCGTTAACTTAAGTTTTTTTCAGGAGGACAAATGATTACTGCTTATGTGTATGAAAATCGTCACCTTACTGTGACAGAGCTCGGCATACTGGACAGTATTCCCGCGTCGACCATTTGGTTAGATCTGTATAAACCCGATGATGCGGAGCGAGAATGGTTAAGTCATTTTTCTGTTGAAGAAGTGCCTGACGAAGAAGATATCAATGAAATTGAGGCCTCTGCACGTTTTTATCAAAACAGCGACGGCTTGCACATCAATTCGTTATTTCCCCAGCGTGTCGGCCAAGATGTGCGTGGTGTTAACGTGTCCTTCAACCTTAGGGCCAATTTTTTACTGACAATCCGTGAAGAAGACGTCGGTCTTATCCGCTTGCTACGTAACTATTTACGTCTGGGCCGGTTAGACGTGTCGACGCCGCAGGAATTATTTCTCGAATTATTTAATCTGAAAGTGGATTATCTGTCTGACTTAATCGAAGACGTTTACACTGTGCTCGAAAATGTCGGTGAGCAAGTGTTTGATAACGATGAGCTTGACGATGTATTTAAGCTCATCACTCTGCAAGAAGACTCCAATGGTAAAATCCGTTTGAGTTTGCTCGATACCCAGCGTTCACTGCGTTATATGCAGCGTTACTATCGTGGTCAGCTATCCGATGAGCACTTGAAGGATTTACGGGAAATGTTATCGGATATCGAGTCGCTGATGCCCCACAGTCAATTTATTTTCGATAAATTAAACTTCTTGCTTGATGCGGCTATGGGTTTCAGTGGCCTGCAACAGAACAAAATCATTAAAATCTTCTCGGTTGCCGCTGTGGTGTTTCTGCCGCCAACCTTGATTGCCAGTAGTTATGGGATGAACTTTACCAGTATGCCTGAGCTTGAGTGGCAATACGGTTACCCTATGGCGATTGTGATGATGTTAGCCAGTGCCGCCGGTACTTACTTCTTCTTTAAACGTAAACATTGGTTATAAGTCAGCCGCTAGACGTGTTGGTTTTGTCGAATAAAAGAATAAGGGTCGAATATTATATTCGACCCTTATTTTTGTAACTGCGATTTAATCACTGTGATTTAATCGCTTTACTCGATTTAATGAGCTTTACGTCACGAGTCTAACTCTATGACTTTGATTAAATCAGTGCCGCCAGTTATGCACCAATTGTACGGCTACTTAACTCAGTCATCATTTACGACTGTCACCACCAAAGTAGTAACTCACTCGTTCGCGGGGATTCAAGTACTCGTGAACTTTTTCAGGAAGCGCCGCAGGGGGTAAGCAGCGCACTATGCTGATCCCTTCAATCTCTAAATCAACGATAGGCGCTTGATCTTTAGGGACTAACGCATCGTAAACCAATATCTTAGGGCATAGCAGTTTAGTTAAGTTAACCGACATCACCATGGCATATTGACCGCTGGATAATTCCACCACACTGCCGGGAGGATAAATGCCGAGCATCTTGATCATCTTGCCAATGTATTCTTGATTAAGCTTAGTTTTGTATTGCTTGTATAAATGTCCCAGAGCGGCATAGGGCATTCTGGCTTTGCCCTGTTGGCTTGGATAACACAGGGAGTCATATTCGTTCACTACCGCAATCAATTGCGAAACTTTATCGAGAGCCTCTTCTTTTAGGCCTTTGGGATAACCACTGCCATCGAGAAACTCATGGTGATTGATGATTGCAGGTAAGGCTGCTTGGGGAAAATTATCGGCTAATTTGAGCAGTTCAATCCCAAGTAACGGATGCTGTGTACTGGTCAACCCAAACTGGACACTTTTACTTGAGAATTTTCAAACTCTACAGGTGACAGATCGTCATTAGCAGAATGCAGCCGCTCCAAGTTATAATATTTCATGTAAGCCGTCACATCTTGCT
>NZ_BPFD01000008.1 GCF_019655335.1 Shewanella hafniensis
GAACTGACTCTACAAATCGCAGCGATACTTTTTGCCGTCGCTATGGTGGCTGGTTTTATCGACTCTATCGCCGGTGGTGGTGGCTTGTTGACGATCCCTGCACTCATGTGGGCAGGCTTGCCGCCTGCGGTTGCCTTAGGCACAAATAAGCTACAGGCCTGTGGTGGTAGTTTTTTTGCGAGCTTGTATTTCGTCCGCAAAGGGTTAGTGGATCTTAAATCCGTTAAATTAGCTTTGTTTTGTGCGTTTATCGGCGCGGCATTAGGCACGATTCTCGTTCAACTCGTCGATACTAAAGTGCTGGAATTAATGTTGCCATTCTTGATTTTGGCAATTGGTTGTTACTTCTTATTTTCGAAAAAGATTTCTGAAGACGATAAGCATCAAGTGCTGACACCTACCGCATTTGCTTTTACTGCTGCTTTAGGCGTGGGATTGTACGATGGTTTTTTTGGTCCTGGTACGGGGAGCTTTTTTGCGCTGGCATTTGTATCGTTAGCGGGGTTTGGTCTGGCGAAGGCGACTGCCCATGCAAAACTACTTAATTTCTCAACCAATATAGCTTCGCTGATTTTCTTCGCCTTGGGTGGCAAAGTGATTTGGTTATTGGGGTTAGTCATGCTGGCTGGGCAAGCGGTTGGTGCGACTTTGGGGTCACGTTTGGTTGTGACTAAAGGCACTAAGATCATCAAGCCGCTAGTGGTCACTATGTCCCTTGCTATGAGCTTTAAACTCCTCGCAACGCAATATCACTTGTTCTAATAGATTGTTTATTATTAATAAATTTAGCCTTAAGCGGTGAATAAGTTAATCTTGGCGCGTAAGCTTAAGTTAATTGATATTATCTGAGTGATGCCCACCTTGGCTTAAAAGTGAAGCAGAGGTGGAAATCGCTCAGAATATCCTCTGAAGATGATCTAAATATCCCTCCTACTTTGCAATAGGTGTACTCTTTCAAGGTTTTTGAATAGTATAACTTGTCAATTTTAATGCACTTTTTAGGCTGCTCAATTTTCTCTGTGCATGTAAACGCGATGTTTTTATTTAATACGATTCAACCCGATTTGCATGCGTGCAGTGTTTATCTCGTGTGCCTTCTTTTTGCATTGATGTGCTGGTACATACTCGGGTTTAGCGCTACCACTTCTTTAAAAGAGCGATTATGAAATTTATCCACACCTCGGACTGGCACATAGGTCGTCAGTTACACAATCAGTCATTACTGGATGATCAAGCCTTTGTGCTCGAGCAAATTATTGCCTTAGCAGCTGAGCATAAGGTGGATGCTGTGATTGTGGCGGGGGATATTTATGACAGATCGATTCCGCCAGCAAACGCGGTTGCGCTGTTAGATGATGTACTCAACCGTTTAGTACAAGATTTAGGCCTGCAAGTGATTATGATTGCCGGTAATCACGATGGTCACGAGCGTTTGGGATTTGCAGCAAAACAAATGGCGGCAAGTGGCTTATATATTGTGGGGCCCTTGAGTGCTGACATTCAGCCTATTACTTTGTCGAGTACAAGTGGTGATGTGGTTTTTTATCCCTTGCCTTACGCTGAACCAGCAACAGTGCGGCAAGTGTTTGAGTGTGAGGCATCGAGCCACGAAATGGCCATGGATTTATTACTTGAAAAAGTGCGCCAGCACGATAGCCAAGGCTTACCCAAAGTGGTGATAAGCCATTGCTTTTTGGATGGTGGCAGTGAGTCAGAATCAGAGCGGCCGCTCAGTATTGGTGGCGCCGATAAAATATCGCCAAAGCTCTTTACTGAGTTTGATTATGTTGCCCTTGGGCATTTGCACGGACCGCAATACAAAGGCGCCGAGCATGTGCGTTACTCAGGCTCGATTTTGAAGTATTCCTTTAGTGAACAACATCAACACAAGTCGGTGACCTTAGTTGAACTAGGCGCGCAAACGCCGATTGATATCCGTTTATTGCCGTTAACCTCGCTGCGTGATGTTCGCATCTTAGAAGGGGAGTTAGACACCTTACTCGCCCAAGGTAAAACGGATATCAAGCGTGAAGATTACCTTATGGTCAGGCTCCTCGATAAACATGCCATTTTAGATGCTATGGGCAAACTCAGGGCGGTCTACCCGAATGTGCTGCATTTAGAGCGTACAGGCTTGATGGCGGGGCAGCCGCAAGTCGCCTTGAGCCGGGACCATATCAAAAAAGGTGAGATGGACATGTTCTGTGACTTTTTCTCTCAAGTGTCTGGTGAATCCTTAACGCAAGCACAGCAAGCCGTGATGGATGAACTCCTGACTAAGCTACACAATGAGGAGCGTCAAGCATGAGACCCCTTAGCCTTTCCATGTCAGCATTTGGCCCTTTTGCATCGACTCAAACTCTTGATTTTACAGCCCTTGGAACTAATCCGTTATTTCTCATCAACGGCCCTACTGGTGCGGGTAAGACGACCTTGCTCGATGGCATTTGTTTTGCGCTTTATGGAAAAACCACAGGTAATGAGCGTGAAGGCAGCCAAATGCGCTGTGATATGGCTGACGTTAGTCTACTAACAGAAGTCACTTTCAGTTTTCAGCTCGGTAATAACAGCTATCGTATTCGCCGGGTGCCAGAGCAAGACAGAGTTAAGAAAAGCGGTGACGGCTCGACAGTGCAAAAAAGCGAAGCACAGCTCTATAAAATTGACGCCGATGGCAATGAAAGCTTGTTAGTCGCCAGCAAAGTGTCCGAGGCCACCGCTGAGATTGAAGCCTTAACTGGGCTCGATGTGGAGCAGTTTCGCCAAGTGATGGTACTGCCTCAGGGTAAGTTTCGCGAATTACTAATGGCGGATTCTAAAGCGCGCGAACTGATATTTAGTCAGTTATTTCAAACGCATATTTATCGCCGGATTGAAGATACCTTAAAAAATAAGGCTGCCGATATCAGCGCCTTAGTGAAAGATCAACGTAGCCGTCGCGATGGTATTTTGCAAAGTGCTGGCCTAGCATCCGATGACGAGCTTAGCAGCGAATTAGCTAAGCTCACGCCTGAACTTGTGCTCGCTCAAAGTGCCAAGGAACAGGCATTACAACAGCAACAATTAGTGATTAAAGCCAGTGATGCCGCCCAGCATCTACTGGCCGAATTTGCACAATTGGATACCTTAACTCAAAAGGCAGCAGCGCTTGAGGCACAGCAAGAAAGTATCGCTGCACAAACCCAAAAGCTGAACTTAGCCAAACAAGCGCAGCGTTTAGCGCCTATGGTTGAGGTGTTTTTAGCCCGTGAGCAGGAAGCAAAAGCCGCCAGTCTCGCCTTTAACAATGCGCAAACGGCACTGAATCAGGCCAAGCAAGCCTTTGATGATGCCGAGCTCAAAGCACAAGATTTGCCTATGTTGGAAGCGTCGCTACTGGAACTGGAACAAACCAAACAACAACTGAATGCGCTGGGGCCGCAGCTTAGGGAACTGGATAGACTCAATAAAACCCTAGAGCAAGAGCAAGCGCAGTTAGTTAGGGCTAAAGCACAGCTTCAGAACAGTAAAAATGAGTTAACCGCAGTCATTCAAAAACGGCGTGAATTGGAATTGGCTTTGTCACCATTGCAGGCCAACAGCGACACTCGCCTCTCATTGCAACAGGCGCACCAGCAGCAACAGCAGTTATTGTCGACTTATCAGCAATGGCAGCAAGTGGCGGCAAGGATATCGTCAACACAGGTAAAACTTGCCAATGCAAAAGCGCACGGACAACAGCTCAATGCCCAGCATCAGCAAGCACAATTTGCACATAAAGCCTTATTAATGACTTGGCACCAAGGACAGGCAGCCATTTTAGCGCGGCAATTACAGCAAGATGAACCTTGCCCTGTTTGTGGCAGCCAAACCCATCCACAGCCAGCACAGAGCCAAGAGCCGCTCCCAAGCGATGAAGCGCTGCAATTGGCCCAAAACGCTGAAACAACGGCCCAAGAAGTCCTGAGCAAAGCCAGAGCGGAATATCGCGGATTACAGACTCAATTAGAAACCTTGCAGCAACAAGCGCAAGAACTCGCGGCCCAATTGGGCACTGCGGTTGATATGTCGTTAGATGAACATGCGCATACCTTGTCGCAATACGCTTTCGCACTCAGACAAGCTGAGCAAGCTCATCAAGATTTGCAGCAGTTACAGCAAGAAATTGTCTTGTTGCACGCGCAGGAAACGCATCTGCAACAAAAGCTGGAGCAAGGACAAACACAAGATAGTGCGCTGCAATCTAAAGTGGATTTATTGCAGGGGCAGTTAGCACATATGCAACAAAGCGTCCCGCCTGCGCTTGCAACGCTTGAGGCATTAACTGCTGCTATGACGCAAAACCAGCAACAGATAAACCAGATCAAACAACAGATTGCTGAGGTGAGGGCGCTTCAGCAACAAACGGGGCAAACCTTTGTTGCAGCTAAAGCAGCATTGAATGGTGCCGAAAATACCGCTGAGGCGGCATTAGCCCAGCAAACGCGTGCCCAGCAGCAACTCAATCAGCAATTAGTCGCAGCGGGATTTACCGACCAACTGGCCTTATTTGCGGCCATGCTGGATGAAGATCAACTGCATGCATTAGCCAGCGAGATTGAGGCTTACCAGCAGCGCAGCGCTTTGACTAAGGCCCAGTGTGAACAGTTAGCGCTTAAGCTTAAGGATAAAGTGCCGCCCGATAGCATTAAGCTCGCTGCCGAGCTTGAGTCGGCGCAGCAAGCATTACACTCAGCAGAGCAGGCATGGCAGTTGCTTCACACTTGCAGCGTATTACTCACACAAACCCAAACTCAGTTGAGTATTGCAGACACGAAAGCGAAGGCGTTAGAGGATGAGTATGCGGTTATCGGCACGCTTGCCGATGTGGCGAATGGGAAAACAGGCAATAAGATCAGTTTGCAGCGTTTTGTATTAAGCGTACTGCTCGACGATGTGCTACTCGAAGCGAGCCATAGGCTGCATCTGATGAGTAAGGGACGTTATCGCTTGCTGCGTAAGGAAGATAGAGCAAAGGGTAACAAGGCGTCTGGGCTCGAGTTAGAAGTTGAAGATGCCTACACCTCAAAAGTGCGTCCTGTGGCAACCTTAAGCGGCGGCGAAAGTTTTATGGCGGCCTTGTCCATGGCGTTAGGGCTATCCGATGTGGTGCAAGCTTATGCGGGAGGGATAAAACTCGACACCTTATTTATCGATGAAGGCTTTGGCAGTTTAGACCAGGATTCATTGGAATTGGCGATTCGAACCTTGATGGATCTGCAGTCTTCGGGGCGCATGATAGGGGTGATCTCGCACGTTTCTGAGATGAAAGAGCAGATAAATACGCGCATCGACATCAATAAAACCTCACATGGGAGCGAAATGACGATAGTTTTGCCTTAGTCGCTCGTTCTCTCTGTGTACGATAAATAACATTCTGTTTTATATATGTTATTTATTGTGACACCTGCGTGTTTAACATTAGGATAATGTCCACAAAGTCAGTTGAAAATGCTAACTGACGCATGTTTCTTGTTAATAGTCAGGTAAAAGTACGAAATAGCATTTGTCATAATGGGATTTTTGGGATAAGTTGGAAAAAATTCGGGCTTCCCTAATAGGGACTGGTTCAAAAATAAAACGCAAAGTTAACGAAAGGTGAAAAGCGTTGCAGACAGGCAAACCCAACTTTATCAACTTATCGCAAACCCGTTTGCAGAACTTATCATCGACCCAAAAAAACATTCTATTAATGGGTGGTTTGTTGATTGGCGCTGCTATGCTAATGCCGAATAATGGTCATGTTGTGCCTACTGCTCAGCGTATCCCAGTTGTCCTCGATATTGAAAATATTCTCCCTCAAGTTTCTGAACCTGAAGTTCAAGACCAAGCGACTCTTATTAATAACGCGCCTCAGTTTGAGCGAATTATTGTTTCTGGTGATACCTTAAGTGGGTTATTTTCGAAAGCGGGTGTTGATCAGCAGACCATGTATAAGGTGTTAGAAGCTGATTTAAATATTTTGGCTCTCGATACCTTATTGCCCGGTAACAGAATGCAATTTTGGCTCGATAACGAAGGCCAATTACAGAAATTAGAACTTTATTTTAACGCCGCTCGCCAAGTGGTGTTTACGCGTTATGAAGATGGCAGTTTTAATGTTGAAGAAGTCAACGTTGAAGGTGTTTGGCAAAATCGTATTATATCTGGCGATATTAAAGGTTCATTTTACGTCTCTGCACAAAAAATGGGCTTAGCTGCGGCAGACATTCAGCGGATTGAAGATTTACTCAAAGAAAAATTGAATTTCGCGCGTGATTTACGTGTTGGCGATAAATTCTCTGTTTTGGTAAATGATCAATATGTTGAAGGTGAAGCGACGGGCAGTAGCCAAATTTTAGGCGTGAGTATTAAAACTGGTCGTTCTGAAATTAGTGCATTTCAATATACAGACGGCAGTTATTACGATGCCAAGGGCCAGAGTTTAGTACGTGCGTTCCAGCGTTATCCATTAGCTAAACAACCGCGCATGAGTTCCCGTTTTAACCCTTATCGTAAGCATCCAATTACTGGCCGTATTTCACCCCATAACGGAACCGACTTTTCAGTGCCTATCGGAACTAAAGTGATTGCTCCAGGTGATGGTGTTGTTAGTTTAGTGACTGATCACCAGTTCGCTGGTAAGTATATTGTGATTGACCACGGCGGTAAGTATCGTACCCGTTATCTGCATTTATCTAAGTCGCTTGTGCGTAAAGGTCAACGAGTAACACGAGGCCAAGTTATTGCTTTATCAGGAAATACTGGTCGCTCAACGGGCCCACACTTACATTATGAATTCCATATCAATGGCAAACCTGTTGACCCATTGAAAGCGGATATTCCTATGTCTAGTAAGTTAGCCAATCAAGACTTACGCACATTTACCAATATGGTGAAGAGTCGTGAAGCTATGATGAACCTTGGCTAATAGAGTTAATCTCGCCAAGTCTGAATAAGTGTTTAAAGATTTTATTAATGCCGATGAAATGTAAATTTCATCGGCATTTTTTTATTTCCATGATCCTTCTGGATGTCGTTATTTTTCAGTTATTACGTGTATGATTCTGAGTCACATGAAAGCTTAATATTTATTCAATGCGTAGTTGTGGCGATAAAAACTCGGGGGATAAATGGAGCGGTTCTGAGGAATTTCAGTTAGCGTGTTTTAGCAAGTTATTCTCTTGGACAATAAGAGCACAATTAGGCAGCTGATAACTTTTAAAGCTAACACTTTACTCTTATACAAACTGATATTTGGGGCTGAACAGAAACGAATACGTAGCGCTAAATGACGCCTATCAGCTTGCTTGGCGTCTTTGCATCATTTTTAATGCACACTTACACAGTTTACCTTTTAGGGCGGGGCAACCACCGCAGGGAGACTTTTTAAAAGGACGTAATGCAAAGCTGTGTTCTGTGGGTAGAGGAGTAAGCCGAGTAATCATAGTTGATGAAAATGTTGCATCATTAGCGGCAATAAACTTAGCCTTTGCTAGCTTTAACTGTTTCTTGAGTGCGGATTTATTGCTATGGGCAAATTCTTGCTGTGAAATGTGCTTCGTGAGTAATTTGGTGAGGTGCTTGCGCTGAGCTTTTTTATTCGTCAACGATTTATCGGTAAGCGTGTGCAGACGAGATAAGGATGGAATCGCTTTTCCTGAACTTGAAACAGTTTTCGTCTGTGCCTTGAGTAACTTTTTCGCTTGCTTTTTACACCACTTGCTTAAAAGTTTATCGATATTCTGTTTCGTCATTGTCGTTACTGAATTCTGCAGCGTGAGATACTTCAATATTCTAAATGAAAATTATTATCAGTCAAGTTGTGGGTAAAAAATGTACTAAGGTCAAGTGTCGGCTTTATCTGCGGAATAAGGGGATATGTTGGCGTCGATACAGGTCAATAATAAGCGTAAATCAAATTCAAACTGGTGATAATCCGGCTCCATATGAGTACACAAATTGTAGAAAGCCTTGTTGTGATCTTTTTCTTTTAAATGGGCTAATTCGTGTACAACGACCATACGCAATAAGGGTTCAGGTACACGCTTCAAACGTGAAGAAATGCGAATTTCGTTCTTAGCTTTGATTTTATTGCCTTGAACTCGTGCAACGTAGGAATGTAAGCCAAGTGCATGATGACTAATGTTAATTTTGTCATCAAAGATCACTTTTGAGAGCGGGGACGACTGGCGTAAAAATTGGTTTTTAATCGCTTGGGTGTAGTCGTACAGCGCTTTATCACTGCGGACGTTATGTATGACAGGATGACGTTTCAACAGTAGCTTAGGTAATGTGCCAGCATCAAGATGTTGCTGTACCTGCTGTTGAATATCTGGGCTGTAACCGCTTAAGTATTTTAATGGATTCATAGGGAATTTGGCTCCGAATGATTTCGGAGCCTGAGTTATCGCATTACTTAAACTTTGCCGAAAATACGGCGATTTTGCTGGGCGTAAGCGGCTTCGAAAGCTAACTGCTGCACTTTTTTAAGATCTAAACTATCGAAATCAACCTGTGGTGGATTGCGCTTGTTTTGCTCTTTGATAGTGACAGGAGACAGTAAGCTGACAGGTAATTCACCTAATTGAATCGCGGCTTCAAGTTTAAAACTTGTAGCAGAACCCGCCAATTTACCTTTTTGCTCACGTTCAATGATGACAACTTCATCGACGCAATAATCTTGCATAAGCTTATGAAAAGCGAAGTGAAACTCACGAATAGCTTCTGTGGTAGCAGATTGGGAAACGGTGAAAGACGCCTTACGGCATTCTGGCACATTGAAGGTTTCACCTTCATAGCTCAATAAACTGATAATGGCTTCGCCACCTTTTAATTCAACACCACAAACTCTCATGTTACACCTTCAAAATATCGATAATAGCGCTATTGTAGCTGGAAATGACGCGAGGATCAGTGTTTACCCTGTACTTTTGATTCTCTTGGCGACAGGCTGATGCACTTAAGTACGTCAATTCCCAGTATTCGTTCAGCCAATGTATTGGGTATCAGAAATAAAATCTGATGTTAAATCCACCGGCATGTATTCTTTAATTCGTTCTAAACTTCTTCTGTATCATTGTCTTGCAGCAATTGCGCCGCAGCAGGTTTTTTACGCATGGGTGCATCGCCAATGTCCACGCCCGTGATAAAACGCTTATCCCGTGACGGTGCTGGTGTGGATGCTTTAGTTCTTTTGCTCTTACCTTTAGCTAGCTCGGCTTTAGCAACACGTTTTGTTGGTGTCTGTTTGGCTTTACTTTTTAGGCCACTAAATTTAGCTTCTAGACCTGGAATCGTACTGATCTCAAAGGTCTTTCTAAGGAATACTTGGACTTTCTTAAAGTTGTCCCAATCTTTAGGTCCGACGAGCGATATCGCATCACCTTTTGCGCCAGCACGGCCAGTACGACCGATACGATGCACGTATTCTTCGGCAAATTTAGGCATGTCGAAGTTGACGACCAAAGACACATTAAGCAAATCCAGACCACGAGAGGCGACATCGGTCGTCACGAGAACTTGTTGTTGACCACGGGCAAATTGGTCCATGATTTGGTTGCGTGCTGCTTGCTTTAAATCACCGCTGAGTGCTGCGGTTGCAAAACCTTGTGCTGTTAACTTAGCGGCTAAGCGCTCAGTATCTGGTCGAGTCGCGGTAAAGATGATCACTTGCTTATGGGTTTCATCTTTCAGCAAACGAGCCAATAACGCTTCTTTATGGTCTAAGTGGTCACATAAAAAGATACGTTGATGAATGTCGTTATGCTCAGAGTGTGCCGCGCCAATTGCTACGTGCGCTGGATTTTTTAACAGTGTTGCCGCGATATCATTGATTTCGTCATGATCTAACGTGGCAGAGAACATCAGCGTTTGACGACGTTTATGATCGGCTGCATCGTTGATGGCTTTTAACTGCGGTGCAAAGCCTAAATCCAACATGCGGTCGGCTTCATCGAGCACGAGTAACTCTAACCCATTTAGAAATAGATGTTTTTGCTCGAGATGATCGGCGATACGACCTGGCGTTGCGACAATAAAATGCGGTTCTTTTGCTAAGGCTTTAGCTTGATCGTTAAAGTTTTCCCCGCCCAGAACGCTGATGGCCTTGTATTGGGTGTTGGCGACTAGCAGGCGAAGCTGACTGTACACTTGATGTGCTAGTTCGCGAGTCGGTAATAAAATCAATACTCTAGGATCGCGTTTTGACAGTGAGCGGGTAGAAATGACTCTTTGCAATGCGGGTAACAAAAACGCTAAGGTTTTACCTGAGCCCGTTTTTGATGACGCCATTAAATCTTTACCTGCCAATGCGATAGGCAGTGCTTGTTCCTGGATGGCGGTGGGTTCTGTGATCCCCATATGTTTTATGCTTTGAAGCAGACGCTGGTCCAGAGAAAAATCGGTAAATTGCAAAGGTATATCCCCTAAATCTTAGTAAGGGCAGATTATAGCCTTAATCGCCCTAACTCAGCTATCCACATCGGCGATTATCTCTGTTTCATACATGGATTTATCGCCAGAGTGTGTCATTTACACTCTGTTGCCTGCATTTGTTTACATTGACGTTACAAGAACTTAATTGTCTTGGTTTCACTAATTGACAGTGGATTTGGAAGGATTTTACGTTATCGTGTAGCGGGTAGTGTAACAGGAGAATGATTATGGCTAACGGAACAACCCCTTCGGTGGGTATTGCCTTGGGCAGTGGCGCTGCGAAAGGTTGGGCGCACATTGGCGTGTTGAATGGTCTTGCCGCCATGGGGATCAAACCCGATAAAGTTGCGGGATGTTCGGTGGGCGCTTTAGTGGGCGCCGCGTACGCCCATGACCATTTACCTGAATTAGAAGAATGGGTTCGGAGTTTCTCCAGCTGGGACGTGCTCGGCTTGATGGATATACGATGGCGTAAAGGCGGGCTTATTGGCGGCGATAAGGTATTTGATGTGCTGCAAGCTCGGATAGGGGATGTGAATATTGAGAACCTCAATCGTCCCTTTGCCGCGGTGGCGACCGATTTGTATTCGGGGCAGGAAATATGGTTTACGGAAGGGGATTTACGTCAAGCTGTGCGCGCGTCTTGTTCCATGCCGGGGATTTTAGCGCCCGTAAAACAGGGAGACCGCTGGCTCGTTGATGGTGCTGTGGTGAATCCAGTGCCTGTTTCTGTTAGTCGTGCCATGGGCGTTGATCTGGTGATTGCTGTGGATTTATATGGCTATCATTCCGGCCGTATTCAAGTATTGCCGGTGAACATGACGAGTCAAAAGATAACGGAACCTGAAATGGATCCATCTGCAAGACAAGAAACCGGATTTATGGATTTGTTTGCCCGTGGCCGAGATTATGTCAGCAATCTTACCGATAAGTTTTCGCTTGGCACTAAATCGAATCCTGGCATGATTGCCGTGATGTCGCAATCAATGGGCATTTTAGAGCAAAGACATAAACGGGCACGCTTGATGGGCGATCCGCCAGATATTTGTATTGTGCCTGAGGTCGGTAATATCGGTACTATGGAATTTCACCGTGCCGATGAAGCGATTGCCGCAGGCGAGGCCGCTGTGGAGAAGGTGGCACATTTGATTGAAGCTGCGATGTGGAAGGGTTAATCCGTTAAAGGTTAAAAGACAAGCAGTTGACTATCAAATAGAAACAGTCGGTACAACTCGTGTTACACCGACTGTTTGCTATCTAAAGCTGAGTCTTGTTATCTAAACAGAGCGTTTATGTCACTTTGATGGCGATTTACGCCAATTTTACCAACATTTTACCGCGATTCTTGCCTTCAAACAGACCGATAAAGGCATCCGGTGCTTGTTCAAGCCCTTGATAAATGGTTTGTTCAGCTTTGACTTTACCTTCAGCTAACCATTGAGCCATTTTAGCGGCAAACTCAGGATAATGCGCCCAATGTTCGGATACGATAAAACCTTCTAGTTTAAGTTTACGCATCACTATCAGGGCCAAGTTGTCTGGACCAGGTGTTGGTGCTGTGTCGTTGTACTGCGAAATCATACCGCAAACGGCGATACGACCATGATCTTTCATATTGCTCAGCGCTGCGGCTAAGTGCTCGCCACCGACGTTTTCAAAGTACACATCAATCCCTTCTGGCGCGGCCTTTGTGAGCGCTTGGGTGAGATTGCCACAGGTTTTGTAATTGATGATGGCATCAACACCATAGCTTTGCAGCAATGCCGCTTTTTCATCTGAACCCACAGAGGCGATTACGCGAGCCCCCATCAGTTTACCAATCTGGCAAGCAACACTGCCAACTGCGCCTGATGCAGCAGAAACAAACAGGGTTTCACCCGCTTTTAAATCTGCGATGCGAGTCAGTCCCGTCCACGCTGTCATGCCGGGCATACCAATCACGCCGAGAAAATGTGAGCAGTCTAATTCAGTTTGCGGCAGAGCGGTCAGTCCAGCCGCATCGGTGACGGCGTGCTCGCGCCAACCTAACATGCTGCTGACTTTAGTGCCTACTGGGAAATCACTGTTTTTAGACGCGATAACTTCACCAATCGCGCCGCCTTCTAAGACTTGATTCAAGGCGAAGGGCGGAACATAACTCTTACGATCTACCATGCGGCCACGCATATAAGGGTCGACCGACATCCACAGGTTTTTAATCAACACTTGGCCATCGGTGAGCGATGATAAGGATTGATTTACTAAAGCAAAGTTCTCTGCCGTAGGCATGCCTTCAGGGCGACTGGCTAAATGGATTTCACGGGTTTGGGTAATAGTGCTATTCATAAAAATTAACCTTTTGTTTGTGCGCAAACTAACTGCGTCAACTGTACGTGGCTTCATGACACAATGCAAATACTTTGCGCGCAAACTAGATGCGATTGAGCGGATCGGATAAGATAGCGCTATGTTTGAATGACAGGCGCTTATACGTGCAAAATTGTTTATCTCACCCAGAGCTTGGATCTACAGACCAGAGTCAAAATCCAGAGCTTCTAAACCCAGAGCCACAAAGCCTAGCGCCAAGTGATGCACTGTGTTTATCTGACAATGTGTGCTTCGCGCTATATTCTGCCAGTAATGCCTTAGTGCGCGCTTATCGGCCTTTACTCGAGGCATACGAGTTAACTTTCCCTCAATATCTGGTGATGCAAACCCTGTGGCGTCAAAATGGCTGTAGCCAAACCCAGCTATCAATGGCGACTAAACTCGATATGGGAACCCTAACGCCAATCGTCAAGCGGTTAGAGGTAAAAGGCTTGATCACGCGTTTGGCCTGCGTTGAAGATGAGCGGAAAAAATTGATCACTCTGACGGCTCAGGGAGAGGCGATTAAGCATGAAGCCCTAGCCTTGAAGCAAACTTTGCTGAATAAAGTGCAGATGGATGCCGAGGCACTCGATTTATTGAGGCGGCAATGTCTTGCCCTTATTGAAGATTTACAGTCCTAGAGATAAAGCTACTGGTGCTGTTCGCTACCCGATAATTCAGGTTCTGCAAAGATTAATACTTGATTGGCTTAGTTTTTGCTTTAAAACCGTCATTGAATCTTAGACGCCGAATTATTGATGATGAATTCTATTTTAAACGCCTTCAATCTTAATCGTAGCAGTACCAGCATCGCCGATGCCTATGGTGCCAATAGCCAAAAGACGAGTACGGCTAAAACCGATGCGACCACAGAGACCAAAAAAACTCAGTCGGATGCCGCTAAACCCGACACTGGTAAAGCCGATGAGATAGCGCTGTCGCCACGGGCGCAACGTGCACAGAAAATTCAGTCGATGGCGAAGGATTTTTTTGCCGATGGCAAATTTGGTGTCGCCGATATTCCCGCATTAGTGTCACGTTTACAAAAGGACGGCATTTTATCGGACGTACAGCTTGAGCGTTTATCAAAAAACGGTATTACAGTTCCGAGCACAACCACCCCGAGCAAGCAGTCGCTGCAAGATTTCTTAGATGATGAGCTCAAATCATTAGCCAAAAAATCACCGAACAACCCCCTTATCAATACCTTGGTCGATGCGAAAAACGTTTTGACCAATATGGATGATGCTCAGTCGCCGGTGCTCGCTCAAAAAGCCACCAAAGTCCTTGGCCAGTTAACGGATTATTTAAACTCCGAGCCACCACTAACGGATACCCAAAAGCAGCAATGGCAGGGGCTTAAATCTATGATGCAACTCGCTTCGTCTATGGGCTCGCATCAGTCGGCATCGGGCCAACTCAGTAGTTATCTCGCACTCTCTAAGCGTTAATCTTGAGCTTTGGTGCTTGATTATCACTGATTTCAGGCATCAACTAGCTGGGTTTAATCAGCAGGTCAAGGCGCAATTTTCAGATAATTGGACCTAGCTGCAGTTCTGGTTTGTTCTTTTATTTCTTCCTAAAAACTATGATCTGGATCATGGACGCTTCATCGTCGTTATAGCCTAATGCTCTACATATTGTGTTTTATTCTTTTAAAATCACTAGATGTAGTGTTAATTTTTAGGCGAGATGGAGAGGAACTGAACAATGCCAGTCGTAATTAAGCGTGATGGTTGCCGCACACCTTTTGATGAAACAAGGATAAGGGATGCAGTGAATGCCGCTGCAAACTCAGTTGGAATAGAGGATGGCGACTATGCAGCGACAGTGGCAGCGTGTATCAGTCAAAGTGTCGCGACCTTAACCGAAGTTGATATCCATCATTTGCAGGATGCGGTTGAAAACTTGTTGATGGAAGGGCCGTATAAATCATTAGCGCGAGTGTATATCGAATACCGTCACGACAGAGATGTGTGCCGTGAAGCGACCAGTAAACTCAATCTCGAAATCCGTGGTTTAGTCGAGCAAAGCAATGCGGCCTTACTCAATGAAAATGCCAATAAAGATTCGAAAGTTATCCCCACTCAGCGGGATTTGCTCGCGGGCATAGTTGCTAAACATTATGCCAAGAGTCATATCTTGCCAAAGGATGTGGTCGCCGCCCATGAAGCGGGCGAGATCCATTACCACGACCTAGATTACTCGCCATTTTTCCCGATGTTTAACTGCATGTTGATTGATTTAGCTGGCATGTTGACCCACGGCTTTAAAATGGGCAATGCCGAAATTGAAACCCCTAAATCAATTTCAACGGCGACAGCAGTGACCGCACAGATCATTGCCCAAGTGGCGAGCCATATCTATGGCGGCACAACTATTAATCGTATCGATGAGGTGTTAGCACCATTTGTCGCTAAGAGCTACGACAAACACTATCAAATCGCCCTGAATTGGAAGATTACTGACGCCAAAGCCTTCGCTACGGCACAAACTGAAAAAGAATGTCACGATGCATTTCAATCTTTGGAATATGAGGTTAATACCTTACACACTGCCAACGGTCAAACACCGTTCGTGACTTTTGGCTTTGGATTAGGCACCTCGTGGGAATCGCGCTTAATTCAGCAATCAATGCTCAAAGTGCGGATGGCGGGATTGGGTAAAAATCGCAAGACTGCAGTATTCCCTAAGCTAGTGTTTGCGATTCGTGATGGCATTAATCATAAAGCGGGCGATTGCAATTACGATGTAAAACAGATGGCGCTCAAATGCGCAACAATGCGCATGTATCCCGACATCCTCAACTACGAGCAAGTCGAGAAAGTGACCGGTTCATTTAAAACCCCAATGGGTTGCCGCAGCTTTTTAGGCACCTATGAGGAAAATGGCGAACTCGTGCATGAAGGGCGCAATAATCTTGGGGTAGTGAGCTTAAACTTGCCGCGGATTGCCTTGGAAGCGAAGGGCGATGAGGCGGAGTTTTATCGTCTTTTAGATGACAGATTAGTCTTAGCCCGTAAATCGCTGGATACCCGTATTGAGCGACTGAACGGTGTTAAAGCCCGCGTGGCACCTATCCTCTATATGGAAGGTGCCTGTGGTGTGCGTTTGCGCGCTGATGAAGATGTGGCGCAAATCTTTAAAAATGGACGCGCATCGATTTCACTCGGTTACATTGGCCTGCATGAAACCATGAATGCACTCTATGGCACCCAAACCCATGTATTTGACGATGCACAATTAAGGGACAAAGCCGTCGCTATTGTGGCTTATCTTAAAGCCGCCACGGATGCGTGGAAGGCTGAAACAGGTTATGGCTTTAGTCTGTATAGCACGCCAAGCGAGAGTCTTTGCAGCCGTTTTTGTAAACTGGATGCGAAGCAATTTGGCCTAGTCATAGGGGTGACGGACAAGGGGTATTACACGAATAGTTTCCACCTCGATGTGGAAAAAAGCGTAAATCCCTACGATAAAATTGATTTTGAACAGCCATATCCCGCAATTGCGAACGGCGGCTTTATTTGTTACGGCGAATACCCCAACATGCAGCATAATCTCGAAGCGCTTGAAAACGTTTGGGATTATAGCTATAGCCGCGTGCCTTACTATGGCACGAACACGCCAATCGACGAATGTTATGACTGTGGCTTTACTGGCGAATTTAGCTGTACTAGCAAAGGATTCACTTGCCCTAAGTGTGGCAACCATGAGCCAAGTCGGGTGTCAGTGACGCGCCGTGTGTGCGGTTACTTAGGCAGCCCTGATGCGCGGCCCTTTAATTATGGTAAGCAAGAAGAAGTAAAACGTAGGATCAAACACTTGTAACATTATTACCTTATTCTGCCTGTTAGACTTATTCCGTGGCATCACGTGGCATAAATGGTGCTATGGGATAAGTACCAATGTTAAAAGATGAAATGCACTGTGAGTGACCATCAATGAATTACCATCAATATTTTCCTATCGATGTGGTCAATGGCCCAGGTACCCGTGCGACCTTGTTTGTTTCTGGCTGTGAGCACCAATGCCGCGGTTGTTATAATCAAAGCACTTGGGATCCTCGTTCTGGGCATGTGTTTGATAGGACGATGGAAGATAGGATTATTGCCGATCTCAATGATCAGCGGATTGTGCGCCGTGGTTTATCGCTTTCGGGCGGCGATCCTTTATTGCCTGTCAATCTCAGTGCCATTTTGACGCTCGTCAAACGAGTCAAGGCTGAGTGTGCGGGTAAAGATATTTGGCTGTGGACGGGTTATGTACTCGATGAGTTGAGTGATGAACAGCGCGCCGTGCTAGCCTATATTGATGTGCTGGTGGATGGAAAATTTGAACAAAGTCTTGCCGATCCGAGTCTCGTATTTCGCGGTAGCAGCAATCAGATCATTCGTTTGTTATAAAAGCGGTAACGAGGATCTGTAACTTGCTGCTATAATCTCAGGCCTTGACACAGACGCTAGCATAATCAGGCTAAGATTTTACTGTGGCTAACTTAGGTAATTTAAGGTAACAGAATGAATTTAAAGCAAGAACTGCAGCAGCTTAACGATAAACTAGATAAATTTCGTCGTAAACTTGCTGCGGCTGAACAACGAGGCGATGACGTCATTATTGCCCAGTTCAAACGTGAAATTGCTGCAGTCACTAAGCAAATTGGTAGTGTAAAAGGCCAACAAACCCGCTTATTGAATAAGCAAGGGTCAGATATCAAAGGTTTGCCTTTCCATCGTGCTTTGACAAAAGCAGAACAAGCGGACATGGGTAAACTGAAAAAGTCTGTCAAAGGGCTTGTGGTCATCCACCCAATGACAGCAATCGGCCGTGAAATGGGGCTAACGGAAGTGACTGGATACGCACCCGCAAAATTTTAATGTGGGATAGGATGTCACTGGCACGGGATCGAGTGTCGATCGCGTGTTTGTGCTCCTTGTACTTTATGCACTGCTTCGTTTTAATCCATTCCTTCGTGCTGCCCATCGAAAAGACATTCATGTTTGGTTTAGTTGATTAAAACACTAAAGTATTTCTGGATTGTTCAAAAACACTTTAGAATAGTGCGCTTAGTTGGCTAAGTGCCTAATCCTCGTTTGTTTCTAGGGATCTTATTCCTCTCATGGAATGAGAGTTGTCGTTAAGGTTAAGTATGTCGATAAAATATGTCGCGACGTCAAAGTTACCCACTCCTTGGGGCGTGTTTGCCATGCATGGTTTTGAAGATACCGAATCAGGCAAAGAGCATGTTGCGCTCACATTCGGTACGCTCAGTGCGGATGAACCTGTGTTGGGCCGTATTCATTCCGAGTGTTTAACTGGCGATGCGTTATTTAGCTTGCGTTGTGACTGTGGTTTTCAGTTACAAGCTGCCATGCAAAATATTGCGGAAACGGGTACTGGCTTTATTCTCTATTTGCGTCAAGAAGGCCGTGGCATTGGTTTGTTGAATAAAATACGCGCCTACGAGTTGCAAGATAAAGGTGCCAACACAGTTGAGGCCAACGAGCAGTTAGGTTTTGAGGCCGATATGCGTAAATATGACATGATCAAACCTATGCTAGAACAGATAGGCGTGAAGCATGTGCGCTTGATGACCAATAATCCTCGCAAAGTAAAAGCGATGAAGGAATTTGGCATCGAAGTGGTTGAACGCGTACCGCTGCAAGTTGGTAAGAATCGTTACAACGAAGCCTACTTAAAGACCAAATCCACTGAGCTTGGACACATGATGTCTGAATATCATTTTATGGATGAAAATAAGTAGCTTTGTATTTATGATGGGTCGACCGATTGAGTCAGAAATGAGTAAGGTTTAAGTCAATTGAGCCATTTTTTCAGTCGGTTGCCATTATGTTTGTCGTTAATTTGCTTAGTGTTACTGAGCATTGTTTCTGACGTTTTCGCCAATAGTACATCCCCCGCAAATACGTTCGCATCTGCGACATTTACATCTGCGTCTCAAGCAAATGATGGTGGCGTGCCTGTCGTTCCTGTTTCTATCAGTCATGCGCCGAGCAGTAATGCCAATGGTAGCAATCCGATAGAGTCGAGCAGTAATCCCAACTCTGTTTACGCCTTTGGAAGTTATCTCGGTACTGGAGTGTATCGCTCCGCCAACCAAAATGCGACCGTCGTTAGTATTCCGCTAAGTTTTGATTTGAAGAAAGACAGCGGTAGCCAGACTTGGTTACGTTTACCTATCTCCTTTGGATTTTTTGATTATTTAGCCAAAGATATCACTGAAGGTGAGTTACCGTCATCGATAGGGACTATGACCATTACCCCAGGTTTTGAGCATCATTGGCAAGCGAGCGAAAACACTCGAATGGAAGGGTATTTAGATATCGGCTTTGGTACAAACTTCGATAAAAACGATAACGTTGCCATTATCGCATCTGGGATCAGCAGTTTGTATGATTTTACCCTAGCAGGGCAAGATGCGGTGTGGGTGTCGAGATTACGTTTCGCTGGGTACAGTGAGCATTATGGCAAGTTTGCCGATCAATTTGCGGTGTTACAAACAGGCGTGGATTTAGGATTAGCGCCGCGCTGGCAATGGTGGGATCTGCAGGTGCAACCAAGGGTCTTTGTTGTGGGTTATTGGTATTTCAATGAACTCAGATTTATCAGCGAGATAGAGCAAGACACCATAGTTTCTGGCAGCTATGAGGCCGGTTTTTCCCTCGCGTTTTCTAAGCCCCTTGGGGGCGAATTGCTGGGTGTTGATCGTATTGGATTCAGCTACCGGCGTGGCGATGGCTTGAATATTTGGCGTTTGATGTTCAGTTTTCCTATCTAAGCAAAGCGGGTGAATAATTGTCGGTTGATTTTGTACAGGCTTGGTAACTAAACTATCTTTAGTTAATCTGACTTTTTAGCATCTTGCATCTTTTTATCCAACAAGGTGGCGATTTGACCACTAAGTAACATTATTTGTTCTTGCAGCATCTTACGTTGCTGATCTGCAGCTTCTGAGTCATCTCCCTTAAGCTTGGCTAGCATCTCTTGTAATTCTTTGATTTGCTCTTTTATCTTTTTGATTTGTTCGTCAATTAACGTTAGGGGTTCCTCTTCTGTTGTTGTGATTTCAGTTTCATTTTTTTTAGCCAAGGCTTTCTCTCTTAAAGGGGCTCCGAAGTCGTTGGATAAAGCCGCGCGGCCCGCATTAGAAATGGAGACTGTCTCTTGGGTATCTTGTGAGTCAGTGGACTCACTATTCGCCGTAGGTGTTTTTATTGCGGATGGTGTCGCTGCGATATATGCGCTTGATACGGCGGTGAAACCTGAGCCAGTTGCGTTACTGTTTATTCCATTAATGTTCATTTAACACTCCATTCATGAAAATTTGGATCATGCTCCACTTCTATCGGCCATCAATTTGAAAACTGAAGTCACTTTTTGTCGCTCAGCCAAAAAGAGTGCTTGCTCATGGCTCACAGCCTCTTAGTAAACGCTATTAGCCACAATTAAATTAAAGGTGTGGATTAGTGTAAATAGGTTAGTAAAATCGATACATTATTGATTTATTATAACAATACAGCCCTGATTCTAGGGCTGTTTACGCTTTATGGCAGCAGCGGCCTAGGATTAATTGTTACCCCAAATATGGCTGTTTACTTTGCCATCTGAGCTGGATTTCTCGCTTTTAGCTGGCTTGTCTGTCGTGGTTTGAGTCGCTTTTTTAGTTGTGATTTTTGCCACAGGCTTCTTAGCGGTTTGACTCGCTTCGGCTTTAGGTGGCGGTAAGGGTAATTTGTTGGCTTTTAAATAAAGATATTCGACTTTATCCCGTGCCCACTCTGTTTTTCTTAAAAAACGTAAACTGGATTTGATGCTGGGATCGTGGGTAAAACAGCGGATATTAATTCTCTCACCTAATTCTTCCCAGCCGTATTTCTCGACTAAGTAAGTGATGATCGTTTCCAGTTTAATGCCGTGGAGCGGGTTATTCAATTGATTCATATTATGCATGTTGCAGTGTGCTATGGCGGGAGTATAGCAGTTTTGTATGCCTGATACAGTGTGCAATGGTATCGAGTCAAGCCTGAATATCTGGCTAGCGTAAACCTGTGATGGCAATTACTAGTGGAGTGATATGATCAAAACAGGCGCAATAAAGCGCCTGTTTTAGCTTGGTCATTCGGACTGTTTTATGAGTCTTTGGCTGTTTCTTTAAGCTCAGTTTCTACCGGTAAATCAATCTCACCTTTACCTTTGGTTTTAACAATCAACAGCGCTGTAATCACTAAGGTGGTGACGACACCTGCTATAGTTGATACCGTCATAGGTAAGCCTGCACCTAAGGTTGACGAGTTCAGTAGGAAGGTGATGACCACAGTGGTCATAAACATCGCTGGGATAGTCGCAATCCAATGCAGTTTGTTATGACGTAACAAGTAAGCCGAAGCTGTCCACAGCATTAATACCGCAGTGGTTTGGTTTGCCACACCAAAGTAGCGCCAAATGACACCAAAATCCACTTGAGTCAACATACCGCCGATAACAAACAGTGGGATAGCTAACACTAAGCGTTTTGGCAGTGAGATTTGTGGCATGTTGAAAAACTCAGCCAGAATCAAACGCGCAGAGCGGAAAGCCGTATCACCTGAAGTAATCGGCAGAATAATCACACCTAGGATTGCCATAAAGCCACCAATAGCACCTAAAAGACCGGTAGAAGCCTCATAGACGACGTTGGCAGGGTTACCTGACATGCCTGTGCTTAATCCTTCCACACCGCCGAAATATGACAATGCAATCGCACACCAAAGCAGCGCAATAATACCTTCGCCAATCATGGCGCCAAAGAAAACGAAGCGACCATTGGTTTCGTTTTCAACGCAGCGTGCCATTAATGGTGATTGAGTTGCATGGAAACCCGATACTGCGCCACAGGCGATGGTGATAAATAACGCAGGCCAAAGTGGCATGTCATTTGGGTTTAAGTTTTGGAAGAAATCGCCCGCTTGTACGTTCGGCAGTAAGGTGTGCTCGCTTGATAGGATAATCGCGAAAGCCAGACCGAACGACATGAAAAATAATAAAGCGCCGAAGAAGGGGTATAAACGACCGATAATTTTATCGACTGGCACCACAGTTGCGATCAGGTAGTAGACGAAGATAATGCCTACGAAAATGCTCACGTCCCAACCGGTAAGCTTGCCCAGTAAACCTGCAGGTGCTGAGATAAAGACCACACCAACTAGCAGTAGCAGCACGATAGCAAACACGTTCATAAAGTGTTTGGCACTCTTTCCTAAATATTTACCCGCAAGGTTTGGCACAGATTGGCCACCGTTACGTACTGACAACATGCCAGAAAAGTAGTCATGCACAGCACCCGCAAAGATACAGCCAACCACAATCCACAACATAGCTGCAGGACCATAGAGCGCACCTAAGATAGGACCAAAAATTGGGCCTACGCCTGCGATGTTCAGTAATTGAATTAAATAAACTTTGCCTTTAGACATAGGTACGTAATCGACGCCATCAGTCTGACTAAAAGCAGGTGTTTGACGATTAGCGTTAATGCCGAAGACTTTCTCGACAAAGGCGCCATAGATAAAGTAGCCGCCGATCAGCAGACCGACACAGAGTAGGAACCACATCATTTTTGTTATCTCCCCATTTGAGTTCTGGCGAGTGTAAACAAGTTGTTGATATAAAACTTCGCAATCTCAATGAGTGGTCGAAAATGCAGGGTAAGCGGTAATAGATGGGCTTGAGTGGTTGCAAGCGTATGTTAACGGCGGGTGTTGTTAGCCATCTTATGGCTAAAAATAGCTGCTAAGATGGCCTTTTGCTTGAGTTATTGGAAGCCGAACAGCTGCTTAAGGCTCTTTAGATAGCGCCGTGAGACGGGCACTTTATCCCCAGAGTGGGTGGTGACTTCGGCGCCAGTGTCTAACAGCTCAATTTCGGCAATTGCCTTAGGTGAAATCAAATACTGCCGATGGCAGCGCACCAGTGGGGTTTTTTCTTCAAACACTTTTAAGGTCAATTGGGTATGGACTTTGCCTTTAGCGCTGGCCACATGAACACCACTTAAGTCACTGAACACATATTCCACATCTTGGATGGCAATCACCTTGAGTTTATTACCGCTGTAACAGGGAATATGTTCCAGACGCTTTGGGGTAATGGGATCCATAATTTGAGGCGTTAGATTTTTACGCACCCGAGTGAGGGTTTTACTAAGTCTCTCGGCATCTATCGGTTTGAGTAAGTAATCGAAGGCATGATTGTCGAAAGCTTTGACGGCAAACTCGTCGTAGGCGGTAACAAACACAATCTTTGGCATGTTATCGGGGTCGAGCATAGCGATAAGTTCCATGCCCGAAATGCGCGGCATTTGGATATCGAGAAAAATTAACTGAGGTTTGTCTTTGGCTATGCTTTGTAACGCCTCAATGGCATTAGCGCATTGGCCAACAATTTCAATGTCGTGTTCTTGCCCCAAAAGATCGGCTAATTCTTCACGAGCAAACAGTTCATCATCGACAATTAAACAAGTGATCACGAGCGGGTGTCCATATTGGATATCTCAGTATTTTCTATGGGTAATCTTATAGTAACGCGAGTCAATTCATCCGCTTCGCATTCTACTGTGACGCCATATTGCTCACCAAAAATGTTTTGAATGCGTTTATGCACTAAGTTCATCCCTAGGCCTTCAGAGCCCTCAACGGGTTGATATAATCCGGCATTGTCTGTGACTTCTAATTCCAACACATCATTTTTGAGCTTGCCCGTCACTTTAATCTGCCCTTGCTCTATCATGTGCGAAGTACCGTGCTTTACCGCATTCTCAATAATCGGCTGCAGGGTAAAGGCCGGTACTTTGCAATGGTAGAGTGATTCAGGTATCGCGATACTGACTTGTAATTTATCAATAAAACGCGCTTTTTCAATGGTGAGATAGGACGCGATGTGATCGAGCTCATCCCCGAGCGTCACTAAACCTGTCGTTCGCTTTAAATTAATCCGTAAAAACTGCGATAACTGCTGCAGCAACTGCTTAGACATATCGGGATCGCGCTTGATAATCGCGCTAATGGTATTGAGTGCATTGAACAGAAAGTGCGGATTAACCTGCGCTTGCAGTAATTTCAATTCGGCTTGAGTCAGCAGATTTTGCTGCTGCTCAAATCGGCCATAAAGAATTTGGTTCGATAACAGACGGGCAATACCTTCACCTAAGGTGCGGTTAATATTCAAAAAAAGCTTATTCTTAGGCTCATAGAGTTTAATGGTGCCAATGACTTCGGTATCACTGCGCAGCGGGATCACCAAACTCGAGCCTAAGCGGCAGTTGCTTGAAATAGAACATGAATAGGGCATTTCAACACCATCGGCGAACATGACTTTATTTTGATTGATCGCTTCTAAGGTGATCTTGGAAGAAATTGGCGTACCAGGCAGATGATGATCGGCACCTATGCCAATAAAAGCCAACAGTTTTTCCCTGTCTGTGATGGCTACTGCGCCTACATTAGTTTCTTCGATAACGATTTGGGCCACACGGCTGCTGCTTTCTTCGTTAAATCCTTTGGATAGGAGTCCGACACTGCGCTCGGCTATCTTTAACGCCTTCGTTGAAAAACTGGAGGAAAGTTTATCGAACATGGTTTTTTGGTCGCGGATCATGCTCATAAAGAGTGCCGCTCCTACTGAGTTGACTAACAGCATGGGCGGCGCGATTTGGCGCACTAATTCCCACGCATCATCGAAGGGGCGGGCGACCAGTAAGATGATGCTCATTTGCATCATTTCGGCATAAAAAGTCACTAGGCACACGAGTAATGGATTGTAGATAAGCTCACTTTTATCCGTACGTCTTAAGTAGAAGCTTATCATCCCGGCGGATAAGCCTTCTAAGGTGGTGGAAATGGCGCAGGCTATTTCAGTAAAGCCGCCCATACTGTAGCGGTGAAGGCCACCGGTTAGCCCTACCAGAAAACCAGTTACTGGGCCGCCTAATAATCCACCTAATACAGCGCCCATAGCACGGGTGTTGGCAATCGCGCCTGATGTTTGCTCACCAAAATAGGTGGCCATGATGCAGAAACTCGAAAAAATCAGATACATAAAAATCTTATGCGGCAGACGAGGGGAGGTTTCGGCAAACAGTTTAAACAGCGGCGTTTTACTGACTAAGTAAACGATCACTAAGTACAGCGACATCTGTTGGGTCAATAATAGGATCAAGGACATAATGGCTCACATTATCGTCACAGATATCAGCGCCGTGGTATCAATTATAAAGTCTGTGCGCGAGATCAGGGTTCAAATTTAACCGTTAGGATATAAAGAACAATAATATTGCATCTTTAGGAGGACATATGTCCAATTCTGTTCACGGTCATGATGTTATGGCGCTGATGGTAGCGCAAGGTACCGCTATTATAAAGCCTGAATTATTATCCCTAATGGGACAAAAGTTTGGCTTTGCGGCTCGATACCACACCTGTAGTGCCGCCGATCTTAGCGCTGAAGCATTAATTCAGTTACTCGTAGCGAAAGGTAAATTCCATGAAACGCCCCAAGGCATTGAACTGGCCGCGGGGAGAAAGTGTGAGCATTAATAGATTGTGGCTATACATATTTTGGCAATCGCGTAACTGTTATAAGCGAGCAGATGCGTAATACAAAATCATTAGAGTGTGGAGACGTTTGCTCATAGAAAGACATTGAGCGTGACCGAATATTACCGTTTGGCTTTATCGGCTTAGAAGCTTAGGTTTCGTCGTGGCGTTTATTGGCAATTTGGTTCTGCTGCGCGGGTGTGAGTTGACTAAACTCATGGATTAAAATACGCAGTAAGCGCGATTTTGCAATGCTGGTGGATTTCGATAAGTCATCGAGCTGGGCAATACTCTTTTCTGTCAGGGTAAAGGTGGCGTGGCGATACATCTTAGTCGACTTTTTATCTAAGCCCTTAACTGTCGCTTGAGTCTGAGCCGCGGCTAATAAACTCGCCTTACCTAAGGCGTAGTTATTGGCATCTTCAATGAAATCATCGACAGAAACCGGCTTGATGATTTGCTTAGGTTTCTTACGTTTAAGATCAGTTAAGCTCATAGCTATTTTCTGGTGGCATAGCAAATAATTCATCCGCTATAGCGCGGATCTCATCGGCGGCTTTTCCATCGGGTTCGATTTCGACCACAGAGGAGCCTTTTTCTTCACTGTCATCATAAATATTTCGACAAAAGGTGACGGAGTTCAGCACTCTTAATCCAAAGGATTGCACCACATCTTTAGCCTCTAAAATACGCTTAAATTGTGTGGGAAGTGCAGGGCATTGGGTTAGCACAATCGTGGCGATCATTTTCGGGTTCACCATCTTACAAGTGCTGAGCATGTCTTCCATGTGGGGTAATGTTTTAAGATCGCGTCTTTTGGGTCTGAGGGGGATCACAACATAAGTGGCTACCGACATGGCTGCGCGCATGGCCAAGTTATCCTGACCACCACAGTCAACAATCACGTAATCAAAACGCTCATTGAGGCTGAGTAAATCATTACGAATTTTGCCATAAAGCTGAATGCAGTTAATGCTGGGCAGACTGGGATCATTATTTCTCGCTTGGATCCAATCTGAAGTGGTGCGCTGGGGATCACAATCGACCATAAGGACGTTTGCTTGAAATTTTTGCTTGATATAAACGGCTAGATTTTGAGCGAGGCAACTTTTTCCGCTACCACCTTTTTCACCACCCACCAGCAAAATCATAGTGACGCCCCTTAATGACTTGTTCAATCCATTGAGTGTAGAACAGACCCATTAAACCTGCGAAAATTAAGTTAAATTAAAGCAGTTGCATGGCAATGTGGTAACTTTGGTCGTGGCATTTCGCGCAGCGGCAGACTTGTCCTTTGACGGTATTTTGCTGGGTAGAATCGGGATTAAAGGTCACTTCGATGAGTTCGCCCAGTGCAAAGGGACGTTTATAATCGAATAAAATACCGCGTCTGGCTAAGTCGATACACACGCCTTCATCGGTTTGCTTTATGCCTTGTGCATCAATCCAATGTAAGACGACACGCTCCGCTTCCATGTCCACTCGCAGTGATGTGCGTTTTTCTTCAAAACCAGTAGTATGGTCACCCATAACTCAATTGCCCCGTAAATTATTGATCTCAGTAAAACTAGCATAATTGCTTTTTGGCAGAATACCAATGTGAAAGCTAGGTCTTTGATAATAGTTTTAAAAGGAGGACAGCAGGTGCTATTGAATTCGTCTTCAATAGCACCAACTCAGGTGCTTGATTAATTGTCGTATTCTTGGTTTTTCGGATAGGGCATTTTTAATTGACCCCAACGAATGACGATCACAGTTGCCGCTAAAATTAACGTCGACAGTGATATCGCAGCAATACGCCAATCTTCCATACTCTTCATATCTAAAATGAGGTAACGAGCTAAGGCCACAATTGCGATATACAGTGGCATACGCACGGGTAACTTACCTGATTCATAGTAGTTCGCCACCATGGCTAAGACTTCTAGGAAAATAAATAACAGGAGTAAATCCGCTAGTGCAACCATACGGACAGAGACAATATGCACAATTTCTTGGCCTATCGCGACGATAGTGGCAATGGCAATAATAAACAGAACTAAGTGTTCTACAGCTTTGAGGCTCTTAGAACCATATTGGTGATAAAATGGCATGGGCATTCCCTACTTGATGTTTTTTTAAATAGTAACAGTAAAAATCAGCTTGTAGGGAAAAGCGCAGTTATGCTGTGTGACTTAATTCACAGATATGTTCAATCTACATTTAAGTGCCAAATTCAGTATTAACATGTCCTAACCAGGTCGACCATCAATTCTGGCTTGGCACAACATAGGCCCATAGCAGATACAGAAACAGCCGAAGGCGATGACCCAAGATGTTATGGCGGCGAGCAGTAATGATGCCGACCATAGCGGGTTTATCCCTGCTAATACTCGAAACACTGCCGCAAGCAGGATTAAGCCAAAGGCATACTTCATTATGCTTGGCGGTTGCAGTGTTCGGCCCGTATGGCCTAACGAAACCCGCGCCATCATAGCTAAAATCATCCCAGCTAACCCACCAACCGTTATCGCGTGCATACCAACGGATAAGGGGAAACCCAAGCTAATCAGTGCTAAACCAATTGGGATACACACATAGCTAAGATGCAGCGACCAGAGCAAAGGTACGCGCCAGCAGGCATGCCAACCCCAGCGATGCCAGCGCAGCAGTAAAACGATACTCGCAATCCCTGCCATACTACGGAGCAATATTTGCTCTTGTAGGATCAAGCTAATGACTAATCCAAAGAGACTGATAAAGCTCAGCCATTCGAGCACTGGAATCGCAGTTTGACGCTGCCATTGTGTTGCGCGCTCGGTGAAAAAAGGGATCACTCGGCCACCTAAGAGTGCGACTATGATGCTGATTAACGCAACCGCACCATATAAGCCGATGTTTATCCATTCAAATTGATTTGTTAGTACGCCGTAGTAACTCAATGCACTCATCAGGGTGAGCAAGGTGAGAATGGGGATGAATACAAAATTGCGCCATTGACGAACGCGGATCACGGCTTGGGCAAGTATTAACGCCGTTAGCGGCAAAAATAGTAAGTCGATAAACATGATGAGCGTAAAGGGAATCGCTAGCGGCATGAGTAATAATAGCCGTGGCAATAACCACACACTGAACAACCCTAACAACCAAGTTCCTTTAATTCCAGCTTGGCCTGTCCAGTTTTGCACTGCCGTTAGTAAAAAGCCCGCGACCACGGCGCAGACAAATCCAAAAATCATTTCGTGACCGTGCCACCAAAGAGGATTAACAGATTGCGGCAACAGATTGATCCCTGAAAGAAAACCTCCCCAGATCCCTAATGCCAATACGCTGAATAAACTCGCAAACAGGAAAAAAGGCCGAAAGCCTAATCTAAATAAGGCGATTTGTGGTTGTAAATGTGCGGGCTCATCAATATTCAACATAATTGGCTCTTGAGTATCTGACTAAATCTGTCGGATATTTTAAGCTGCAATTAAAATGAATGTATATATCCCAATATGAGTATTCCTCGTGCGGCGTCTGTTTAAGACGCAATCTTAGTCTGCACAGATGGCGCTCAACATGAGAAGCGACAATCTCTAGCGTGAAAGGAGTGAGCGCGTGACAGACGTTAAAACGACAGGATATAAACCAAATGGAAGAAGAGCGATTTGGGGGCACATTAGGCCATGAAGAATAAGCTAAGATATTGATCCGCTTATACTGTTGCTTAGATAAATTAGCTTTTGGCTAAAACTGCATCAGCATAAGCGGTGGGAAAGGCGAGGTTATTTATTCTTACGTTTTTGCCACTTAAACATAATCGAATATTTCCACAGATTATTAATCAATAAATAACCCACTGCGGAAAAAATTACCCCGAGCACGAGGCAACCCAGTAAAAACGCCGGACCTATGGTGGCAAGCGAAGCTTCAATCCACTGCCAACTGGCTTCAAAGGCAAAATCTTGCGGCGCATGGCCGAGTATCTTAGCGCCGAGTAAATACGCGCCGTAAAACATCACTGGCATAGTTAAGGGATTGGTTATCCAGACTAATGCAACTGAAACGGGAATATTAACGTTAAATAGAATGGCAAAAGCCGCAGCCACTACCATCTGAAATGGCATAGGGATCCAGGCGACAAATAATCCCACTGCGAATGCGCCAGGAGCGGATTTGCGATTTAGCGCCCACAAATTGGGATTATGTAATAAGCGTCCAAACATGCGTAAGTGTTTATGCTCACGCAAGGTTTCAGGCTTAGGCATAAATCTTTTGATTAATTTTTTTGGCATAGGCTGAAATTGCTGTCTTAACTTAATTCACTATGAATCGATTCATGTTTGGCTTTAGTGCCATCTTGTTATCAGCGATGTTGTGGCCTTCGCTGCCGCCAGTCAGTTACATACCCTACCTTGTTGTTGGGGCGCTAATTTTATACCGAAAAATCCCTGTTTGTGCAGGTGGACTCTTTGCAATGGCATGGCTAACTGGTTTTTGCTTAGGATTATCTAGGCAGGATCTTCCAGTGTTACAACAACCTATACAGGTTAGGGGCGAAATCATATCACTAGTTAGTCGAAACAGCGACTGGCTAAGTTTGGATATATCGGTCATTAAACCAAATTTAATCTTAGGGCCAAATGCAAAATTGCGACTCACGTGGAAAGATCCGCCGGAAGTCGATGTCGGTCAGGTTTGGCAGTTTACCTTGATGCCTAAGCGTATTGCTAGCGTGTTAAATCAAGGTGGCTACAATGAGCAGAAACAATTAATCAGCCAACATGTTGTCGGTAAAGGGCGAGTGATTGAGGCACATTTACTGGAGGTTTCACCTTCACTGCGTAACGAGCTGATAAGCGCATTGACGCCTGAATTAACCTCTTTGCCGCAAGGTGATATTTTACTCGCCTTGCTTATGGGTGATAAGCAGTTGATCACAAAAGCACGTTGGCAAGCACTACGGCAGACGGGTACGGGTCATTTAGTGGCGATCTCCGGCTTGCATCTCTCAGTCGTCGCAGCATGGATTTACACATGCTTTTTGTTTGGATTGAGTCACTTAGTGCCACATCAAAGTCGACGTAATATCACCCTTGCTTTAGTCGCTGCGGGCATAGGCGCCGCATTTTATGCCTATCTTGCTGGCTTTGGTATTTCGACTCAGCGGGCATTGGTGATGATTCTGCTGTTAATGCTATTGAGTTTATTAAAGCGATTTTCTACCGCGTGGGAACGCTTGTTATTCGCCCTGTTCATTGTATTGCTACTGGATCCGCTCGCTTGTTTAAGTGCGGGATTTTGGCTGTCGTTTTGTGCCTTAGGCATCATCTTATACACCTTAGAAATCCAACCAAGGGCATTTACCCCCGCGTCGAGTCGAGGGGCACGTTTACGCACAGGGATGATGCAGTTTTGGGCAATCCAATGGCGCTTGAGTCTCGGGCTTGGATTACTGCAAGCGGCACTCTTTGGCGGCGTGAGTGTACACAGTCTGTGGATGAACATCTTGGCAGTTCCTTGGTTTAGCTTTGTAGTGATCCCCTTAGCAATGGCGGGATTTGTCTGCTGGTGGCTTGGAACTACGTTTGGGTTCTCTTGGTTGGGACTGCTTCGCCTCAGTGATTGGAGTTTATCGCCCTATGCGCAGTTACTCGATATCAGTCAGCACTTACCCGCCCATTGGTTAGCACTCTCTGACAGCCTATTAGCCTTAGGAGTCTGCACGTTCGTTGGTGGTGTGTTATGGCGCTATGTGCCTAAGCATAAAAACAATATTGCTTGGCTAAGCCTATTGAGTTTGTTGTTTATGCCCGTATTACTTTTTTGTATGACGCTGTGGTCTCCCGTGCAAACCCATCGATGGGCTATGCATTTACTCGATGTGGGCCAAGGTTTAGCCGTGGTGATTGAAAAAAATGGCAGGGGAGTCATCTATGACACGGGCGCCGCCTTTGGTGATGATTTCAGTTATGCGGAGCGAGTGATATTACCTTTCCTAAAAGCCAAAGGTATTCAAGAGATTGACTATATTGTTATCAGCCATAGCGATAACGATCATGCAGGCGGCGCGCCTGTCTTGATTGAGGCTTATCCTAAGGCTTGGGTGATCACAGATGTGGCAGGCTTTAGCGGCCAAGATTGCCGCCCAAGGCAAATTCAATGGCAAGGGTTGAGCTTTTACTTACTCTCACCGCCTCAAGTGCTGGCGGGAAATAATGGCTCCTGTGTGGTGCGCATCGATGATGGCTTGCAAAGTCTGCTGCTCACCGGGGACATTGAAAAACAAACCGAAGCGGCACTATTAAGTCGTGAATTAAGTGTAAGCCGTGAGCTGAGTGTGAGCGGTGATCTAAGCGTGAACGGTGATCTAAGTGACCTAAACGAGTTACAAAGCGACGTGCTGGTAGCGCCGCACCATGGCAGCAAAACCTCGTCGACAGAGGCCTTTATCGATGCCGTAGCCCCTAAGTTAGTGCTTTTCCCTGCGGGTTTTGCTAATCGTTATGGTTTTCCTAAATCCACTGTGGTTGAACGGTATCAGCGACGAGAAATAAGGAGTCTGACCACAGGGACAGAAGGGCAGATTAGTGTGATTTTTCAGCAGCCTGAGTTAGAGGTAAAGACCTATCGTGGTGATTTAGCGCCATTTTGGTACAACTCTCTGTTTAGATTTGGTGACTTGATTAATCCAGAGTAGAATGGCTACTTTGCCATAATTTAGTGTTATCAATGACAACATCTCCTAAAGACGAAATGTGGACAGTTTTCAAACGATTACTGGGCTATATAAAACAGATGAAAGGCATGTTTATGCTTTCAGTTGCGGGATTAATTATTTATGGTCTCGTCGATGCCGCCTTTATCGCTTTCATCGGTCCCTTTATTGATAAGGGTTTTTCCGGCGGCGCACCTGCTGCGGTCACCAATGGCATAGCTTTGCCAACCAGTGAAGGTTTCCACGCGAACAACGATGTGCTGATGATGGCGCCGCTTGTGGTTATCGTCATGTTTACACTGCGCGGTTTTGCCAACTTTGTCTCGACCTACGGCATTTCATATATGAGTGCACGTTTGATCATGGACATGCGTCAGCAAGTGTTTGAGCATTATCTTAGCCTGCCAGTCAGTTACATGGACAAGGAAAATACCGGTAACTTGATTTCAAAAGTCACCTTCGATACTGAGCAAATTGCCAGAGCATCGGGTAGCGCTTTGATTTCTATCGTCCGCGACAGTGTAACTGTATTGGGTATGCTGGCACTGATGTTCTATAACTCTTGGAAGTTATCCCTGTGTATCTTAGTGATCGGGCCGATTATGGGCATGGTCATTACTGTGGTCAGTCGTCGTTTCCGTAAGGTTTCTAAGCAAATTCAAACCGCTATGGGTGGTGTAAGTGCTACGACTGAGCAAATGATTAAGGGCCATAAAAACGTATTGGCTTTTGGTGGACAAGAAACCGAAGCTACCCGTTTTGCTAAAGTGAACGATCAAAACCGCCATCAAAATATGAAGTTAGCAGTGGCGCAGGCCATTAGTCAGCCGTTGATCATGATTATCGGCTCATTCGCCTTAGCGTTTGTACTTTATGCGGCAAGCTTAGACAGCATGAAAGCCGATCTTACCGCCGGCACCTTCGCGACAATTCTTGGCGCTATGATGGCCATGTTGCAACCCATCAAAAATTTAACCCGAGTGAACGCCGAATTCCAACGCGGTATTGCAGCATGTACCACAGTGTTTGAATTATTGGATACGCTGCCTGAGTCCGACACAGGCACTTATACCGTCGAGCGCGCTAAGGGTCATCTACGTTTCGATAAGGTCTGTTTTAGCTATGACAGCCAAGATCGTCGAGCGCTGGAAGATGTCGATTTTGAAGTTAAACCGGGTCAAACCCTAGCGCTAGTCGGTCGTTCTGGCTCAGGTAAGTCGACTATTGCCAGTCTAGTAACCCGTTTTTATACGGGGCTCGAATCCGGCGACATTTTGCTCGATGATGTCAGCATCTACGATTACTCGCTAAAATCGCTGCGTAATCAAGTGGCTTTGGTATCGCAGCAGGTGACCTTATTCAACGATACGATTGCTAACAACATCGCCTACGCCTATCCCGGTGAAGCGACGCGTGAGCAGATTATCGAAGCGGCGACCTTGGCCTATGCGATGGAGTTTATTGATCAGCTGCCACAAGGCCTTGATACCCAAGTGGGTGAAAATGGCGTGTTATTGTCCGGCGGCCAAAGACAGCGGATTGCGATTGCGCGCGCTATGTTGCGTGATGCGCCTGTGTTGATCCTCGATGAAGCGACCTCGGCATTAGATACAGAGTCGGAAAAAGCGATTCAAAAAGGCTTAGATAACCTCAGACAAAACCGCACCTCAGTAGTGATCGCCCACAGGTTGTCGACTATCGAGAGTGCCGATCAAATTCTAGTGGTGGATCAGGGACGTATCGTCGAGCGCGGGACGCACCAGTCGCTATTGGAATTAGATGGCATGTACGCCAAATTGTACCAAATGCAATTTGGTAGTTAGATGCAGGCCTTAGTGAATAAAATCTGGTATCAGGGCCATTCACTGCGATGGCTCTTGTTGCCTTTATCGGGCGTATTCGCGGTGATCACTTATGTGCGCCGCGCCTTGTTTCGCCTCGGATTCAAACTACAAACGGCAATGCCTGTGCCTGTCATCGTTGTTGGTAATATTACCGTCGGCGGTAGCGGTAAGACGCCAACCGTGATTTATCTGATTGAGCTACTGCGCCAGCATGGGTTTCACCCCGGTGTGATCAGTCGTGGTTATGGCGTTGATATTCAAGGCGTTAAAACGGTTAACTTAGGCGCGAGCGCGGTAGAGGTCGGTGATGAACCTGCCATGATAGTGGCGCGCACTCAAGTGCCTATGGTGGTTGGCGCCAAACGCGTCGATGCGGCTAATGCGCTTATTGCCGAGTTTGGTGTGGATGTCATCATCTGCGACGATGGGCTGCAGCATTATGCGCTGGGGCGTGATATTGAGCTGGTGGTGATTGATGGTCAACGCGGTTTAGGCAATGGCCTGCTGTTGCCGGCAGGTCCGCTGCGTGAAGGCGCGTGGCGTCTCGATGCCGTGGATTTTATCGTCTGTAATGGCGGACCTGCAGCAAAAGGTCAGTTCGAAATGCAACTGGCCCCAACTGAAGTGAAGCCCGTTAAATGCGATGCAAACTGCAGTAATTACAGTTTCGATAAATCTCAGCCGCTGGTTGCGATGGCGGGTATTGGTAACCCTGCGCGTTTCTTTGAATCGCTGCGCGCCCAAGGTTATCAATTGGCGCTATGCCAGGGGTTTGATGACCATCAGGCCTATGATAAAACCCAATTACGTGATTTAGCCCAAGACTTGCCGTTGTTGATGACAGAAAAAGATGCGGTTAAATGTCGCGATTTTGCACAAGAGAACTGGTGGTATTTGGCGGTCAATGCCAAGCTATCCCCACAATTTGATGAGCAGCTGCTCGCACGTCTTCGCGAGGTGGCTGCAGCTAAACAAGGAAACTTCCATGGCATTCGATAAAAAATTGTTAGATATAGTGGCTTGCCCTGTGTGTAAGGGAAAACTTGAGTACGATAAAACGACGCAGCAGTTGATTTGTAAGGCGGATAAGCTGGCCTATCCGATCACTGAAGGTATTCCCGTGTTATTGGAAAATCGTGCCGTGCCACTGACTGAATCAGTCTAGTATGATGTGAATGCGCGTATTGCCTAATACGCGCATACTTACCTTTTTAATCTTTTCTTATTATTGTTTTCGCTATTTTTAGCCGATTAACAGTGCTTTTCCAATCTTGCGACTTTCGAAGCTCAGATCTTAGCCATGCAAATTTGAGTTACTCAAACCTTCGCTAATAGTTCACAAATTTCTGTTTATCGGCATTGGTCGCGCCTTCTTGGCATTCTCCGCGAATTTCGCCTCGACCGGGCTCGATAATTCGGCTTAATTCGATATAACCTTCGCGGCAATAACCTGTCATTTCAAGGGTTTTTGTTAATCCTAATTCTACCTGTCGTCCCCAAACCTCTAATGAGTCCTGTAGATTTTGCATTGCGCGGCGTTGTTCACGGGGATCTTGCATGCTACGCACGCGGGCATCATGCGGCAAGGGATGGTCTGCATCACCCCTGTTAGATTGTTCATCGACCAGACGCGCTGTGTAGCTGAAGAGTTTAAGGCCATCGGCTTTAATGTCTGTGGTTAACTTATCCCGTAATTTCCCAGCAAGTTCACTAGGATCTATGGGGGCACTGCTACAGGCGATGAGCGAGAAACAACTTAAGATGGCAAGGCTGAGGTATCGAAGCGGCATAATCAAATTTAACTCTTAGGTTATTAACTGACAGCAGAATACCTTAATATGGCCCTAAAGTTCATGGATTTATGGCATCTTCATGGGCTGAGTGACTGTTTTGGCACAATGGATGAGGGATGGGCGAGTAATGTGGGCGTTTTGGTCGAATAAATGGGCGCAAATCGAGTGGGATATGAGCCTGACTCAAGGCATATGCCTTATGCTATTGGCGTTATGGATCTATGCGATATGGCCAAAAGAAGAGTTAGCGCAGATCCGGCGGGATAAAAATCTGCAGTTACGCTTGTTACTGACGCTGGTGGGTGTTAATGCGCTGTGGTCGTTAAATGCCAGTATTCAAACTGGGTTGCATCTGCATTTTCTAGGGATAGTGACCTGTATGCTGATGTTCGGTTGGCGTCTTGCTACTGTGGCATTACTGTTGCCCAGCGCTTTTTTTAGTCTTTTTGTGTTGAAACAGCCCGCTGATTTTGGTGCTTTTAGTCTGTTTGCTATAGCTGTGCCGCTGTTCCTGTGTTTTGTTTTATACAGTCGCAGTTACCATGTATTTCCTAAACACATTTTCGTGTTTATCTTTGTCGGTGGTTTTATCAATGCGGGCCTTTCAACTGTGTTTCATCAATTGAGTTGGGCGATGTGGTTGTGGTCTGCAGCGGATTACGATTGGAATGTGTTAGTGGATAATTACTTGATATTAATCCCTTTGCTGGCGTTCCCCGAGGCATTGCTTAATGGTATGGCGGTAACGTTATTGGTGGTGTATCAACCCCAGTGGTTATTTGATTATTCTGACCGTGAATATTTGTGGCGTAAGTAGATGTGATTAAACAACGCAATAAAAGAACTGCGCCCGAAACCTCGATATTTCAACGGAAAACCCATTGTAAAGTTCATTGGGAAGTCCATTGAAAAGTCGATTAAACAGTTCATGAAAAAGGTACTGGGCGCACTTATTTGGATATTTACACCGACCGCCACGCCGCGATTTAGGCGAAGCGTTGATCTAAGTAGTTAATGATTTCTTTTGATTCATATAACCACTGTACTTGGCCGTTTTCTTCTATCCGTAGACAAGGCACTTGTTGTTTGCCGCCTTGAGCGATGAGTTCATCTTTATGCGGCGCTTTTTTAGCGTCATGGGTCACTATATTGAGTCCCTGACGGCGCATTGCACGGCGGACTTTTACGCAAAATGGGCAAGCTGGATATTGATACAAGGCTAATGCTTGAGTTTGAGTATCAATCTGTTGTTGCTCTGCCAGTGGACGTTGGCGCTTTTTAGGGCTAAATACGAAGTTTAAAAACAGAATGATCCTGCCTAAAATCCAGCGAATGATAAACATGTCAGTGACCTCAATGATAATGTGTGTTGAAAAGTGATTCGTGTGTCGCCGCAAGGGGGCGACGAAACTGAGATTTAGCGATTTGAGCGTGCGATCCCAGTAGCATAAAGGCCGCAGAGTGTAACCTATGGCGCAAAGCGCGGCCAACATTTTAGTGTGGATTAACAGGTAGAAGATTCTTTGGTTACAAGGACAGCGTTTTCGCTTAGCGGCAACAATTTGATATAGGTTTAGCGATATATTTAGGCATGCTCTTTAGCATAGGAAAGAAGCCCGCTAAAGCTGAACTTTAGCGGGCTTCTTTTAGCGCAAACATAGCAACTGCTTGCGTTATTGCGGTGCTATTTCGTCTCTATTGCGCATCTATGGTGAGGCTCACTTGGGCCACATTCTGGGTTAAACTCACTCGGCTTTCGAGCAAGAAGATCCGCTCTGGTGCAATCTCTTTCACGTCCACAAGGTAAGCTTTAACAGCTTTGGCCCTTTCTTGGGCCAAATTACCCAACATGCCATCGTTAACATTCTGCGCTTTTACTGACAGATTATATAAAGCGATATGCCAGCGGGTGGTGATTTCGTCATCGGAAAGCGGCGCGTCTTTGGCCTCTGCGATCACTGTGTCTTTTATTTGGGTCGGATCAGCTTTAACTTCCTGCTCATAGAGCTTCACTAGCGCATCGGCAAGTGGCCCTTGGGTCGGGAATTGGCTTGGACTTAAATCATTAGGTAACGCACTGAACTCGATATTGGCTAACTTAGCCAATTTACGCTTCATGATGCGCTCAGCAATCGCTTGGCTGTCATTGATAGCATCGACTTCCCCTTCAACACTGAGCTTTATCATAGGTCTGTCGAGTAAGGCGCTGGCGAGTTTATCTAAACTTTTCTGCTCATCTTTACTTAGGCTGAATTGACCAGCGGCAAAGCTGACCTTATCTAAGCTTTCGTCTGAACCTATCAGCCCAGCTAGGAAAGTGAAGGGCGCAGTAACGGCTTTAGTGATCACATTGGTGATCGCCGTCATTATGATGCTGCCGACACTAAAGCTGGGTGAGTCTAAATCGCCTGAGACTTCCATGCCTAAATCAATCACGCCGTTACGGTCCTGCAGCAAGGCGATGGCGAGCGTGATGGGTAAGCTAGTGGCAAGGTCGCTGTTGCTAGGTTTACCAAGTTTCAATTGGTCAATAACGAGATGGTTATTACCCTTAAGCTTGTTCTGATCGAGTTTGTAGTTCAACGATAACGATAGCTGCCCTTTATCTATGTAGTAACCCGCATAGGTGCCTGAGTAAGGATTGACTGAGGTGAGCTCAACACTCTTGAAGACCAAATCGAGATCTAAATATGGCATATCTAACAAAGGGTTAATATCGCCTTTTAGGGTCACAGGCGCGTACTTGTCAATCTTACCTTTGATATCGACCGAGGCTTTAGTGCCTGGCGTGGACGACAGGTGAGTGATATTACCTTCAAGCAGCTCAATTCCCGAAGCAAAATTCGGGGTCAGTGAGTTATCGGCAAAGTAAGCCGAGCCTTGGCTAAAGCTAATTTTTTGAATATCTAGACTCAGCTCAGGCGTTGCTGACTTGCTCGCCATTTGTGGCTCGGTTGCGGTTTGCTTAGCAGGGGGCACGCTGTTCGTTGTCGCACTATTTGTTACTGAAGCTGCAATAGGCGCTTCGACGATAAGGTCGCTGATATTAGTGCTTCTATCTTTAGCGATCACCACTTTGGCGTAGGGTTGGCTAAAGGCTAAGTGATCAATTTTGATTTGATTTTTTTGTTGGTCAAAATCCAGCTGATTGATATTCATCTTTTGCCATTTGACCAGCGGGGCATTACGCCATTTGTCATGAATGGCTAAGTCATCGAGCTCAACACTGCCGCCGTAAATGGCTTCACCCTTGGCATCAGCCGTGAGCTTGCCTGCAGAGCTTAATAAACCACTCTTAAGCTGGATATTCACGTAGGGCGCGAGATACGGTTGGAATTGGATTAACGCGAGCTTATCGAGTTGAATATCGGCATCTATGGCTTCGCCTGACACATCGACCTGGCCTTGAGAGCTTAAAGTACCTTTGTCATTAATGCTGAGTTGTAGCGCATATTCAATCGGCTCGGCCAAGGTGCTCGTGATGGTTTTTGTTGAAAAATTAAGTGGATACACACGCCACTGCTGCGGTGTCTCAGTTAACTTTTGCTCCGACAGATTAAGATCGTAGTTTTCAATATTGAGCGCATCGAGTTGCACGAACCAAGTGTCTGTTGACGCCGTTACTGGCGCTTGCTTGATTGGCTGTTGAGGCTTTTCTTCCACTTGCGTGACTTGTGCACTCTCAACAGCTTTAGTCTCTACTGACTTAGCATCTATCGGCTCAGCATCTATGGAATTAGTAACTATGGAATTAGCAACTGGCGGCGCTGCACTTGTAGACACACTGGCGGATTTAGGCATGAACAAGCTGGCGAGATCGAGTCCATCTTGATTCAAAACGGCGTTTACAGTGAGGCCATCACTGTGAAGCTTATTGATATGCACTTGCTGCTGCTTTAGATCCATCGAAATACCGTCGAGGGCAAAGATTGGCAGCTTAACCACTGAGCGTTCTTGGTCGTTAAAATTCAGTTTTTCAACAATAAACTGGCCATTGTTACTGGTGATTTGTAGCTCGCCATTCTCGGCAAGATCCACTTGATACTGAGTCTTGGCACTGATCTCGCCATCGGTAAGTGCTGGCTTAAATTGATCGTCGATAAATTTCCACAGGGGTGTCAGTTTCAGCTTAGCGATGTGGACGTCACCTGCGATTTTTAATGGGAACAGTTGAAATTGCCCCTGCAAATTGATTTCACCGGCATGATCATCACTCAGTTGTATCGCATAGTGATTGTGCTGAATTGGCATAACTTGGGAGCTAGAGCCAGTGTTAGAAGCCGATTGAGCGTTTGGTGTTGGGTTGGCTTCAGTCTTTTTCGCGGTTATGGCTGGTGCTACTGAGGCCAACGATGCCGACATCAAATACTCAGTATCGAGCTGACTAAGTTTTAAATTGATATTGGGAAAATTAACTTGAGCGTGGGTAATTTGGTCATCGAAGTTAAATTGCCCTGCATTCAATACAAATTGACTGAGCAGGACACGAACGGGGGCGCTGGCTTCAGTGGGTGTTGTTTCTGTGCTCGCGGATGAATGCTCGTTCAAGGTCTGCAGAATATCGTCGAAGTTGAATCCAGCTTTGCCTTTTTTCTCCACGCGGATGATATGTGCGTAGGGCGCTTGTATGTGTATGTTTTCGATCACGGCGGCGCGATTAAAAACAGAATGCCAAAAGTTCACTTCGAATTGGACTTGCGCTAAGCCTGCAAACGGTTTTTCGTCTTTTTCTTTAATGGCCAGTTGGTCAATTTCGACTTTGAAATTAAAGGGATTGATGCGGATATCCCCTAAGGTAACGGGACGGCCAAGTAAAGCAGAGAGTTTTTCTGGGGCCAGCGTGGTTATCGCATAGGGCAGGATTAAGCCTAATGTGCAGACATAGCTAAGGTAGACGGCGGTGAGGTACACAAGCACACGCAGGTACCTTGGGAGAGCAAAAAAAGTGTGTTTGAATTGCGATAGCTGGGTCAGCATTAATATCAAGGCTCCAATGCATAAGACAGGGGAAAACTGCCATAAGTGCGAACATTCTAGCGATTAACGCTAATGTTTCCAGATATTATTTATATTTTATCAATGAAATCTTAGCATTACCCGACAACAACCTATTTTGAACTCAGTCGTTTCTGACTGACAACCTATCTCTACATTGATAACTACAACTGTATCAGTTTGTGGCGCATCCCTTGAGTTGTCACTCATTATATTCAAGTCAGATTTTACATCAGCGTTTTAAATAGCTAATGGCTGCAATAATGGCGCCCTGTGGGTCTTTTATCCAACAAAAACGCCCCACCTCAGGAATATCTTCAGGGCCAAACAGAATGTCACCGCCGAGTTTTTTGGCACTGATAGCCACTTGATCCACATCGCTAACGGTAATATAGCCAGTCCAATGTGAGGGAAGAGTGGGGATTAAACTGTCGGTAATTCCGCCAATGCTGACGCCCTGATTTTCAATAATATGATAATGGCCGTGGGGCATTTTGACGGTTTTAAAGTGCCAGCCAAAAATCTCAGCATAGAAGCGCATGGCCTCTTCGGTGTTATTGGTTGTGAGTTCATGCCAACTTAACGCACCTGCAGTATTAAAAGCCGATTCCATAAGCGCATCCTTAATTTATTGTGGTTAACTTTTTATTTGAGTCGTTGTTCAGTGACTGTGTTTAAGGCCCGTATTTAAGACATGTGTTTAAGCCCTGAATTCTGAGTTTGTATTTGGGAAGCCTATTTCGGGTTTCTGACCCAAATTGAGTGTAGTTGAGGCTGGTTGATAATTCACAGGCGGTAAATTAAAATTTCTGTTTTTTGAGCTTGTATAACATTAAATTAAGTTAATGTTATACAAGGGGATTCACTTATTTTGGATAGGCCAATCGGCTGTTAGTGGTTCAATAACATTGTGGCTTTGGTGATGCGCTGGATGCAGCTTGTCGCGCCAAGACTTAGCACAGAAAACAGATTTGAAAACGAGTTCGTTTACTGTGGTTTGAGTGTTAGACCTGACTCCCGTTAACTTGTTAATATAGGCCAGTTTTGCATCTTATCGATGCCACCTTAGGGGATACGAGATTGAATAAGAGTTTAGTAACAAATTTATTGGCGGCTGCTTTGGTGGTTGCGGGCTACCTGATGCAGTCGGCAATTGTCTTGAATGTCGGATTGTTTGCCTTATCGGGTGCGATTACCAACTGGGTTGCAGTTTATATGTTGTTTGAGAAAGTCCCCGGACTCTATGGCTCAGGAGTCGTGCCTTCTCGTTTCGAAGAGTTTAAGGCGGGCATTGCTCATTTGATGATGAAGCAGTTTTTTACCACAGAAAATATCGACCGATTCCTGTCTGAAAAAGAAGGGCTGAGCAAAATAGACTTGGCGCCTGTGATTGAAAAGATTGATTTAGCGCCTTCTTTTGATGCATTAATTAGCACAGTCGCGCAATCTTCCTTTGGTGGTATGTTATCTATGTTCGGCGGCACAGATGCGTTATTACCACTAAAAGAACCGTTTATTGTGAAGATGAAAACTTCTCTAGTCGAAATGGCGCAAAGCGATGCATTCCACGAGTTGCTGAAACAAGAAATCGAACAGCCAAATGTGATGGCCGATCTGCAAACTAAAATTGCCAATATAGTGGAACAAAGGTTAAACGAGCTCACACCGCAAATGGTGAAACAAATCGTTCAAGACATGATCCAAACGCATTTAGGTTGGTTAGTGATTTGGGGCGGCGTGTTTGGCGGTCTGATTGGACTTGTCGCAGCCTTAATCCAAGGTTAACCTGAGTTGAAGCCGCGGATGGAATGGGAGCTTTGGCTCCCATTTTTACTTACGCATTTTATGTCCTGATTAAATAGCAAGGAAGTCTATGAACCGCCACCACTGCATCAATTATTTAGAAATTCCGAGTCGCGATATTGCGAGTTCTAAGGCCTTTTTTAGCCAAGTGTTTGGCTGGACTTATGTCGATTATGGCCCAGAATACAGTTGTTTTATGGATGTCGGGATCACAGGTGGCTTCTATCAAGCCGAGGTGGATTTTACCCTCGCAAAAGGTTGCCCGCTGATTGTGATCTACAGCCAGAACTTAGAATTGACTCTTGCTGCTGTTGTGGCCGCTGGCGGCGCAATTACGGCAGACATCTTTAGTTTTCCCGGTGGTCGCCGATTCCACTTCACTGAACCCTGTGGCAATGAATATGCCGTCTGGTCTGAATGATCCTAATGCCAATCCTTGTATCCGCAATTGTTGTTTAGATCAGCAAGATATTTGCTTAGGTTGTTTTAGGCATCTTGATGAGATTTTAGCGTGGCGCGCTATGTCAGATATGGAGCGACAAGCTTGTTTTGTCAGAATGGCACAGCGCAAAGCTGAGTCTCAGGCCAGAAGAAACGGCCTAAAATAGATAACTTAAATTTGACGCATTAATCGAGTGTTCCAACGGCGAAATACGCCTTAACGTATTTCGCCGTTGGCATTTTGAAGCACTCTTGGCATTTGAAGCAGGCGTTAGACGGGATCGATAACTATGTGTTCAAGTTCGATAGCGGCAACTGTGTGGAGTGCATCCATAGTCGCGCCAACTAAACTGATTTTTCCTTGAGATGATTCAATCAACACCGCGCGGCTGATATCGCTAAACTCGCGATTATGGCGAACGAGATTCGACAAGGCCATCTGCATCGGTAGCATAGAAGGATTGAATGCCGCGTTCTCTGCATAGCGACCACAATAGGTTGCGCCATCGCGTGTTTCTAAAACCACGGCAGCAAAACTCTGAGTGTAAGGCGCGTAACTTAAACCAGCATGATCTAAACCTTCGATGATCATAGGGTCGGCACTATCCAGTGCAAATTCAGTTTGTTGCTTAGCCATTAAAGGCGAAGTGACATTTAAGTCTTTTGGACCAAAGGCATAGGGTAAATAATACGCCAGTGGATGGCTTTCCTGTGCGGGGAGATGAATGCTGATCTTACTTCCTTCAACCAGTTCATTCATAAATTGACGGCAATGGCCGCAAGGGCTGGCATTGACTATGATATCAACAATTTGGCTTTCACCGCTGAGCCATGCATGGCTGATAGCGCTTTGCTCTGCATGGACAGAATGAAACAACGCTTCACCGGGTAATTCTAAGTTGGCACCCATGTAGATATCGCCACTTTTGCCTTTGGCAATCGCACCGACATAAAACTCACTGATAGGCGGTTTGGCCAGTGCAGCGGCTATCGGCAGCAGTGCCAGTAACACTTCTGCTTCGGTCATCTTGCTGGCACTCGTGAGTGTGGCAAGTTGCTGCGCATCAATGTGTCCCGCAAAATTCTGGTGCAACATCGGAATGAGAGCATCGGCTAACGGCGTTGGCAGTTGGGTTATGCTACGAATGAATCTATCTTGCATTTCCCGATTCCTTATTTGTTAAGTTCATGGAAGAACATTCTAGTAATTTTGTTACAACATAAATGCGAGTTAGCTCGCGTTTATACGCTGTAAATGTTTGGGTGAACGATAGTAAATAATTTAAGTTATGTACCTAATAGAGTGAGTCTGTTCACGAATATATACAAGCTTAAGGCTATTAAATAAAAGACTTAAGCTTGAATTTACCCAACTTAAAGTTCACGTAAATAATGACAAAGGGCTGCAAGTAACTTCTGCTTAGTCTCATCGGCTTGCGTATCTTGCAGCAGGTTTTCTAATTTAAGTACGTAGTCTTGATCGGCTAAGCGACTTTGACAGAATTCACGCCAGCGCTGAGATTCTTCGTAATCGAGTAGTTCAGGGTAATTACGGGCGCGGTAACGAAACAGCATTTCAGGAATACGTGGATCATCAAACTGCAAGTCTAATGCCGCCAAATTTTGCGGTAGAGTATGACGGATGATTTCCATTTTCGCTTTATCTGCTTGGCTAAAGAATCCACCTGAATACAGCATCAAATCAGGATCTGTGGTTACTCTGCTATCATCGTGCTCAAATAATAGCGCCAGTTTTTCGCGTAATTCTGGGTGACGTTTTAGACGCTTATATTGCTCTCTGGCAAATTCTTTATCTATGCCTAAACGAGTGGCATGTTCGTCGCTAAGGATTTTAGCCGAAGTGATAAAAGGGCACTTATTTAAATGAATTTGTTTTACCGCAATCGGCAATTCATCTTCGGCAAGATCGGCTCTTGGCGTATACATACGCGTCTTAATTTGCTCAATATCTAGCTCAAATAGTGGCGTTAAATCCATGGCTAAATTAACGCAAATAACCGCATTTTTATTGGTTGGATGGTGCGCCACGGGGGAAATCAACGTCGTACAACCATTGCGCGCACTAATTTTAGAGCTCACGTGTACTAACGGCTGCATATTGAGCACATCGATTTGATCGCTCACCGCTTGCTTACGGCGCAGGTCAAAATAGTACTGATATAACTTAGGCTGTTTCTCGCGAATGAGTTTTGCCATCGCAATGGTTGCATACACATCAGACATGGCATCATGGGCTTTCTCATGGCTTAAACCATTGGCTTGGGTCAAATGTTCTAGCTTAAAACTAGGAGAGCCATCTTCCTTGGTTGGCCAGTTAATGCCTTCGGGTCTAAATGCGTAACAAGCGCGTACTAAATCAATGATATCCCAACGAGAGTTACCATTTTGCCATTCACGGGCATAGGGATCGATAAAGTTCCGATAAAAGCCATAACGGGTTACTTCATCGTCAAAACGCAATGAGTTATAGCCCGCAACACAAGTATTTGGCTGGCTAAACAGCGCTTGAATACGCCCCATAAACTCAGTTTCAGGGATGCCTTTTAAATTGGCTAACTGCGGAGTGATCCCTGTGATTAATATTGCTTCCGGAGACGGCAAATAATCAGTGGCTTGTTTACAATAAAATGTCTCAGGCTCGCCGATGATATTGAGATCTAAATCCGTGCGAATACCCGCAAATTGCGAGGGCCTGTCTTTCGCTGGGTTGGCCCCAAAGGTTTCGTAGTCGTGCCAAAATATGCTTGGCTGGGAATGGTTAGACATAATTAAATTCAAATGACAGTTTGTCGAATAATAACATCTTAACACCGAAACTCCCCGAATGAACATTTACACCATTAAGGTAATTAAGTCATTATCTTGAGAATATAAAGACTTCATTGGTGATCTTCATTCAGATTCAAAGTTACAATCGCGGCTGAACAGGGGAATAATGTCTTATGTATCATCAATTTTTAAATGAGCCTATGGTGCTTGATGCCGAAAAGGCGTCGATACTCACGTTGCGGTTACCCGACGATATAAGTGATTTTATTGTGTTACAGGCGTTCAGTGCGCCTTTACTAGAGGTTATCGTTATTGCTGAAGCTGGAACCCCACAAAATATTGCGATTCGTTTTCAACCGTTTATGGGTCTTAAAGTTGAATCGTTACCGCAAACTGCACAGGCCTTTAATACACCGATCACTCGAAGTCTTGGGCAAGGTTTTCGGCTCTATACGCGAATGGGCACTGCTGCAAAATTTTGCGCGGCAGAATTGAGACGGGGCGTATCTTTTACCTTAGACATGACTAATGGTTTAGATGAAGATAATTCAGTCGTAAATAATTGCTTAACGTTTGCTTTACAAGCGGATTCAAAGTTTGAGTTAGTACCTTTAGAAGCCGATTTACGTGTTTTGCATGAACCTAAAGCGCTAATGGTCGCTAAAGCTCTGTTAGCAAGGCAATACGATTATGCCGCATCATCTGAATCCCTTGCCATTTACATGACCGAAATTGAGCAAGTTAGGTTAGAATTACAAGCTTTTTTACGTGGGGAACTTGGTCAATGTCAGGCTAGCCTTGCCGACGAGGTATTAAGGCTCGATCCCTTGTTACTTCAGAAACAACAGTGGTTATTTAGAACCTATACCCATATGTTTGAGCGTCCCAATTATAGTCGCGCCGCTAATGATGCTGATAACACAGACAAGTTATTAAGAAAATTAGAGTGTTATGAGTTACTTGCGCCACCAGAACTGATCCAGATGGTTGACCGATTAATGGAAGACGAAACGTAAACCTTTCTTGCCCAAAGTTAGTTAAAGATAAGAGTCCACTATGCATTATTTATGTCCCCTGTGTTCCGCGCCGCTGACGTTAACGGATCGAACTTGGGGTTGTCCACACCAACATAAGTTTGATATGGCCAAAGAGGGCTATGTCAACTTATTGCCTGTACAGAAAAAAAACTCAAAAGATCCTGGCGATAACAAGCAGATGATGTTTGCTCGGCGTGAATTTCTAAACGAAGGCTACTATCAAGATTTGAGTGATAGAGTGAATGCACTCGCGCTCGAATTTGGTGCTGAAGCAAAGCAGATCCTCGATATAGGCTGTGGGGAAGGGTACTACAGCCAGCGTTTATTCAATGTGTTGAGTCAGCACCATGATTGTGATTTACAAGGCATAGATATTTCTAAGTCAGCAATTAAATATGCGGCTAAACGCTACCCCAATTTAGCATTTTGTGTGGCAAGTGCCTATGAGATGCCCATCGCCTCTCAAAGTGTCGATCTTGCCATTCGCATTTATGCCCCTTCCAAAGTTGAAGAGTTACAACGCATTATGGCCGATGGTGGTATCTTGATAACAGTCTCTCCCGGACCTTCGCATCACTTCGCTTTGAAGCAACAAATTTATGCAGAACCTAGATTGCATCCTGTATCTGCTGCGTATATTGCTGGTTTTGAGTGCCTGCATCAGGAACGCTTAATTTCTCAGCTTGAACTGACAAAAAGTGATCACATTGCTCATTTTTTAGAAATGACGCCTTACGCTTGGAAGTTTACCGATGCGCAAAAGCAAGCATTTGCTCTGCAAGGACTAAGCTGTGAATTGGATTTCCAAATTGAAGTGCATCGCATTTCAAGATAAGTGAATAGATTAAGCTATTGAAATAAATTATTTAAAGTGTTTAACTGTAAATGCTAAGCAGCATGAACTGAATGTTCTGCTAGCCGGTTGCAAAACCGCAAAGTAGATTTAGGCAAAATAAATAATCCAAAGTGTCGCAGTGTGTTGACTTATCTTTAGAATGGTTTATAGTCTTATCAGCTTGAAGGTTGGGCTTATATTTATGTGTTCAATACGACCAGTTCGTCCTGTAAACATAAGTAATACCGGCATTTTCCAGCTCCACCGCCGTTAAGGCTTTAATTTTTTATTTACAGGATTTATATCATGTCTCAAGTTACTGGTGTTGTTAAGTGGTTCAACTCTGACAAAGGTTTCGGATTCATTGAGCAAGAATCTGGTCCAGACGTATTCGTACATTTCCGTGCGATCAACTCTGACGGTTTCAAAACTCTTGATGAAGGCCAAAAAGTGTCTTTCACTGTGACTCAAGGTCAAAAAGGTCCACAAGCTGAAAACGTAACTATCATTGGTTAATTTTCAGTGCTGTTAGCCTAGAGCTGATAGCAATGGATTAAAGGGCTATGGTTTATTCCATGGCTCTTTTTATTTGTGTGAAATTTAACATTCTTTTGTAGGTTAGTTGGTCTTCTAGATTGTGTAGTTTTCTCCGTTAAAAGTTATATAAATAGTCGCTAGATTAATGAGCTTAGGTTGCTCAATTGGCTTCTTAGTCTACCGTAATAGTTGTTAGCACCTACTTTCAGATTTTCTCTTTATCTCCAAGACACATCATTTCTAGAGAGTTAAACTTCAATTAAATTCTTTCGATTCATCCTCCATGTTTTGCATCAGTTGCATTACACTCTATTACACCTCTCGATACTGTATTCAGTGTAAGTGTAACCTCAATTCTAGGCCGATAACGCATTTATCCTATCATATTCTCGTTGCATGGATCAGGAGAAGCAGACATCGCAGGGGCATTATTATTGCTTTGGAGTCTGTTGGTGTAGGTCTGCATAAGTGAATGCATAACTATAAATCTCGTCATGACTAAGTTTAGACGTGTTAGAACTGAGGTGATGAGGAGTTACTTATTGATATAAATCAGCTTTACCGTTAAATGATAAGCGATAATAAAAAAGCCTGAACATTGCGATTCAGGCTTTGGTATTTCATATTTAATTTAAGCTAGCACTTATTGTTGAAAATTAGATTATGAATCCAGCTTATCATCGGCCACTTTATAGTGAGGATCATCGAGTTGATTCACTTCGACGAGATCACCCGCTTTATGCAGTAGGGCTTTACAGTCAGCGCTCAAGTGGAGCAAGTGTAACTTCTTACCAGCATTACCATAACGCTCAGCGAGCGTGTCTATTGCTTCTAATGCGGAGTGATCGGCGACTCGAGAGTTCTTAAAGTCGATAACCACATCTTGAGGATCTTTTGCTGGGTCAAATAATTCGAGGAAGTTTGCGATTGAGCCGAAAAACAATGGACCATTGAGTTTGTAGACTTTCCAGCCTTGATTGTTCTGCTCTTCAGTCACATTGATATGCTTGGCATGTTCCCAGGCAAAGACTAAGGCTGAAACGATGACACCGACAAATACCGCAAATGCTAGATCGGTAAATACGGTTACCGTTGTCACTAGCACGATAACGAAGGCATCGTGTTTCGGGACCTTGCCCATAAACTTAAAGCTTGCCCATTCAAAGGTGCCGAGCACAACGATAAACATCACTCCAACCAGCGCCGCAAGGGGAATAATCTCAATAAATGAAGCGCCAAATAAGATAAAGGCAAGCAGTGCAACTGCAGCTGTAATTCCTGATAATCGGCCGCGTCCACCCGAGTTAATGTTAATCATAGATTGACCTATCATGGCACAACCACCCATAGCGCCGAAGAAACCGCTGGTGATGTTTCCAAGGCCTTGGCCGACGCATTCTTTGTTGCTGCGGCCACGGGTATTGGTCATCTCATCTATCACAGTCAGCGTTAGCAGAGATTCGATAAGACCGACTGCCGCCAAGATGCAGGAATAGGGCAGGATGATATATAAGGTTTCAAGATTAAAAGGCACAGAGGGAATCGCAAAGCTAGGTAATGAACCTGCTATGGTCGCATTGTCGTTACCACTCATGGTTTTGAGGAAATCGAGTACGTTACGAGTATCCAGATCGAGTCCTACGACAAGTGCCGTCACAGTGAGGATTGCGGCTAATGATGAAGGGACTGCTGTGGTGATCTTAGGCAGAAAATAAATAATGGCCATCGTCAGAGCCACTAAACCTAACATCAACATTAATGGTTCTTGGGGCAGCCAGACTAGATTTCCGCTGGCATCCTTAACTTTAAACTGACCTAACTGGGCGAGGAAAATTACAATTGCTAGACCATTCACAAAGCCAATCATGACGGGATAGGGCACTATGCGAATGAATTTACCGAGTTTACACACGCCAGCAGAGATCTGGATAAGTCCCGCTAAGACCACGGCAGCAAATAAATATTGGACACCGTGCTCAACGACCAAAGACACCATGACAACGGCCATAGCGCCTGTCGCCCCCGAAATCATTCCAGGACGGCCACCAATCAGTGCCGTTATTAGCCCCATAATAAAGGCGGCATAAAGTCCAACCATAGGTTCTACATGGGCGACAAAGGCAAATGCGACCGCTTCAGGAATAAGCGCAAGTGCAACTGTTAGCCCTGAAAGCACATCGGCTTTATGGCTAGACGTTTTGTGGCGAATGAGATCAAACATTGAACCTCTGTTATTAAGTTGTTGTGTGGATAAAAATAAGGCGCGAATACTAACAAAAAAATGGATTGAGCTAAACCTTAAATATAGTGTGAGTTTTACGATAGAAATAAAAAAGCCATGCAATCGCATGGCTTTTCTGACTAACTAAAGTGGTTATGGACGAGCCATATCCGACTCAGCACCGTTAGTGAGTTTAATTTTGGCAGTAGGCTCTTCGGTTGCAGTATTCTCATACTCGCGTCCTTTAGGCACTGCCACTTGCTCTCTCACTTCAACTACAGGCTTGGTCATATCCGAAGACACCATAGAACCAAAACGGCTTGCGGCTTTCGGCTTGTTGACTACTAGGGCGTCAGTGATTTGCGGATTCACTGTCGTTGGGGCCACTTGCACTGTTGCTTGAGGCTTAGCGATAGCAGCAGGTTTTGCCATTGGAGCAGAGGCTGCAGCTTTGATCGCTTCTTTAACTTCAACGCTTGGTGCAACGCTTGGCTCTACAGCAGTTTCAGTCTTAGCCACTTCAACTTTAGCCGCTTCAACTTTTGGCGCAGCTGGTGTAACCGCTGGGCTTTCAACTACAGGGGCGTTAACCACTTCGGTTTCTACTGCAACGCTGGCTACTGGAGCTTCAACGACTGGTGCAACGTCAATTTTCACTTCAACCGTTTTTGGCGCATCCGCTTCAGTGGCTTTAGTCTCAACTGGCTTAGTATCAACTTGCTGAGTTTCGACTGATGCAACGTCACTTGCTGGCGTTTCAACTTTCGCCTCAGCTTTAACGACTGCAGGAGCTTCAACAACAGGTGCTTCGCTAGCTTGTGCTGTTTCTACTTCAACGGACTTAGCAGTTACTTGAGTTTCAGTCACTGCATCTGTTTTAGTTGCAACAACTGGCGCTTCTACACGGACAGTGGCGACTTCGCTTGGATACTCTTGGTCAGCACCCAATTCATCGTTAGGGATGAATTGCGCTGGCGTTGATGTACCTTGGTCATCTTCGTCGCGACGACGGCGTTGACCCGCTGCACGAAGGTGACGCGGGCTACGACGGCTACGACGTTGACCATCTCTTTGCTCGCGTTTTGCTTGATCATCAGCAGTTTCGCTTTCAGCATCAATTGCGTCGTTATCTTGCGATACCGCATCCATAGGTGCTGCAACATCAGCTGTAACAACTTCAGCCTGTTCTTCAGTCTTAACTGCATCAACCACTGGGTTTTCAGCTGCCGCAGAACTCACCGCTTTCTCTTCTACTGCAACATTTTCTGCCGCTTCTTGAGCAGGTACCGCTTCTTTACGAGGCTGACGACGTGTTCTTGGTGCTTTAGTTTCTGCAGGTGCTTGGGCTACTTCAGCTTTAGTGTCAACACTGATAGTGCTCGCAGCTGCGGCGTTAATGGCTGCAATTTCAGCTAATACTTCAGCAGCATCTTCTGGTGCAATTGGGATCGCATTATCTGGCGTGTTATGGCCATTATCGATACGCACCTTACGGCGCATATTACGACGTTGACGGCGTTCACGGGCGACTTCTTGCTTAGGTGCATCGGCTTCAACGTCGGCAACCACGTCTTTTGGCGCTTGCACTCGTGGCTTAGGTTCCGCTTTTACTGGACGCTTAACTGCTTCTTCCTTCTCGCGAACAGGGCGTTCTTGAGTGCTTGTACTTACCGCGGCATCAGCTGGTTTTTTCGGATTACGGCTGCGTGGCTCACGAGTGCCTTCTTTTGCTTTATCAGCATCTTGGGCATTACGAGGGCGGCGAGTATCGTTGCGACGGTTACGGCGGTTGGCGTTTGCTGCACTGGTATCGGCTGTTTTAGTTTCAACAACTTTTACGGGTTCTGCTTTTTCGCTTGGCGCAAACATGGCGCTGACCGCACTCACTAGCTTGCTGAAGAAGCCAGGTTGTGGCGCTTCAACTTTCACCGTTGGTGATGGCGCTTGTTCCACTTTCTGTGGCGCGGCAAAACCTTTTAATGCAGGAATAGGCGCTGCGGTACGTTCCAGTTTACGTGGCTCATACAATTTGGCATCAGGCTGCTCGATACGCTTATAGCTAGACTCACTGATTTCATCATCACTACGGTGACGGATCACGCGGTAATCTGGCGTCATCATGTGCGCATCAGGTATCACATACACTTCGACATCGTGACGTTGCTCTGTAATGCGAATGGCTTTGCGTTTCTCGTTTAACAAGAAAGCCGCCACATCCACAGGCACAATCGCTTCGATTTGTGAGGTGTTCTCTTTGATGGCTTCTTCTTCCATCAAACGTAAAATCGACAGTGCTAAAGATTCAGTACTGCGAATCGTGCCTTGGCCATGACAGCGAGGGCAGATGTGCGCAGCAGATTCTTCTAAAGAAGGACGCAGACGCTGACGCGACATTTCCATCAAACCAAAACGCGAGATGCGACCTAACTGCACGCGAGCGCGGTCATGGTGCACAGCATCACGTAAGCGGTTTTCAACTTCACGCTGATGGCGCACAGGCGTCATATCGATAAAGTCGATAACCACTAAGCCACCTAAGTCACGCAGACGTAATTGACGGGCAATTTCATCGGCGGCTTCAAGGTTAGTGTTCAGTGCTGTCTCTTCAATATCACCGCCTTTAGTGGCACGGGCAGAGTTGATATCGATTGAGGTTAAGGCTTCAGTTGGGTCGATAACAATCGAACCGCCAGATGGCAGACGCACTTCACGTTGGAAGGCTGATTCGATTTGTGATTCGATTTGGAAGTGAGTAAATAACGGCACTTCGGCTTCGTAAAGTTTTACGCGCTCAACGAAATCTGGGCGAACTAAGGCGATATGTTGCTTAGCTTCTTCGAAAATACGTGGATGGTCGATGAGGATCTCGCCCACATCACGACGTAAGTAGTCACGAATAGCGCGCACGATCACGTTGCTTTCTTGATGAATTAAGAAAGGAGCGCCTTTAACCTGTGAAGCTTCGGTGATTGCTGCCCAGTGGTGCTGCAGAACTTTTAAGTCCCACTTTAACTCGGCAGACTCTTTGCCAACACCGGCAGTACGTACGATAAGACCCATGCCCGCTGGCACTTCCAAATCGGCCATCGCTTCTTTTAGCTCAGTGCGCTCATCACCTTCGATACGACGAGAAATTCCGCCTGCACGTGGGTTGTTTGGCATTAATACTAAGTAAGAGCCTGCTAGGCTGATGAAGGTCGTTAAGGCTGCGCCTTTATTGCCGCGTTCTTCTTTATCAATCTGGACAATAACTTCTTGTCCTTCACTGACCACTTCTTTGATATTTGGGCGACCTTGGAACGAATATCCTTTCGGGAAATATTCTCTGGCGATTTCTTTCAGTGGCAAAAAGCCGTGACGATCGGCACCGTAGTCGACGAAAGCGGCTTCTAAAGACGGTTCTACGCGGGTAATTTTACCTTTGTAAATGTTTGATTTTTTTTGCTCATGACCTGGACTTTCAATATCTAGATCATACAGTTGTTGCCCATCAACAAGGGCAACACGCAACTCTTCTGATTGAGTTGCATTGATTAACATACGTTTCATGATGACGTCATTCTTCTTTAAATAGAGGTCATCAAACATCGCGCTTCGCTGCATTACGGGCCTAGCAGTAGGTCAACTGAGCCTCACGGCTGGTGGCTAGGCAAGAGGTGCGCATTGCTGTTAGACGCAGTCGCTGCGTGTCGCATCCTATTTATGGCTTATTTTTTAATGATTACAAAAACAAGGAATTCGTTGTAAAACATCAACCAACCCCATAAATTCTTTAGTTTCTTTCCGGTAATGCCCAAGTCGAATCGGTTTGTCTGACGACAAGTTAAAATATCCTTCGAAATCGGGGAGGAAAATCTAGGGTAAACCTTATTAAAGTAAGGCGACTTTCTCGATTTAATCGTAAAAAACGCATTTATGGTATTTTTACTTATTATACGATTCGCAAATCAATGACTTGCTATCAAGAAAATGTTTTTTTATCCATTAAATTTTCCGCTTGGGATCGGGGCGTTGTGAACACTTTATTCACGGCTTATCCCTAATCGCTGGTGAAATATAGCAATAATCAAAAAATTCAGCAATGGAAAGGCACAATTCTTCTCAGTTGTTGTACAATGGCGGCCGTTATAATTAGATGGCGCATCATGAATATAGAATCCACCCCACAACAGGTTCAGTTGATCACGATTGATGAAGATCACTTCGAACAGCGTATCGATAACTACTTAATGACCAAGCTGAAGGGCGTGCCGAAAAGCATGATCTATCGCATTGTCCGCAAGGGCGAGGTTCGAGTGAATAAGAAACGCATCAAACCCGAGTACAAGTTGCAGATTGGCGACATAGTGCGTATTCCGCCTGTCCGAGTGGCAGAGCCAGATAACCGTACTGCACCATCGCCTAACTTAAGTAAAGTCTCGCAACTCGAAGACCGTATTTTGCACGAAGACAATCATTTGATCGTGCTGAATAAACCTGCTGGCATTGCTGTGCATGGTGGTAGTGGTGTCGATTACGGCGTGATTGAAGCCCTGCGTTCACTGCGTCCTCAACAAAAGTTTTTAGAGCTAGTACATCGTCTCGATAAAGATACTTCGGGTGTGTTGTTGGTGGCGAAAAAGCGTAGCGCGCTTAAACATCTGCATGATCAGCTCAGATATAAAAAGATGCAGAAAGACTATTTGGCCTTAGTGAAAGGTGAATGGTCTGCTCAAGATAAAGCCGTTAAACAGCCTTTATTAAAAATCACCCTTAAATCCGGTGAGCGCATAGTGCGTGTTAATGCGGAGGGTAAGCCTTCTGAAACGCGCTTTAAAATTATGCAGCGTTACCAAGGTTGTACTCTCGTGAAGGCAAGCCCTGTCACTGGACGTACTCACCAAATTCGGGTGCATTGCCAATTTGCGGGTCATCCTATCGCCTGTGATGATAAATACAGCGAGCAAGCGTTTGACGACAGCATGCGGTCATTAGGCTTAACTCGACTCTTTTTACATGCGGCTGAGTTGATGTTCATTCATCCTGAAAATGATGAAGTGATGCGGGTCTCTGCGCCCTTAGATGAAAACTTGTCGCAATTATTAGATAAGTTAAAGCGTGTGTAATCGACGGGGATAGGTTTCAAGGATGAAGACAAAGCAATACGATTTAGTGATTTTCGATTGGGATGGCACTCTGATGGACTCCATCGGTAAAATTATCACCTGTATTGAAAATATGGCTAAGGCATTACAGTTACCTATCCCAACCGAAAGCGATATTCGCGATATCATCGGTCTTTCTATGACTGAAGCGCTGCGAGTCCTGTTTCCGCATGGGCTCAATCTCAGCGCTTCTTCTGCCTATTCTCAGCATCAGCAGCATCCTAAAAATGCATTTAGCCAAGGCGAAGATGATCCATATCAGCAGATGCGCGCCGAGTTTAAAGCGCAATATTTGCATTTGGACACCACGCCAACGCCACTCTTTGCACAAGCACCTATTTTAATCGATGAGTTACATGCTCAAGGTTATCAATTAGCCGTTGCAACCGGTAAGGCCCGTGCGGGACTTGACCGCGTTTTTGCGCAAACGGGCTTAGGTCGATACTTTGTTGCATCACGCTGCGCCGATGAAGTGCACAGCAAACCCCATCCTGAAATGATTTCAAGCTTGCTGAAAGAATTGAATATTGCCCCGAACCGAGCCCTAATGGTGGGTGATTCTCTGCTGGATTTGACCATGGCGGCCAATGCTGGAATTGATAGTATTGGCGTGACCTATGGCGCCCACAGTGCCGAAAAGTTACTGCAAGCAAGACCTATCGCTTTGATTGACTCTCCTGCGCAATTGCTGCAATACCTCTAACACTGCTATTTAATGCTGAAGCGGCAATACATGCCGCTACGCATGAGTACTTGCTGGTTACCTTTATTTACGTCCCATCTTTCCGTCAATGAAACGAATCTGCTGCTCGGCATTTTGGGGTGCGCTTAATCGATTTAATAGACAGAGCACGCTGAGCAAAACCTCAGTAAACGAATAAGCTAACGTGTAAGCCGGTTAAGCGAGAACGTCTACACCTTGGGCCAACAGCATTTCTGTCAGTAATATCAGTGGTAAGCCAACTAAGGTATTCGGATCGCGACCTTCAAGCTCGGTAAATAACGCTATGCCTAAGCCTTCACTCTTAAAACTGCCCGCGCAGTAGTAGGGCTCTTCTTTTTCTATGTAGGCGACAATCTGTGCATGGCTAAGATGCCTGAAATGAACCGTAAAGGGTTCAACCTCGGCGGCCATGGCGCCCGTTTCGGCATTATAGAGTGCAAGACCAGTATAAAAGGTGATGGCCTTGCCAGAGGCTTGGGTGAGCTGCGCGACGGCATTGTCAAAATCATGGGGCTTACCGATAATCTTGCCATCAATGACGGCAACTTGATCGGAGCCAATAATCAGCCCATCGGGGAATTGTTCTGCTCCTGCGACGGCTTTTGCTTTGGCTAATCGCAACACTAAGGCATGGGCCGATTCATCGATATGCGCCGTTTCGTCAATATCAGGATTACAGCATTCGAAGGGAAGGCCGAGTTTTTGCAGTAAAGATTGTCGGTATACAGAGGTCGAAGCTAAGATTAATGGGGTTGGCATAATGGGATATCCGCAAAAGAGTGACTCATATTGTGACCAATCTGCGCTAGAGAGTGCAAGAGTTTCGTCTTTTACGGTTTCTTTTCAGTGAATGCGACTATTTTAGTCGGCTTATGCTTGTATGCGACCTCGGGCTTGGGTACTATTTCGCTTCCGTCAATTTCAATGTTGGGGCTGGAGAAAGGCTTAAGTCGCAAACTGGGACTTAAGTTAGAATTTTTTCTTTGACTCTAGCGTTTTCAAACTATAATATGCGCGCCTTATGCAAACAGTAAAGATACCGGTTTCAATTGATCCATTTCGCGCCGCCTCGAGTCGCCTAGTTTATCAGGGCGTTGTTCCTGGTGTGCAATTGAAAAGATTAAATGAGTTATGTGCCGGCGACTGTTCCGATGCGGCAGTGTCGCTTGAATGTGGCGTAGATTTACAGGGGATAGTCTACCTGAAAGGGAAGGCTGTGACGGAGCTCACTCTGATATGTCAACGTTGCATGACGCTATTTACCACTGAGGTTACGGTCGAGTTTTGCTTCGGTCCATGCCGGACTAAGGCAGAAATCGATGAGCTCCCGGATGCGTATGACCCAATTGAGTGCAATGAAATTGGCGAAGTGCGTCTACATCAATTGATCGAAGATGAATTGATAGTCGCTATGCCGATAATCCCAATGCATCAAGAAATTGATTGCAGTGCTGGATCTAAAGACATGGTTGTAGGCGAGATCGAACCCGCTCATGAGGAGCGTCCAAATCCGTTTGCAGTGTTAGAAAAACTGAAGAGCAAGTAATCTAGGAGACAGGCCAATGGCTGTACAACAGAACAAAAAATCACGTTCAAAGCGCGGAATGCGCCGTTCACATGACGCACTGAGCACTGCTCAGCTGTCTGTAGACGCTACCAGCGGTGAAATCCATATGCGTCACAATGTGACTGCAGATGGCTTCTATCGCGGTAAAAAGGTAATCAACAAGTAATTTGTTGGTTTCCTAATGACGAATCTGACGCTTGCGTTAGATGCAATGGGTGGTGATCATGGCCCCCACGTCACAGTGCCTGCAGCCTTGCGGGCACTACAATTACATTCTTTTCTAAAAATCATTTTAGTCGGTGACAAGACTGAAATTGATGTCTATCTACGTCAAGCGGAAGCGAATTTACTTTCACGCATAGAAATCATTCATACCGATGAAGTCGTTAGTATGTCCGATCGACCTGTGCATGCTTTGCGTACACGTAAAAACAGTTCCATGCGATTGGCGATTGAGTTAGTGCGTGACGACCGCGCGCAAGCTTGTGTCAGTGCCGGTAACACGGGTGCGCTGATGGCAATGGCGAAAGTGTTGCTAAAGACCTTACCTGGCGTTGACCGTCCTGCGTTAGTGAGTTGTTTACCTGCGGTGACTCAAAAACCTGTCTATTTATTGGATTTGGGCGCGAATATTTCCTGTGACTCGGAAACCTTATTTCAATTTGCCGTGATGGGCTCTGTCCTGTGCGAAGCGGTTGATAAGAAATCTCGGCCAAAAGTCGCCTTGCTCAATGTGGGCATTGAAGAAATTAAAGGTAACGATCAAGTTCAGCAAGCGGCGCAGTTGCTGCAACACACAGATCAAATCAATTACACAGGTTTTATCGAAGGGGATGAAATCTACTCCGGTAATGTGGATGTGATTGTTTGTGATGGCTTTGTGGGTAACATCACGCTCAAGACCTCAGAAGGTATTGCCAAGTTATTGGTACATCAGTTAAAACGGGGACTAACCCAAGGTTTATTCGTTCGTTTTCTGGCTAAACTTATCGCCCCACGTATTCAGGCGGTCCTTAGTCAGATGAACCCCGACCACTATAACGGTGCAAGTCTGATAGGATTGCGCGGAATAGTTGTAAAAAGCCATGGAAACGCGGATGAAACTGCCTATTTACAAGCAATTAGTTTGGCAGTAACGGAAGCTCAACGTCGACTCCCTGAAATGATAAAAGATCGTTTGGAGTCGATTCTTTTAGATATAAATAACTGATCCCTCCTTATGCATACAAAAATTCTCGGAACTGGTAGTTATCTGCCAGTGCAGGTGCGTAGCAATCAAGATTTGGAAAAAATGGTGGAAACCACTGACCAATGGATTGTTGAACGTACAGGTATATCAGAACGTCGCATTGCGGCCTTCGATGAAACCGTTTCAACTATGGGCTACCAAGCGGCACTCAAAGCGCTGGAAATGGCTGGCATAGAAGCATCAGACTTAGACATGATCGTTTGCGGCACCACCAGTGCACCAAATGCTTTTCCGGCTGCGGCCTGTGAAATCCAAGCCATGCTTGGCGTGCATACCATTCCAGCATTTGACATCGCAGCGGCTTGTTCAGGCTTTGTTTATGCTTTATCTGTTGCCGACCAATTTGTTAAAACGGGCGCGGCTAAAAAAGTCTTAGTGATTGGTGCCGATGTGCTGTCTCGCCTATGTGAGCCAGAAGATCGTTCAACGATTATTTTATTTGGTGATGGTGCGGGCGCCGTTGTGATTGGTGCATCTGAAACGCCAGGGATCATTTCTACCCACATTTATGCCGATGGTCGCCAAGGCGACTTATTGAAATGCGCTTTCCCACCACGCCAAGGCGAAACCTCTGAAGCGGTCGGTTTTATGACCATGAAGGGTAACGATGTCTTTAAAGTGGCGGTGACTCAATTGTCCCATGTTGTGACTGAGACGCTGCGCATCAACAATATTGATAAGTCAGAAATTGATTGGTTGGTGCCACATCAAGCTAACTTCCGTATTATCAATGCTACCGCCAAAAAGCTTGATATGAGTCTCGATAAAGTCGTATTGACCTTAGCTAAACACGGTAATACCTCAGCTGCATCTGTGCCTATCGCATTAGATGAAGCCGTGCGTGATGGCCGCATTCAGCGTGGACAACTCCTGCTGCTTGAGGCCTTCGGTGCCGGTTTTGCGTGGGGCAGTGCCCTCATTCGCTTCTAAGTTCTACATGTGTTTTCCACATGATTTTTCAATAAATTAAGTTAGCCATAGGTAATTTGAATATGGAAAATGTTGCTTTTGTATTTCCAGGCCAAGGTTCACAAGCCCTAGGCATGTTAGCCGAGCTTGCCGAATCACACGCCGTTGTCGGGCAAACCTTTGCCGAGGCGAGTGACGTCTTAGGTTATGATTTGTGGGCATTGGTTCAGCAAGGTCCCGTTGAAAACTTAAATGAAACCGATAAAACCCAACCAGCCCTATTAGCGGCGAGCGTGGCGATTTGGCGTGCCTATGTGGCTTCAGGCAAACCTATGCCAGCCATGTTGGCAGGTCACAGCTTAGGCGAGTATTCTGCTTTAGTGTGCGCCGGAGTCATGGATTTTAAAGACGCGATTAAGTTGGTGGAGTTACGCGGTCAACTTATGCAGCAAGCAGTTCCTGCTGGCACAGGCGCCATGTATGCCATTATCGGTTTAGATAACGAGGGTATCGCGAATGCTTGCGCTGAAGCGGCTCAAGGCGACGTGGTGAGCCCAGTTAACTTCAACAGCCCTGGTCAAGTCGTTATCGCGGGTCAAAAAGACGCGGTTGAGCGTGCAGCAGCGGCTTGTAAAGCTGCAGGCGCTAAAATGGCGGTAGCGTTACCTGTAAGCGTGCCATCACACTGCGCATTAATGAAACCTGCGGCGGATAAACTGGCCGTGGCATTAAATGATGTGCAGTTTAATGCCCCAACGATTACTGTGATTAACAACGTTGATGTGGCATCACCCACCTCTGCTGATGACATTAAAGATGCATTAGTACGTCAGTTATATTGTCCTGTCCGCTGGAGCGAAACTGTTGAATTAATGGCCCAAAAAGGCATTACCCAACTGGTGGAATGTGGTCCTGGTAAAGTATTGACAGGATTAGCAAAACGAATTAATAAATCACTATCAGCCCAAGCGGTTAATGATGTTGCTTCATTAGCAGCATTAACTGAGTAAGGAGTTTATATGAGTTTCAACCTGAATTTAACAGGCAAAGTGGCTTTGGTGACTGGTGCGAGCCGCGGTATTGGCCGTGCGATCGCTGAAACACTGGTCGAAGCCGGTGCAGTGGTTATTGGAACCGCAACCAGTGAGAAGGGCGCTGCGGCGATCCAAGAATATCTGGGTGACAAAGGTTTTGGTTTAGTGCTTAATGTCACAGATAGTGAATCTGTTACACATTTATTCGCCTCGATCAAAGAAAAAGCCGGTGATGTTGATATTCTAGTCAACAACGCGGGTATAACCCGTGATAATCTGCTGATGCGGATGAAAGATGATGAATGGCAGGATATTATCGACACTAACCTGACATCGTTATTTAGACTATCAAAACCTGTGATGCGTACCATGATGAAAAAGCGCTTTGGCCGAATCATCAATATCGGTTCAGTGGTAGGCACCATGGGCAATGCAGGTCAAGTTAACTACTCGGCAGCAAAGGCGGGTTTGATTGGATTTACAAAATCTCTTGCAAGAGAGGTTGCATCTCGTCAAATTACAGTTAATGCTATCGCTCCTGGATTTATCCAGACCGATATGACAGATGAGCTGACCGAAGAGCAGCAAAAAGCTATCATGTCACAGGTTCCGATGGAACGATTAGGGCAAGCGCAAGAAATTGCCAATGCAGTGCTCTTTTTGGCCTCGGACTCAGCCGCTTACATCACAGGCGAAACTTTGCATGTGAATGGCGGCATGTACATGGTTTAAGGGCGAATGGCAGGGATTTCTGTCGCAACTGAGTAGTGATCTGTATCAATTGATAGTGAAATTTCGTGGTTAGACCACGAAAACTAAGCTTGCATTGTCAGCCAAATCTAATAAACTACTCGCAATCTTACGCAAGTGCGTAATTTGAATAGGAAAGAAAACTAATGAGCAACATCGAAGAACGTGTAAAGAAAATCATTGTAGAGCAACTGGGCGTTAAAGAAGAAGACGTTAAGCCAGCGGCATCTTTCGTTGACGATCTGGGTGCAGATTCTCTGGACACTGTTGAGTTGGTTATGGCTCTGGAAGAAGAGTTTGATACCGAGATCCCTGATGAAGAAGCTGAAAAGATCACTACTGTTCAAGCAGCGATCGACTACGTTTCTAAGAATCAGTAATTCTGAATTCTTGAAGACAGGCGGCATTTTTGCCGCCTGTTTTTGTTTTACCCCCGTCAAATTCTGCCTCCGTGCCATTCAATCGTCTCTGGATCGTGTTTTAAGTGTTATCCACGAGATGCTCGCCGCAGATTGGCGAATTGTTCTAAATAAACGTTATTTAAGAAATTGTCTAATGATAGAAAACCCTGCGTCCTCTATCTGAATTAACAAATTAGCATTTAAAGGTGACTGCCGTGTCTAAACGTCGTGTAGTGGTAACCGGTTTGGGGTTAGTAACTCCAGTGGGCAATACTGTCGATACTACTTGGAAGGCTTTGCTTTCGGGTAAGAGTGGTATTGCACCGATAACCAAATTTGATGCCAGTGAATTTACCACCCGTTTCAGTGGTTCAGTAAAAGATTTCGATGTTGAGCAATACGTAACGAAAAAAGACGCCCGTAAGATGGACCTCTTTATTCAATACGGTATGGCTGCTGGCATCCAAGCTATCCAAGACTCAGGTCTGGATATGAGCAAAGAAAACCCTGGTCGTGTCGGTACGGCTATTGGTGCCGGTATGGGCGGCATGTGGTTGATTGAACAAGGGCATAGCGCCTTGATGAATGGTGGTCCGCGTAAGGTTTCTCCTTTCTTTGTACCTAGCACTATCATCAATATGATTTCGGGCCACTTGTCGATCATGTTTGGCATGAAAGGACCAAATTTTGCCGTGACGACCGCTTGTACTACAGGCGTGCACAATATCGGTTTTGCAGCGCGTACCATTGCCTATGGCGATGCCGACGTGATGGTGGCTGGCGGTGCTGAGGATGTCACTTCTCCTTTAGGCGTGGCAGGTTTTGGTGCTGCGAAAGCATTATCGACACGCAATGACGATCCGACTGCGGCGAGCCGTCCATGGGATAAAGACCGTGATGGTTTTGTGATCGGTGACGGTGCGGGCGTGATGGTGATGGAAGAGTACGAACACGCAAAAGCACGCGGTGCGACCATTTACGGCGAATTAGTCGGTTTTGGTATGAGCGGTGATGCGTTCCATATGACATCGCCTCCAAGTGACGGAGCAGGCGCTGCGGCGGCTATGGTCAATGCCATTAATGACGCTAAGTTATCACTGGAGCAAATTGGTTATATCAATGCCCACGGTACGTCGACGCCAGCAGGTGATAAAGCGGAAGCGGCAGCGGTTAAGTCTGTATTTGGCGATCACGCCTATAAAGTACTGGTTAGTTCGACTAAATCGATGACGGGTCACCTATTAGGTGCCGCAGGTGCGGTTGAAGCGATTTTCACTTTATTAGCACTGCGCGACCAAGCTGTACCGCCAACCATTAACTTGGATAATCCGGATGAAGGTTGTGATTTAGACTTTGTCGCTCATACTGCCCGTGACGTGAAGATTGATTACGCCCTGTGTAACTCCTTCGGTTTTGGTGGGACTAACGGTTCATTACTGTTCAAGAAAGTGTAAAACACGCATTTATGGTGTAAAAAACAGTGAAAAAATGCGCCTGAGGGCGCATTTTTTATGGGTAAAATCCATCGGTATTGTGATTTGAATGCCGCTATTTCACGCTTTCATTGTGAGCGAAGTCACTTTGTAACTCGATGATATCCATTGTGTTAACCTTTGTTCATCAAGCTTGTTTAATTCTATTGGCCACAGATAATGACAGATATATTTAATCTTGATGGAGTGTGTCATGTTAAACCCTGCGGTGATCCCGCTTGTCCCCCTCATCGGCGCATTAACGGCTAATCTGACCGAGTTGATCCGCGGTGAATTTAAAGTGTGGCATCCTAACATGGACATAGGGATCAAGACTTTTACCTTAGCAATCGCCGCTTACGTGGTCGTCTGGTTTGCCTTATTGGTGACAGCGATTAATGTCGGTGGCGGCAGTAATATGTCCTCGGGTCTTGAAGTGCTGGGATTCTTCATGCTTGGCTTAGGTGTGTACACTTTTGCAAAGGGCACTCGCTTTGTCAGCAGCGAGCTACAGCTATGGCTTTACCGCTTAGCCCTACCGAGTTTACTGCTTTGCTGCGTGCTTATTAGTCACTTTGGTTAAATCGAATTTTTTGGCGAGGCCAATCGTAATTATCTTTACGCTATTGGGGATTTCTATCGTAAACTCAGCTTATTGCACGAAGACATTGAGCCACAGTGGCTGAATAAGTTGAGGTTATATGGCTGGTATCGATAGACAAAGCACCCTGAGATTTTTGTCAGAGCCTGCGGATGTAAATTTTGGTGGTAAAGTTCACGGCGGTGCTGTGATGAAGTGGATCGATCTCGCGGCCTATGCCTGTGCAGCGGGTTGGAGTGGTAAATATTGTATTACTGCTTATGCGGGTGGTATTCGTTTTGTGCAACCCATTTTGGTGGGCAATATCGTTGAAGTCAGTGCAAAAGTGATTTATACGGGTAAGACTTCTATGCATATCGGTATCGATGTGCGGGCAGGCGATCCTAAAGTCTCTGAGCGTCATCTCACCACCCACTGTATTGTGATCATGGTGGCGGTGGATGAAAACGGCCAGCCAACGCCAGTGCCTGAGTGGGTACCCCAGACGGAACATGATATTCATTTGCGCGATTCTGCACTGCGCTTGATGGAAATGCGTAAAAAGATTGGCGCCGAAATGGAAGCCCATGTGGTGAAATAGCCCCATAAATTACATCAACAAAGGCGCTTATTGCGCCTTTGTTGTCTCTCTCGAAAAGTGCGTTTGTCTGTGGGGCCGATTTCAACCTGACGGTATGCGGGATGAATGCTACACTGCCGCCATTATTTTTACTGCCCATTCCCCTAAATAAGCATCCGTAATTGACCCTATAGATTGAAACACTCAGTGGCATTTTTTTAGTATTTGTTGTTGAGGTTTTAGCAGTAACATATTGGACAGAGGAAATAAAACTCGATTCAGCTATTTTTAATTGATTCACCTTGTTTACTTATTTGAGGAGCACTTCATGGCGAAAGTCGCATTTATTGGTTTGGGCGTAATGGGATATCCCATGGCGAGACATTTACTGAACAAAGGCCATGAGGTCACTGTTTATAATCGCACTTTTGCTAAAGCACAAACTTGGGTCGACACCTATGGCGGACGTTGCTGCCCAACACCAAAGGAAGCGGCAGAGGGTCAAGATATTGTGTTTACTTGTGTGGGCAATGATAACGACCTGCGTGAAGTGGTATTAGGGAGTGATGGCGTTATTCATGGCATGGAAAAGGGCGCAGTGTTAGTTGACCATACTACGGCTTCGGCCGATGTTGCCCGTGAGCTTCATCAAGTGTTAGCAGAAAAGGGCGTTGATTTCCTCGATGCGCCCGTGTCTGGCGGTCAAGCGGGCGCCGAAAATGGCGTGTTGACTGTGATGGTTGGCGGCGATGAAGCTGTGTTTTCCCGTGTTAAGCCTGTGATTGAAGCTTTTGCCCGCTGCGCCGAGCGTTTAGGTGAAGTTGGTGCTGGTCAGTTAACTAAGATGGTGAACCAAATTTGTATCGCGGGTGTGGTACAAGGTTTGGCGGAAGCATTACAGTTTGCACGCAAGGCGGGTCTTGATGGCGAGAAAGTGATTGAAGTGATCAGTAAAGGCGCGGCGCAAAGCTGGCAAATGGAAAATCGCTACAAAACCATGTGGGGCCAAAGCTATGATTTTGGTTTTGCCGTCGATTGGATGCGTAAAGATTTAGGCATCGCCTTAGAAGAAGCCCGCCGCAATGGTTCACACTTGCCATTGACCGCTTTGGTGGATCAATTCTATTCAGAAGTGCAGGGCATGGGCGGTAACCGTTGGGATACGTCTAGCCTGTTAGCGCGCCTAGAGAAATCGGCGAAATAAGCTTATAAAACTTAGATTTTGTACTGATAAAAATGCCCAGTCCCGATTGCGTTGGCAAATCGGACTGGGCATTTTGGTGTGTATCGTTTGTGGCTAGGATTTAGAACTAGAAATTAAGCTCTCGATTTTAAGCTCTAGATTTTAAGAACGAGGATATTAAATCGTTAATCTTTCCAGCGAATATGCGTCACTAAACTGTGGGTTTCACTTGGGGCAAGCACGACTTTATCTTCTAAAACATTGGCCGCTTCTAGGCAGACCATGGTCTGATAATCTTCTGGATTAAACCGGCCAAGACGTTGTGACTTTTCAATCCATGGATTCCATAATACGGCGGATTGGCTGTTCTCGCGGCTGACTTCAATGATCCCCTGCGGCGTATGCAATAATTGCACAGGGCCGAGTTCGGTATAGACACGATCCGTCTCGCGATCAAAGCGCACTTCATCCGTGGTTTGCGGATAAGGTCCCTCGGCAAATTCGATGTATTTTGAGCCACTGAAACCGCTAGCCTTGAGTTGGTGGATATCCTCAATCGGGAAATAAGTGTGCAGCGCTTGGGTAAGCGTCACGGTTTCATCGCCTAGGTTGGTATTTACAAGGCTAATGCTTAGGGTATCGCCTAGGGTGAATAACACACTGACCTCAGTGTTATGCGGCCAATAAATTTTATCTTGCTCACTGATCTTTAAGTTAAAACGTAAATCCACTAACTGATTACGCATTTCAACCGATTCCAGCGCCCAAATGCGGGTGCGGGCGAAACCGTGTTGGGGGAAGTTTGCTTCACTACTCATGCCAAACCAAGGCCAGCATACAGGCACACCGCCACGGATCCCATTACCGGGTTGATAATCGTCCGCCGATGAAACCCACAGTAAAGGTGGTTTGCCTACGGGTTGAAAATAGTCTATTTGCGCGCCCTGCAAAAAAATTCTTGCCTGACATAAGGCCGTGTTGACCTCGACATAATCGAGCCCGTTGGCGTGCTTTTTAGTAGTGACAGAACCCATAGTAGCAATATCCTTAACTCTGCTGGCATATCAGAAATACAGGCAGTTAGCTTACAAAGTTTTCCGCGATAACATAAGGCTTTGTTGCGATCAATTTACGGTTTCGCTGTTCGTTTGTGTAAACAAAAGTCTTTGCTGGCCGTTGGGGTGCTTTCTTTTTCGGCAAATTTAGCTAAAGTGGTCAGAGCACCAAAGTGGTCAGATCACTTAGTTGAGTTGCAGTCTAACAAGAAAAGGGAAGCGATTATGCCAGTTTATCAAGCGCCGCTGCGCGACTATCAATTTATCCTCAATGAAATGTTACATATTTATCAGCAAGATGCGCTCAAAGGGTTCGATGAAATCGATCCAGATCTTGTCGATGCTATTCTCCAAGGTATGGCTGACTTTAGTATTGAAGTCATGCTGCCGCTCAATAGTGTCGGCGATCTGCAAGGCTGTAAGTTGGTCGATGGCAAGGTGGTTACACCTGAGGGTTTTGATAACGCCTATCGGCAGTTTGTTGATAATGGCTGGCCAACGCTCACCTGCGATCCTGAATATGGCGGCCAAGGTCTACCCGAAGTGGTGGGGATTTTCGCGACTGAGATACAAACGGCAACCAACATGGCCTTTGCTATGTACCCAGGTTTAACCCATGGCGCTTATGCTGCCATTCATGCCCACGGCAGTGATGCACTTAAGCAAAAATATTTGAGTAAATTAGTTAGCGGAGAATGGACTGGGACAATGAATTTGACCGAGTCTCACGCTGGTACTGACTTAGCCTTATTACGCACCAAAGCCTTGCCAGTCTCTGAAGGCGTTTTTGCTATTACTGGTGAGAAGATTTTTATCTCCTCAGGCGATCACCAACTCACCGACAACATAGTGCATCTCGTATTAGCCCGCTTGCCGGATGCACCAGAGGGCGTGAAGGGAATATCTCTATTCGCCGTGCCGAAAGTGCTAGTGAATAGCGACGGTAGCTTAGGCGCGCCGAACACTTTATATGCCAGCGGCCTTGAACATAAGATGGGCATTCACGGTAACTCCACCTGTGTGATGGTGTTTGAAGGTGCATTGGGCGAGCTTGTTGGCGAGCCGCACCAAGGACTGCGCGCCATGTTTACTATGATGAACCAAGCGCGTTTAGGCGTGGGCGTACAAGGGCTGGGTGTGTCTGAGATTGCCTATCAAAATGCGTTAGCCTATGCCAAAGACAGATTACAGAGCCGCGCCCTAAGCGGTGCCAAAGCCCCAGAAAAAGCCGCCGATCCGATTTTGGTTCACGGCGATGTGCGCCGAATGTTGCTGTCGCAAAAAGCCTTTAATGAAGGCGCAAGGGCCTTAGTTGGACAACAAGCTTTGTGGCTCGATGAAGCCGAGCGCCATACCGATCCCGCCAAGGCCAACGTTGCCTCCCAGTTAGCGGCCCTGTTTACGCCAGTGGTGAAAGGTTTTATCACTAATCGCGGCTTTAATGCCTGTGTAGATGCGCAGCAAGTGTTTGGTGGACATGGTTATATCCATGAGTGGGGCATGGAGCAATTTGTGCGTGATAGCCGTATTGCACTGATTTATGAAGGCACTAACGGCATTCAGGCGTTGGATTTAGTGGGGCGTAAGCTGCTTAGTGACCGCGGCGCGGCGATGCAGCAATGGTCGGCGTTAGTGACTGAGTTTATTAAGTCGCATAGCACGAATGCGGCGATGCAACCTTACGTGAGTGGTTTAATGGATTGTGCGGGTGATTTGCAAAAGGCTAGCGGTTATTTAGCTGCACAAGCTGCGACCAATCCTGACATTATCGGCGCAGCCTCTATGGCTTATCTGGAGTTATTCGGCGTGACTGCACTGGCATGGATGTGGGCCAGAAGTGCCGCAGTGGCCTTAGCGGCGTTGGAGCAGGGCACCGAAGAAACCGCGTTTTACCAAGCTAAATTGAAAACTGCTGATTTCTATATGGCTTACTGGGCGGTACAAGGTCGCAGTCTGCGTAAGCAAATTGAGCAGGCGAGTGAAATGCTAACGCAATTAGATGAAGCTATCTTTTAAGCATTCATCTTATATGCTGAGTTAAGTCCTTGCTTAACAACAGTTCGAGAACAACCTAAAACCAGCGCACTGCGCTGGTTTTTATTTTTATCCCACATTAACACTTCTATCTAAGGTCTGTGCGACTGAACCTCTGTTTCGTTTAAGTCATAACCAAATATCACAAGGATAATGTGAGCTGATGCTAGGGATTTACCTAACAGATTTCACATTCATGTAAATTCAAATGATAATCGTTGTCATTCGTAAATCATTCTTTATAATGACGGCCAATTCGTTTGAATACATTTGTAAACCCTTTGGTTTATGCCATTTTTATGCGCTCGCGCTGGGGACATTCTGTGAAGACTCGTTTCGCCTACTCATTAATTGCACTTGCACTCGCTCAACATCAGTCGGCATTCGCCGCTGAAACTGTACTCGATAAAGAGGCTCCGCAGCAGACCTTGTCTACGAGTTCATCTGTTGCAAGTCCTGCACCGACTCAAGCCACGACCGATGAGGACGTAAAACTCGCAGCACCTGAGCGTATTGCCGTCCATGGCCGCGCGATGCAAATGTACGTCGATAAAGAAACCACGATTGGCACTAAGACGGCGATTAATGTGATGGAATTGCCGCAGTCGGTGCAAGTGCTGACCGAGCAGTTAATCGTTGACCAAGCCGCGCGCAATATTACCGATTTATACCGCTCTATTGCGGGCGTGAGTGAGTTCAGTTATTCGGGCGTGACCTTTCGCGGTTTCCGCGACGATGCCAACGTCTTTTATGATGGGGTAAGGGGCGATCCCTATTCGGGGTTTTCTGTGCCACAACTCTTTAATGTGCAGCGGGTTGAAGTGTTAAAAGGCCCTGCATCGGCACTCTATGGCGGCGGTGAACCCGGCGGCATGATTAACTATGTCACTAAAAAACCGACGTTTGTCGAGAGCAAAGAGCTGACCTTAAGCACCGGCAGCGAGGACATGATGGGGGGGGCGCTGGATTTCACTGGCGGCTTAACCCAAAATCTTGCCTATCGTTTTGGCGCCTATTATCAGCAGGAAGATAGCTTTCGCAATAATGCCGATAGCCAAAATGCCGAAGTGGCGGGTGGGTTACTCTACGAAATCAGTGATGATACTAAGCTCACTACCACTTTCGATATTATTAAGCAGGATTTAGGTGGCAATCGACTGCGCGGCGTGCCTGTCGATAATGACGGTAATTTCCTTGTTGCGCCATCCTATAATGCCAATGAAAAGAGTGACTTCCAGAAGATGGATGCGCTGGTGCTGCAATCGATTCTCGATCATCAACTTACCGATAATTTCTCGGTCAAGACGCAGATCCGCTATCTGAATAATGATTCCACGCAGCAATATCATGAATCGAGAGGTTGGGTCGATGTAAATGGTGATGGTAAAGCCAATAGTGCAGATGGCACCATTAAGCGTGAATACCGAGTGCAAGCACGGGCAAATGATGAAATCAGTTTAACCAATGATTTTGTTTATGCATTCGATGCCTTAGGTTTTGAACATGAGTTCCTGTTCGGTGGCGATTATCACTATGTGGAAACCGAGTACCATTACAAGCTCGCGACCAGCAAGGAAGGCGTGGGTAACCTGAATATTTTTGACCTTAACTATGGTGAGACGGATCCTAGTACCTATCAATTAAAAGACATGGATACCGACGGTACCCGTGCTAACCGTTTTGGCCTTTATGTTCAGGAACACTTGCACTTTAACGAACAGTGGTCATTGATTGCGGGTCTGCGTTTCAGCCAGTTTGACGATTATGATAAAAAGACTGGCTTCTCCTTTAGTGATAATGCGATAACGCCAAGGGCTGGGCTTAATTATCGTCCGATCGATTCAATGTCCTTTTATTTGAATTACTCTGAGAGCTTTAATCCAGCATCTTTAACCGATCAAGCACAAGATATTGCTGACGGTTTCCTCGATCCAGAAACGGGTAATCAAATTGAACTTGGGATGAAAAATGAGTGGCTTGATGGCCAGTTTATGACCACGCTCGCTGTATATCGCATTGAAAAACAAAATGTCGCTCAAGCTAACCCTTTAAATACTGGCGATGACGATGGCATTCCCGCTTTACTTAATTTGGGTGAAGTACACAGTCAAGGCCTTGAATGGACGCTGGTGGGGGATTTAACCGATAACCTGACCGTCACAGCAAACTATGCCTATAACGAGACTGAAGTGGTTAAAGGGGTGACGAACGACAGTTTAACCAATACTTTTGATAGTAAGCACTTTGCCAATGCGCCGCGTCATCAAGCGGGAATATGGACCCGTTACGATATCAATGCAATCGATTCGGCGATTGCCTTTGGTATGGATTACGTGGGTGAACAGTTCAGCCTCGATGGCCAAGCGGTGAAGCCCCATACGATTTTTGATATGAGCTGGACGACCCAGTGGGATCAAACTCAAGTTCGCTTAAATCTTAAAAATATCTTCGACAAAGAATATGCCGTCAGTGGTTTTAGTGAGCGTAATGGCCATTTCCCCGGTGAGCCGCGTAATATCACCCTTGAACTGAGTCATAAGTTTTAATGCATTGATGTGAAAATAGCTTGTTCGTTAAGGATGACGAACAAGCTAACCTGCCTAACCTTGTTCATCATTGCCATTATTTCTGCCAGTATTTGCTGTCGTTATCATCACCGGTTAATGCTTGCACACTATCTTAATAGTATTTTCCTATTAAGATGATAGCTTCTATCCGTTATCCTTTCTCATTCGTCTTGTTTAGACTCGCCCTATATGAACTATTCGATAAGGTTTCCCTATGCACGCAGTCAGCCACTTAGCCTCCAAATACGCTCAATCTAACGCTAGCCCACAGGTGGCACTGATTGCAGAAGGTGGTGGTCAACGCGGTATTTTCACCGCAGGCGTGCTCGATTCCTGGCTTGATGACGGCTTCGATCCCTTTGATTTGTTTATTGGTACTTCTGCTGGCTCACAGAATCTCAGCAGTTTTTTGGCCCGTCAAAAGGGTTATGCCAAACGTTTGATCCGCGGTTTATCGCGCCATAAACGCTTCTATCGACTCGGTCGCGGGTTAGTTGGTGGCAATGTGGTCGATTTAGATTGGTATTTTGAGCAGACTCGACAAGGGATGTTTAAATTAGATCTTAATGCGGCGACAGCCTCACTCGGTCATCGGCAGTTACTTATCACAACTACGAATGCCAGTGATCGCAAGGGTTATTTTTTAAGTCCAAGCAGTAAAAGCCAGTGGCGCGAATTGCTTAAAGCTTCTAGCGCATTACCATTTCTGTATAAACAAGGGGTGAAACTCACGCCTTGGCTAAATGATAATGCCTGTAATAGTGACAAGGCCTGTAATAACGGTGCGGCTGAACATGGCGCCTCTGATAACAGTGCCTCTGCTCACGGTGCAGCATCAAACGAAGGTATTGGCAGTGATTTTTATCTCGACGGCGGCTTAGCCGCGCCTTTACCTGTGCGTGAGGCCTATCGTCGTGGTGCCCGCAAAATTGTGGTGATCCGCACTGTGAGCGAGGATTTTCAGGCGCAATCGGCTTGGGTTCACAAGCTAAAATCGTGGATTTGTGTTTCTGGTTTTTGCCCGAAAACCATAGATTATCTAGTGCAGCACGAACAAGCCTATCAGGATGAATTGGATTTTATCGCTAATCCGCCAGAGGATGTGGAGATAGTGCAGATTTTTGCCGCTGAAAATTTGCAGAGTAAGTTACTGGGCAGTACCGATGCGGATTTGCGCCATGATTACCATGCGGGCATAAGTGCCGGAAAGCAGTTTTTAACCCAAGACCCGATGGCGTTGACGCAGATGAATGCTTATTTTCACACTCAAGTGCAAACCAACGCTCACACTCAAACCCACATTCAAGCTAACTCTCAAATCCAGCCATTTAGTGCGCTGTCGGCCTAGCTTGGTTTCGAGTTAAGCCACAATGTAGTGCGTGAGTAAGCAATAAAAGTAAACTGCATCGAAATACAAAAGCCACCCTAGGGTGGCCTTTGTGGTTGGCTATCTTAACCTGTATCAATCTAGTTAATTAACTTATATGATTAATCTAGCTCATCAACGTTAGACCATTAATAACTTGATGTGTGTACTGAGCGCACTGCTCGGCCCGATGGGTCGATAATGCCGCGTAAGCTTTCGTCCCAAGCCAGTGCTTCTGGCGTTGAACAGGCGACGGATTTACCGCCTGGAACCGTTTCTGCAGCGCCGCTCAGTGGATAATGTTCTTCAAAGAAGCAGCGATAGAAATAGGCTTCTTTGGTTTCTGGCGTGTTGTATGGGAAACGGAATTTCGCGTTTGCCAATTGTAAATCATCCACCCGCGCTGCAGCTTGTTCTTTCAAACCGTCAATCCAAGAGTAGCCTACGCCGTCACTGAATTGTTCCTTTTGACGCCATGCCACTTCTTTTGGCAACTTGTGCTCAAAGGCTTGGCGTAGAATGTGTTTCTCGATACGACCATCCTTAGACATTTTTGCTTCAGGGTTGATGCGCATCGCCACATCCATAAACTCTTTGTCGAGGAAGGGCACACGGGCTTCTAATCCCCAAGCGGCCATGGCCTTGTTGGCACGCAGACAATCGAACAGATGCAGCTTATCGAGTTTGCGGACTAATTCCTCGTGGAATGCCTGTGCGTTTGGCGCTTTATGGAAGTATAAATAGCCGCCAAATAGCTCGTCAGCACCTTCACCCGATAACACCATCTTAATGCCCATGGCTTTGATTTTACGCGCCATTAAATACATTGGCGTGGCAGCACGTATGGTGGTGACATCGTAGGTTTCTAAGTGATAAATCACTTCTTTAATCGCATCTAAGCCTTCTTGGAAGGTGAAATGGATCTCATGGTGAATGGTACCAATCGCATCGGCGACCTTTTTGGCGGCGATTAAATCCGGCGCGCCTTTTAAGCCGACGGCAAAGGAGTGAAGCTGTGGCCACCAAGCGCCCGTTTCACCATCGTCTTCGATGCGGCGTTTAGCAAAGGTTTGAGTAATCGCTGAGATAACCGATGAATCTAAGCCGCCCGACAGCAACACACCATAGGGCACGTCTGACATTAATTGGCGCTTGACCGCCGCTTCTAATGCGTCACGCAATTCTTCTTGGCTGGCTGGGTTATCTTTAACCGCCTCATAGCTTTGCCAATCACGAGTGTAGTATTTCACCGCGGCTGCATCGCTTGAGTACAAATATTGGCCCGGTAAGAATTCCTCTACCGTTTTACACACTGGCATCAAGGCTTTCATTTCGGAGGCTACATAGAAGTTACCCGCAGCGTCACGGCCTGTGTATAGCGGGATGATACCCATGTGATCGCGGCCGATAAGATATCTGTCTTGGGCTTTGTCATATAACACAAAGGCGAAGATACCGTTTAATTTATCAAGAAATTCAGTGCCATATTCTTGATACAGCGCCAAGATCACTTCGCAGTCAGAGTTGGTTTGATAGCTGTACTTATCGCCTAACTGGGCTTTCAATTCTTTGTGGTTATAGATTTCGCCGTTGACCGCGAGGATCAAACTGCCATCTTCGGTCAGCAGTGGCTGAGCACCGTGTTCAATGTCAACAATCGCTAAACGTTCGTGGGCAAGAATTGCTTTATCACTGGCATAAATACCTGACCAGTCAGGGCCACGGTGGCGCATGAGCTTAGACATTTCTAGCGCGACTTGGCGCAGTTCTTTGGCATCAGATTGGATATCTAAAATCGAAAAGATTGAACACATAGTACAACTCCCACACTGTCTGTCATTTGAGGATGTCTCAATTGAGGTTTAATGTGCCAGCAATTTAGGTATTTGCCAAATACTATTTTTGATGTTTTATCTGTTTATTGGTGTTTTTGTTGGCTTAGGTGTTTGTGTTTAATGCTTTTATTTGAGAATAATTCATTAAATTGGTGTTATTTTTGATTATTTGTTTTTATCGTCTGATTTGGCGTGAGGGGTTTTGGGGAATTCACAATGTGTTTTAAAAAAGTGTCGATGACAGAAAAACCGTTAAAAAGACCATAAATAATGAGTTGGCTCTTTTAAGTGTTTTATTTTTAATCAGTTAATGCGTCGAGTTTGACATCAACCAATTGCATAAGCCTATGCAGAATGGTGTCGCAGGATGGATATTTCGCGATAACGGTATTGTTTGTGAGCTGAAAACAAAAAAGCACGTGAATGGTTCACGTGCTTTTCAATCTTGTTTGGTGCTTTGGTTGGCGTAGGAAGCGTTTTATTCAGCCGCTTTATTTCGCAGGTGCGACTAGCGGGCGTTAATAAGAGACGACTCACTAAGCCGCCTCTCACAAACTGTTACTGATACAAGCTGCTATTTTGCGTCCGTTACCAGTGTCGTTTTAGCTGGGCGCAGGCTATTAAACTCTGTGCCTTGATAGTATCCCGGCCAATCTTGGCTGCTACCCAATGTGCGCGTGACTTGGTAGTAGACTTGCAAATCTTGCAGTGCGCCGCTCAAATCCCAGTCTTCATGGTATTCATCGCAGACATTGTGATAACAGCCTTTCATTGTAGCTTGCATCTGAGTTTTATAAGCCGCCGTGGCCTCATCAACGGGGTCGCTACCGCCGCCGGCAAAGACCGCTGGCACGCCCAGTTTGGCAAAGCTGAAATGATCTGAACGGAAGAAACCGCCCGAAGCGGGATTTTTCTCACCCATGGCGATACGATTCTGTTGTTTCGCCGCATCGATAAGATAAGTTTCTAACTCGGATTTACCTTTGCCGACGATAGTAAAGTCCTTGGTCTTGCCATAGATATTGGTGCTATCGAGGTTTAACACTGCCACGGTTTTATCGATAGGATAAAGTGGATTGGCGGCGTAATAGCGTGAGCCGAGTAAGCCCTGTTCTTCACCTGTGGTGGCAATAAAGGTGACCGAGCGCGCTAAACCGTGGCCTTGTTTGGCATTGTCGGCTAATTGTCTGGCGATTTCGAGGATGCCGGCAGTGCCCGAGGCATTGTCCATAGCGCCGTTGTAAATCTGATCGCCTGCTTTCGTCTCGTCTTTACCTATGTGATCCCAATGTGCGGTATAGAGGATCTGCTCGTCGGCTTGTGTGCTGCCGGGGAGTGTGGCGACCACATTGTAGCTATTGGCGTATTCGGCTTTGTTTTTAAAGGCGATGCTGGCTGTTTGCTCAAGGGGAACATTGATTGGGCTGTCGGCGGCGCGTGCCATTAAATTAGGCAGTGATAAACCCGCTTTATCAAACAGCTGGGTTGCTGCGTCCAATGTAAGCCAGCCTTCGACTTGGATGCGGCTATCTTGTTCGGCTTTACTCAGCACCAGATCTTGCTGTGGCCCAGTCCAGCTATTTTCTATCACGGACCAAGGGTAAGAAGCTGGCTCGGTATCATGGATAATCAGTGCGCCGAGTGCGCCTTGTCGACTGGCCTCTTCAAATTTGTAGCTCCAACGGCCGTAATAGGTCATGGCTTTGCCGTTGAATTTACCCGAGTCAGGGCGAGCAAAGCCGGGATCGTTCACTAAGATCACCGCGATTTTGCCTTTCATGTCGAGATCTTGGTAATCATTCCAACCATATTCAGGGGCATTCACCCCATAGCCGACGAAGACTAATGGTGCGTTCTCAATATTAATACCACCGTTATCGTGGCGACTGCTGAGCACCAGATCTTTTCGGTATTGAAAGGGTAATCCTGCCAGTGTGACTTGCTGCGCTTCATCTGCGGTATAGCTGACCATAGGCACAGGTTGTAAAAAGCTGCCTTGATACGCGCCCTTGAGCCCCATCTCAGTAAAGGCTTTGCTCAAATAGTCCAAGGTGAGTTTTTCACCGTGAGTGGTCGGCGCACGACCTTCAAATTCATCGGATGACAGGGCTTTAATATCATTTCTAAAGCGCGCTTCATTAAACTGCACTGGCTTAAGTTCAGCCAAAGTGCTGTTGCCATCAGGCTCTGATGCATTCGGACTACAGGCACTGAGCATAGCCAGCGCACAGAGGGGATACAGACGTCGCATAGGTTAATCCTACTGTTGTTTTAATTAAGGAATTTTAGATTTCTGTTAATCAATCTGAAGTGAGGCTTATCATGAAGCAAGCCGCTGTGAGCCACAAGGCTGAGAAGAAGGTGAATGTGTTACTTAATGTTGCTTTACCCTATGCAATACGCCTTTGGGCGAGACGTGTTGCATAGGTCATATTTGAACGATTAGCAAAATGGGTGGTTAGACCTAAACCTAGGGGGAGACAATTGTTTAAACCACATCAATATCGCCAGCGCAGGCAAACACATGGTTGGGGCGGAAGGGTTCTTTGTCGATATCTTCAAGCTTACTCACGCCACTGGTGACCAGAATGGTTTCAAGCCCCGCTTGGAAACCCGCTAGAATATCGGTGCGCATATTGTCGCCAATAATGACAGTGTCTTCCGAGTGCCCATCAATATGATTAAGTGCAGAGCGAATAATCCATGCGCTCGGTTTACCCACGTAGAAGGGTTTTTTACCGGTAATACGCTCAATAGGCGAACACAGCGCGCCGCAGGCAGGGCTGTAAGCTGGGCCGTGAGTATCAGGGTTAGTGGCAATAAAGCGCGCGCCACGTGCGATGAAGCCCGCGGCTTTATGGATCATCTCCCAGTTGTAGGAGCGGGTTTCACCGACAATCACAAAGTCAGGGTTGATATCGGTAATGGTAAAGCCTGCTTTGTAGAGTTCGTGGGTGAGGGCGCCTTCACCAATAACATAGGCCTTGCTGCCTTCTTGGTGTTTTAAAAAGTCGGCGGTGGCCATGGCGGAGGTGTAAAAGCATTCTTCGGGAATATCAATACCGGCGGCGCTTAAACGGTTTTGCAGATCCTTACCCGTTTGCACTGGGTAGTTTGTGAGGATCACCAGAGGATTGCCTTGTTCTAAAATGCGCTGGATAAATTTGTCGCTGCCAGGGATCAGTTTATTGTCGTGCAGTAGTACACCATCGATATCGCAGATAATATTTTTCATCTAATAGTCTCTTGTCATGCCGAGCAAAAATCACTTTTCGTTAAGTTATCTAATGCCACATTGCCCCAGAAAACAATGCTTTTGTGGAAAATAGTTAAAAAAATAGAGACCCTAAGGTCTCCATTTGTGATCTCGCTACCATTGCTTTAAAGCGGAACTAATCAGGCGCGTAACCGCTGGGGCCGATCAGATTGCCATCAAGATAGGCTTGGCCATTTTGCATGTTAAGACGTTGCTGACTAAACCATTTCACCACGAGCGGATAAATGGCATGTTCTTGCTCATGCACACGGGCGGCGAGCATGTCAGCGGTATCTTCTTCATAAACAGGCACTTTTGCCTGTAAAATCACAGGACCTGCATCCAGCTCTGGCGTGACAAAATGCACGCTGGCACCATGTTCGCTATCGTTCGCGTCTATGGCACGTTGATGGGTGTTTAAGCCAGTGTATTTCGGTAGCAGCGAAGGATGAATGTTGATCATGCGACCTAGATAATGATTCACGAAATCATCGGTTAAGATCCGCATAAATCCTGCCAACACGATTAAATCGGGTTGGTACTGTTCGATTACAGTCATTAAACGCGCATCGTATTCAGAGCGAGATTCACCTTGGTGAGCTATCACGCAGCTGGTATCAATTTCGCCATGATGGGCGCGCACTAGGCCATAGGCATCGGGTTTATTACTGATGACTCCGACAACTTCGGCCTGCAGATTATCGTCGCAACCGTCGATAATCGCTTGCAGGTTACTGCCATTTCCGGAAATTAATACAACTACACGACAGCTCTGGGGCATTACAGGATCTCCACTTGCTCTTCATTGCCTTCACGATTTGCGATAGCACCGATCAGCCATGCTTGTTCGCCTTCAGCAGCCAGTAATGCAAGTGCTGCATCCACTTTATCGGCTGGTAGCGCGACTAACATGCCGACGCCACAGTTGAAGGTGCGATACATTTCGTATTCTGCAATGTTGCCATTTTCCATTAACCAACTGAAAACAGCAGGCCATTGCCATGAATCACCTTGGATAACCGCTTTTAAATTATCTGGTAGTACGCGTGGGATGTTTTCCCAGAAGCCGCCGCCAGTAATGTGTGCCATTGCATGTACGTCTGATGCTGCGATCAGTTTTAGCAATGATTTCACGTAAATTTTGGTTGGCTCAAGTAGATGTTCAATTAGCGGTTTGCCATTGAGATCTTGTTGAGGGTCTGCTTGGCTCACTTCTAATACTTTACGTACTAAAGAGTAACCATTTGAATGAGGGCCACTCGAGGCTAATGCGATAAGCGCATCACCCGCTGCCACTTTGCTACCGTCAATGATGTCGGCTTTTTCAACTACGCCCACACAGAAACCTGCTAGGTCGTAATCTTCACCTTCATACATGCCTGGCATTTCAGCGGTTTCACCGCCGATTAATGCACAACCAGATTGGAAACAACCTTCGCCGATACCGTTGACGACAGACGTCGCGGTTTCAACATCCAGCTTGCCCGTTGCGTAGTAATCGAGGAAAAACAGTGGCTCAGCGCCTTGAACGATTAAATCGTTCACACACATAGCAACTAAGTCTATGCCGACTGTGTCGTGTTTTTTATAGTCGATGGCTAAACGTAATTTAGTTCCAACACCGTCGGTGCCAGACACTAAAACCGGTTGCTTGTATTTGGTGGGGATTTCACACAGGGCGCCAAAACCACCTAAGTTGCCCATAACTTCTGGACGACGGGTACGTTTAACGGCTGCTTTTATGTTACTTACCAGTGCATTACCTGCATCAATATCAACGCCGGCATCTTTATAGCTCAGTGGGGTAGGTGTGCTCACGGAGGGATCCTCTCGGGTACATCGTTATTGGATTTTATGCGGCGGTATTCTACCAGCTTGTGCTAGGGGTCGAAAGTCATGATTTGGATTTATGCCCCTCGGCGGATTATTTTTGGTTGAGTAAAACTGTATTTCAGTTTTTGAAGCCTTGTGATTGGTCACAAAATAGTAAATTAAGGTACGTATCTTAAGCGATTGGGAATTATTCTTGGGAGATAGCTCACGATTAGGCCTAATGGCAAAACTTTATGTTTTACCTAGTAAACAAATCAACTAGAATCTGAAAAATTTGCCTAAAATAATACGCCGAAAAATAAAGTAGGAGAGAAAAATGAAAGTTGTCGAGGTTAAACATCCTTTAGTGCGTCACAAAATCGGTTTAATGCGCGAAGGTGACATTAGCACTAAACGTTTCCGTGAGCTAGCCGCCGAAGTGGGCAGTTTATTAACCTATGAAGCTACCGCAGATTTCGAAACTGAAACGGTGACGATTGAAGGCTGGAACGGTCCGGTTGAAGTCGACCAAATCAAAGGTAAAAAAGTCACGGTTGTGCCGATTTTACGTGCGGGTTTGGGCATGATGGACGGTGTGCTTGAGCATATCCCCAGTGCGCGTATTTCAGTTGTCGGTATTTACCGTGACGAAGAAACTCTAGAGCCTGTGCCTTACTTTGAAAAGCTCGCCAGCGACATGAACGAGCGTATCGCCTTAGTCGTCGACCCAATGCTCGCGACTGGTGGTTCTATGATTGCGACCGTCGATTTATTGAAGAAACGCGGTTGTACTTCAATCAAAGCCTTAGTGTTAGTGGCAGCACCTGAAGGCATTAAAGCGTTAGAAGCGGCGCATCCGGATATCGAATTATATACTGCAGCTGTCGATAGATGCTTAAACGAGAAAGGCTATATCCTGCCAGGTCTTGGTGATGCGGGCGATAAAATCTTTGGTACTAAATAACCAAAGCAGTTAAATCATCAGAGTCACTGATGTTCAGATGTTCAGTTGAGCGGATGTACTCACTAAGGGAGCCTAGGCTCCCTTTTTGTTTTTTTGCCCGCCACAGTTATAACAACTTTGTTTTAAGCTGCTAAAGTTTAGCATTAAGGCAAATTATTATTCGCTATTTCAGTTGTTTTTGTTGGCTTATTTTGTGATGTTATCGGCCATTTCTTAAGTTTTGGGCAAGGCATATTGTCGGTACAACAGGGATTAAGAGGGGTTATGGGACATTCTGCACTCAACTGGTTGTTATTACGTCGGTCACTGGCACTTGCGACCCTGTTATTTGTCATACTCTTGCTGATCCTATTACCGTTTAAAATCGATAGAGAACATCAATCCTTTGTCGCTTTTGTAAAAAACAAACAACTTACACCTAGCTATATTGAACTGCTCGGGAAAAGCCTATCCCTGCACGACATTATTGATTTCAATAAATCTTCTTTAGCGCCTTTTCAGCTCGATCCCACCCGATTAATGCTGCCCCAAGGGGTGGAGCTTTCTGCTGAAGAAGCGCAAGTCTTACGCTACTTTGATTATCTCTACTCCAGTAAAAAGACCAATGCAGATGATATTTTCCTGTATGTGGGGCTTTATCGTAGTGATGCTGTGTATTTTGCTACCCCAATCCCTGAGGACGTAAAAGCGCGGCTGATTAATGACCGTACTTCGACAAATGAGTTTTGTCAGAGCCTGCACTATTGTGCGAAAGACGCGACGCCAGAGTCCTTGGCTGATGGCATAGTGCTATCCATTCCTTATCAAGATCAAGTGACTGGTAAAGTCATTTTATCTATGGCCTCGCCGATTTCATCATCTAACGATCCTAATCATTTTATTGGTGATGTGATTGCCGACACGGCCTTTATGACGTCGGGTTTTATGCGCAATAAACATGTTGAATGGCGCAATACCGATTATGGCACTGAGTTGGTGATCACGACAGATAGCCTTTGGGCTGAACTGACGCCGGAGTTCTTGTTTTATTCGATGACAAATCATTTAGATAACATGACTTCACTGACATACAAAATCAGTATATTTCGTTTTATTGTGTGGAATTTGCCCCTGTGGTTTTTGTTATCTATCGTGATCTTCTTCGCTCAAATTAATATCAATCGTTTTAGGAAACTGCGTACTGAGCGTCAACGGTTTAGTGAAGCGATGTTATTGGATGCTTTTACTCGCACCTACAATAAGAAAGTCTATGAGACCGCATTGTTTGATGCCGCAACTAAGGGGCATTACGCGGTGATCTGCGTGGATGGCGATAAAATCAAAACCATCAATGATACCTACGGGCATAAACTCGGGGACATGGCGATCATGCAAATTGTCGATGCAATGCGCGGCGTATTTCGAGAAAACGATTTGTTAATCAGAACCGGTGGTGATGAGTTTGTCGTTATCTTAGCTAATTGTACTTTCGAGCGGGCTTTGGTGTTGGCTGAACATTTACGTCAAGCTGTGGCAGAGCGACAATTTTTAAATGTGTTGACTGTTTCCTGTGGTGTCGCTGATTCGCAAGACTATGCAAATTTTGAGGCCGTGCTGCAAGCGGCGGATAAAGCGCTGTATGAGGATAAAAAGAATAAGCAGGGTAGCCGCAAGCTCGAAGCGACACGGTAACTATGGTTAGTTATTAGGCTATTATTGCGTTAACTATTGAGATTGCGTTAACTATTGAGATTGAGTTAGCTATTAGGTTAAGCATCGAGTGAATTAACGCGTCACGTGACCGCAATAACGTTGCTGCCTGCAATAAAAAACAGCGCGGAGAATGTCCGCGCTGTCGTTACTTTCTATTACTGCTATTCAATCCCTTCAATCGTGTTTACAGCACCATGGCTGCAATCCAGCCAAACACTAATAGTGGAATATTGTAGTGGATGAAGGTGGGGATCACGCTGTCACGGATATGATCGTGTTGGCCATCGGCATTCAAACCCGCAGTAGGGCCTAAGGTGGAATCCGATGCTGGCGAGCCCGCATCACCCAGCGCCGCGGCGGTGCCGACTAACGCAATGGTCGCCGCCACCGAAAAACCAAAACTTAACGCCAATGGTACATAAATCGTCGCGATAATAGGAATGGTGGAGAAAGACGAGCCAATTCCCATAGTGATCAGTAGACCCACTAGCAGCATCAAGAAGGCGGCGAGGGCTTTATTATCACCAATGATGTCGCTAAGCGAAGCCACAAGCGTCCCCACTTCACCGGTTTCTTTCACTACGGCGGCAAAGCCAGCGGCTGAAATCATGATAAAGCCGATGTTAGCCATCATGCGCACGCCTTGATTGAAAATATCTTGGTCGGCGACGTGTTTTAAAGCGCCCGAGAAACTGAAAATCATGAAGCCGACTAAGGCGCCAAAAATCATCGAATCGGTTTCAAGTTGCACCATTAAGGTGGCTAATATTGCGACTGCGGCGATGATAATATTACGTTTGTTGAGAGTTTCTTCTGGCTCAGCAACCAATACTTTGGCTTCATCATAGATCCGAGGCTTACGGTAACTGATAAACACAGCTGTCAGTAAACCGACTATCATGCCCGCCGCTGGAATTAACATGGCTGGTGGAATTTGCTCACGCACAGCCGCTAAGCCATTGCTGGTTAAGTTGGAAAGCAGAATATCATTTAAGAAAATACCACCAAATCCAATCGGTAAAATCATATAGGTCGTGACGAGACCAAAGGTCAAAACACAGGCGACTAAACGACGGTCAATCTTCAGTTTGGTCATCACATGCAACAGAGGCGGCACTAAAATCGGAATGAAGGCGATATGAATAGGTAAAATATTCTGTGACGCCATCGACATGACGAGGAGCGATAGCAGCAGTAACCAGCGAACCCAGTTAGTGTTGGTAGGATTAGGATCTTGCCCAAGACTACTGATGATGCTTCTTGAGATCAGTGTGGTTAAGCCTGAGTGCGAGAGTGCGACAGCAAAGGCACCTAATAATGCATAACTGAGCGCAATTTGCGCGCCGCCACCTAAGCCAGTATTAAAGGCATCTATGGTTTGGTGCAGATCCATTCCGCCCACAAGTCCCGCCACTAGGGAGCTTATGGTGAGGGCGATTACTACATTCACCCTAGCTAAACTGAGTGCCAACATTAAGCACACTGCAATTACGACTGCATTCATAGTCAATTTTCTTAATTCTTTAAGCCAAAGATGCTATTTTTGACTGCAAAGGCTGTGGATGTCCAGTTTGCCGATAGCTTATCTGAAAAATATCTGAAAATGTGATCATGCTGGGTTTAGTCTGTTAGCTGAATGTGGTGTGCATCGCACGCAATCAGTGCAGATTGCTCTATCCTTAGTCAGGCAAAACGGAAATGCCCTTGAAAAATGTGATATTGGTCTTAAATAGGTTGTAAGGCACAGCACACGACTTATAATGCCTAAAGATTTGATTGGTAAGAACACCTTCTAGTCAGTAAGGATTTAACTCAACCTAGGTTGAGGAGAGCATACTGGCTTGAGGGCGTCTTACTTTACACTTAGTTCAACTCATAGATGGAGATATAAAATGAGCGTATTAGTAGGCCGTCAGGCTCCTGATTTTACTGCTGCAGCTGTATTAGGTTCTGGCGAAATCGTTGATAGCTTCAACTTAACTGCTGCCATCAAAGGCAAGCCAGCAGTCGTATTCTTCTATCCACTTGACTTCACTTTCGTTTGTCCATCAGAGTTGATCGCATTTGATCACCGCATGGAAGAGTTCACTAAGCGTGGCGTAGAAGTGATCGGTGTGTCTATCGATTCTCAGTTCACTCACAACGCATGGCGCAACACCCCAGTTGAAAAAGGCGGTATTGGCCAAGTTAAGTACACGTTAGTGGCTGACGTTAAACATGAAATCTGTAAAGCATACGATGTTGAGCATCCTGAAGCGGGTGTGGCTTTCCGTGGTTCATTCCTGATCGACAAAGAAGGCATGGTTCGTCACCAAGTCGTTAACGATCTGCCATTAGGCCGTAACGTTGATGAAATGCTACGTATGATCGACGCACTGCAATTCCACGAAGAGCACGGCGATGTATGTCCTGCTGGCTGGGAAAAAGGCGATAAAGGTATGAATGCAAGCACTGAAGGTGTTGCTGCTTACCTGTCTGAAAACGCAAGCTCACTGTAATGAGTACTTGCTAATCACAGTTGTCTGTTAAATGAAAAAAGCTGCCAATGGCAGCTTTTTTGTTTTTAAATGACTTAAGGTCTAGCGTGAACCGCTAAACTTATTCCTCAGTATCGCTTGGTGCATCCTGCGCATCTACGGCCAGTAACGGCCAGCCGCCTAATGATTTCCAACGATTCACTATGTGACAAAAAAGCTCTGCGGTACGTTCGGTATCATATAGCGCTGAATGTGCTTCTTTATTATCGAAGGGAATGCCCGCCATGATGCATGCTTTGGCCAGTACGGTATGACCTATGGCAAGTCCGGCGAGTGTAGCAGTATCGAAGGTAGCAAAAGGATGAAACGGCGAGCGTTTTAAGTCGCAACGTTCAATCGCCTTACTCACAAAGCCATGGTCAAAGGCGGCATTATGCGCCACTATGATACTGCGATGGCAGTCAGAGGCTTTTTGGGCTTTTTTCACCGCTTTAAAGATTTCTAAAAAGGCTTCTTTCTCGCTCACAGCTCCCCGTAACGGATTAGTGGGATCAATGCCGTTGAATGCTAACGCTTCGGGTTCTAAATTTGCGCCTTCAAAGGGTTCAATGTGAAAGTGTAGGGTTTTATCGATTCCTATCACACCTTCATTGTCCATTTTCAGTAGGGTGACGGCAATTTCTAGCAACGCATCGGTTTGAGAGTTGAAGCCCGCAGTTTCGACATCAATGACTACGGGAAAGTAGCCTCGAAATCGGTATTTCAATTTGTTCGCGTCGCAAATGTCACTCATAAAGTACTCTAGAAAATTCACAGGGCGCTATTATGCTAAATGTGTTGGGGTGTGTCATGCTTGATTGATGGTTTTATGAGCTAAAGGAACTAAATAGTTTGCCGATAAAGCCATGTAACCGATTAAACATGAGTAAAGGCTATGTGGCGAAAACTGATATTAGTATCAATTTTATGCGTTCCAGCAACTGCAAAGGCAGAGTTGCGCCATTATGTCGCCTCTTTAAGTGATTCCCAATGGCGAGTGAGCGAGAATTCTCCCATCGTTTGTCGCCTCGAGCACGATATCCCCTCCTACGGTAAAGCGATTTTTACCAGCGAAGCGGGTAAGCAGCAAAATATGAATTTTACCTTAGACATGTGGGTAAAACCGGATCAAGTCACGCAAGCTAAGTTAATTAGTCGCGCGCCACAGTGGCGTCCGGGAGTGGTCTCAAAAGAGATCACGTCACTGCATTATCAAAAGTACTTTAATGGTGAGGTGCCTAAACGTGCCGCTTGGTCTATGTTGGCTGAGTTGAGTCGCGGTATGGAGCCGACGTTTTATTATGCCGATTGGTATAACGAGTCAAATAAGATCGCTGTGGGTTTGTCATCGGTTAATTTTGGCCGTAAATACAGCGAGTTCAAAGCTTGTCTAGCGCACCTGTTGCCCTATAGCTTTGAAGATATCGCATTTACTGTGCTGAATTATGATGAAGGCGGAACCGATTTAACTCGTTTCTCCCAGCAGCAACTGTCTCGGGTTCAAGAATACTTAGCCTATGATCCTTTAGTAGAGCTAGTGCTGGTAGATGCGTATACCGACAGTTACGGTGGCCGTTCAGTTAACCAAAAAGTCTCAGATAAACGGGCTGAGTCGGTAAAAGATTTCTTTGTTGCCAGTGGTATTCCGCAAGATCGTATCGTTACTGTAGGGCACGGTGAGCGCCGTCATGTGGCTTCGAACGATGATATGGACGAAAGGGCACGTAACCGCCGCGTTGTGATACGGATAAGTAAGCCTTTGTAGTGCATTTGCGCAGTGTTTAATTTGTGCTACATCAATATAGTTAAACCTAATCCAATGCCAAGTCACTGACTTGGCATTGTCATTTCTGGATGCGGAGATGGTTATTTTTGGATAGCGTGGCAGAATTTCGCTCAACCTCAACCTTTGCAGCATCAGCGAGCTTTGAATAGGATTATGAGTTTTTCTTATTTGTGATATTCGCGAGCAGGTAACCGTTAAGCACCTTAGACAACTTAACTGGGGTGAGGGCATGAATAGTGATAGCGGTTTAAAACTTGATATCGTCGTAAGTAGGATGGTGTTTGAAATAGATAAAAAAAAGCCCGCTTAAACTAAGCGGGCCGCAAAAATAATGCATTTGCAATCAACAAATTGAAGGAAGGAAGTCAAGCATAAGAACCAGGGAAGAAACTGAAGTGTTGGGAACACACCAGTTTAAAAGTTCTTTGTTTTCGATATCTGCAAGCAGGTATCTCCTGAAAACAAGCACATTCTATGGTGAACTCGGCGGTAAAACAAACGAGAAAAATTGCCCATAAACATTAGTAATTCTAATGATTGCAAAGGTGATCTATATCACTTAAGTCACTATTTACCTTGATTAATAACTTATAAATCACTATTAGTGCATAATAATACACTTCAATAAGCTTATCCTTGCTGCCATTTTGTTAAATCTGCGATACAACCTAAAAATCTTCTTATTAAGTTACGGCATTGCCATGATTTTTTTTGCTTGTATAGTACTTGCTGAAAAGGCCTTAAGCCTGAAACCACAAGAAGGACGATAACAAGATGGCATTACGATTTCGCCTTGCAAAGCAAGGTTTGTTAGTGGCCACATTGGGAATGGCACTCGGTGCCTGCCAAAGTGGCAATGCACCTGAACAAAATTCGACTGAGCAGGCAAGCGCAAATAAATTGGTTTATCCTGTGACTCAAAAAGATGATCTCGTCGAAACCATTCACGGTGTTGCCGTGGCGGACCCTTACCGCCATTTAGAAGCCAATACGCCAGAAACGGAAGCTTGGGTTAAAGAACAACAAGCCTTCGGTCAAGACTATTTAGCCAAGATCCCCAATAAACAAGCTGTGGTCGATCGCATTACTGAGTTGTGGAATTACGAAAAAATATCAGCCCCATTTGAGAATGGCGACAATCAATTTTACTACCGTAATGATGGCCTGCAGGCGCAATCTGTTTTGTATGTAAAAGGGTTAGATGGCGTTGAAAAGCCAGTACTCGATCCAAACAAACTGTCTGCGGATGGCACTGTGGCACTATCAGGTGTTGCAGTGAGTAATGACGGTAAAATTTTAGCCTATGGCGTGTCAAATTCGGGCTCAGATTGGCAGCAATGGCAATTTGTTGATATCGCAACCGGTAAGAAACTTGCCGATGAATTGAAATGGATTAAATTTTCTAGCGCAGTCTGGGATAAAGAAAACCAAGGTGTGTTTTATGCTCGCTATGATGCCCCAGCGGGTGGAGATGTCTTAGCCGACGTCAATTTCAACCAAAAAGTGTATTACCATAAATTAGGCACAGATCAGCGCCAAGATTTATTGATTTACGAGCGCCCACAGAATAAAGATTGGGGCTTTGGTATCGAGGTATCCGAGAAAGGCGAATACTTATTACTGTCGATTTCTCAAGGTACGGATAAGCGTAATCGTTTCTTCTATAAATCCTTATTTGAACCTAAATCACAAGTGGTGGAATTGATCCTCAACTTAGAAGCTGAATATGAGTTTCTCGGTAATGATGGTTCAGTATTTTATTTTAAAACTGACTTAGATGCGCCTAATGGGAAAGTGATTGCGATTGATACCCGCAATAGCGATAAATCCCAATGGCAAACCATTATTCCTGAGTCTACAGATCCCATTAATAACGTCGCCATAATTAATGACCATTTAGTGGTGAGTTATTTACACGATGTATTAGGTCAATTATCCATTTACAGCATGGGTGGACAGAAGCGCCAAGACGTAGCATTACCCGGTCAAGGCAATGTGGCGGGGCCTTTTGGCAAAGCAAGCAAAGACTATTTCTATTATGTGTTTAATAGTTATATTCAACCTGAGACCACCTATAAATTTGACTTTAAAACTGCAGAATCAAGCGTAATTGCCAAACCTAAAGTATCGTTTAATCCCGATGACTATGTTTCTGAGCAAGTGTTTTATCGCAGTAAAGACGGTACGCGTGTGCCTATGATGCTGTCCTACAAAAAAGGCTTAGTGAAGAACGGTCAAAACCCAACATTACTGTATGCCTATGGTGGTTTTGCCATTTCGATGACACCACGCTTTAGTCCGGCCAACATTGCTTGGTTAGATATGGGCGGTATTTACGCTGTGCCGAGTTTACGTGGCGGCGCTGAATACGGCGAAAGCTGGCATCAAGCGGGTATGTTCGATAAAAAGCAAAATGTATTTGATGACTATTTTGCCGCCGCGGAATATCTAGTGAGTGAAAAATACACTAATAGCACTAAGTTAGGTGCCTATGGCCGCAGTAACGGTGGTCTGTTGATGGGCGCTGCGGTAACTCAACGCCCTGAACTCTTTGCTGCCGTATTACCTGCGGTGGGCGTACTGGATATGCTGCGCTTCCACAAGTTCACTATCGGTTGGGCTTGGACGAGTGAATATGGCAGTGCCGATAAAGCAGATCAATTCCCTGCGCTATTGGCATATTCGCCTTATCACAATGTAAAAGCGCAAGCTTACCCAGCGACTATGGTGATGACGGCCGACCATGATGATCGCGTCGTGCCATTGCACAGTTTCAAGTTTGCGGCCATGTTGCAAGATAAGCAACAAGGCACTGAACCTGTGATTATGCGTATCGAGTCCAATGCGGGTCACGGAGCCGGTAAACCGACGGCGATGAAGATTGACGAATTTGCCGATATCTACAGTTTCTTGTGGCAGAGTTTTGGCTTAACCCTGCCACAAACTATCGCAAAATAACTAACTATGTTAATAAAATGGGGTCCTTTGACCCCATTGTCTTTTACAATTGCCCCTATTCATCTGAAACCCGCGCTATTCCTATCTATATCTTCGTCGGGTCATTCACAAGTCTTGTTTCCCTAGGTATAGTAAGCGTCAATTTTTCAACCAAAATTTGCTTATTTTCAAATGATGTTTCATTGGCCTATTTCAGTCTATTACGAAGACACCGACGCTGGCGGCGTTGTCTATCATTCGAACTATCTCAACTTTTTTGAGCGGGCGAGAACCGAGTGGCTAAAAGCCCTTGGCGTGAGTCAGACTGCGCTTTTAGCCGACGATACCGCCTTTGTGGTAAAGCGTGCGGAATTAGATTTTCGCAAAGCGGCACGTTTTGAACAGAACCTTATTGTTGAAACTAAGGTCATAGAGTTGAAAAAGGCCTCGTTGATCTTTCATCAACGCTTGGTCGATAAACAGGGAGACTGTTATTGTGAAGGCACAGTGCTGGTTGTTTGTGTTGCGCTGTCACGAATGCGTCCCCGAGCTATTCCCTTAAATATTGTGCAGGAGTTTGACAGTGCAAGCTGATATGTCGATTGTTGGGTTATTTTTACAAGCCAGTTTATTAGTGAAATTTGTTATGTTCACCTTACTTTGCTTGTCAGTGATGTCTTGGACGGTGATTTTACAACGCCGTAGCTTACTGACATCCGCAAAAAGTAAATCGGCTAAGTTTGAAGATAAATTTTGGTCTGGCGTTGATTTAAACCGTTTATATAAAGAATTATCGACTCGTCCAGATAATAGCGGTTTAGAGTCATTATTTGTGACTGGCTTTAAAGAATATTCACGTCTGAATAAATTAAATAGCAAAGTGCCTGATGCTGTGATGGACGGTACATCACGTGCGATGCGTGTGACACTTTCTCGCGAAATGGAAAAGTTAGAAGCAAACTTACCCTTATTAGCGACCATTGGTTCGACTAGCCCTTATATCGGTTTATTTGGTACGGTATGGGGTATTATGAATTCATTTATCGCCATTGGTTCGATGGAAAACGCGACCTTAGCTATGGTGGCCCCAGGTATTGCTGAAGCCTTGATTGCAACGGCTATGGGTCTATTTGCAGCGATCCCAGCGGTTATTGCGTACAACCGTTTTTCGACTCAAGTTGATAAATTAGAAATGGCCTACGCAAACTTTATGGAAGAGTTCTCCAGCATTTTGCATCGCCAAGCATACAGTGAGAAGGAAGGGGCATAATGCAACCAGCTTATCAGCGCAAACGTCGTCGCCCCGTTGCCGAAATCAACGTGGTGCCCTATATCGACGTGATGCTCGTGCTGTTAATTATTTTTATGGTAACAGCGCCCATAGTCACTCAAGGGGTAAAAGTGGAGCTGCCTCAAGGGGCTGCGGAAGTTTTACCTGCTGACAGTAAGCCACCTGTGGTGGCTTCGATTGACGGTGACGGTGATTATTATTTGAATAAAGGTGGTTCAACCAACGTTCCTATGGACTTGGAAGAGCTCGCGACGGAAGTTGCTGCGCTTATGGTGACAGAGCCTGAGCGTCCCGTGGTGGTTAAGGCCGATAGAAATATTCCTTACGATAAAGTGATTCAGTTGATGGTGACACTGCAGCAAGCTGGCGTGCCATCAGTCGGTTTGATGACGGATTCACCCAAGGAGAAATAGGTGGCAGATAAGTCAGATGTAACATTACCTCTGTCAATTTCAGCGGGTATTCATATTGGCGTGATAATTATTCTGGCGTTGGGGATAGATTTTTCTCATAAACCTGAGCCTATGCAACAAGTTAGTGCGCCAGCGGTTAAAGCTGTGATGGTTGATCAGCAAAAAGTCGCTAATCAAGTTGAGAAACTTAAGCAAGAAAAGCGTGATGCTGAACGCCGTGAGCAAGAACGCCAAGCCGAGCTTGAGCGCAAAGCGCAAGAAGCTAAACAAGCGCGCGAACGTGAACAGGCTCAAATTAAAAAGCTAGAGCAAGAACGTAAGCAGCAGGAAATTGAAACCCAAAAGGCCAACGAAGCGGCCAAGCTCGCTCAAGTAAAACAGCAGCAGGAAAAGGAAAAAGCAGTTAAAGCCGAAGCCGACCGTAAGCTGAAAGAGCAGGAGCGTAAAGTCGCTGAAGATGCCGCGCAGAAAGCTGCGGAAAAACGCAAAGTGGAAGAAGCTGCAGCAGCAAAAGCCGAGACCGATCGTAAGCAGAAGGAGGCGGAAGCTAAGGCCAAAGCTGATAAAGCCAAGGCTGATGCAGAAGCGAAAGCCAAGGCCGAAGCTAAAGCGAAAGCAGATGCTAAGGCCAAAGCGGATGCTGAAGCCAAAGCCCGCGCCCAGCAGGAGCAGGAAATGGCCGATGCATTAGCGGCGGAGCAGGCGGCATTGTCGCAAACCATGAATAAGCAGATGCAGAGTGAAGTGGGTAAGTATCAGGCAATGATTAAATCGACTATCCAACGAAATTTGGTGGTGGATGAATCTATGCGTGGCAAGACTTGTACTGTCTCTGTACGATTAGCAAATGATGGTTTTGTGATCAGCAGTCAAACTAAAGGCGGTGATCCTAACGTTTGTCGTGCAGCAAAAGCAGCGATTTTGAAGGCGGGTAAATTGCCAGTGTCTCCGGACCCTGCGGTTTATAACTTGATGAAAGAAATTAACTTAATCGTTGAACCAACGTTTTAATTAAAGGAGTCCCATGAAAATATTGGCAAAATGGTTAGCATTGGCGGTTCTGCTTTGCACCACCCCCGCAAAAGCGGCATTGGATATTGTGATCACAGAAGGTGTTGACGCTGCGCGTCCTATCGCTGTGATGCCTTTTGTTTGGCAAGGTCCTGGCGCCGCGCCGCAAGCGATTGCGGATGTAGTGATGTCGGACTTAGTGCGTAGCGGAACGTTTAAACCTTTAGACGAACTTGGACTGCCTCAGCGTAATATTGGCACTGTGGCACAGTTTCAAGCTAATTCTTGGTCAAGTGTTGGCGCCGAAGCGTTAGTGCTAGGCACCGTTAAACCTTATGGTACCGATCAATATTTGGTGAGCTTTGATTTAATTGATTTAGTCAAAGCTCAAAACCAAGCGTTGAAAGGCCCAGTTAGTGCAACAGAATTTTTGATGGACAGCCGTCAAACTGTGATTTCAGCGGCGCAATTTCGCCAATATGGACACAGGATCAGCGATATCGTCTATGAAAAGTTAACCGGTATTCGCGGCGCATTCTTAACGCGGATCTCCTATGTTGTGGTCAATCATACTCAAAAAGCCCCATATCAATTGATGGTTGCTGATTATGATGGCGTCAATGAACAAATGTTACTGCGCTCGCCAGAGCCGTTGATGTCACCGACTTGGTCACCCGATGGTCGTCGTCTAGCGTATGTAAGCTTTGAAAACAAAAAAGCGGAGATCTTCGTGCAAGACCTTTATACCCAAGTGCGCACGAAAGTGAGCTCTTTCCCTGGTATTAACGGTGCGCCGGCGTTCTCACCCGATGGTAAATCTTTGGCTGTGACTTTATCTAAAGACGGTCAGCCTGAAATTTACATCATAGATATTGCAACTAAAGCGATTAAGCGTATTACCAATCACTATGCTATCGATACTGAGCCATCATGGTATCCTGATGGAAAGTCGCTGATTTTTACATCAGAGCGCGGTGGTAGACCACAGATTTATCGCGTAGAGTTGAGCTCAGGTAAAGTCAGTCGCGAGACCTTTGAAGGTGAATGGAACCTCGGTGGTTCAATTACCCCTGATGGTCGCAGTATGATTTTTGTTAATCGCACGAACGGTAAATTTAATATTGCGCGTATGGATTTAAGTACGCGTTTTATGCAGGTGCTGACATCGACACGTTTGGATGAATCTCCAAGTGTGGCCCCTAATGGTACTATGGTGATCTATGGCACTACATACCAAGGCAAGCAAGTATTAGCAGCTGTTTCTACGGATGGACGTTTTAAAGCAAGATTACCGGCAGGTCAAGGTGAGGTGAAATCACCTTCTTGGTCACCGTTTCTCTAATGTTATACCTTGATTTAATCACATTTAATTTTATAAGGAACACGTAATGGATCTGAATAAGTTGTTAAAAGCTATGTTGGTAGCACTTCCAATTATGGCTCTTAGTGCATGTAGCTCAACTTCAGAATCAGAAACTGATGCAATGGGCTCAACAAACGGTTCAGGTAGTGAGCTGAATGGTGGTGGCATTCAAACTGGTGGTGTAGGCGCAATGTTGTCTGCTGAAGAGCAACAACGTCAGCAGTTAGAAGACTTGAGAAAGCAACACATCATTTACTTCGACTTTGACCGCAGTGAAGTTCAAACAGATTTCGCCGCAATATTAGAAGCCCATGGCACTTACTTAGTTGAGCACCCAAGTGTGCGCGTACTGATTGAAGGTCATGCGGATGAGCGTGGCACGCCTGAGTACAACATTGCTCTGGGCGAGCGTCGTGCTAAAGCCGTTGCTAAATACCTACAAGGTATGGGCGTACAGCCAAGCCAAATGAGCATAGTCAGCTATGGCGAAGAAAAACCACTTGATTTTTCTCGCACTGATGAAGGTTTTGGCAAAAACCGTCGTGCAGTTTTAGTTTACTAAGATTGAATCTCGGAGAGTAACACAATGAAACGTGCCGTCTTAATTACGGCAATGTTCCTTGGTGCAGGTGCTGCTGTTGCAGCACCTGCTCCTGTGGAAGATATTGCTGGTGGTTCGGGTGATGACAGACTTGCTCGCATAGAACGTATTGTAAAATCAAGACAACAAAGCGAGCTCGAAATGCAGCGCCGTCTTGATACACTGCAGCAGGAAGTACTCGATTTACGTGGTTTAACCGAACAACAGAATTATCAGATTGAGCAGATGCAACAGCGTCAGCGTCAGTTATATGATGAACTTGCTAATTTATCCTCAAAGGCATCTGCCGCTCCAGCAGCCGCAGCCGCGACATCCACACCCTCAGTCGCCGCGACGAATGCTGCTTCAAGTAGTTTAAGTGAAACAGCAAGCTATGAGAGTGCGGTTAACTTAGTCTTGAAAGAGCGTAAGTATGATGATGCGATTCCTGCCTTCCGTGCTTTTATCAAACAATACCCAGATTCTGTGTATGCCGCGAATGCTAACTATTGGTTAGGACAGCTGTTATTTAATAAGAGCGAGTTTGCAGAAGCCAAACAAGCCTTCAAAACTGTGGTTGACCGTTTTAGTGATTCTAATAAACGCGGTGACAGTTTAGTGAAGCTTGGCATGATCGCCGAGAAAACCGGTGACAAGGCTGGGGCGACGCAATACTACCAACAAGTCGTCAAAGATTACGCAAACAGCGCAGCAGCACGCATTGCACAGCAGCAACTGGCTGCAATTAAAGCGTAATTAACCAAAAAACATACTCTTAGTCTGTTTTTCATGCAAACGACAAAAAATTGGGAATTTGCGCTTGCATGAGAAGATGAAAAAGGTATTATAGGCGCCCTCAGAGCGGCGAGGTCGTTCGGGGCGTAAAATACCAGTAAATGGGTCGTTAGCTCAGTCGGTAGAGCAGTTGGCTTTTAACCAATTGGTCGAAGGTTCGAATCCTTCACGACCCACCACTTACTCTAATAAATAGAATAAGTTAGTGGTATTTAGCGAGATA
>NZ_BPFD01000009.1 GCF_019655335.1 Shewanella hafniensis
TCGCGGAAGGCCCGAAGGTCCCCTCCTTTCCCCCGTAGGGCGTATGCGGTATTAGCAGTCGTTTCCAACTGTTATCCCCCTCGACTGGGCAGATCCCTAGGCATTACTCACCCGTCCGCCGCTCGCCACCTCAGGAGTAAACTCCCTTGTGCTGCCGCTCGACTTGCATGTGTTAGGCCTGCCGCCAGCGTTCAATCTGAGCCATGATCAAACTCTTCAATTAAAGTTTTTTGCTTCCGCCTTGCGACTTAAGCGGCTCAATGAATTCTGATTTTTCGTTCCTGCTTAAAAGCAAAAACAAACTGTACATATTGCTATGAACACTCTTCATCATTGATTTAATTCTTTGATTACTCACTCGAAAGTAAAGTAATTTCGATTAACTCAACACCTGTGAGTGTCCACACAGATTTCTTGTTTTATCTTGTTAAAGAGCAACTCAATATTCGTAAGAGAACTTGAGTACCACACTGAGCGTCGAACGCTTCCAGTTGGCTAGGGCTGCGTATTCTACGCATTTCCCGTTTCGCGTCAAGGAGTATTTTCAACTTCTTGCTGCGCTTGAATTAAATGCTTAAAAGCGACTCAATTCAAGCTAACTCGTCAGCAGGCTTTCGCTGTCTGCCGTGTCAGTGGATGCGCATTATAGGGAGATTGAGAAAGTGCGCAACCCCTATTTTAAGGAAATTTGCAGTTAATTCTAATTATCTAATCTAGCCACACCATACCCACCGCTTACCCCCAAAGTTATCCACACACCGCTCATTTTAGACTCAGTTTCAACTTAAAATGAGGTTTGATGAGCCTCTATTACTACGAATAAAGCATGGAGATTCCGTTGATTCTCGAGGCTAGAGGTGGATTCTTGATGCAGCTTGTTCTAATAAATGGGCGAACGACAGATTAAAGAAACTCTTTGCCGACTTAATCAGAAATACAGGTCGTATTGCACAAAACTAATATTGGCCACTTGTTAGCGATGATCTTATCTATTAAAGCTAAGTTGAGTTATCAAAGACGTCATGCACATTAAGAGTGGCATGTTCGCTTACCTATATTTAGTGACAGGAAATTAAGTGACAGAAAATTTAGTGGCAATAATTTTGAAGCAAAAAAATACCCGCCAGTGGCGGGTATTTTCTTATTTAGCTATGGCGTTAAACGCTGAGCTTATTCTTCTACTGGCGAGACCACGAACAGTAAGTCACCTTGAGACACTTGCTGACCATTGCTGTTCAGGATGCGCTCGATGCGATACTTCTTATCCTCAGGGTACAAAATCGCACTCTGACGGTTAAAGCCGGCTAAGGTCACTTGCGAGAACATCTTCATCGCTTCTGTGAGTGCTAGCGTTTGATCGACTGTGACTATGTCACCTTCTTTCACAAAATCCGCTTCACCCGGTGCAGAAGAGGTATAGAAGATACCTGCGCCTTGGGCTAACACTTTCAGTTCGTTACTTTCACCAACGCGCAGTGACTCAGTGTCCACTTCCACAGTTTCAGCGGCGGCTTCCATTTCAGCGATCAACGCCGGAATGTCTAGCTCAGCCATTAAACGTGGCAGATAGTTAGTATCGTAAACACCTTCGTTGAAGGTACCGTCTTTCAGAATAAGCTTGAGTAACGGAATGTTAGTCGCGATGCCTTTCAGCACTACGCTGTCTAAGTATTCGTACAGTTTGGCAATCACATCCTCACGGTTTTCACCGCGCATGATGATTTGCGCAATCAAGCTATCGTAGTATGGCGATACTTCTTTACCTGGCGCTGCAATCGAAATGATTTCCACATCGGGATGATCAGGGAACACACATTCAGTGATCTTGCCCGGATTTGGGATCAGCTGCAGTATGCCGTGGCTATCGAGCGCCGCTTTCTCAGCCGTCACACGTACTTCCATCGCATAACCAATTTCTTTAGGCTCTAATGCTTCAATTGAACGGCCAGCGGCAATATCAAACTGCGCACTAACGATATCAATACCTGAAGTCGCTTCCGTAACAGGATGCTCAACCTGCAGACGCGTGTTCATCTCCATGAAGTACACTTCGTTGGCATCTAAGTTATAGATAAACTCAACGGTACCTGCGCCCATGTAATCGGTCGCGTCACCTAAGGCACGAGTATAAGCCAGCACTTGTCGCTTCAGCTCATCTGGCAACATAGTTGAACCAGATTCTTCGACTACTTTTTGGTTATTACGTTGAACCGAACAGTCACGCAAACCTAATACTTTGGCGTTGCCGAACTTGTCACGCAGTAACTGCACTTCGATGTGACGTAGTGATGTCACATATTTTTCTAGGTACAAGTCACCGTTACCAAAGGCTGCAGCCGCTTCGGTTGCCGTTTTTTGGAATAGACCAATCATGTCTTCAGGACGTTTCACAACCTGAATACCTTTACCGCCACCACCTTGTACCGCTTTAAGCAGTACTGGATAGCCAATTTCGCTCGCCACGTTAACGGCTTGCTCTGCATTGGTCAGAATGCCGTGCGAACCTGGCACTACAGGTACATTTTGCGCTTGCGATGTCTTAATCGCGTTCGACTTATTACCCATAGTCGTCATTGAATGCACGCTAGGACCGACGAAGTTAACACCGTTATTAACACACAGTGCAGCAAACTGCGGGCTTTCTGATAGGAAACCGATACCAGGGTGTAATGCATCCACTTGCTCATACTCGGCCACTTTCAGCACTGAGTAAGCATTCAAGTAACTTTCATCCGAGGTGTTACCACCGAGACAAACTAACTTGTCAGAATCTTTGAGCATGTCCGCTGGCACTGATGTCATATCAGGATCCGACGCCACTAATACCACATTGATATTATTGTCATGCGCCTTACGGATCAATTTCACCGCAGTACAACCACGGGCGTGAACCAATACTTTGTTAATTGGCTTCATTAACTGGCGTGGATCGTTCTGTACGATCACTTCTTCTTCAACAGTTGCTTCAACCACTAAGGTCGACAGTGCATTGATGATCACGTCGTTAATTTTTGCCGAAGGCATTGGCATCAGAGGATCGATACCTGCTAACTGAGAGTCTAAATTGTCGCTGAATGGGTTATGGACTAAGCCCGCCATTGCGCCAGGTACTTTTGACAAGTAGTTAGACAGAGTCGCCGTTGATGGCAAGTAAGCTGGCACTACCATTTGGCCTGCGAATGGCATGTTAGTGCCAGACAGGTAGTAAGTTTGCACTAATGGGTGAGTCACAAAACTCGCCTGTGCACCACCAGTACAGTCACCAAAACCAAACATCAGTACAGGCAATTCGTTATCACGAATAAAGCGCGTGATACGGTCGTTCACCACAGCCATAGAGAATAGCGCCGCGGCACCTTCTTTAGTCTGCATACCACCTGAACTGATAAAGCACACAACGGGTAATTTACGCTTAGCACACTCGATCAATAGTGCAGAGAATTTCTCAGCACTGGCCATATCAAATGCACCGGCTTGGAATGCGGTGTTAGACACAGCCACACCCACGCGAACTTTTTGACCTTTTTCTTTAAAGTCAGCAATACCTGTGATCAAGCCACATGGGCGAATGCCTTTATCTAACGCATCTTCGATTGATAAACGGAAGCCAGGGAAGTTGAGCAAGTTAGCCGACATCTTGTCGCCATTGATCTCTTCGAAATGGGTAAAGAACTGTTTAACCACATTTTCCCAAGTCATGTTGCCTTTACGTTTTTCGTCACGCAGCACTTTTTGGATCAATAGATCCTGATAACCCATGGTCAAGCGGTTCCAGAAGTCCTTACGACGACCGATACGCACTGGGTTGATCGCGCCAGTGTACTTGCTGGTATCGCTTTCGCTATCGAAATACTCAGGCAGTAGACGTTCGAAGAAGTAAGTCAGTACCACGAATAGACTGTCGTTAAGTTGTGGGAAACCCACACTCTTCCACTGCTCTACGCGGACTAATAAATCGGCACGGTTCGATTGACCCATGAAGTATTTTAGCCACTTGTAGAACTTAGCTTTGTCGTTCGAGGTATCTTGTGTCGACATTGCATGGTCAATTGACTTGTGCAGCAGGTTGTTCACTGAATTACGTGACAAACTCTTCGACATCATGGCTTCTTTCGCGATTGACGCTAAGCTACCGACAACGTTGTCGTACAAGGCATTGAAGATCAGAATGTTATGGCATTGCCAAATAAAGTCTTCACGCAGCTCTTCATTCACAACCACATCGAGTACGGTCAGCTGATTCAGCTCAGGCCATTTAGCTTGAGTTACAGATTTTGGCAAACTTTCTAAGTGCTGAATCAGCCCTTTGAAGTTGTTGGCCGCATTACTCTTCCAGCGGTGATACAAAGACCAGCTGATGTTAAATAACAGCGCCTTACGTGCTTTCTTATAGTTCTCTTTTGGTTCACCCAAAATCAAACGAGTCAACATGTTACGCTCAGTAGACACTTCATCACGCTTAGCGACAAAAGTAGTCCACAATTTATTCAGTTCTTCGTCATAAACCAGTTTATCTGGGTTAGATAACCAAGCTTGGAACACACGATCTTGTTCCTGTTGGATACGCGCCAACAAATCACCTTCTGGCACACTAGCACGTGACAGACGACCGTATTGCTCTTGAGAAATCGAATGGATACGGCTACGCAGCGTTAAATAACGCAAATAACGATAAGCACTACCAAACAGATTGTGGTGACTAGTTGGGCTCGTTGCCACAGCCAATTCTGCGTTCAGTTCCAAAGCCATCAAGTTTTTAGATGGATTTAGGAAACGAGTTAAGCTGCGGTCATAATGCTCACGTAAATCTTTAGATTCACGCACAAAATTCATTGCTGCACGCTCAACCGCTTCTACGCTGCTAATAATAGCGCGGCGCAAATTGTGCTGACGCTCATCACGGTCACCCGGTGAAAAGTCGATGATACCGTCGATACAGCCTGAGGTATAAAGCTCTTCTGGTGATACACCTACAGATTTCGCACATTCCTGCCATGACAGGTTGTACTTACGGGCAATACTTTGCAGACCTTGTGGCTGGATCGTGTTGAAAATACCGTCACGCAACGACAACAGAATGTTCGCCGCAGCTAATGGAATTGCGCCACCAGAATAACCAGCACCAATTACGATACCGACTGTCGGTACGTCAACGTTGGCGCTTTCTGCGATAGCTTTAGAAATTGAATGCGCTTGGTTTTGGCTGTTAGCGATTTCGCCCGCATCAGCTCCAGGAGTATCAATTAAATAGATAATAGGCATAGACAATTCGGCGAAATGACGAATTGCTTTACAGGCAGCGTAATGATGCTCAGGCATCCAAGCACCGTTTGCGGTAGTGCGTTCTTGGGCGATAAAGCCAATACGACGAGTGCGTGAACCAAAGTTCAGCTCGACCTCAGCACTGTAAAAAGAGCCCAAGTGAGTTTCAGTAATCAAGCGACCTTTAAGATCGGCAATGATACGTTTTGCACCAGGACGACCTTTATCTTGGGTCGGCTGGATCACTTTAGTAACGTAACCGTCGACATCTAACGATGCCAAGTCTTTCAAGTTTGCCTGGATGGCATCCTCATTTAAAAGACCTTTAATTTCTTCCGATAAACTCTGTTTACTGTGCTTAGGAAACAGAGAAAAATCCTTTGCCAAATGCTCGGCTTGTAAAAAAAGCGGATCGGGCGTTTGGGCTTGAGTCATGTGTGTGGGCTGATTATTGCTGGTCATCAAAAGATCCTCTGCTTAGCCTCTGAAAATTTTTAGCCAATAAATATAACTTTGTTATCCCGTCAAATGCCATTAAACTGCATAAGACGCTATGTTCCAAATATGAGACAGTGGGAAAAACATGCCAGATTTAAACGGTATGATGCTATTTGCAGCCGTAGTTAGAGCTAAGGGATTCTCCCAAGCTGCACGTGAAACCGGCCACCCAAAATCCACCATAAGTCGCAAAATCGCGCAGCTTGAAGAACAACTTGGCGTGCGATTGCTACAGCGCGACACCCGTAACTTGAGTCTGACCCAAGTCGGGGCACTCTTTTACCAACACTGTGATTCCATTCGCAATGAGGTGGAAGCGGCCAAGGCTGTTATCGAGAATACTCACGATGATGTGTCAGGATCATTACGGATTGCGATCCCAGTGTCATTTAGCCAAGAACTTATCGCTAACCTCTGTAGCGGATTTATGCGTTTATATCCCAATGTTGAATTGGATGTCCAGTTTACCGACAACGATATTGGTTTAGTCGGCGAAGGATATGACATAGCCATCAAATATGGCCCACTTCAATCGTCGGACTTAGTCGCACGATTACTGTTTGAACGCCAACCGATTTTAGTCGCAAGCCCTGGTTACTTAAAACTCAAAGGCACGCCCGCAACGCCAAAAGAACTCAGCCTGCACAGTGGTATTTTATTGGGCACTTCTCGCTCGGCGCCGATTTGGCCATTGGGTAAAGGTTCGCGTAAAACCATGGCGAACTTCCAACGTAAAGTACGGGTCAACAGCCCTATCATGGTGAAGCAATTAGCCATGGATGATTTTGGCATCGCCATGCTATCCAATTCGGCCTGTAAGACCGAACTCGCCAATGGACAGCTAGTACCGATTTTACAGGAATGGCCAATTGAACCCTTTAAGGTTTACGGGGTTTATTCGAGTCGACGCCAACTGGCCACCAATATCAGCGTCTTCTTAGACTTCTTCGTAAAACGCTTTAGCAGCCAAGAAAGTCTGCAATCCCTCATGGGCTAAGGAATTACGTGCTCCAGTTTTAACACTTCTTTAGTAATGGCTTGGCGCAATGGCAAACCTGCGGCATCTGGGATGTCCATATTCATTGCAAAAAACCACGCATTATCATCGAGTTCTACCCAACCAACCCACCAGCCAATGCTTGGCTCAGCTCTGACCGCATAACCGGTTTTTGCGCGGATAATATAATCAGAATTCGCCTCGGTGAGCATGGCCTGCTTAACGATGCGTTGACTGCGCTCTGAAGCGTGTACCTTGTTGTGATAAAGTCGGCGCAGGAAATCGATTTGCTCAGTGGCCGATATCCGAATACCACCATCAAGCCAAAAGCTATCTAAGTTACCCGAGATAGTCTCATTGCCATAATCGAAAGAGGCGATCATCTTCGACATTCGCGCCTCACCAATTTGGCGGGCAAACTCTTGATAGACTGGCACCACCGAATACTTCATCCCGGTAATCAAGTTGTGGTCACGATTCCAAGTGGCAATATCACGGCTTTTACCATCCCACTTAAACACTTGATGTTCATCCTTCACCACACCGAGATCTAGCGCAATCAAACTGTTAGGGATTTTAAAGGTCGATGCAGGTAAAAAACCTTGATTGGCACGTTTAAGATTGTTGGTATATCCCTGTTGCTTGTTTTCGTTCCATAGTGCTACCACGCCCGAGGTTTGTTGGAGCTTAGTTTTTTGCAGTTTAGCTTGTTGCGGTTCAGCTTGATGCTGAGTAAAAATGGCATCCCAACTGCGGGTTTCTTGCCACTCCTTCTTCACCGCGGTTGAGGCAAAAGTCGGGGCGGCAATGATTGACGACGCTAACAGTGAGGACATCACCAACACAGTCGATATGGCGAACGAACGCATAAAGTCTCCTTGTAGAAACAAAAAATCCAATGAACTAAAAAAGTGATTAAGGCTATCACTTAGCGTTTTTGCATGCCCTAGCAAACTGCTGACCAATAGTGGCAAAAAAGAGGCAAGTAAGTTCTGCCATAGAAGGACTGATGTCAGCTCAGCGCCTTTGAAAGAGAAGATGATGAGATAGAAGATATTGGCATAAGATGACGAAGATCAACCTGCATAACTTTATTACCCTCAGCTTGTAGTGCATACTTTTTGGCATAAGAGCCTTCCAGTGGACGAGATGAACATCATTTCCAATCAATAAGGTCTAATCACTACAGGGAAATCAAAAATGTTGAAGCCAGTATTGAAGCCAGTGTTAACGCTAATCCTCACCAGTAGCTTGATCAATACGGCCAGTGCTGTGCAGCTATTGGGTGATGTTGAAGTTTCCCGCCTACCCACAGCCGAAAAAACCATGGGCGAAGTCGTGACTCGCTATCAAGCACTTGACGATGGTCTGGCTCAACTAAGCTCAAAGAAAAACGAAGTTGACGCCACCCAATTAGCCGCGCGCCAAGGCCATAGATTATGGCAACAAGCGGTACGCGATGTGCAGTCAGGTCATGTTGACGACCGACCTTTATATTGGGCGCGCCTTGCCATGCTTAATAGTCTTAAGAGCACCAGCGCCAACTTTAAAATGGCCGATTGGCAAAATGATATATTAATGAGTGCGGTTGAAAAGGCCTCACGGGGATTTAGCGATATTCAATATGCTGATGATGTTCAAATCAAAATATTCCTCACGGGTTTTGATCCCTTCTTCCTCGATAAAGATATCACCCAGAGTAATCCTTCTGGCTTAGTTGCCCTCGCCTTGGATGGTTTCCGCTTTGATGTAAATGGCAAAACGGCGCAAATCGAAACCGCTATGGTGCCAGTGCGTTTTGAAGATTTTGACCAAGGACTTATCGAATCGCTACTGAGTCCGATATACCGCGATCCTAAAACCCAATTTGTATTTACCGTCAGCATGGGCCGAACTGACTTTGATATTGAACGCTTCCCTGCCCGAAATCGCAGTGCTGCTGCGCCCGATAACCAAAACGTCCTCACTGGCGGCACTAAAACCGCACCGCTTGCCCCAAAGCTCAATGGCAAAGATTTTATCGGCCCTGAGTTTGTCGAATTCTCGCTGCCGGTTGCCGCCATGCAAGTCAAAGATGGCCAATGGAAAGTCAACGATAACCACACAGTCACTACCCTTGCCCGCGGTGAGTTTAGTGCAACATCATTGAATGAGCTGCAAAACGAAACGTCAGTCGAAGGCTCTGGCGGCGGTTATCTTTCTAATGAAATTTCCTATCGCGCCATAGTGTTGCAGCAAAAGTTTAATAGCAGTGCGAAAGTCGGCCACATTCATACCCCAAGAGTCAAAGGCTATGACGCCGATACTGAGCAAGCCATAGTCGAACAAGTGCGCACTATGGTGATGCAGGCCGCGGCGAGTTTATAACCTAGGCTGAGTAGGCTGGTAGGCTGGTAGGCTGGTAGGCTGGTATTGTCAGATAGCGTTCGCTATGATGCGAACGCTTAGCCTGACTCTTATTTCAATCGCTGATTTGGAAGGCTGAGTATTAGAGCGGATTGCAAGAACAAGCGTTCGAATGCAGAAGCCAAGCGCCATACATAGGATTGGCTTCAAAACTGACGCTTTATAACTGATGCTTTTACAACCAAATGAGTGTTAAGCACTCAATATTTACCTTTAACCGACGAGATCCAACGCTAATCCTATGTTGAAACCTGCAGACTTACTCAATGCTTTACGTCGTCGCAGCAGTGAAGCACTCGCCCCACAGACAAAATCGACATACGCAGCCTTAGGCCAAAGCCAAGATAAGTCGCAGGTGATAACGAGTCCACCAGTACAAGATACGGCTCAGGCACATAATTTCACCGGTTCATCACGCCCACTCTCATCACTGCAAATACAAGTACTAGAGCGAATTGAAGCTTGTTATCAAGAAGCGGAGATATCGCTTAAGCGCGCTTTCCCACGCCCAGTCACACAATTTAGTCTCAGGGGAAAGAGCGCGGGTACGGCTCATCTGCAGCAGAATCGCTTACGATTCAATCCGGTGTTGCTAAGCGAAAACAGCGAAGCATTTTTGACTGAGGTCGTGCCCCACGAAATTTGTCATTTACTGTGTTTTCAGCTTTTTGGCAAAACCAAGCCCCACGGTAAAGAATGGCAATCTTTGATGCTAACGGTATTTAAGGTTAACCCGAGTACCACCCACAGCTTCAATACCACTTCGGTGGCAGGTCGCGACGTGGAGTATCGCTGCGCCTGTGGGCCGATTCGGTTAAGTATTCGCCGCCATAACAAAGTGTTGCGGGGCGAAAGCCGTTATATCTGTAAACGCTGCAAGACCCATTTAACGGCGAACTAAGTCCTCTTCGCGCACAATCCTCACACCCACCCCACAATTCGAATTTCAGCATTTGGGAATTGCGTGAGTAAAAAGTACGACGCAATTTGCATAAGCAGCGGCATTTCCCTTACCATCACGCCATAAAAGACGAGCCAAAGGCTCGCGTAGTATTTGTTATTTTGGGATAAATTTTGAACAAAACGTCTTTAACCGTTAATTCACGGCGCCTCTTGCTGTGCCTGATCACTTGGGCGGCAATCTTAACTGTGCCCGCTGGTGCCTCAGTATCACACCCCAATAGTTTCAGCCAAGCAAAAACCAAGTCGCAGGCACTCTACGCCGGAAGTCGCCAAGGCACTCTACCCGCAGTGAGTTTTTACTGTGGCTGCGATATTCAAATCAAAGGCAAATCCTGGAAACCCGATCTCGCTAGCTGCGGTTATCAAGTCCGTAAACAGGAAACCCGCGCCAATCGTATCGAGTGGGAACACATAGTGCCCGCCTGGGAATTTGGCCATCAACTCCAATGCTGGCAAAAGGGCGGCCGTAAAAACTGCGCCGATAACAGTAACGAATTTAATAAGATGGAAGCGGATATGCACAACTTAGTGCCCGCCATCGGTGAAGTGAACGGCGATCGCAGTAACTTCCGTTTTAGCCAATGGAACGGTAAAGCTGAGCAATATGGCCAATGTGCTATGGTCATCGATTTTAAGCATCGTCAGGCGCAGCCGCCCGTAAACGCCCGCGGTAAGATTGCCCGCACTTACTTATATATGCAGCAAACCTATGGGCTTAAAATCGCTTCACAACAATTAAAATTGTTCAAAGCATGGGATAAAACCTATCCAGTTGATACTATTGAGTGCAAACGCGATAACGCTATAGCGCAAACTCAAGGCAACCATAATCCCTTTGTGCAAAATGCCTGTAAAGCGCCACCACTGCGTCAACAACTAGCCGAGTAAGGTCGAATGAGAGTCCCAAGAATTTATCAACCTCAGCCATTAGCCATCAATCAACAGCTGAACTTAGACGAAGATGGCGCGGCCCATATCGGCAAAGTGCTGCGCATGGGTAACGGCGAACATATCAGCCTATTCAATGGCGATGGCCATGATTATCTTGCTGAAATTGTCGATGCAGGTAAAAAGCATGTCACAGTAAAACTGCTTTCCTGTGAGGCAAATTCATCTGAGTCGCCACTCAACTTGCACTTAGGCCAAGTGATTTCCCGTGGCGATAGAATGGAATTCACCATTCAAAAATCGGTCGAGCTGGGGGTTAATACCATTACGCCGCTGTTTTCCGATCGCTGCGGTGTAAAGCTTAATGGCGAGCGCCTAGAGAAAAAAATTCAGCAATGGCAGAAAATCGTTGTGAGCGCCTGTGAACAATCGGGCCGCAGCCAAGTTCCCGTGGTTCGCCCAGCGATGGACTTACACGATTGGTGCAGTGAGCCAACCTCGGCACTGAAACTCAATTTACATCCACGTGCCGCACACGGTATCAATGGTTTAGATTTAGCGCACACTCGCGTGCGCCTGTTAATTGGCCCAGAAGGCGGTTTGTCGGCGGAAGAAATCGCCATGACAGAAACCTATCAATTTACCGATGTGTTGCTTGGCCCCAGAGTGCTTCGCACTGAAACCGCCTCGCTCACGGCCATTACAGCGCTGCAACTCAGATTTGGTGATTTAGGCTAAACCGCAGCCGCAAGCTGCGCTTGCATAACAGACCCCATTATCCAATCAATGCTTTTTTGCCTGCAAACGGCGACAAATAAGGAACAGATTAATGATAAAACTCGGCATAGTGATGGACCCCATCAGTGAGATCAACATTAAGAAAGACTCCAGTTTTGCCATGTTAATGGCCGCGCAGGACAGAGGTTATCAGCTGTTTTATATGGAAATGGCCGATCTTGCCATGGTCAACGGCGTGGCGATGGCCAATATGCGTCCGTTAACTGTTATCAATGATGCGAGCAAATGGTATGAGCTAGGCGAAGCGCAAGACACGCCAATGAGCGAACTCGACGTGATCTTAATGCGTAAAGACCCGCCATTCGATACTGAGTTTATCTACGCCACTTACATGCTGGAGCGCGCCGAAGAACAAGGCGTATTAATCGTCAACAAGCCGCAAAGTCTACGTGACGCTAACGAAAAGCTGTTCACCGCATGGTTTAGTGAATTCACCCCAGAAACAATCGTGACCCGCGATGCCAAGCGTATCCGCGCTTTCCACCAAGCTAAGGGCGATATCATTCTTAAGCCTTTAGATGGCATGGGCGGCACCTCGATTTTCCGCGTAAAGCAGGATGATCCTAACCTTGGGGTGATCATCGAGACCTTGACCAGCTATGGCCAACAATATGCGATGGCGCAAGCCTTTATCCCTGAAATTACCAAAGGCGACAAACGCATTTTAGTGGTCGATGGCGAGCCTGTTCCCTACGCACTGGCACGTATCCCAATGAAAGGCGAAACCCGTGGCAACTTAGCCGCTGGCGGTAGCGGTGTGGCACAACCTTTATCTGACAGCGATTGGGCGATTGCCCGCGCCATTGGCCCTGAGCTTAAAAAACGCGGGCTGATTTTTGTCGGGCTGGACGTGATTGGTGACAAGCTGACTGAGATCAATGTGACCAGCCCAACCTGTATCCGTGAAATCCAAGCGGCATTTGATGTCGACATCACGGGCATGTTAATGGATGCTATTGAAGCACGCATTAACGCCACAGCATAAGAATTTACCAACGAGTTTGTTGATTGTAAGGCGCGAGCAAACCGCGAGCGCCGAACCACTTCTAGGGATGTGATATGAGTTTCACCAAAGCGCCACTCTTGTTACTCGGCATCAGTTTGCTGTTATCTACGCCAGCTTGGGCTGATGAAACGGGTCCAACAAAAGCGCCATCGCGACCGAAAAATATCGTCATCATGATAGGTGATGGTATGGGACCGTCTTACACCAGCGCCTACCGTTACTACAAAGATAATCCTGACACTGAAGAAGTCGAACAAACCGTATTCGACCGTTTACTGGTGGGCATGGCAAGCACCTATCCCGCGAGCGTCAGTGGTTATGTGACTGACTCAGCCGCGGCCGCGACAGCGCTGGCCACAGGAGTAAAATCCTATAATGGGGCGATTTCAGTCGATACCCAAAAACAACCACTGCCGACCATACTCGAAAAAGCCAAATCCCTTGGCCTCAGCACAGGTGTCGCGGTAACATCACAAATCAATCACGCCACGCCAGCCGCCTTTTTGGCCCACAACGAAAGCCGTAAAAACTACGATGCTCTGGCACTCAGCTATTTAGAAACCAACGCCGATGTATTTTTAGGCGGCGGTCAAAAATATTTTCCCCCTGCATTATTAGAGCAGTTCAAAGCCAAAGGTTATCAGCACATTAGCCGCTTTGAGGATCTCGCCAGCATCACCCAACCTAAAGTGTTGGGCCTGTTTGCTGAAGTCCAATTGCCTTGGGCAATTGATGAAAAAGATGCGAAAAAACTCAGTACCTTAACCCAAAAAGCACTCAGCTTGCTGTCGCAGAATGACCAAGGATTTGTGCTATTAGTCGAAGGGAGTCTCATCGACTGGGCGGGCCACAATAACGACATCGCCACTGCTATGGGTGAGATGGATGAATTCTCCAATGCCATTGAAGTGGTTGAGCAATTTGTGCGTGAACATCCCGATACCCTGATGGTGATCACCGCCGACCACAATACCGGTGGCCTATCGATTGGCGTCGATGGTAACTACAACTGGAACCCTGAAATCCTGCGTAATATCTCGGCTAGCACAGACACTTTAGCCTTAGCCGCCATCAGTGGCGAACAATGGCAAGCCGATCTTGCCCGCGGTTTAGGCTTTGAGCTTAGCGAAGAAGAAGTCGCCAAATTAAACGTCGCCAGAATGCAGGGATTAGAAACCATGGCGGTGGCAATTCGCCATCTTATTGATAAACGTACTGATACAGGTTGGACAACCGACGGTCACACAGGCACAGACGTACAAGTGTTTGCCGCAGGTCCGGCATCTGAGCTGTTTAACGGCCATCAAGACAATACCGATATCGCCAATAAGATCTTCAGCTTGCTGCCAAAACCGAAGAAACCTAAGAGCTAATGTCTAAGTAATTCAACGAATAGAAGGTAACCGCATAATGCAGTTGCCTTTTTTATTGGTTTTTTTATTAGGGATTTTATCAGGTCTTAGCGCAGGGATTCGATGCAAACTGGCTCAGGCGTGAATAACGGGTATAATGCCCACACTTAAGTTTATAGGTGCCTGTAACTGTGTTAACCAATCCATCGCAAGTCATTATTCGTAATCAAGACAGCCTAAGCCAACATAAAGTGTTAGTGCTCAATCATGAAGCCGATCTACTGCCAAAAGCCCTGCTCGATGTCGCGGCATCGGTCGATGCACTCGCCTTGGATTACCACCATTACTTGCACTTAGCGCCGCACGCCAACTCAAAGATGCGTTGCTATTTCGGCCATGAACTGCCAAACCAAGACCCAGTTGAGCGAGAAAAATACGATACGGTTATTGTTTATTTCCCCAAGGCCAAACCCTTAGCACCTTATTTGTTTAACCTCGCCGCCAATCATCTTGTGCCTAACGGCCAACTGTTAGTCGTTGGGGAAAACAAAGGCGGGATTAAGTCTTTAGTGAAGCTGTTACCTGAGTATTTTGCGACTGGGATGAAGCTCGATAACGCTCGCCACTGCCTGTTATTTGGCAGCCATTTAGAGGGCAGCGCGCCAGCGATGAAGCTCTGCGATTGGGTCAGTCAGTATCAACTCGCGACGCCACAGGGCGAAATCAGTATCTGTAACTTAGTCGGGGTGTTTAGCGAAAAACGCTTAGATCTGGGCACTGAATTATTACTGTCGCACCTGCCGACACTCTCGGGCCGAGTGCTCGATTTTGGTTGCGGCGCCGGTGTGATTACCGCTGCCCTGCTCAAGGCACAGCCGAGCTTATCCTTAGAGTGTGTCGATATTAATGCGATGGCCTTGGCTTCCTGCGAACTCACCTTAGCCGCCAATGGAATGACGGCCAAAGTCTATCCTTCCGATGGACTGGCGCAAACCACGGGGAAATTTAACGGCATTATCTCTAATCCACCGTTCCACGATGGCCTTGCAAGCACCACCAGCATAGCGCAGAACTTTGTCACTGATAGTGCCAAGCAATTACAACATAACGGTATTTGGCAAATTGTCGCCAACCGCCACTTGCCCTATTCCGATATCATTGCCGCCGAATTTGGCCAATTAAAAGTGGTTGCCGATAACAACAAGTACAAGCTGTATTACTTCCAACACAAGTAAAACTCTACAGATAACGCGCTTATGCTTTGGTTATAGGCGCGTTATTGACTACGCCTCATACTCACTCGTGTCACTATCCCATTTTTCAGATAAAGCTTATCTTTCGTCGTGTTACAAAACTCAATATTGTGATCTGCCGCATGTCAGCGATTCCCGTAAACACAGTTCCATTTACCTCAAACTGCCGTTCCTAGCATAGGAATTTGATTTAAAACACCAAAATAATCGCTAAAGCGAAAGTTAGCATTAAGTTGCGACTTACACTGCGATTAGTAGGAATAAACCAGAGATAATACTGTTTATCTCATTCAATTTCTTATAAAAAACTAACTATAAATCGCCCAGTAGACCATTAACAACAAAATGCCAACATTTGCTGTTTTTGCAGCCAAAAAGGCTTCTTTACCCTAAGTTTCTACTGTTATACTCAAATCAGCTTCTTAAACAATAATAAAACGCAATTACTAGGAATGCCCCTATGCTGGACCCTGAACTCATAGAGCTAAACAGCGATAAGACCAAAGCTGAATTGCGCCTGATCCCTAATGTCCATGGCCCAGTCACCCATGAAGACATAATGCGCCTGCTGTCTTTACCTGAATTCACCTCCCTCTTTCCGCTAGAGCCTGTCATTGCTAAAACCGTCGCTAAAATCAACTCTCTTTATAATCAGGATGATGGAAAATTTGAGCTCTTCGCCACTTTAGCTGAACGCCGCGATGGCACCATAGCAATCGAAATTAGCCCAGATAAAATGCAAGCCAGCCTCAAACTGACCGCAGCATGGGGCGGTAAACAGATAGATTTGCCAGAGATCCTCACCCATCTCAAAAAGAACAACGTCTGCATGGGGTTAAGCAAGCTCAAAATTCAAACCCTACTCAAGCAACTTAGCACGCTGAAGCCGGGTGAAGTTTGCCAAAGTGACATCGCCCAAGGTAAAGCGCCGGTCAATGGACTCAATGCGGTATTAGAACGCAAAGTGTTCCTCGCGCGTGAACGCTTACTTCAACCACAAGAGCGGGAAGATGGCAGTGTCGATATGCGTAATCTCGGCTCACTTATCGTCGTCAAAGCCAATGATCTCTTGATGGTTAAACACCCCGCCACCGAAGGTACACCAGGTTACAACATCAAGGGCGAAGTACTTAAACAAAAACCGGGTAAAGATGCCGTACTCCAAGCGGGTACCGGCACAGCTTTGCATCCGCAGGATCCCAATAAACTCATCGCCACTGTGCCAGGCCAACCCGTCGAAACCCGTACAGGCATGAATGTCGATGATATTTTGCAGCTTAAAGATGTCGATATCAGCACAGGCCATATCAGCTTTAAGGGCAGTATTTTAATCACCGGCGATGTCCACGAGGGCATGCTAGTTAAAAGTTCGGGTGATATAACCGTAATGGGCTTTGTGGACTCCGCGACCCTAGAGGCGGAAGGTGATGTCACAGTCAGTAAAGGCATCATAGGCAGACAAATCAAAGCTAATGAATACTCTACCAATATCCATTCTCAAGGCCAGATCAGCGCCCAGTTTGTGCAATATTCCAACTTAGTGGCCAAGGGCAATATCTTAGTCACTAAACAGTTGCTGCACAGCCATACCAAAACAGCTGGCAGTTTAACGGTCAGCGATCCGAGTGGTCGTCGTGGCGATCTGGTGGGCGGTGTCGCACGTGCAGAGAAAGGCATCACGGCGGTTGTCATAGGGGCAACAGCGGGAACCAAAACCGACGTTTATTGCGCGATGGAACATGGGGAACTTAAGCAAGATCTCAAGCTACTCGATGAAAGCGTTAAAGCTATGGTTGTCGCCAGTTTAGATATTGAGGCTCGCCTCAATAAATTACCCCCAAAGTCAGAATGGCAAGGCGACGCTGTGATGATCGAGCAAATCAAGATGATGCTCGACCAGAAGAATCGTATTTTGGATGAGCGCACCCGTGAAGAACTCGAGTTCGATACCTTAAAACAAGAAGTCGAAGGCTATTACGAGAAATACCGCATCGAAGTGCTTAAACACGTATTCCTCAATGTTGAGTTACATATAGGTCCAGCGAATCATCGCACTGCCCGTGAACACGGCACTTGCTGCATTGCTAATGTTAATCAAGAAATTAACTTTGACTATAACGCCAAGGCCAAAGCTGCACCGACGACTTAATACTCGCGAGGAGTAATGACACATTCACTACTCCTTGCTCATTCTGCCAGACTCTGCGAACGCGTTCAGGCCTCTATCAATCTTCCCTCAGCGTGGCATACTGCTATTAGATAAACTCACGCAGCATGCCAAGTATCTTCTTGTATAATTCTAATCCTTGCCTACTGCCAATGATTGTTCTCAGAGACTGTCTCAGAGCCCATTTTAAACTTCCTAAGGATCTGAAATGACTAGCGTTAAGATGTCGAGTATTGAATGGCCTGCCATTGTAAAATTGACTCAAAATGATGAATTACTTTACCTAGAACACCAAAGGGATTGGCTCGAATTGGCCTGCCTCTATCAGCATCATTTTATCGATACTGACCAATTACTGGACTCCAAAGGCAGGCGCTATCTTATCAGTGCCTGTCCGCAAAAAATCCATGAAGATCCCGTCGGTGAACTACCGCGATTAGTACGCCAAAAACAAGATTTATCGCTCAATGAATTTATCAAGTGGGTTCAAAATCATGCCCAAGCACTGGGACAATGTTGCGTCGCTAAGTTGGCTTTCACAACGATTTCCCAAGGGATTGAAATTGTACGCACCCTCGATGAATAAACGGCAAGCAGCTGAAATACCATCATAAATGGCTAGCAATAACTCAGTTACTCAATAAAAAACACTATGACCTTAAAAGCTAATATCCTCATAGTGAATTCACAGGCATAATTTGCCGCTGTGTAGTAGCGCCGAGTCAACCGACAAAGCGCGGCTAACATGCACTCCAAAATGACCGTTTTCAGCGTCGACTCAAGGGATGACGTTTAAGTTGGCACTAAATATACAAACAGATGGAACCGAAATTGGAACTACTTAAGATTGACTGCTTAGGCAAACAACTGCGCTTAGAAGGCTCACTCGCGGGCTGGCAACAACTCTTCTGGGACAATACCTTAGTCTCACAAAAAGAAGCTTCCGTCGACAATGGCGGCCTCAAGGTTCATGTCTTTGAGCTCACCCACCACAGCAGCCCATTGGCGACCGAAAGTAGCGAGCAAGCCATCGCCATGACAGAAAATAAAATCCAAGTTCGCCTCGAAACCGATCTCGTTTGGCAGCCTTTCCGCCTTGATTACTGCTTGCTGCTGGATGACAAAATCATCGACCAAGGCCGACGCACCGAAAAAGATATTGAACGCCAAACTCCAGAAACGCCCATTGTGAAGCAGCAAAAACTGAGCATGGTAGGACTTGCCTCCCTTGGTTTTAAACTGTTAAAGAGCGCCAAAGTCATAAAAGTAGTGTTAGCGGGCGCCAGCGTTGCCGCTTATTCTTGGCTATTCTCCTTCCAATTTGCCCTTGCGCTTATCGCCTGCTTGGTATTCCACGAATACGGCCATATCCGCGCGATGAAATATTTTGGGATGAAAACCAAAGGAATTTATCTTATTCCCTTTATGGGCGGACTTGCCCTCTCCGATGAGAAAATTAATACGCGTTGGCAAGATGTGGTGATTTCTATCATGGGGCCAACCTTTGGACTCCTGATGTCCATCGCATCCTTGATTGCTTACCACGCTACGGGCAATGTGTTTTTTGCAGGCCTTGCCGCCTTTAATGCGCTACTTAACCTATTTAATTTATTGCCTATTTTGCCACTCGATGGCGGCCATATTTTAAAGAGCATTAGTTTTTCAATGAACAGCATCATGGGCTTGGTCGCCTGCGCCGCCGGTGCCGCTTTCGGAGTGTATATCAGCTACACCTTAGGCTTAGCGCTATTGGGCTTCTTATTGTTAATTGGCAGCCTAGAAATTATTTTCGAGTGGCGTACTCGCCATCAAAGCCATCTGCTGCCATTAGACAGATACGGGCAAATCTTCTCGGTTATTTGGTATTTGCTCACGGTTGGCGCCTTAGTCGGCATCATCTGGCACTTAGCTGGAACGGGCGATGATATGCTCAGCCTGCCGTTGCAAATACTCCGCAGCTAATGTGACTTAACGGCTAAGCACAGCGCAAAGGCAATAGCACTCAGAGACTTGCGCTTGCCTGAGTTATATAAAAACGAAAAACCGCTATTAATAGCGGTTTTTTATTTTTCTGTCGCGCTGTGATGCTTTTACAACCGTGCGTTATTCCTTTGCCAAAGGCGGGGCGATATCGCTGCCACCAAGGGCTTGATAAAGCGTCGCTTGGGCGGTGAGTTGGTTATAGCGATTCTCGAGTAAAGCCGCCTCGGCGCTGCGACGTTTCTCTTGGGCATCAATCCAATTCTGAATACCGATAGCGCCATTGCGGTACTGGCTCTCATAAATGGCTTCAACGGCCGCCGCGGCAATGAATTGCTGCGCCAATTTCTCCCCTTGATAGCGATATTGCTGCTTAGCCGAAATCGCGTTATCGACATCTTCAAAGGCGGAATAAAGCGTCTTGCGATAATTCACCACTGCGGTTTGATAATCGATATCGGCAATATCGTTATTGATTTGCATTTGATTCCACTGCAAAAAGGGCAAGACTAGCCCTGCGCCTAAGCTGCCAACGGGATTACGTAACAACTCTTTTAACTCTGAGGTCGACTCTCCAACACCGCCGGTTAAACTCAGGCTGGGGAAATAACTCGCATAGGTGGCATCTTTACTCGCCAAGGCGGAGCGCAGTTGATACAAGGAAGCCTTCACATCTGGGCGTCTGACTAACAAATCTGCGGGTACACCCACGCTAACGTCCGGCACTGCCACATCGGGGAGTTGCTTAATCTCAACCCAAGTCTCCCCTGAGGCTAAACTCTGCGCCGGATCAGCCGCTGGTGCCTGATTGAGTAATATCGCGAGGGCATTTTTAGCCACAGTTAATTGCTGGATAAGCTGACTATGCGCCGCCTCTTGTCCCGCCATACTGCGCTGCGCTTCGAGCACATTCACTTGCGTCACGGCGCCAGAATCATACTGCCTTTGGGTTAATGCCAGCGTTTGCTGACTGTACTCGATACTCTTTTGGCTTAAATCAATCCGTTGATTTAAATAACCTATCTGCCAATACAAGGATGCGGTGGTCGCCACTAGGCTTTGGGTGGTACTTTCTCTATCTTCGGCACTCGCCAGCGCAGCCCATTGGGCTTGGTCGATATTGGCCGACACTTTGCCCCACAAATCCACCTCATAACTCACGGACAATTTCGCTTGATAGCTCTTAGTCGCATCGCCGCCCTCAAGTGGCTGATTACGGGAAGCACCAAGATTGGCCGATAATTGCGGATACAGATCGTCCCTCGTTAGCCCTGCCTGCAAGCGCGCTTTACGCAGCGTTAAGGTCGCCAGCGTTAAGTCATTGTTAGTGCTCAATACTTGGCTAACCAGCTTATCGAGCTGCGGCTGATGAAACTGCTGCCACCAAGGGTCGACTTTTACTTGCTCGTTCACTGTGGTGTGTTGCCACTGTTCTGGAATTGCCAATGCAGGCGGTTCAAAGTCTGAGCGCATCAAACTGCCGCAGCCACTTAGCAAAGCGATTCCCAAAGCAATGCCCACAGCAATAGTACTGCTACGAAGCGAAAATGGCTGATTAAAAACTTTAGTATTCATGGTGTTATTACTCTCTGGCTAATGCGTCAACGGGATCTAACTGCGCCGCATTGCGGGCGGGTAAGAAACCAAATAGCACACCAATTAAGGTCGAACAGGCAAAGGCGGCAACGATGGAGGTGGTGGAATAAATCATTTGGAAACTGCCCCCCGTTTGAGCAAACACCACGCCAATTAAGTAGGACAAGGCTATGCCTAAGGTGCCACCGCACAAACACACTAAAATGGCTTCGATAAGGAACTGGCGTAAAATATCACTCTGACGCGCGCCCACTGCCATACGCACCCCGATTTCACGGGTCCGCTCAGTCACAGACACTAACATAATGTTCATCACCCCAATTCCGCCAACGACAAGGGAAATCACCGCGATCGCCGAGATCAATAAGGTCATGGTTGCTGTGGTTTTTTCGATGTTCTGCCTAATGGTATCGGTATTGATGGTGAAGAAATCTTGCGTGCCGTGGCGCATTTTAAGTAGCGCGATAATGCCCTGCTCCGCCGCGTTACTCGGCACAGTTTCATCGAGTCGCACTGTGATGCCATCCAAATAGTTTTTACCTATCATACGGCCAGAAACTGTGGTGTAAGGCACCCACACATTAAGCGCATCGCTGTTACCAAAAGCACTTTCTTTGGGTTGAGTCACACCTATGATACGTACGGGTAAATCTCCAAGGAAAATCACTTGCCCTATCGCCGAGTTATTGTCGGCAGCGCTGTTAGGAAAAAGCTCCTTACGGGTGTTGTCATCAATCACCGCATCTTGGGCGAGCGATGCGACACTGGCATCATCCCAAAATTGGCCCTGCGCTAACTCGTACCCTCTTACACGGAAAAACTCAGGTCCCACACCATTCACCGAGGCCGATACCGCTTTATTACCAAAACGTACCGTCGCGCTAGAGCCAATACTAGGGGTCACGCTATCGACATAGGGCAGATTTTTAAGGGCATTGGCATCGGTCGCCGTTAAGGTACGCACCCGCGCCGAGCGTCGATCGCCAAAACCAGAACCGGGGCGAATATCAATCGTGTTAGTCCCCATCGAACTGATACTTTTAAGAATGGCCTGCTGCGAGCCTTCACCTAAGGCCACTACAGAAACCACAGAGGCAATACCGATAATAATCCCGAGCATAGTCAAGAAGGTACGTAACCTGTGGGTCGACATCGCCACCAGCGCCATTTTAAGCGCTTCGACATATCTGTCCCACGAAGCCACCCGCGCACGCGAGCTGTCTTTTGCTGTCACTGTTTTTGCGACCACAGTGCCGCTAGGCTTTTGTGGCGCCATATTTTGTAACGTTGAACTTTGCGACATCGAAGTTTGCGGCTTAGCCGTTTGTTTATCCAGACTGCGCTCATCGCTGATGATTACGCCGTCTTTAATTTCGATAATGCGATCGGCATATTGGGCCACATGCATATCATGGGTCACGATAATGATGGTGTGACCGTCGCTGTGAAGCTCCTGCAACAACTGCATCATTTCTTCGCCGCTGTGACTATCCAGCGCACCAGTCGGCTCATCGGCAAGGATCACATCGCCGCCATTCATCAAGGCGCGCGCCACACTGACCCGCTGCTGTTGACCACCACTGAGCTGATTGGGTTTATGGTCGAGCCTGTCGCCAAGGCCTAAACGCGTCAACAAATGCTCGGCTCTGTCTTTACGCACCGAGCGTTCTTTACCCGCATACACGGCGGGCACTTCGACGTTGCCTATGGCGGTCAAATCGCCCAGTAAATGATAACGCTGAAAGATAAAGCCAAAGTGCTCGCGGCGCAGCTGAGCTAACTCATCAACGTCCATAGTCGAGGTATCTTGGCCATTGATAAAATACGCGCCCTTTGACGGTTTATCTAAACAACCAAGAATGTTCATTAGGGTCGATTTACCCGAGCCAGAAGCGCCTACTATCGCCACCATCTCGCCACGGCCAATCGACAGGTTCACATTTTTCAAGACTGTGAGTTGCTGCTCACCCGCCTGAAAAGTGCGATAACAGCCTGAAATTTCAAGTAATGCCGTTGTCACTGTTAAAACCTCACGCTAGGTGGACGACGGAACTTGCTGCTGCCATCATCGGAAGACGGCATACCAAGCACGACCTGATCGCCTTCCTTCAAACCTGCGATGATTTCGGCATTGATTTTGTTGTTAATCCCAACCGTGACATCCACATATTGCACTTGGTTATCGACTAACACAGGCACTTGATATTGCGGGCCACTGCGGGCTTTGCGCTCGCCAGACTTAGCCTCTGGCGCCGCGGATTTCTCCCTCGGCTTTATACGCAATATCTGCGCAGGCACTAACAGCGCATCATCGGCCTTAGCTAACACTATAGACACCTGCGCCGTCATGCCGATACGCAAAGTGCGGTCAGGGTTTTCTACATCAAACAGACCATGGTAGTAAATGGCGTCTGAGTCGCTAGAGCTCATATTGCTATCGTCGCCATCCATCGAAATCGGCCCAGGCTCAATCGCCCTCAAAACGCCGCGGTAGGGATGATTCGGTTTTCCAAGAACCGTGAAATACACGGCTTGACCCTGATGGACATTGACAACATCCGCTTCGGAAATCTGCGCTTTAACTGTCATGGTATCCAGCTGCGCCATTTCAACTATGGTCGGTGTCGTTTGATTGGCGTTAACGGTTTGCCCCACTTCCACCGCGGAATACACCACAGTGCCATCCATTGGCGCGGTAATTTTGGTATAACCTAAATCGATTCTGGCACTGTCGACGTTAATCTCAGCCTGTTGTTTTTGCGCTTCTAATTGCTCAAGCTCGGCTTGATAAACCGTTAGATTAGCATCGGCCACTTCATAATCGGCACGGGAACTGGCCTTATCGGCAAGCATTTGCTGCTGGCGGCTAAATTCCAACTTTGCTTGACGGATCTGCGCCTGTTTGGCACGGAACTGAGCATTGATACTTTTGAGTGATGCGAGGGCATTCTTCAAATTATTCTGCTGCGCTAGACTGTCAATTTGAGCAATCAAATCGCCTTTCTTTACTTCATCACCCAGTGCCAGCGGCAAACTTAAAATTTGCCCCGATACCTGCGCGCCCACACTCACCAGTTTAGAGGCCTGCAACATGCCATTGGCCAACACTGAGTTTTCGATATCGCCACGGCGCACCGCTTCAGTCACATAGGTAGGTGCCGTTTCAGGCTTATGCCACATAAAATAAGCACCGCCAATCAGGAGGATTAAGCCGCTTAACGCGAGCAGCAATTTACGCTTTGAGGATTTTTTCATCTGTATTGTCGTGTCCATCAATGCTAAAGACAGCAAGCATGCATCTTGCTAAGGAACTGAAATTGTTCCAACAGTATATAGAGTTAGCCAAAGACAGTAGACGAAGGAAGTGTCGTTAACAGGTAAAGATTTGCAAATATCTGTGTAAAAATTTGTAAGGGAAGCACGGCTGAGCATTAGGTAGCAATGCCGATTTAGTGCGATACCAAATCGTTAGGCGGTAAATTGTAGGGGTTCGACGTTCTATGATTGTGCCACTTGTGGTAGCTCTGCCATGCAAACGAATCTAGATATACAAACTTCATTTAATTCTTTTTCAAGAAAGATCAAGGTCGTGGGGTGAGCCTTATGACTTTGATGTCGATTTAAATACAAAAACGAACGATCCCATTCGACAACAATAACGCCAAGTACTGGCCATTCTCAGTGAATAACCCAATGATTAATCGAATCAATCACTCAACTCGACTAATTCATGCTGGCGAGGATCACCTGCGTGGCATCAAAACAGGCAAAACATGGCTCGCCGACAGCCAAACTCTGCATTTGGGTGAGTGGCATCACTGAATAGATGATGTCTTTACCATTAATGTCTATGGCTAATTCGGCCTTATCGCCAAGCTCAGTCACACTCAGCAAACGGCCGCTGAGGCAATTTTGCCCATCCAGTTCACCGGCATGTGTCGTCGCCCGTACCGCAGGAGCTTTAAACAGTAACAACACAGATTTATCCAAGGCTAACTGTAAGCGCTCGCGGCTCGAATGGGTCACTGAAATCTGAATCTGTTGCCCGCCCGCTAAGGTCACGCTAATTTTGTCATTTAATCCAAATGAATCAATGGCATTGATACGACCCGTTAACTGATTACGGGCGCTAGTATTGAGTGAGAAATGCGCCATCACATCCAATAAACTGTGCATGTCGACGGACTCATCAAGCAAGGCGGCCAAGGCCATTGCTTGTACTTGGGAGGTGATGGAATACACCTTGAGCAAACGCTCGCCAAATTCGGTGAGTTTCGCGCCGCCACCGCCTTTGCCGCCCTTTTCGCTGCACACTACGGGTTCTGGCATGGCGGTGTTCATCTCATTGATTGCGTCCCACGCCGCTTTATAACTGATCCCCGCAAGCTTAGCGCCTTGGCTGATCGAGCCTGTGTTGGCGACCTGCTCGAGCAGGCTTATCCGCCTAGGATTGGCGAAGGGCTTATCCCCGAGGGAAAGCGTAAGTAATGCATGTAAATCCATCGTTTATCCCGCACCCAGTCTGACTTGAGCCCTATTGTCCTCCATCACCTTGAGGATACCAATAAGATTGCCGAGATATTTCAGCGGATTAATGCCATTAATCCGCAAGAAACCGCACACAGATCACTAATTGATTGCTTAGGGCTTGAATAATCGATATATAGATTGATATATAACGATCACTTTTTATCACGGAGGAACACAATGAAATCCATTCACCTTAAGCAATTACTGCGTTTTACCACGGCTTCATTATTCACAATGGCACTGACATCTAGCCCAAGTTTTGCGGCAGACAATGAGCAAGTGACTGTTTTTGCTGCGGCATCACTCACCAATGCCCTTAACGAAATCGGCCAGCAATATGAAAAAGAACACCATACTAAGGTGGTCTTCTCCTTCGCCTCTTCTTCAACACTGGCAAAACAAGTGGCCAATGGTGCGCCCGCCGATCTGTTTGTCTCGGCCAATCAAAAGTGGATGGATTATCTGGTCGATGCTAAAGCGGTCGATGTTAACAGTCGTAAAACCTTGTTAAAAAATACCTTGGTCTTGATTGCCGAGAAAAATAGTCCCATCACAGAGGTGGTGCTCAATGGCGATTGGGATATTAAAGCCGCATTAAAAGGCAGTCGTATGGCTGTTGGCGACCCAGATCATGTACCCGCTGGACAATATGCCAAGCAAGCCCTCGAAAACCTCAAGCTATGGCAAGCCGCTGAGCCCTTACTCGCCCGTGCTAACAATGTCCGTGCCGCCCTCGCTTTGGTTGAACAGGGTGAAGCGCCGCTTGGCATAGTGTATTCAACCGATGCGAAAGTCGCCCAAAAGATCAAAATCGTTGGCACCTTCCCAGAAACGAGTTACAGCCCAATTGAATACCCTGTCGCCTTAGTCAAACAAGAATCGACCGCAAGCGCCAAAGCGTTCAATGAGTATCTGCAGGGCCCAAGCGCAAAAAATGTGTTTGAGAAATATGGCTTTGGAGTGAATTAGGGTGCTGAGTGGTTCTTTGTTAAGCGGCTCATTTTTAAGCGGCTCTATGCTAAGTGGCTCTCTTTTAAGCGACTATGAAATTGCCGCACTGCTACTCAGTATAAAGGTGTCATCCGTTGCCGTTATCGCCAGTTTACCCTTGGGTATTTTGTGCGCTTGGTTGCTGGCAAGGGTCGAGTTTCCTGGCAAGGCTATATTTGACAGTGTGCTCCATCTACCACTGGTGTTACCGCCCGTGGTAGTGGGTTACCTCTTGCTGATCAGCATGGGCCGCCAAGGTTTTATCGGCCAGTGGTTATTTAATTGGTTTGGCATCAGTTTTAGCTTTAGTTGGCGCGGTGCGGCCCTCGCGGCGGCGATAGTGTCATTCCCGCTGATGGTCAGAGCCATACGCCAATCCTTTGAAACCGTTGATATTCGACTCGAGCAGGCCGCACGCACTTTAGGTAGCAGTCGATGGCGGGTATTTCTCACCATCACACTGCCGCTCACCTCTCCAGGGATAGTGTCAGGCATAATTATCGCCTTTGCTCGCAGCCTAGGGGAATTTGGTTCGACCATTACCTTCGTTTCTAATATTCCCGGTGAAACTCGTACAATTCCGCTCGCTATGTACTCTTTTATTGAAACTCCGGGAGCCGAATATCAGGCCATGCGTCTATGCATTATCTCGATCGTTATCGCGCTCGCGTCTTTACTCGCCTCCCAATGGCTGAGTAAAAAAGCCCTGCAGAGGACGGCAAGCGTATGTTAACAATCAATATTGAAAAACGGTTCGGACAGTTGCAACTGAAAGTCGATACCCAATTGCCATTGCAAGGCGTGACAGCCGTTTTTGGCCGCTCGGGTGCGGGTAAGACCTCGCTCGTGAACCTACTTGGCGGGCTTTCGACCCCAGATAGCGGTGAAATCCGCCTCGGCGACAAACTGCTTTATCAACAAGGCAAAGTGAACCTTCCCCCAGAGAAGCGCCAAATTGGCTATGTATTTCAAGAAGCACGACTGTTCCCGCACTATAGCGTAAAGGGCAATCTCAACTATGGTGTGCGTAAAGCTAACCCAGTCTTGTTCGATAGAATTGTGCAGTTACTGGGAATTGAAAAACTCCTCAGTCGCTATCCCAGCACGCTATCGGGCGGTGAAAAACAACGGGTTGCCATTGGCCGTGCCCTGCTGACATCGCCCGATATGCTGTTGATGGATGAACCGCTAGCGTCACTCGATTTACCCCGTAAACGCGAGTTGTTGCCCTACCTGCAAACCTTATCGCAGGAACTAAAACTGCCGATTGTGTATGTGAGCCACAGCCTAGATGAGATCTTACAACTGGCGGATTATATGCTGGTGCTGCATCAGGGAAAATTGATCGCCCAAGGCGCCTTAAGTGAAGTGTGGAATAGCGAGCAAATGCGCCCTTGGGTGCCATTGCAGGAGCTCAGCTCACTCCTCAGTGCAAAGGTCGCCGACAGACATCCCGACTACCCCATGACGCGACTCGTGATGGATGATGGAAACTATTTGTGGGTAAGTGGCTATCTGGCTGAAACGGCGAAGAAACTCAAAGTGCGTATTCAGGCAAATCATGTCTCGGTTTGCACTGAGGTTCCCAAAGGCTCAAGTATCCGCAACCTACTAAAGGGAGAAATTAAAGAGTTATACCCCAGCGATAACGGCGAGCAAATCCAATTAAAAATCGCCCTAGGCCGCGATGAACTTTGGGCCAACATCACCCCTTGGGCCTGCGACGAACTGCAACTCACTCATGGCAAAGCGATTTATGCACAAATCAAAGGCGTGACTATGACGCAAATGGATATCGCCGAATCCCACTAGCTCAACCTAGAGCACCCTTCGAAAACCAAATTTCAGACACAAAAAAACCGACGCTAGGTCGGTTTAGTTCCTTCATTAGAAGGATTTGGTACCAGTGGCCAGACTCGAACTGGCACGCTTTTAAGGGCGGGGGATTTTGAATCCCCTGTGTCTACCGATTTCACCACACTGGCATATCAAATATGCACTTAGAAGCAATCAAACAACTGGCTGTCTCTAAGTGCTGGGAATTATACCTTTGCCCATGACAATGGCAAGTCTTTTGCCGCGACTTTAATACAAATTGCATTTAACCGCTCAAAAATCATGCTCTTGGGGTTATTCTGCGCCATGGGATAACAAAAAGGCGGTATATTCTTTATCACTTTTTTGAATATGATTAACCAACCAAGCCTTCAAGAAAGTCATTAATTCGTCGGCAACATCTTCCCCTTTTACAACCCGCTTTTGAAAATCAAGTACTTGCCCGACTAATTTGCCGTGTTTTTCCTTGTGACTGTCAGTTTGTGGGTAGCCAAATCGGGCAAAGAGTTCTTCTTCATAGGCAAAGTGGTTGACGGTGTAATCCACCAGCCCTTGCACGATACGTTTGATGGCTTCGAGTCCATAGTCTTCATTTAATGTACGGTGTAATTCATTGATCAATGAGACTAAGCGCTGATGTTGACGATTGATCTCTGGCATCCCTATGTCTAATTCAGGCCCCCATTTCACAAACAATTTATTTTGTGCCTGAGTCGAATTAAAGAAAGCCGCATTCACATGGAATCGGTGCAGCAAGGAGCCGATTTCCTGCGACATGTTATACACTTTCAAGCTCGATAAGTTAGTGTTGTTGGTGTGAGATGCATTACTCAGCGCGAGTTCTGCCATCACAGTAATATTTTTATTAATCTCTTCAGCAACAGTGTGTTGTTGCCCCGATGCCGTGGCGATTTGATGGGACATATCGGTAATAGTCTCCACCTGAGCGACAATCTGCCCGAGTGCACTGTGGGCTTGATCAACCATATCAGCCGTTTCGTCGGCAATAGCCACGTTTTTCAACATGACTTCAACACCATGTTGTGCACCTTTTTGTAAGGCGGCGATTTGTTGTTGGATTTCAACCGTGGCTTCAGATGTCCGCTTAGCGAGATTACGCACTTCATCGGCGACAACAGCAAAGCCGCGACCATGCTCGCCAGCTCTCGCACTTTCAATGGCAGCGTTTAAGGCGAGTAAATTAGTCTGCTCAGCCACCTGCGAAATGGTTTCGATAATGCTACTGATATTGTTGCTGTCGGCGGCCAAGTGCTCAATCACGGTTCGAGTGCTATGGATCTGCTCTGACATAGCGCCAATTTTAGTGACTATGCCATTCATGATTTGGTCGCCATGCTTAGCAGAACTTTGGGCAATGTCGGCAGCTTTCGCCGCACTGACTGCATTTTGCGACACAGCTTGCACGCTTGAAACCATTTGCGTCATCGCACTGGCGGCCAGTTCAGTTTGATGCTCTTGCTCTAACACACCTTGTTTGGCCTGCTCACTGATGACCTTAATATCTGAGGCGACTTTTTTCATGCCTTCGCAGGTATCAGACAAAGATAAAATGGTGCGGCTAACATCCTCGCCCATGCGATTAATGCTATGCACAACCTTAATGAAGATGCCCGCATCTTTCTCTTCTAATTGATAACTTAAATCCCCTTCGCCTAAATGATGGGCGGCGCGCTCAAGCTGCCTTAAATTGCGAATTAATTTATTGATGTTGAAAATTAAAATGCCGGCGAGCGCGCTTAAACACAGGATGGCGACAAAGTGCCCTGTGGCAACTAAACAATAGAGTGGATAAATCAGCAACAGCAGTGGCGCAAAGATAGAATTATATCCCATTGAATCCTTACGACTTTTATTAGAATCCATTTTTTACTCCTTTAAAAAACTGATATTGCCGCATTCATATTAAACAAGGGCGAATAGATGGAATGCGCGTTAACTAAATAACGAACTCATTGAGTAGGTTAATCCTAGACGCTAACAGAAGATGAAACAAAGCCAAATTATTTGAACTCATCACTGTTAAGCATAGCCTTAAACTTGACCAAGATCACAGAGTTAACTAAGAGTTATCGCTTTGTATTCCTATGTCGATTTTTTATTGATCGAGATCAGTATTTTGGCTATCGAATATCGCTAATTTAGAGAGGACTTCACAGGAAAGAGGATTTCAGTCATGGCATTTTGGTTAGATCTAATGTTTGGTAACCCCATAGGCTTACTTTCAATGATCGTTATCTTTAGCACAATAGGGATAGTGTCCTATATCACTTGGATGTTCATTGTGAAGTCGGCACCGAAACAATAGTTTTTGCTCCAGTTGTTCTTCATGTTCTTGTATAAATGCAAAATCTAGGGGGGTTTTATCACCCCCATTTTTTGTTATCTCACTTTTCCGATTACTGCAACTTACCTAAGCCAGCACTCATGCGAGCGAGACAAAACACGCCTATGCGGCGTGTTTTCTGTTTTGTACTAGGCCATTTAAAAACTGCGGACGTGCCTTAATCAACGACTGCATTTCCTCTTGGCTCGGCTCACCCGCAGGTAAACGCAGCACATCGCGGTTGAGGTACATGCGAGCCTTCATAGCAATCTTATAATCGGCTGTCGGTCCCTGAATCGCATAATGGCGCTCGTTCCCTAGCTTTTCTAAGATACAGGCATTCAATAGACTTTTTACGGCAGGCTCATTTTGCGGCAGAGTCAAAATCGTGGCGCCCTGAAGAAAAAACTCTCTGACTAATGCTCGCTCAGCGGGATCAAGCAAGTTCACTTTAGCTTCAATCGTCTCAATAACGCGCTTATCACTTAAATGACGAATTGATTCATCTAAGCCTAAGTTAATCAGCTGACTCAAAAAATAGGCTATAGAAATGATTAGACCTAATCCAACAAAATGAGCATGTTCGGGCACAAATTTATCGAGCGCCAGCACTGCCAACGCATTAGGAGGAATAAGGAGTAAGACAGTACAACTCACCATTAGCCACAGCATGACTCTAAACATCATTTTCTTCGGGCTAAAAAACTTAACTGAATCCAGCTTGAGTTTAAACATAGTGCTATCCCAGTGACAAAAAATTGAACTTATTGGCTACAAAGCAAATTTAATGCCACAAATGAAGACATATTTCATTGATTTTATCTGCGAGAAAATGCACTTTCTGGATCTGTAGGTCTATGCTTATAAGCATCTCAAGCCGCTATTGCATAAAGAAAATTTAAGATGCTGACATTCTTTAGCCAACTTATCAAAAGTCCCATAGGCAGGCACCTGACCTTGTCTATTGTACTTTTTAGCTCTGTTATCACCTTAATCACCACTGCGTATCAATTGATCAGTGATTATCGCAATGACGTTGTGCGTATCGACAGAGTGTTTTCCAATATGGAAAAAGTGAATTTAGATGTGCTCGCCGCCAGTATTTGGGTGATTGACGAGCGGCTGATTAACACTCAGCTCAATGGCTTAATTCAGCTGCCCGATATTAACTACATTTCGATTAAAGATGACAGCGGCCAAGCATGGAATGCAGGCGAGCAAAAGCAAGAACACTCCTTAGATAAAACCTTCCCGCTAGTTTATAAATCCCCGACCGAGAGCATTAATGTCGGCACACTTGAAATACAAGTCGATGTCGATGCCATCTATCAGCGCTTGTATGATAAAGCCATTATCATTCTGCTCTCTAATGGAATAAAGACCTTCTTAGTTGCTGGATTTATTCTGTTTTTAGTATGGTTCAATATCACCAAGCACTTAGATAAACTCAGTCAATACTGCAAAGATATCGACCTAGATCAAGAATACGAGCCGCTGCAATTTGCCCGCCAAGAAAAAATTGATGAGTTTAAACAAGTCGCCGACTCCATCAACAGCATGCAAGTACAACTGAGAAGCTCCTTTGGCGCCTTAAAGAAATCTAAGGCTGAACTGCAAACGGCCCTAGAAGACAGAGAGCGGCTACTCAAGCTCGAACGTAGCTATAAAGAAGAGCTCGCCAGACAAGTCAAAGAAAGGACCATAGAACTAGAACAATCCCTTAGCGCACTAAAACGGGCGCAACAAGTGTTAGTTGAGCAAGAAAAAATGGCGGCCTTGGGAGGTTTGGTGTCAGGTGTTGCCCACGAGATCAACACGCCGATTGGCATTTGTTTGACGGCGGCGAGTGCACAGCTGAGCCATATTGAAGAACTGATCGATCTGATCCACAGCGATCAAGCCACCTTAGACGAAATCAATGAGATCCTTAATGAGTATCAAGAAAGCTGTGAACTCATAGTCCGCAATATCACCAAAGCCAGTAGTTTGATCCAAAAATTTAAGACGATCGCCATCGATCGCAGTCATGAAGAACACCAACCTTGTAACTTAAGTCAGCAACTCCACGAGATTTTGGAGTCAACATTGATTATGCATCCGCATGTCAACGCCGTTACTGAAATCAGCGTAGAACCCACACTCAATATTCAAACCAATATCAGCTTATTGAATCAGATTGTTAGCAATATTCTGTCGAACGCCTTTACCCATGCTTTCCATGGACGCGAAGATAATCTTATCCACATCAGCGCCACAGTGGATGAAGAGTCGATTCTAATTAGCATCCAAAATAATGGTTTAGAAATTCCAGCCGATGTCGCTGAACACATGTTCGAGCCATTTTTCACCACCAATCGTAATAAAGGCGGCACAGGCTTAGGATTATCAGCAGCCTTTAATGCCGCGACGCTGTTGAAAGGCACTATGAGTTATCGCGCAGACTCAACACTTGGTGGCCCGCAATTTGATATCAAATTTCCGTACACTCAATGTGAGCCTACGGTCCCCAGTGTCCAACACGATTTTTATATCTAGATATAATGCAGTGGAATGACCAATATTGAAGTGATACTCACCGCTCATACGAGCGGTGAAATCATGGGTAGAAAAACCTTAACCCTTTAAAACGTTTCTTGAGCCTGTAGTGCCAAACGCGCTAATACTCGACTTGCCGCCACAAAACCAAATGTCCCAGTGACCATAGTGACAGCACCAAAACCCGACGCACAATCCATTCTCATGCTGCCATCGGCCGCGGCTTTAGTACCACAAACAGAGCCATCGGCTTGCGGATACACTAACTGCTCACTGGAAAAAACCGCATCGATAGCAAAGCGGCGTTGCACGTTTTTAGAGAAGTTATATTCACGGCGCAAAATATTGCGCACTTTGGCTAACAAAGGATCTTGGTAAGTTTTAGCCAGATCAGTTAACTGAATTTGAGTCGGATCTGTCTGGCCACCCGCACCACCGACAGTAACAATTTTGATTTTTTGACGCTTACACCAGGCAATTAGCGCAGCCTTTTGCTTAACGGCATCAATACAGTCAATAACATAATCAATGTTGCCGCCCTCTTTAGCCCCGAGCAAATACTCGCCTAGATTATCCAATGTAATAAAATCTTCAATTTCATTTACTTGGCAATCAGGATTAATCTCACGGATCCGCTGCGCCATCACAGCGACTTTAGAACTGCCAATAGTGGAACTGAGCGCGTGAATTTGACGATTAGTGTTAGTAACACAGATATCGTCTAAATCCATCAAGCTTATCTGCCCAATGCCGCTTCGCGCTAAGGCCTCTGCCGCCCAAGTACCTACGCCACCAATACCAATCACCACCACGTGGGATGTAGCAAATTTAGCCAGAGCCTTTTGTCCATACAAACGGCCAATTCCGCCAAATCGATTTAGATAGGCCTCAGTCATAAATACTTACCTTATATTACTCAATAACAGCAGGAGCGCTTGCCCTAGCATCGAAGTGATGCCAGCAGGGACAGCTTAATAGCAGCACTAAAAATGTGCGGTGGATTCTAAACGATCTGGACATAAATCGAAATCAGATCCGCAGACACATAACACCAGATGCAAAAGGATACGATTGCCAAGTAAGCGTAACAAATGCAAAGACTCATAATGCATGGCCGAACAACTCGGTAATCAACATAGTAAAAACCTGTATTTAACTTGTAAAACAATACGTTAAATAAAGCACCCTTTATATGAAACTTGATCCAGATCACACTTTATTGCTGACAGTCTGTGCAGACTTTGCCACACAAAAGCTCAACAGCATGCATAGATACTTAAGTAATCCATGCATATAACAGCGATAAGCACAGGAAAATGAAGATGAAAAAGAATCTGCTGACGACGGCTATTATTTCTAGCCTCACACTCTATTCATTCACAGCACTCGCCGATGGCCCTGAATTCTATGGTCATGCTGATCTTGCGATTACCAACTCAGACACAGGTTATGCAACTCAAAACCAAAAGGACGGCACTGTCCTTGAAAACAACTTCTCATGGTTAGGCGTAAAAGGTTCTGAAGCTGTAAGCCCGTATTTTGACATCATTTATCAAATGGAATTTGGTGTCGAAAACTTTGACAACTCAAATAAAACCTTCAATGCCCGTAATACATTCCTAGGGATCAGAAGTGCCGCTGGTACGGCCTTAGTAGGCCGTAACGATACCGTATTTAAATCAGCTGAAGGTAGCTTCGATCTCTTTGGCAACACCAATGCCGATATCGACTTACTGGTTGCAGGCCAAACACGCTCCGCCGATGGCATTTCTTACTATTCACCTAAAATTGCCGATCTGGTGACGCTTAATGCCACTTATCTGATGAGCGATAACTATGACCAAGTGGATAGCAATGGCAACGAGGTGTATAGCAAAGATCACATGTATGCTCTGAGCGCCACCTTAGGGGATAAAACCTTTAAAGCACAGAACTACTATGTCGCTGCCGCCTATAGTGATGGTATTGATAACGTTGAAGCCTACCGTGGTGTGGCCCAAGCTAAATTCGGCGATGTTATCTTAGGTGCCTTATATCAACACAGTGAACATGTGGATGATAAGTTTGCCAATCTCTCAGGTGATACCTACTTCGTCAACGCGGCTTACTTAATTGGCGACTTGAAATTGAAGATGATGTACGGCAAAGATGACTCAGGTTTAGGTAAATACGTGAGCCGTTATGTCGGTGACCAAAACAACAGCGGCTTAGAACAAGTCCGTGATGTTGACCTGCAACAGTTCAGTGTGGGTGCCGATTACCGTCTGAGCACTAAGACTATGGTCTATGGTCACTACACGCGCTTCGATGGCGATCTTATGTTGGCTGATGTGAAGCAAGACCTGAAGGACAACATCTTTACTGTTGGTTTACGCGTTGATTTTTAAATAGATTAATCAACTAACCATAAGGTTATTTCTTGATAAAAAAGCGGCTCCGGCCGCTTTTTCTGCTTAAATATCGTCCCCAAACACATATCCACAGCCGATATGACAGACTTGCTACAGTATTAGTATATGCTACAGTTACCCTCGCCGACCCACTGTCTAAGGCAATCCGCCTTACCTACCACTTAAGTAGTAAGTGAAAAATACAGTTTTGCAGCTTTCAGGCAAATTTGCAGTCAAGGTATAAGGAAATATCCTAGAAATAGCCCGAATATGGACAAGGAGAGCCAAAAACATGATCTGCACCACAGCCTGCGAGTCGTAAAACTGTAAAAATCGGCGGCAACTTTGTTACCGACTCAGGTGACAAATGCGTTAAACCACACAAAAACCATGAAAAATGGAAAAGAACTTAGGTTCGAGGGAGCACAAAACATGAAAAAGACATTCATCTCTGCATCAGTTGCATCAGTATTGGCATTGGCTTCATTCGGTGCGCTAGCCGAAGGCCCAAGCTTCTATGGTCGTTTAGAGCTTGCTTTAACCCATACTGACACTGCTGCTACCCTACAAGGCGGCACTAACGGTATCGATACCACTAACTATGCCGATGAAAATAACGCTGGCACATATTTAGAAAACAACTTTTCTCTGTTAGGTGTAAAGGGTTCAGAAAAGATTGCTGATGGCTTTGAAGCTATCTATCAAATGGAATTCCAAGTTGAAAATACATCAACAACGGGTGATGTATTTAAAGCGCGTAATACTTATTTAGGTTTAAAAACTAACGCAGGTACTGTGTTAGTGGGTCGTAACGACACAGTATTCAAACAAGCCGAAGGCGGTGTGGATATTTTCGGTAACACTAACGCCGATATCGACCGTTTAATCAGTGGCCAAACTCGTAGCGCTGATGGTATGTGGTACTACTCGCCAAAAATCGCTGGCTTAGTAACACTGAACGCAACTTATTTGTTTGATGATAACGACACGACTGCAAAAACTTCTGAAAGCTTATATGCATTAAGCGCGACTTTAGGCGATAGCAAGTTTAAAGAACAGAACTACTATGTTGCTGTAGCCTATAACAAAGGTATTTCAGGTATTGATGCGTACCGTGGTGTGGCTCAAGTTAAATTAGGCCAATTCAAAGTCGGTGGTTTATTCCAACAATCAGAAAACGTTGTGAATAGCGATATCGATGGCAATACTTACTTCGTGAACGTTTCTTACGATCTGAATGGCGTAAACCTGAAAGCTGAATACGGTGCTGATGATGCTGGCTTCGGTAACTTCTACAAAAACGTTAATAAAGGTGGCGCAACTGGCACTGATATCAACGTACAAAACTTCAACGTAGGTGCTGACTACCGTCTAGCTAAATCAACTATGGTATACGGCCAATACGCTATGTACCGCGGTGACCATGTTGTTGCCGGTAACAAAGTTGATCTACAAGATGACAACGTATTCTCTGTAGGCGTACGTTACGACTTCTAATCTCTTAACCCAGAGATAATTAAAAACCTACTGTAGCGATGCAGTAGGTTTTTTTATGTCTCGAATAGAACAAACGGTCAAGACTCAGGCGATAAAAACAAAAAAGCCACCCAAGTCAACTTAGATGGCTTTCATTTATGTCTTTAATGCTTCAAAACCTTGAGTCCATCAAGGATTAAATGCTCGGTAATGGCTCGCCGCCGTCACCTAATTCAACGCTATCGACACGTTGTAAGCCCCTTGGCAATTTAGCCCCACGACGACCACGTTCACCACGATAATGCTCAAGATCGCTAGGCTTAAGTGTGAGTTTGCGTTTACCCGCCCACAAGGTGACTGGCGTGTCACTCGGCACTAATTGTAAGTGCGTCATCAGCTCTTCACGATTCTTGGCTCTTTCCGTAGGGATACCGATAATCTTGTTGCCTTTCCCCTTAGATAATTGCGGTAAGGCTTCCAGCGAAAACAACAACATTCGACCTTCGTTCGTGATCGCCAAGAGCGACATTTCCTTAGTACGATCAATCAACTTAGGCGTTAATGACTTAGCGTTTGTCGGCAAACTCAGCAAGGCCTTACCCGCCTTATTGCGTGACACCATATCATTGTACGAGCAAATAAAACCGTAACCCGCGTCAGTTGCCAACAGGTAACACTGGTCTTCCTCACCCATCAATACATGCTGCATGGTTTCGCCAGGTGCCATATTGAAGCGAGTCGTAATAGGCTCACCTTGGCTACGGGCAGATGGCAAAGTATGGCTATCGGTCGCAAATGCCCGCCCGGACGAATCAATAAACACCGCCGCCTGATTACTGCGCCCCATGGCACTGCACAGGTATTGATCGCCAGACTTATAGGAGAGCGATAACGGATCGATATCGTGGCCCTTAGCACAACGCACCCAGCCTTTTTCAGACAAGACCACTGTCACAGCCTCAGTCGGCGTTAACTCTTGTTCAGTTAATGCTTTGGACTCATTACGCAATACGATTGGCGAGCGACGATTATCGCCATAGGTTTCGGCATCTTGAATTAATTCTTTCTTGATCAACGTCTTCAAGCGACGCTCTGAGCCCAATAACTGCTCCAGTTTTTCGCGTTCGGCTTCAAGCTCATTTTGTTCGGCCGTGATCTTAAATTCTTCTAACTTAGCTAAATGCCGTAACTTTAACTCGAGGATCGATTCGGCTTGTTTATCACTGAGTGAAAAACGGGCCATCAACTCAGCTTTAGGATCATCGTGAAAACGAATAATCTCGATCACTTCATCAATGTTGAGGAAAGCGATCATTAGGGCTTCGAGTATATGTAACCGCGATACCACCTTGTCTAAACGATATTCTAAACGACGTTTAACCGTATCAACGCGGAACTCTAACCACTCAGTTAATAAGGTTTTCAACCCTTTAACTCGCGGACGCCCATCGAGACCCAGCACATTTAAGTTAACTCTAAAGCTCTTTTCTAAATCTGTGGTGGCAAACAAATGCGCCATCAGTTGATCGCAATCGACGCGATTGGAGCGAGGCACCACCACAAGACGCACTGGGTTTTCATGATCCGACTCATCGCGTAAGTCGGCCACCATAGGCAATTTCTTCGCCTGCATTTGACCGGCGATTTGCTCTAAGATTTTACCGCTACTGGCTTGATGCGGCAGCGCCGTGATGATGATTTCACCGCCATCGACAGTGTAAACCGCACGTGCTCTTAATGACCCACGGCCCGACTCATAAATTTTTGCAATATCGGCAGACGGGGTAATAATCTCGGCTTCAGTTGGATAATCAGGACCTGGTACAAAGGCCATCAATTGCTCGAGTTCAAGCTTAGGATCATCGAGCAATGCTACGCAGGCGGAGACTAATTCTCTCACGTTATGCGGCGGAATATCCGTCGCCATACCTACGGCAATACCAGTAATACCATTGAGTAAGATATGCGGTAAACGTGCAGGCAGTACTTTAGGTTCCTTCAAAGTACCGTCGAAGTTAGCACCCCACTCGACCGTACCTTGTCCCAGTTCACTGAGTAACACTTCAGAGAATTTAGAGAGACGTGCTTCGGTGTAACGCATAGCCGCAAATGACTTAGGATCATCGGGGGCACCCCAGTTACCTTGGCCATCGACTAACGGGTAGCGATATGAAAATGGCTGCGCCATCAATACCATAGCCTCATAACAGGCACTATCGCCGTGAGGATGGTATTTACCTAATACGTCACCAACCGTACGAGCCGACTTTTTATGCTTAGATTGAGCCGATAAACCTAACTCACTCATCGCATAGATAATTCGACGCTGTACCGGTTTAAGTCCATCACCAATGTGTGGCAGGGCTCGGTCCATAATGACGTACATGGAATAGTTCAGATAAGCCTCTTCGGTAAAGCGCCGCAATGGCATTTGCTCTACCCCATCTAGACTTAACTTGATAGCGTCACTCATTTTCTTCTAGTTCCTGTGTTTCTTCAGTACTATCGCCCTTATAAAACAAGCGATACACGTTACCTTTTAAATCATCGGAGATGTACATAGCACCGTCGGCAGCCGATAACAGCGCAAAGGGTCGAGCAACGGGAAATTCACCGTCAAGGAAACTAACAACCGTTTCACGACTCACCACTTTTTGATCTTCAATCTTAAGCATAACTACTTGATAGCCAACTTTACTCGAACGATTCCACGAGCCATTTTCGGCGACAAACAACTGATTATGGTAAATATCGGGAAATTGACTGCCGCGATAAAATGCAAGTCCCGTGGGTGCAACATGGGCTGGCAACTCATACATTGGCAGAGTGATTTTTAAATTTTTCGGTTTTTCATAGGCGGGTTCGACAACACTACTGGCATGTAAATAAGGGAAGCCATAATGACTCCCTATCACATCGATGCGGTTAATCTCATCGGGTGGTAAGTTGTCCCCCATCCAATCACGGCCTTGATCGGCAAACCATAATTTTTTGTCTATTGGCGACCAATCAAATCCACTTGCATCACGCACACCAGCCGCAATCTGCTCACTCGCGCCTGTATCAACATTGATCGCGATGATACTACTGTAAGGCACTGGCGCTTCACAGACGTTACAGGGCGCACCAATAGACACATATAAACGGCCATCTGGGCCAAAATTAATTGCCCGAGAACTTTTCTTCTCTGAGTAAGGCAAGTCACTGTAAATCTCTTTGGGTCGACTCGGGCGGCGCAATCTTTGCTCAATATCAACAAAGCGTACTATTTGATTTTCAGTGGCGACAAACAAGTCACCATTGTGGAATGCAATCGCATCGGGTGATTCAAGCCCTTTGGCTATCACATAGCGCTTATCGACACGACCATCTTGATTACTATCAACGAGAGCATGGATAGTGCCGCTCTTATTGGAACCGACAAATAAAGTGCCATTAGCCCCCATCGCCATCTGCTTAGCATCGCCAATATCCGAGGCATAAAGCGATAAACCAAACCCCTTAGCGACGGTAATCATGATCGATTGGGAACCCGCAAAGGCGCTATTGCAGAGCAATAACGTCACACTCGCTAAGAGCGTAAAACCGGCAGAAAACACCTTTAAGCAATTATAATTATTAGTTTTAATATACAACATTGTAATTTTCTTTATGCCTATGTTTTATTGTTATCGGCAATAGTGCACAACATTAAAGTAAAGCCATGTCACCCTTATCTTCAAGCCAGTTTTTACGGTCCGGCGAACGCTTCTTAGCGAGCAACATATCCATCAAAGCATCCGTTTCTTCGATGTCATCTATAGTCAACTGTACTAAACGACGGGTGTTTGGATCCATCGTTGTTTCACGAAGTTGTAAAGGATTCATCTCACCCAAACCTTTAAAGCGGGTGACTTGTACCTTACCCTTTTTATTCTCAGCGGCAATACGGTCTAAAATACCCGCTCTTTCTGCCTCATCTAAGGCGTAATACACCTCTTTGCCGATATCTATACGGAACAACGGCGGCATAGCAATATACACATGACCCTGCTCAACTAAGATACGGTAATGCTTCAAAAATAGCGCGCATAACAAGGTAGCAATGTGCAGTCCGTCGGAGTCAGCATCCGCAAGGATACAAATCTTGCCATAACGCAGTTCAGAGATATCACTGCTATCGGGATCGCAACCAATTGCGACCGAAATATCATGGACTTCCTGTGAGGCTAACACTTGTGAAGCATCGACTTCCCAGGTGTTTAAGATTTTGCCACGCAGCGGCATAATGGCTTGAAACTCGCGATCGCGGGCCTGTTTCGCACTACCGCCCGCAGAATCCCCTTCCACGAGGAATAACTCTCCGCGCATCGGATCTTGGCCACTACAGTCCGTTAGCTTACCCGGTAGTGCAGGCCCTGAAGTCACCTTTTTACGGGCGACCTTTTTAGCGGCCTTTAACCGACTCTGGGCGTTATTAATGCACATTTCGGCTAACGATTCAGCGAGTTCAGTATTGGAGTTCAACCAAAGTGAAAAGGCATCACGCACTACGCCAGACACAAATGCAGCGCATTGGCGGCTCGAAAGCTTTTCTTTGGTTTGGCCAGCAAATTGCGGTTCTTGCATCTTCACCGACAAAATAAATGCGGCGCGATCCCAAATGTCTTCGGGTGAAAGTTTAATACCGCGGGGAATTAAGTTTCTGAACTCACAAAATTCGCGCATTGACTCCAATAAACCTTGGCGAAAACCATTCACATGGGTACCACCGAGCGGAGTCGGAATTAAGTTAACATAACTCTCGCCAATAGATTCGCCGCCTTCTGGCAGCCAAGTAATGGCCCAATCAGCGGCTTCTAGCTGGCCCTTAAAACAACCGACAAACGGCTCATCTGGCAACCTTAAATTGTCGCCAATCGCCGCCTTCAAATAATCAGTTAGGCCGCTTTCATAGAACCATTCATGGACTTCATTTGTCTGTTTGTTGGTGAATTTGATCCGTAAACCTGGGCACAATACCGCTTTAGCCCGCAGCAGATAAATCAGTTTTGAATTAGAAAAGTTAGCCGAATCAAAATAGCTGGCGTCGGGCCAAAAATGCACTCGAGTCCCAGTATTGCGACGACCACAGGTCCCCGTTGGGCGCAACTCTTCAACCTTAAAGCCATTTTCAAATGCGATATCATACACTTGACCATCACGGCGAACTGTCACTTCGACACGGCGCGACAGCGCGTTAACGACCGAAATCCCCACACCATGCAAACCGCCAGAGAACTGGTAGTTTTTATTCGAAAATTTACCGCCGGCATGCAATTTGGTTAGGATTAACTCGACCCCAGGAATGCCTTCTTCTGGGTGGATATCCACCGGCATACCACGGCCATCATCGGTGACTTCGAGGGAGTTATCTGTATGTAGAACAACTTCAATTTTGGTCGCGTGACCCGCCAATGCTTCATCGACACTGTTATCTATGACCTCTTGGCCCAAATGATTTGGTCTGGAGGTGTCGGTATACATACCTGGACGGCGTTTAACAGGATCGAGTCCGTTGAGAACTTCAATGGCGTCAGAGGTGTATTGATTCGTCATAGGGCACGCTATAAGTTATTGTATCCGGCCATGTTGCGGCTCGGCATGTCAGTTTGTCAAGGTAAGTGTAAAAATTGGCTTACAGTTTGCAGATGCGATTCGTAGCCAACAAAACTGTGATCGCCTCCCGCTTCAATTCGCAATTGGCAGTGATGGTACTTATTGAGCGCTTCGCGATAATCCAGCACTTCATCACCCGTCTGCAATAATACCAAAAAACGATCCGGATTGCGGATAACAGCCGTATTAAATTCAGCAACTTCCCGCTTATGCTCGGGCACGACAAGATAATGCTGTTCGGTATAGGGATTAAATTGCGGCCCCATAAACTCATCAAACAATTCAAAGGGTTTTACCGCTGGATTGACTAACACAGCCTTGCCGCCATAGGTTTCGGCTAAATAGCTGGCAAAATATCCGCCTAAGGATGAGCCTATGTAAGTTAATGGCTCATTGGCATCGACAGCCGCCTCAACATAAGTGGTTAACAGTGCCATGGCAGCCTTGGGCGTATTGGGTAATTGCGGCTGATAAAAGGTCACACTCGGGTGATACTGCGCCATGTACTTAGCCGTCATCACAGCTTTATCTGAAAAGGGTGAGCTATTAAATCCGTGAATATAAAGCAGCATATTTCCTCAGGCTGCGGTTATTCGCGTTAATAACCGCTAGAGTTGTTGTCGGGGGAAAAATGGTTACCCGGTACGCGATACACTTTAGTGTTGATGCTACCATCGGCTCTCAACTCCAGCAAACGATAACCCGGTTGGACGCTATCCAAAGCAAAATAAGGCGATAACGGCTTAAATTGAATACAAGTGGAAGGTGTCGCCATTAGCTGCATGCTGCCATGAGGGCCATTATGATGGGTATCGATACATTGGTGCACATGACCCCAGAGTAATCCTTTGACCTGCGGATACTTTGCTACTCGCGCAATAAATTCGGCGCCATTGTCCATGCAGTGCTGATCCAGCCAAGTGCAATTCACGACAATGGGATTGTGGTGCATCACCAATAAAGTATGGCATTCGGGATGTGCGGCAATGGCTTTATCAATTAATTCAAACTGAGTCTCGGCCATATTGCCGCCGGGCTTTCCCCGCACGGTTGAATCCAACATGAGAATTTGCCAGTTTCCGGCCAGAATACGCTGCTGTCCATAAATCTGTTCACCCTGCATGTGCAGATACATAATCCGCGGATCATCATGGTTTCCGGGAAGATAATGGCAAGGTAAACCAATAGGAGTGACGGCTTTCACAAATTGCTGATAGGACTCAGCCGAGTAATCTTGACTTAAGTCACCCGTGGCAAGCATCAAATGAGCGGGATAGTCCACAGCTCTAATTGTATTTAATACGGCAGCAAAACTCTTGCTAGTATTGACCCCTAATAGCTGAGCTTCAGGATCGGCAAAAAGATGCGGATCTGTGACTTGCACGATACGCACGCTTTCCCCTTCAGCTATGGAGTAAGAGACAGCCTCTTTCAGCACATTGAATACCCAATTCTAAGACTGGCACACGACACTATGGTGGTAACCAATCTTTAATAACTCTTCCAGGAATGCATTCACCTGGTGCTTTTCATCACTTTGATACATACGTACATTGGGATAATCATACACTGGGCGTAATTGGTAAATCTGTTGACCAGTTAACACTTCTGCTAATTTAGCATCATGATAAATTCTCACTAACACCTTGGGAGTATTGATAAACTCCTTGATTGCAATGGGGCGTGATATCTCAACTAATTGAGTATATTTGGTATTTTCTAAAATTCGCACTACTAATATACCAAACTCACCTTCGAGTCGCCATGACTCACCGATAGCTATCTCTAACGGTAACCATTTCAACATGTAGCCATAATTTCGCCCGCACAGTGCGAGAAAGTCACTGACATTGGGTTTATAGCGCCGTTTTAGACTCGAAGTAGCCAAATTCATCCCAACTTAAACCAGTTGTTGATAGTTTAATTGTAACCATTGTAATCCAATGACGGTCGACGCATTATCGATCTCGCCCGCAACCACACTATGATAAGCTTGCTCGCGGCTTAGGACATGCAATCGAATATCTTCGTGCTCTTCAGCTAATCCATGCAATCCTTGAGCGTCGTTCGAATCAACATCGGCCCAATAGAAATAAAAACGTTCTGTGCTGCCACCTGGGCTGGCGAGATAACTATTCACACTGTGCATTTGCTTAGCGACCAAACCGGTTTCTTCCATTAATTCGCGGTGCGCAACTTCCAGAGGCGTTTCTTCGGCTGCAATCATACCCGCGACCAACTCGAGAAGCCAAGGAGATTTAGTGGTTGCTAATGCAGGAAAACGTACCTGTTCGATAAGCACCACTTTATCTTGTCTGGCATCATAGGGTAGAACGACCACAGCATGACCCCGCTCAAACACTTCGCGGGTGACAGGTTTGCTCCAGCCGCCTGCAAACAATTTATGTTTAAAAGTGTATTCGTCCATTGAGAAAAAACCTTGATACAGGGATTTTTTTTCTAAGATCTCAATATCCGTTTGCGAAAAAACAGGGGGTTTCATACTCTATCCTTAAAAGTTGAATTTGCGCCTATAATCAAGGCAATTTGAGCACATTTTTAAAATAAAATCTGTTACACTTCGAATTTGACTTGAAAGTGTCAGAGTTCTTAGACTCTAGGTCATTAAGTTTTAGCTGTATCGGGAAGCGTCGGGAAGCGCAAACCGCCTTGGTAAAGGCATTACTTAGTCTAAACGAAGTTAAAATATTCCTCCGTGGGGGGATTTTGTCTAATAAGGACAGCAAATGAAATTTAAGATCCATAATTTATGCGCAGCATTAACACTTGCGGCTTCCGCTTCAGCGGTACAAGCAGATGATTTGTTGCAAATTTATCAACAAGCACTGACCAGCGACCCGCTCGTATTACAAGCCCAAGCCCAGCGTAATGGTTTATTTGAGAAAATCGAACAAAACCGTGCTCCGCTATTGCCAACCATTAGTGCAAACGTCGGTTATGACAAAGCTTGGAATGATCCTAAAGATGATTCAAGCGGTCTAGTGGGTAGCCTGAAATTAAATCAAGTGATTTATGATCATAGTGCTTGGGTCGGTTTAAGCCTTGCTGAGAAAGCCGCTTCTCAAGCTGATTCCGCCTATGCTTCAGCATTACAAAACTTGATTACTCGTATCACTACAGCCTATTTCAACGTATTAACGGCGAAAGATAACTACGAGTTCCAAGGTGCAGAAAAACGTGCGATCGAACGCCAACTTGAACAAACTAAACAACGTTTCGCTGTGGGTTTAACCGCCATTACCGATGTGCATGAAGCCCAAGCTCAATATGACTTAGCCTCAGCCACTGAAATTTTAGCTGAAAACACACTCGCTAATAGCTATGAAGCTTTACGTGAAATCACTGGCATCGATCACAAGACAATTAACGTGTTAGATACCAATCGTTTCTCGGCCGTAACGCCAGCGCCAACGTCGTCAAACGAATGGTTAAAGATTGCTGAAACCAATAGTGTCGATTTGATGACTCAACGTATCGGTAAAGATATCGCTCAAGAAACCATTAAGCTTTATCAAGCAGGCCACATGCCTTCTTTAAGCTTGAATGCAGGTTACAACAAAGGTCTTGAGCAAAAAACCGGTAATATCAATGAGCCTGACTTCGATAACGTCAGTGTGGGTGTCAACTTAAGCATTCCGATTTTCGAAGGCTTTAAAGTGAGCTCACAAGTTAATGAAGCACAATTTCAATATGTTGAAGCAAGTGAAAAACTTGAGCAAACTTACCGTGGTGTTGTGAAAAACGTCCGTAATAACTACAACAACGTAGGCGCTTCTATCAGCTCAATCAAGGCCTATGAACAGTCAGTTATTTCATCAGAAAGTGCATTGAAAGCCACTCAAGCGGGTTTCGAAGTGGGAACTCGTACTATCGTTGACGTACTGAACCGTACTCGTGACTTGTACGATTCAAAACGTAAATTATCCGATGCACGTTATAGCTACATCAACTCGGTCATTGCCTTGAAGCAAGCAGCGGGTACATTGAATGAAGATGACGTAATTGCCATCAACAATGGCTTAATTGCAGAGTAATCTCTTACCGTTAGCAGATTTAAAGTTGTTAGATGTAAAAAACCGCCGATAGGCGGTTTTTTATATTCAAACGCTACATCAACAGATTAGAAGTTTATTTCAACGCCTGCGAAGTAACCTTTAAATTTTGTATCGGCACTCACACCCGAGAAGTTACTCACGTCGAATAAAAACTCACGGTAGCCTAAACGTACACGGGTATCGACAGCCAAACCATCGAACTGCCAGCCTAAACCAATCGCATAATCGTGAACGCTTGATTCATTTACGCCCTGCATCAAATCAGCAAAACCGTACAAGCCTAAGCCAGGCATACCCACATGCGTACTGGCATAACCCATTACAATGCCGCTATCGACATCTTTCTCTTCAGGGTGACCAGGGTCTTGCACGCGCAGCGAGCCATTCATTAACTTGTAAGCAGCACCGAGATCCAATGACACTATGTCGTTATCCAATATTTCGTAATACAGCACGAAATCTGTGTTGCTTAGATCGGTATAAGCAGTCACATTACCTTTAAAATCATGACCATTGAAGTTGAAATCAGCACCAGACATGCTGCCTTTCTGATCTAAGCTATTTTCACGGATTTTAATATTAGGGACAAATGGCAATGGATGCTCAACCGCAATCCAGTAGCTACCTTGAGCCGATGAACTGTAATCAAATGATTGTTGTGGTTGACCTTTATCAGCAAAAGTACCGCTAGTATCGGCGCGCCAGTAGTCACCGCCAATTGTGAAACCGACCACAGTTGCCGCTTGGGCTGATGTGGCCATGCATAATCCTAATACCGCACTGGCGAGGAGAGTTTTTTTCATAATTAACCTTGAGATAGCAAGTTCGTTAAATCAATCACCGCGGCATTCGCACGGGATACATAGTTAGCCATAACCAATGAATGATTAGCGACTAAGCCAAAACCGCTGCCATTAAGCACAACAGGGCTCCAGACAGTTTGCTGAGTCGCCTCCAGTTCACGAATGATCTGTCTTAGGCTCACTTCAGCATTTTTCTTCTTTAAGACGTCGGCAAAATCGACTTCAACGGCGCGCATAAAGTTCAGCAAGGCCCATGAAGCACCACGACTCTCATAGAAAACATCATCAATTTTCCACCAACTGGTTTTTACCTGATGGCTGGTCAAATTTGGGGTTGATTGACGCGCCGCATTATCGCCGGCTAAATCGGTATTCAAACGCTCTTGGCCAACACTGGCCGATAAACGCTGCGACATGCTGCCCAGACGCTTCTGCACTTCTTTCAACCATTCATTGAGGTTGTCGGCGCGGGCATAAAACTGTGCATCTTGATTGTTAGGGTCCATCATGCGGGCACGGTACAGCTTCAGCAATTTAATGGCATCGCGGTATTCGCTTTCGGCACTTGGCACTAACCAGCTAGTGTGATCAATATTGAGCTTAGATTGGGCTTCGCCTAAATCTTTATCCGCTGCCGATTGTGACTGTGAGCGACTAAACTCTTTACGCATAATCAAGGCTAAATCGCGGGCTTGTTCTAATGCACCGTATTCAAATGCGGGCATGTTATCCATAAAGATAGAAGGTGGCATCACATCGTTTGATAACCAACCGCCTTGTTTATCCAGTAATGTTTCGACTGTGAGGATAAGCGAAGTGGTGGTTGCGTATCCGACCACATTTTTATCGGTAGCCGTTAATTGTTGAGGATTGATAGGATCGGGTTCGATACTCCACCATACACTCACGCCATAACCGATTAATACTAAAAATAAACCGACACCGGTAACTTTTTTCCATGTAATTTGCATCAAGCGACTCCTTAATGATGGTGATGATGCTCTTGCTCTGCGGCGTTTTCTGCTGCTTTACTCACAGGCAGTGTAATCGCCATTTTCTCGCCATCGTCAAACTCTAATTGCAGTTCAACCTGCTGCTCTAACACCAATGGCGCTTTTAAGCCGAGCAACATGACGTGATCCCCTGACGGCGTTAACGTTAATGCGCCATGGGATGGGATATCAAAACCTTCAACATGGCGCATCTTCACCATGCCTTGGTCTTCGATAATCGTGTGTAATTGGGCATCCTTTGCCACATTAGTACTGACGCCGATAAGACGAACCGCTTTATCTGTGTGGTTTTCAAGCGTAAAGTAAGCGGCAGTATTTGGTACTGTCTCAGGCATGGCGCGTACATGGCCTTCTGTCACTATCACACTCGCCAACGCTGAAAATGATGCACAAGATAAAACTAGACAATTAAACAACTGTTTGAATATTGGTTTCAATGTCTTAAACTCCATGTCTACCCAATGTCGTCGTAAAGGAAACAACCCATGAGTCATATACAGGTTCAGGATGATCAGGGCGTACGTATTATCAGCTTTAATCGCCCCGATAAACGCAATGCACTTGATCTTAATATGTATAAACAACTGACAGAATACCTGATCGAAGGTGAAGCAGACAACGACATTCGTGCCTTTATGCTCCATGGCCAAGATAATTGCTTCACCTCAGGCAATGATGTTGCAGACTTTTTGAAAAATAGTGACTTAGGGCCAAATCACCCCGCTGTACGTTTCTTATTTTGCCTGCTGGAACTCAAAAAACCGCTAGTTGCCGCCGTTTCTGGCGCCGCCGTCGGCATTGGCACTACCGTACTACTGCACTGCGATCTGGTATATGCCGATAACACGGCGAAGTTTCAACTGCCCTTCGTCAACTTGGCACTGGTGCCAGAAGCGGGGGCCAGCCTACTGTTACCTGAACTCGTGGGTTATCAAAAAGCGGCAGAGCTATTGCTACTCGGCGAAAGTTTTAATGCCGAGACGGCCCACAGACTCAATATGATCAACGAAATTGTGGCCCATGAAGATCTACTCAGTTATGCATTGTCTCAGGCTAAAAAGTTGGCAAATCAACCGCCACAAGCCCTACAAATCACACGTCAATTAATGCGTCCGCATAAAAATCGTGTACAACACCAAATGCATCAAGAATTAGAACAATTTAGCGCTAGGCTAAAAAGTGATGAGGCCAAGAGCAGATTTCAGGCTTTTTTGAAGAAGTAGTCTGCAAGCAGTATGCACATACATGTCGCATGAGGGTCACGGGCCCTCTTGTTAGTTGCCTTTAAAAATTAATTCAATTTTTCAATCAAGACAGCCTCAAATATAAGTATCACTGCGGGCTTAAACGGGTCTTTTCCATTGATCAACTAACAGTGCCAAAACAAAGTAAATCAACAAACTCACGCCAGGCATAAATACCGTCGCCCCAGCCCACACCACTCGAGTCCAAAAGCAAGACCACCCCAATTTCCATGCCATGCCAGCAGCAACACCACACACTAATCGCTCTGGGCTCTCCATACGTGCTTTTATTCGTTTCATCTCAAACCTCGGCTCAATTGATTGTAATTTATTTATCACTATGCCACTGAAACCAGCAAATAATGCCTGAAAACAACGCAAGACTAATTACAGGTAACAGTAGCAAAGTCATTAAAGGTGCTACAAACCACATAAGCAGACCCTCTACTTAGCGCTATATTCATCGGCACTTGCCGACTCACCTTCATTCTCAGCACTTAAGCTAAGTTGACTGTTGAAGTCATAAATACTTTCAGCGAGTTGTGCTTGCAATGACATAACAAACTCACGCTTAGCACTGACTAACATTTCTTGTGTTTGGGTAGTTAGCGTTTGCTCAATGGTGCCGACAACATCCGATATTGGCGCGGCTTCTGCGTGTACTGCAACGCTACCGACTAACGCACCTAATAACACACTCATTTGAACTGATTTTTTAATGGTTAACGTAAACATGATGGCATCCCTTTCGATTAATTAACTTGACGAAAGGAGTATTACAAACTGCGTGCCAACTTATAAAAATATTTTTAAAGTTATGATTTTAATCACTTTTAAAACATTTTACGTGGACAAGGTGAGATATGGGGATGGATTAGTAAATAACAAGTGGTGAAAAATACTACTCAAATTAGTAAATTTCACCATCTTTTAAGGTGAGTGGAAATTACTCTATAACTTCAGCCTGAATATTCTGAAAAGCCTGCTTTACCACTTCTATCCCAGCGCCATTTTTATGGGCATTCTCGCTCAAGTAACGACGCCACGCACGGGCACCCGGTAAGCCTTGGAATAACCCTATCATATGGCGAGTAATATGATTAAGTCGCCCACCCGACAGCAAATGTGCTTCGATATAAGGCAACATAGCCTCAATCACATCCTCACGGCTGATCACCGCCTTTTGGCTGCCACATAAAACTTGGTCTACCAGCGCCAGAATATAAGGATTCTGATAGGCCTCACGCCCCATCATCACGCCATCGAGCTGCGCTAAATGGAGTTGCGCTTGCTCGAGTGTAGTAACACCGCCATTAATGCCAATATTGAGCGCGGGATAATCGCGCTTGAGTTGATAGACACGCTCATAATCGAGCGGCGGGATCTCGCGATTCTCCTTCGGACTCAAGCCTTGAAGCCAAGCCTTACGGGCATGAATAGTAAAATCCGTACAGCCTTTTGCACTGACCACATCGATAAACTGGGTTAAAAACGCATAACTGTCTTGTTCATCAATCCCGATACGTGTCTTAACAGTCACAGGAATATCAACCACTTGCTTCATGGCATCAACGCACTCAGCCACCAACTCTGGTTCCGCCATCAAACACGCGCCAAAGCGACCATTCTGCACTCGATCGGAAGGACAACCCACATTGAGGTTCACTTCATCGTAGCCACGCTCAGCAGCAAGTTTAGCGCAACGCGCTAAATCGACAGGATTAGAGCCACCTAACTGCAACGCCAAAGGATGTTCTTCTTGATTATATGCCAAGTAGTCACCACGACCATGCAATATCGCCCCAGTCGTCACCATTTCCGTATACAACAAAGCATTAGCCGACATCAAACGCGCAAAATAACGGTAATGGCGGTCAGTCCAATCCAGCATGGGCGCAATGGAAAAGGTTCTATCGAGGGTTTTAGGCGCTAAACCTTGGTGTTGCTGGGTTTTATCTAAATTCATTACAATCCGAAAAGTTAATATTTTTGCTAATTTTTGTACGTTTTTGCATGTTTTGCATTGCTCGGGGAACCTATAGTGATCCACAATGGATTGGACTGAGGGGTTCGGGGAACCAAAAAACATGGCATCTTATAGCATTCAAAAACGCGAAAAAGCCGACGGTACTGTGCGGCATCGCTGCCTAGTTCGTGTAAAGAAAAACGGCAAAATATTATACACGGAGCAACGTACCTTTACCAAATATGCCGCTGCCGAGGCATGGGGTAAAGATCGGGTGATTGATATTGAGTCAAACGGGTTTGCTACTGAGGATACGGCTCCTATTACATTGGGCAGCATCATCAGCAAAGCCCTGACAGATGAAAACATCGACAGCAGCATTGGTCGTTCGAAGCGCTTTTGTTTACGGCTGTTATCGGATTGCGATATTGCTAAATTGAATCTGACTGATATTAAGCCGCACCACATCATCGACCACTGTAAATTGCGACGCAGTGCAGGCACAGGGCCATCTACTATTGCAGTTGATGTAAGCGTGATCCGATGGCTGCTACGAATCGCTAAATCAAATTTTGGGCATGAGGTTTCACAAATTTCGGTTATTGAGGCTTACGATGCACTGTATAGCCAAGACTTGATCGCTAAATCGGGGAAGCGTTCGCGCAGACCGACTACGGATGAGATTGAGAGGTTAAAAGTTGGATTAGCTGCAAGAGCAGATCAACGAGCTGCACACATCCCTTATATTGATTTGCTGGATTTCTCGATACTGAGTTGCATGCGTATTGGTGAGGTATGCCGGATAACGTGGGACGATGTGGATGAAGCACAAAAGGCCGTGATCGTTCGTGACCGTAAGGACCCGCGCAAAAAAGCAGGTAACCACATGTTGGTACCACTGTTGGGTGGGGCGTGGGAGATACTGCAAAAGCAGCCGAGGAATGATACGCGGGTTTTTCCCTATAACGAGCGCAGCGTTACTGCAGGGTTTCAGCGGGTGCGTAACGAATTAGGCATTGAAGATTTACGCTATCACGACCTAAGGCGTGAAGGTGCCAGCCGGCTATTTGAGAAGGGCTATAGCATTGATGAAGTGGCGCAGGTGACGGGACACAGGAATATCAATACACTGTGGCAAGTGTATACCGAGTTATTCCCTAAACGATTGCATGATAAGGATTGCTAACTACTTATTTTCAGCAACTTGCAGCGTATTGGTGGAGAGTAAATAGGCGGTTAATGACCCATTTAGTAATCAGCTAAAGCCTCGAAAAAGATATAAGTAACCACCTGTAATTACTTTAATTTTTCAAAAAGTACAAATTCTCACAAAAACCATAAAAAAAACACAATTAGGGTTGTGAACATGCTAATTTGTATATACAGTTTGTATATACAAACACGTTTAACTTGTGTATAGTTCGCGGCCTGGACACACTATGGAGGGTGTAAATTGCAGTTTTATATCTCAAGAGCCGTAAGGCAAAAACTTCATGAAAAACATCAAGTATCAGATAAAGAAATATTTGAATGTTTTTTCAATAGAACACATTCTTTCTTAACAGATACTAGAGAAGATCATCTCACAGACCCCATAACTAAATGGTTTATTTCAGAAACTGACTTAGGTAGGCAATTAAAAGTTTGTTTTATTGAAAGAGGAGTTGAAAGTATTGAGATCAAAACTGCTTATGAGCCATCAACAACAAATGCTATTAATGTTTACTATAAAATAGCAAAAGAGTGTTAATTTCTTTTTTTACCAAAAAAACAAAGACTTAATCTAGATTGATTAATACGGTCATTGTTGAATTACAGAAATTAATCGAGACTAAAAGTGATTAGGAGTAAAGCCATGAGTAACAAGACTCAAAAAATAGAAGGCACAGCATCTAACTGGGAAAATGAATTGCTTGGTAATGATGAGCAATTTGCAGTGATTGCTGAAGATGTTACTTCAGAGTCTGTTGACGATATGCTTGCCTTGCAAATGATTTCTATCAGACTGCAAAAGTCTATGATTCAAGATTTAAAAGATATAGCAAAAGCAAATAAACTCGGAGGATACCAACCTCTGATAAGACGAGTTTTAGAAAGATTCGTCGAAGCTGAAATGAAAGCAATTGCTAGAGAAGCAATGGCAAACACATCAGAAACGGAAGTTTCATACGATAAAGAACGTGCTATCGCCTGCTGATAAATAGCTGGCATCGAACGATAAAAGCCCGCATGCGCGGGCTTTTTTTATACATCTATCTCCACAAATGGCAAGTCGGGTGCTGTTCCTAGCACCCTGCCATCTTGTACATAGATGTGATCGCCAACCGTTCCTGAGCCAATGGCGCGGATAGTGTGGCCGCTGGCGCTGCTGGCTGTCACAGTGCCATCGGCGTTTACGACAGCTACAGTCATGATCATCCGTGGCAATACTAACGCTGTTTGAAGTTGTTTAAGCATGGTGCCTCGCTGGCTGTTAGCAGGGTTACGCGATTGAGCGGATCACTGTAATGGATTGTTCGATATCGATATCACCGCGATCACTGACGCTGGCACGGATGCTCCAACTGTCACACGTTCCTTTAAAGACTTCGGCGCCTTCACGAATACCAATCAACATGCCAGGCGTTGCGGGTGGCAAGTCAACCATGACGGGCAAGGATAGTGTGACGTTGAGCTTGTCGCCTGTATCTGCCAGTGCATTGGTGCCAGCGATGCGAGCCGCTTGGTTATCGACGATCAACTGAGCACTAATATCAGCGGCAGGAATATTGCCCGCGCTGCCGGTGCGTTTCACCTTGGCGCTAATCCCCTGTTGTTCACCCCGCAACCACACTACATCACACAATGGATTGCGGGAGACTGATTCGCTGTAATTGGTGATCACGGCATCATGCACTGTTAGGTCCGGTACCGCTGTTGTCATTTCCCAAGGCACGGTTGGCCAGCGCGGAATGATCGTCAATTTGCGGGTGGCATCATCCGCTAAGATCATGCAGCCCAATTGGCTTGCTGCTTCGTTAATTGCGTCAATCGGTGACTTGTTACCCACGCTGAACGCGCCTGCTGGTACGCTAAAATCTGGTATCCCGCTTAGCTCTGCTGTCCAGCCTGTGTTTTGCAACAGATCACCGATAATACCGCCAAGGCTGCGCAAGACAGTGTTGGTGTAGCTGATAGGCAATCGATAAGGCGATGACAGCTCTGCGGCGCGTGATCGGCCTGTGCTGCTGTGAGTTTCAATCCCGAAGGCTTTGCTGGTGCTTGGCTGCTCGGCAATGGCATAAAACTCATAACCGTTGATGGTGATCAGCAATAGCTCATTGTGGGCGCGCTGCGCATCGATACGGCTTGAGAACTCAAGGCTAACCGACCTCGCCCACTGTCCACGGCTTTGGCTAATGCTACAACTTACGATCACAATCGGTAAACTGTCTGATACTCGCACGCATGTGATCGTTGGCTGCATTAAGTAGTACCTACGGATTTGGGGTTCAATCGGGATTTTAAAATCGATATTGGGTAACGGTGGGTTAGCATCAATCAGGCCGCCGCCATCGTCCCAGTAGCAATAGTTCGGTGAGGCAGTGAACCGTAAAACAATTGGGTTTGATTGTGTAGATAATGACTCATTGAACCTAAGCGTGACCTTACCTACTGGTGGTCGGTATTTGGTTGAACAAACCCAGCGCGGTTCGTGGAAGCCCCATTTAATCGACTTTTCATCATCGACCACAATGCCACTGTACTGAATAATCAATAGGCTTTCTTGTTCTTGACCATCTATCCATGCGACTGCAGTGTGTAACTGGTGCGCGGCAATATCCAGCCAGTTGATTGAGGATTTTATTTGATGCTCATCGGGTACAACCCAGTTAACACTTAATGTAATTTGGTGATCAATTGGCAGCGACCAATTAACGCTGGTGTCAGTTCGAACTTCATCATTATTCAGCCAATGGATCTGTGATAGCGAATCATTAGCTACATTTGAAGCCCACGCTGAACTGATATTAACTTCACTTGAGTTGTAGTTTAGCCAAGGTGACTCGATTTTTGATTCAATATCAATAGCTAACTCGGTTAACAGTAATGATTGCTCAACTTCATCCAGTGCAAACCAACCGATGCCACACTCGATGCCAAATGAATTATCAACTGGGATGATATTGACGGTGTTGGTGACAACGACAGTTACAGGGATGATGATTGCAACACCTAACTTTATATCAGATGTTTCGCCACCAAAGCGCAGGGTAATAGGTGAGACAGTAGCAGTCCACGGTTTAGTGAATCGCAGGATAATTGCCATGTGCTAAATCTCAATATACGTGGTGTTGGCTCGCAATACAAAGTTGCTTGGTTCTGTTATCACCTGTGATGCAATTTCTTGCGACAGTACGAATACAGATTCATTCCAGTAACTCACATGGGTGATGATTGTTGGCTCACCTATTAAGATACTTACATCACCCACCAATATAATGCGACCATTAATAGGTGAACCAAATGCCACAACCCCGCGAGGCACATCAATTTCACCTGTAAGACCATCAGCGCCTGGGTCAGCAGAGTGCAAGTTCACATGAGTGATAGTTAGCGCACCAAGCATGGCGTTTTTTGTAGTAGTGCTTATCAAATAAATGCCCTCGGATCAACCAGTTCACCCAACACCCCATCCGTAAATTTACAATCATAAACCTCATCATCATCCACTATGCCAATTAATAATTTTTCAGTAACAGCATATTTCTCTGGCAAAACAATTCGAACCGGATTATTTGCACCAATAACCATATTAACTAAATTAGCAAGTGATATGCGTTCAAAAATGACAAGGCGATTTGATTCAGAGTCTACATCCACCTCAATCAAGGCGATATAACGCCTAGGTACAGTCAATACTTTGGTATTAAATATTCTAGTCATACCAGCTATCCAGTTTAATCATTGTGGTAACACCGTATTCGCTCGGTACGCAATAATAATCAACCCCATTAGCGTTATAGATAGTCGGCCAGGGTTGATCACTGAATAAACAGCATGACAATCTAAACAAACCGGGTAACTTACCACGTACAAACGGGCGAGTGAGACTGTTAGCCTGTGTTTTGTTATAGTAATCTAGGTCATATGGGTTTCCACCACCACGGATAATCACGTCCTGCAACATTATTGGCACCCCTGTGGATTCGGGGGTGCCTGCGTTTTTTTGCCAATCAGTACCTGCGGCAGCAACAAATCCATGACCGATTTTATATTCTGCGTATTGACCAGAATTATCTAAATCATAAAATCGATTTGCCCACCAACCATTATCAGATGCGCCAATAGATTCGTTTTTAGTTCCAGACGTATCTGAACTATTCAAATTGTTACACACACTCGTCATTGCAAACGGATCTGGTGCAAAAAATGAATCTATCTCCCCAACCCAAATACACTGACCATTAATTAGTGATATTTCACGAGCATTGTTATTTGCACCAATCCGCCATGTTTGAAAATAAAACCCTTTTGATGTGCCAATTAAAATCCATGCATTCTCATTCGAGCCCGGTTGGAAAAACTTGAAATTCCCAAGTTTTGATAGCGTTGATGGTGGCGTAAACTCACTACCAGTAAGAAAATACATAGACGCATAGCTTGAGACTGAATTGGATCCAATACGCGCAAACCCCGTCGCTCCCGCTGTACTGAACGTAATACGTTCACCGACAATTTCCTCAGCTATTCCCCACCCTAGTGGAGACTTTGAGCCATAGCCTTCAACAAGGCATTTTTTTATTACATTCAATATGCCAGAACGAAACATAGTTGTAATATTCGGTGCGCCAGCGTCATCCCAACGATAAACAGTTACTGGTAATCCCATTCCTCTCTCCTAAAATCAGCTTATTAAGATTCGTTGCCACGGAACGCGAGCACGGCACGGTCGGTGGTGATTTGACTGTGACCGCTTTGCACTGTGCGCAATAGCATCACGGGTTTACTCGCGGCATAACTCATAAACCGAATGGCCTCGCCTGCTTGCCAGCCGCCACCAAATGCGCCGGAACGAATAATAAAGTACGGCTGCAGGGTTAGCGGGTTAACGGGGGCAAAGTCATTAAGCGTGTCGCCAGTGGCAATTTGACCGAGGCGGCGACCAACACAACGGAATGCGGTTGCTGAGGTGAAGATCAACACCCAGTCCTCGTTTACTGCCGTGTCGTTACGTACCTCAATTGGGAAATCAACAGTATTCATGTTGCCTGTGGCAGGTGAACCATCAAGATCCCAATTGTTAGCCCATGCCGTCATATCCCGCACTGTGCCGATACGGGCCTGTAAGTCTCCCAAATTTTGCACACTCGATACATTGGCACCAATGGGATAGCTTTGGCTCAGAGGGGCAGCGAGGATTAAGGCTTGCTCTTGTACGTCTGTCACTAGCGCAATTTCGCCAATGGTATCGGTGAGAATGAATGGCGCGGTAAAGCCCGTAAAATCGCTATTGAGAGTGACAACACCTGTTGCTTTAACCCATGTGTAATGGGTATTAGCCAGCGTCCAAAGTGATTTACCCTCAGCATCGGTAATATCAACAAAGCGCGCATTGGCGCGAGCGTTGTAGGTTTGGGCTGGCGCAGGACTGCTTACCACTTGTAATTCAGTATGCTGTACAGATACGGTATTCCAAGCAGTAAACGCATTCACCACACCGCCGTTCTTAATCCGTAATGGATTAAGGCCATACAGTTCTGGTGGTGGTGATAGTGTGACAGTCTCACTAATGTCATAGCGCAGCGTGGTTAAATCTACAGCTTGGCTAAAGGTGAGCTGCACATTTGCATCCGTGATATTGCCGTTAATACCTAAGCCGGTGATCACACCTGCGTTGTCACTTGAGCCCGATAACAGGGTGTCACCTGCAGCGTTGCTAATGGTGACATAAAAGGTGTCATAAATTGGGCTATCGGTGGCTAACGCAAAGCTGACGGTATTAGCTGAGGACGTCGATTCCTCAATCAAACAGTCATAATGCACAGTGAAGTCACCACGGGCATCAAGGAACTTAGTGACTGCGCCAGTATGGTAGTCAAGCTGTACCAAACGCACACCACCACTGACGAAGTTACCGCTAGACGTTTCTATCATGCTCACGCTGCCATGGGCAGTGTTTAAGAATGTCAGCACCATTTTAGTGGTACCGAGTGATATCTTTTTAAAATCAGGAAATGCGGTTTCGCTGCTATACACTCCATATTTTGCAGCGGAGACGTATTCAATTGTCAGCGTATCGACACCTGGTAAGTTAGAGGTGGTATTGGCTGTGACTGTTGTCCCTGTGACGCTGATATTCCAATAGGAAAAATTTGAGGCCGTCAGGCGCGGCTTAAAACCCAGTACCTCATTAACAAAGTCATTATCTAAAATATCTGGCACATCAAAAATGTAAGTGTACTGACCATAAATATAAGGTTGAGAAACATTGTTTTTGATAACGGTACTTGGCACGTCACCACTGCCACCCTCAACAATACTTTTACCTGTGAGTGGATTAACCGTTTTTACTTTTGGCAGCAATTCAGTTTGCGTTGATTCAACAGCCAAAGTGTTGGTTGTTGAGGCCGCAGTAAGTTTGGTTACGCCATGATATTTAATGCCATCGTTATCACTGGTGTAGCGTAACTTAGTGCAGCCCGACTCACCGTTGATTGTTATATCGTAGTTAGGTGTGATAAACGGAATGGCAGGTTTAAACTTCACTATGCCTGTGGGACCACCAGTGACCGTTTCTTGAATTTGGCAGAAATGCTCAAACCGTGGGTAAAGTGCACTTTCGGCGCCAGGATACTCAACAGAAATAACAACGGTTTGTCCCTGCAGTAATGTGACGTTCGACCAATACTCAGTGCCATTAAATAGATAACTAGATTGCAGATATGACTTAGGAAACGTGTCTTGCCCTTCCAAAAAGCCAATCAAGCGATTGCGGATCAACTGGCCAGCACGAACGGAAGATTCTAGAATCTCAACCATATCGGTCATTCGGTCAGCATCATCAAGCGTGGCGGCCTCGGCGATCAACAAACTGACCAGATCATCGGTTGGCTTTTTGCTGATAAACACATGACCATCGAGCAAAATCGATGTATCAGGGGTGTCTAGTGCAGGGTAACACTTCACAATATCAACCGCAGATTGCGCGTGATCTATGTCAGAAATAGCGCGAAACAGTTCGTTAAGCTTGCCAGACTCAACCGCCAGCTTAGTACGTTGTCCACCCGCATCATCACTTGAGCCCAATTGCTCAGGTTTAAATACTTTTAAATCTAAACGGGAAATAGTCATAAACGGCCTATAAAGTCAGAAACTTAAGAACCACGTTAGTGAGCTTTTCAAACCCGCCAACTTCGTCAAATAAATCTTCACCCGTTATGGGTGAGCCTGCAGTGTTATCCCAAACCACGTTGTAACTGGTGCCTTCATAGGCCAACGTGAAGGCGGTTAACGTAATGGCGGCATGGGCTTTTAATTGTTCAAACTCAGTGCGCAGCATCCATCCCGATTTGGTGCCTAACTCCATGGCAATACCGGCTGGAATAATGGTTTGCTGCACCAAAGGCGCACCGTTTAAGGCACGCTTCATATTGGCCGCAACGCGGGGCGTGTTGTCGCGGTTTAGCCACAGCAAATCCACCGCGATATCGATGCTATCGATGGTTGTCATAGGGACCTTTAATTAAATGGGACGAATAACAGGATTGGCTAACCGCCAACCGATTGCAGACGTTTGATCTCGTTCATCAATTCGGTGACTAGGCTGCGCTTCATTTGGGCATTAAACGTGCTGTTACCCACCTGCAGTTGCAGCACTTGCATGTCTGAAGTGTTAGCCACAGATTGCGTGCTGGTTTGGGTATTGACTTGCGTGTTAACGGTTGCGGTTGCTTGAGTTTGAGCCGCAGTCTTAGCCGTTACAGCACTGGCTTCGGCTTGCTTCTTCGCCTCGGCGGCACTTTGCTTATCGGCGGCTTGCTGAGTTTTAATTTCGGCAGTGCGGAACTCATAAACTTGCTTTAGCGTTCGCTCTGCTTCATGTAAATCGGCAATAAGCTGCTTATCGCCTGTACGTTCAGCAGCGGCGAGTTGCTCTTTAAGATCGGCGACTTGTTCCTGATAGCGGCGTTTTTCTATTTCATCTTGGCGGCCAAGGTAGCCATCAAGCTCATCCTGCAGCGACTTAAGCGTAGACTCGGCACTATCGCGCAGAGAGTCCATGCGCTGTTTGGCGCTGGCCAGTGCAGAAGTGAGCAAAGACATATCTTGATCATTCACTAGATCAAGCGCTTTAGTTGCTCGTGTTGCGCTGTTGATAATACTAAGATTTGCTTTATCGGTATTATCGAGCGCATCCACTAGATTAAGCAGTTCAAGCTTTTGGCGGTAATAGGCACGTTCGGCAATCTTGCCGGCTTTCTCGGTTTCAAGTGCCCAGGTGCGAAGCCCGACAAAATCAACCGTTTTAGCCAACGTGTTATCAAGCTCATAGATAACACCCGTTAAACGTTCTATTTCGTTTTCGACTTGGCCAAGATCACCAAACTCCTTTTTCACGTTCTGCACACCATAAACAATGGTGTTGAAGTAACGCGCAGCACCATCACTTAAGGCTTTAACGTTGTCATAAACGGCGGTACCAATATCGGCAAAGTATTGAGCAATAGACTGCAAGCCCACTCCTGCTTGCTCTGCTGACTTAACAACAGTATCCATAGTATTAGATATGGTGGTGCCGATTTCTGTAGAACCCTTTTGTACATTATCAGCCGTTTGTTGAGTGTTATCACCTAGGCCAGATTGCGCATCTTTTAAACGCTTATACTGTTCAATAAGCGTATCAAGATCTTTGCCTAACCCTAACGCTGCGGCTTGTTGACGAATACTGGCATCGACTTGCTCATCACTTGCCCCCGCCGCTTGAATCGCAACTTTGGCGTATTCAAGAAAGGCTTTATTAAGATCTTCAGTAGAAGCTTCACCATCCTTTGCTTTTTGCACCATAGTTTCAAAGGTTTCTTTAGCCGCCTTTTCTTGTGCTTTTAAACCTTCGACCGTTTTTCTTGTCGCAGCAGTATGTGCCAACTCTAAATCTTTAGTGGTGACCTTTTGTCCTTTTTGCGCTTCTTTTACAGCATCGGTAGCTTTTTCAAGTTTTACTTGAGCAGACTTATAGTCCTCAACTGAAGCTTGCCCACGAGAAAAAGCAACCCGAACACCCGCGAGCTCACGCTCTGCCGTTTCGCGCTGTTCAATCAAACCATTAATGGTGATGTTTTTAAGATTTTCGGTAGAAGTAGCAAGTCCATCTTGCTTTTGTTTTAGCTCGTCCTGTACTTGCCCAAGTCGAAGCGTAGAGTTTTCAAGCGCAATCTGGGCGGCATCAAGCTCGGCAACAGTCGTAGTGCCAACACTTTGCAAGTCGCTATAATGCTTTTTAGCCGCTTTGGTTCGTTCTTCCCATGTGAGCACTAAAGCCGCAGTACGTTCAACATCTGCTTGAGCATCATTAACGTTTTGTTGCTGTAACTCCCTTTTTAAATCCAGCTCTGTCTTTATAGACTCTTTAACTTTTACAGAATCTTCAGCTTGCTTTTTAGCAAGTTCATCGGCGGTTAATAATGCATCAGCCTGCGCTTTTGAAAGCTCTTGAGTCGCTTTACTCGCATCATCTTGTGCTTTTTTATATTGTTCAGCAGAGGCTTTACCCGTGATAAATGCTTCACGTACTTTTGTTAATGCCTCTTGCGCTAACTGATTTTGTTCCTCTTTTAAAACTTGTGTCGCAAAGCCAAGTTTAGTATTTGCATCAGCCAAGCCTGTCGTTGTTTTTTCCTGCGCAGATTGCGCATCACTCAAACCTTTTAATGTATCAACCAGTAATTTTTGAGCAGTTGCGACATCTTCAGCAGAAGACTTCCCCGCATTGCGCACTGCATTGAAATGATCTTCTGCCGCAGTTTTGCGAGATAACCACAACTCGACTTCTCGTTTGGCTTGCTCACTTGCCAATTCGGCGGCTTGTTTCTCACCTTCACGAGCAGTAGCTTGCAGACTCATCTGCTCTAAAATAGCTGACTGAATTATATTTGAATTTTTAACTTGAGTTTCTGCAGTCTTATCTGAGTCCTGCCGAATATCAAACCCCATCTGCTTAAGAGATGCTGCAACGTCTTTTGAGTCTTGTTCGACTTGGTTAATTAAACCTTTGGATATTGAAAGAAAGCCATCTGCAACTGACTGAAAGAAATTTGATAACTTATTGTCGCCAAAAACACTAAGTATTTTAGCCATTAACTGAGGGAATAATGACAGTAAACCCGCAGAAGCCGCCCCAATAAGCGAAAAACCAGCAGTAATTCCATTGAATACTAACCTGATACTACCCGCCACCACATTAAGCCCAGTAGCAAAGGCAGTAATGTTTTCCAACATGCCTTTAAGGCTTTCGCCACCATCCTTTAGAATGCTGGAAAAGAAATCGCTGATATCCTGCGCGGCTTGTTTTATTTTTCCGTTCTTATTTAATTCATCAAACTTAGTATTGAGGTCTTTAAGTAGATCAACAGCAACTTGATAAGCCCCAGAATCAGCAATGATCTGCTTAAACTCAGTCCATTTATTCGAAATTAAATTAATCTGACCGCCAAGGCGTTCAAGACTCAGCGCAGCTTGACCATTGGCTTGCTTGCCCATTTCGTCAAACAGTTGCTGCATCACATCACGGCCAAGCTTACCCGCCTCACTCAGCTTGCTTAACTCGAGCGTATTTTTACCTGTGACTTTTTGCAGTAAATCCCACACGGGCACGCCGCGTTCTACCAACTGCAGGATTTCTTCACCTTGAAATTTTTGTTTAGCCCACGCTTGGCCGACCGCAAGAATAATGCCCTCTAAATCCTCCTGACTACCGCCAAGCTTAGCGTTGTAATCAACCATCGATTGCAAGGCCCCATTCATGGGGTCGATGCCAAAGGTCTTTAACTTAGCAAAGGCAAGTTTGGCACCTTCTAACTCGGTACCTGTGCGGTTAGCAAAATCCTTAATCCACGCCGTTGCTTGCTCACCTGCAGCAATGCTGCCCATCATGGCCGTCATTTGGGCGCTAAAGGCTTTGGCTTTATCGCCTGCGGTAAGGATTGATTTTAAACTATCCCATAGCCTATCGACGCCCACATACGCGCTAGCCATAGCAATGAGTGAGCCCGTGGCGGCTTTAATGCTACCGCCAAAATCACTCGATGATTTTTTGCTTTCATCGAGCAATTTATTGTGGCGAGCAAGCTTATCGTTTACGCCCTTTAGCGCAATTTCAGCGGCGGCTTCTTGGGTCTTTAAGTCTTTGCTGGCATCAGCCAGCTTGTTCATATCAATACCGGCTTTATTCAGCACGGTTTGTTGTTTGTCTAACTCCGCCTTGTTGCGGCCAAGGCTAGAGCCGAGTTGATTTAACTCAGTGCGCGCGCCCTTAACCTTAAGCGCATACTCGGCCTTTTTCTGGCCAGCCTGATCAACTTCGCTACTTAATTGCTTAAGCTCAATGCGTTCTTGCTCAAGCTCAGTCGCCAGTTGGTTGGCACTGGTTGCAGTATTTTTTTGCGCCGTTTCGAGTTGTTGTAAATCGGCATTCGCAGCAGCAAGGGCTTGCGCTTGGTCTTTACTGGCCTGAGCGCCTTTATCTTGCGTTGCGGTTAAGCGCTCAACCTCAGCGCGAGCGGTAGCAAGCTGAGCATCGTATTTACTAAGTTCGGCAACCGTTTGGCTGTATTCAGCTTCGAGTTTAGCCGTTGAGCTAGCCGCCTCAATTTGTGACTTTTCAAGCTTTTTTGCCTCAGCGGTGGCTTGTTTTTGCTCTTGCTTTAATTTCTCCAGCGCTTGGGCGTTATCGACATAATTACGCTCGCCTTTTTTAATGGCCGCACTTAATGAATCAATGGCTTTGATCGCTTCTTGCTGCTGCTTAAGATCATCAAGTTGCTCGTTGAGCTTTTCGCTTTGTAGCCCAAGATCTTGTAAAGCTTTCTCGGACTTTTCGGCTTCGCTTGAGAACAAGTCGCGGCCTTGGATGATGAGATTGATGACTTGATCTTTAAAACTCATGGCTTGGCCTCTAGTAGAAATAAAACGCGCGCACGAAAACGCCTGTGATCGAAATGTCTCGACCACAACCAATTAGTTTGTAAACTCAGGGATTAGGTGGGTTGGATAAGGCACATAATGGTGGCCGCTTCCTGTGGCGGTAGTGCGAACCTTGTTCAGCCCACCGCTTTAAATCAGTTAACTGATAAGTAAAATTGACAAACGCGCCTTAGCGGGGCGATACTATTTCGGCATTGGCAAAATCCACTGCCGAGATTGACCTCTCGCAATACACAGGCGCAGTAATGTCGCCAGCCTAGTGCTGGTTTTTTATTGCGTGACTTGGCGCACCACTTCTATGGTGAGCTGGGTGGGAGCACTTCGGTGCGCCGTTCCTGTGACGGTAAGGTCAATCCTGTTCAGCTCATCACCAAACAATTGACCTTGTTTTGTGATGATTACTCTCGATCACAGGAGTGTCACCCATGAACCTACAACAGCCTAAAAACACCCCCGCACAACTGGTATTCATTAACGGCCAGCAAACCATTACTAGCTCGCTGATCGTTGCCGATTATTTTGGCAAAATGCATAAAAATGTTTTGCGTAAAATTGAAGAGATCCTTGTTGAGGCTCCCAGCGAATTTACATCAGCTCATTTTCGAGCCAACGTGCAAAATCAACAAGTTGGCACTGCAACACGCGATTTAAAGTGTTACCAACTGACCAAAGACGGCTTTATGTTTTTAGTCATGGGGTTTACGGGTGCCAAAGCCGCCGAACTCAAGATTAACTTCATTAATGCCTTTAACGAAGCCCAAGCCCGCCTCTCCCGCACCCAAAGCCCGTTTGAACGTCAACGCATGTTATTTACATGGGAAGGCGGTAAAATTGTCAGCTCGCAGCCCATCGATGATGATCAGTTTGTCACTCGGCGCGATAAGCTGGTCAACTATATCCGCGAACCACGCTTTTTATCCCTTGAGCAGTTAATCGAAATTAGCGAAGCCGCTAACCAACAAATCGCCTGTATCGCACGCATTGGCCGCGAGCAAGCACGGCTAGGGTAAAGCGACAGTTAAACGCCCATAAAAAATGGCTACCGTTGGGTAGCCATTTTTTGTTTGCACTGTTGTCTGACTTAGCAGTATTGCTAACTCATTAAGATCTCTACGCCCTGTTTTTTGACGATATTTAGCAACTTTAATGCGGGGCCATCGGGGTGTCGCTTACCTTGCTCCCACTTTTGTACGCTTGATAACGATACATTTAAATATTGTGCAAACACAGGCTGGCTTACCTTGTTACTCGTACGCAACTCTTTTATGTCAGCGGCAGAAAACTCTGCTAGCTCAGGTAAGCAAAGCGCGTCAAACTTGCGCATGGTTTCTGGCGGCATGAGACCAGATGCATGTAACCCTTGGGCGGTATTATGTAATGACTTAAGTAAGCGGCTCATTTCTTATTACCTCGTATAACTCTTTATCTTTTATTGCTTTAGCTAACTGAGTGTTGTTGTAACTCAATAATAATTTAGCTAATTCTAACAGCACGGCTTTTTCGGTTTTAGTAATATTATCGCGTTCATTTTTAGCAAAACCAAACATGTAAAAAGCTTTGTCTTCAGAGCGAAACGCAATCAATGTCCTAAAACCACTGCTTTTACCCTGATTCAGCCTAGGTACCCGTTTTTTGACCACGCAGCCACCCAGTTTGGCATCGATTAAACCGTTATCCATTTCGGTAACTGCTAGTATTAATGCTGTATCTTCAAGGCCTTCATCATTTGCCCATGATGTAAATTCTGCGGTTTTAAATATGCGCCCCACTATTATTCCTAACTGTAGCACTATGTCCTATAAAAACATATTAGCACCGAGAGGAGATATGTACAATAACTAGGCTAGCCCAAACGAAATGGGCTGGCCTAGTAACAACCTAATTTTATGCTGCGCTACGGACGAAGAACTTAGACTTACCCGTGGCAACGATTGAGCTGTCAGCGAGTACAGCACCTTCAATATCGAAGCTACCGTAATCGGTACCGATCAAGTCTAAGCCTGATGTGGGTGTGGGCTTCCACTTATAAAACTTCAGCATCCACGGTTTACCGGTTGAGTCGTTAATACCGTCAACAACCACACTGACCGTTTTGCCTGATTCCGTTAATGCCTGCAACGCATTACCCGCTTGGCTGGTGTAGCCAATGGTTAATGTTTGGCCTGCTGTAATGGCGCCAGTCGATAACGCGCGGATACCTGCGGCACTGACAACATAATCTTCATCAAGTACATAAGTCACATCACCCGCTTCATTTTTAACAACAGGGGCGATACTGGTATCAATCATTTTTGCGGTTTGCGCTAAGCCATCGAGCACAGCGATAATTTCTTCATCTGCAACGGGTGTTGCAGTTAATACATCAATCTTACCGCGCATAGCTAACGCTAAGTTTTCGTTATTAAAATCGTAAAAGGTTGAACTTAATTTTACGGATTTAATCAACGTGACTTCATCGGCATAACCCCCACCACCACGGTAGTTGGGCAAGGATTTGGTTTCTTGTTCGATAGCGAGCTTTACGCCGCTCACGTTGCCACAGTCACGGCCATCGATATAGACGATCGCTGAGCCGATGTAACTTTCGGTTACTATTTCACTCATAGTGAGTCTCCAAATTTAACGGTATTAACAAGGGATAGGGTGAACACCGCTAGGCCGTGTTCTTCATGGGCTTCGGGCATGATGTACTTGCAGGGCTCAGTCTCTTTAAAGCTGATCACCGAGGGTAACCAGCTAGGTTTTTCAGGGAAGCGTTCATCTTTATAAAAGGCTTCACGGATAGCGCGCACGAGGTTGATTAGCTCACTGGTTGGTTGCGGATTTTTAGCGAGTTTTACGCCAGCAACCACTTGCAGCACTAGATCATCCTTATATTTATCAATGCCATTTTTAGCGTCAAAGGCATCGGTATACGGCTGCAAAAAGATGAATTTGCTTTCTTTGGCAATGGACTGCACATAAAAACCTTCACGCACAGTGGCGCCGTCAACCAGCGCGAGGCGGTCTAAGATTGCTTGGATCATGGAGTTGCCTCTTAGTTAACGGCTAGCGTGGTGGCCGTAGCGTTCGCGTAGATGCTTAATAATTGGTGCTTCAATGTCTGGTAGCACACTTCTAAAACTACCCGCAACGGACGGACCATAGAGTGGTTTTGGCACCTTCGTATTCGCTTTTATAGCTTCTTCTTTTTTAAGAGTGCGCCAAGAGTTATCGCCGCGTTTGCGAGAAAACATCACTGTATTATTGTTAAAGCCAATAACGGTAAATGCACCTTTGAACCAAATCTTTTGATTCCTTAATGTGTTGACCATAAAGCCTTTGTTCATTTTAAGTGCAAAGTTATTTAACGAACTTGGCTCATAACGGGCTGATATAAATACATTTAAATCACTAGGATTTACACTGAAGGTCATGTTTTCATCAATGTAATCTCTGGATTTAAAACCATATTTATTGAAAATAGCATTCACAGCCATTTTCTTGGCAAATGGTCCAGTATCCGCAAGCGCCTTATTGATATTTGGCGTTATCTGATTGCGGATGCGGTTTAGTTCATTAGTGACTTCTTTAAGCCCTTCAATTTTTATTTTTGCCATAGCTGAGCTCCGATGGTCGCTAAAGCGGAATATAGATAAAGGTTACGCTGACTGAATCCATGCTTACCCTTTGGGTGAGGCGTCCTTGCTGGACGCTAGCGCCCTCACCTATCGCAAACTCATCACCCGAATTTACCGCCCCTTCGGATTGTAAAAACTCGGCACGACTGATTAGCTCGGGAATATATTCATTAGACGAGGCCGCAATTTCGGCACCGTTATCATCCAAACTCACCAGGCGAGTAAAAGGCGCTGAACCATCGCTTGGGGTAAAAAGACACGGATCAGCCAAACGCTGAAAAAGCCGCACCATTTTACCCCGCACGCGTTCGGCAAAGTGGTTGCCAACGTTAGGCATTGATCTTCACCCAGACGGTTTCGGCGCCATTGCCAGCTGCCAACCACGCCTTACCGACTTTGGTATTGTCGGTGGCGGTGGTGGTCAGTTCTTTTTCGGTGTCGTCCCAATACAGATCAACACCTAAAGCGACCGCATCTGTGGATTTTTTAGGGAGCTCAAACACGCCTTCGGTGACGCCTGTACCTTCGGTATCGGCGGCAATGGCGCCAATCGCCACAACTAACAATGTAGCCAGTAATACCGCTTCACCACTGGCAACCGCGGCTGTGGGCGTAAAGCTGATGGTCTTGCCATCTTGCACATAATTTTTCATGAGAGTGTTCCTGCTTAAAAACAAAACTGAATAAAAAAGGGCTATCGTTTGATAGCCCATTTATGTCGGTTTAGCGCTGTTTACACGCCTGTTGATTTCACCAATCCACGGTAATCAAGTGGTGCCACACCCGCATCGATACGCACTTTGGTGGCTACGCCGTCGATAGTGAAGCCTTGTTGCTGCTCAATGTAAGGCGTGTCGATGCCATCAAGGTAAGCCACCTCAATGGTGTCGCGGCCTTGGCCCGCAGAAAGGAACCACTGCACCGTGCTGTTATCATCTAAACGAGGCTCAGCAATCACTTCGGCAAAGTTTTGGATTGGGTTAGCAATACCTGAATTCACATCGGCACCTTTAACAGAACTGGACTTAATGATCTGGTTAAACGTGGTTTCAAGCGCTACAGGGCACAGTACAAACTCAGGGCGAATATTCAGGGGGCGATTACCCGATTTTTGCTTGCGCATTAACATGCGGTTAGCATCGAGGGCCGCCACACTTGGCGCACCGGAACCTAAGTTGCCGTGTTCATTATGGAACAGCGTTTTTCCATCAGCCATTGGGGGGTTTTTGGTTAATACCGCATATACCAAATCACCAATGGTACCTTTGGCGGCAAAGCCCATTTTCATTGGGATATCAGTCAACATACTCATATCGTCGTTGATAATGGCCTGACGAGTAATGCTGAACAACTCGCCATAGGTAGCCAGCGCGATTTGTTGCGCATGGTCGCCAACGGTGACGTACTTGTATTCCGCACCTTCCCGTACTTGGCGTAGGCTATTAAAGTCACCAAGGCCGATACGTTTGGCGATATTAAAGTTGCCTAGTTGACCTTTTTTGGTCCAACGCTCGAAGGTTTCTTCGGCGGTTTCCCAGCCCATTAACACTGATTTATTAGCTACATCTAACAGGATATTGCCAAAGTCGCTTGAGCTGTGGGTAAAGGCTAAGCCGACCATATCCATTTTGTTGAATCCAGCGCAGCCGATACCGCGATCTAACAGTGAGGCGCGCGCCAACTCAAGCATGGTGTAGCTCGAATAGTTGTTGCTAGCTTCAGCTTTTGTATGGCCGGAACGCGCCATTAACTGAGCACGAATTGAATCACCCACGATGTTACCGTTGCTGGCATGAATAATGACACTTTTAGGCTGCACGGCGCACGGCGTAGTGTTTTCACCCAACTTTGCCAAAATGCGGTCTTTGGCAATGTCAGCATTGATGTTGGCATCCGCTAAACACTCATTCTTCAGATCAGCCAATTGCGGGAACGCAGCGAACGCGGCATTAATGCCGGTCATACGCTGAGTATTAAACGCAATCGCAGCCGCTTGAATGGTGGCCGCATCAGGTTGAGCTGGAAGCGGTGCAGGTGCAGGAAGTTGAGCATTAGGTGCAGCAATTGGCGCAGGAGCAGGAATAGAGGTATTACCCTGCATTGCAAATAAAGCTTTCAGTTTTTCAGGCATGTTTTCGTACTCCTGGAGTCGTTTTGGATCTATGGATGCAGCTAGCTGCAACGGTTCAATAATTTGGTCAGCCAACCCAAGCGCTACGGCTTCTTGAGCACTTAACCAAGTGTCTGCTTTAAAGAATTGAGCTAGCTGTTCTTCACTCAATTTGCCTTTGGCTTTGTCTTGATAAGCCTTGCCCATGCTGGCACGCCATTTGTCTAACAAATCGGCGTATTCGCGTAAGTCCTCTGCCGTTCCAACTGCGCCGCCCCAATTGCTATGGATCATCAAAAAGGCATTTGATGGCATGATGACTACATCAAAAGCCATGCAAATCACACTGGCCATTGAAGCGGCGATAGACTCAATACAAATTGACTTTTGGCAAGGCCACCGTGCGAGGATGTTATAGATAGCCATGCCATCAATCACATCACCGCCACCGGATTGGATGTAGGCTTTGAGCTGGGTGATTTTTCCCATTGCCCGTAAATCTGTAGCAATTTGTTTGGCGGTAAAGTCCCAGCCAACATCACCATATAAAATCAATTCAGCCACACCGCCAGCGGCGGCTTTCATACTGTAGAAGCCGCGCTTTTCATTACTCGCGGTCTGACTGTTGCCTTGCGGCGCGATCAGCGTTCCGCTTGGCAGCATTGCGCTTAGCATTGCTGATGCTATTGGGGTCTTTTTCACTGTTAGGATCTCCTAGCGAGGGGTCGGGGTCATTGGCCGTGACCATGTGGTTTTCGCGGTTGTAATCCACCTCACGCTTACGCTGACGTTTTACTTCTGCAGGATTACGGCCACGGGCGCGAGTCCAATCGGCCTCGGTTGCGACGTTGGCAGCGATCATCATTTCCCAGCCTTCGGCCTCTTTGCGTGGGTCAATCCATGGCATGGTGGGCCCGTAGTACACGGCATCAAATAAGGTGCGCATGTCGATATCTGGCGGTAGCACTAATGGGTCCTGCTTGTTGAGCATTTCCATTTTTAAGAAGTTGCGGAACACAGGGCGCGACCAGCCAGCACAAAACCATTGCTGCATAATGCGGTTCGATTCGTCTTGCTCAACCAGCTCTTGGCGCTGGCTTGAATAACTGCCGTTGTAGTCACGGGCAATGCTGGAATAACTGCCACGGGTACCGGCTGCGGCGGCTTTTAATTGGCCGTTACGAAAATCAACTAAGTGCACATTAGGCCGATTGGATTCAATCATGCCCACATCTTCACCGGGCTTGAGATCATCGAAGGTCATGCCAGGGGCAATGGGGATTTCGCGGCTTGACGATTCACTACTTGAGTCAGGAACAAACATGGCGGCATCACCACGCTTGATGTAGAACGCCAGCGCGGCCGCAATCCGAGCCGCTACTCGCTCAGATTCCTCATAGTCTTTAATATCGCCAAGGCGGGTTAAAATGCCGTGGAATAACGACACGCCGCGCAGCTGGTGCAGGCGTTTGAACAAGCCTAAGTGCATCATGCTCGATGCGGGTACCGCTTTAGTTTTGTAGCGAAAGCCAACCTGATCAGCGGGGTGATCGAGCAATACGTGATAGTTAACAACTTGGCCCCAGCCGTTAACCTCAAGCCCTTGGCGTACCCGCTTTGCTGGTTCGTTTAACTCGTAGGGGATAAAGTCGGCCTCTAACGCTTCAATGCTGTATTGAGTGCCTTGCTCGTTGGGGTGGCCGAACTTTTCCACTTTACCCATCACATGCTGGCCGAATACATCACCATCACGCAGGGCGCTACGTAACACCAAACGCTCTAATTCAGGACGACTAAAGCGGCCAGTCACATCACACTTAAGCGACCATGCACCGAAACGGCGTTGAATATCGTTAGCTAAGTCATCAAGGATTTCACCGCTAATACTGCGCGGCTGCGGTTCAACCACAATCCCTTGGGCACCGATCACCCGTTCTTCCATCCGGTCGAGAATGCCGATACTGAGATCATGATTTTCGTCTAACCAGCGCGCTTGCTCACGCAGGCTTTTACCTGCCGCAAATACCGCTTGGTTTGCCCCGCGACTTTCCTTTTTAGCGCGATGCGTGCGGCTTGGGCTGGCGGCTTCATACCCTTTCAGGTTGCGGTAGCTCATTGTGGCCGCTTCACGCTGTAATGCTAAACGCGGGGCAAATATCGCCAGCGCATCATTGATAATGCTCATGATAATCCTTAAAGAAGGTTCTAGCTTCTAGGTTCTAGGGCCTAGAGCCTGCTTTTCCTAGGGCCTTTTTATCCAAAACTCGCTAACTTGACGCCGCCCTGTGGACGGCTAAAGGCATTTAAACGGCGCTCCCACTCAAGCCGACCTTTGCGAATTTCACCTAGGTCCTCGGTGGTCATCGTCTTGCCGTTGATCGTGGTTTGCTTGCCTGCCAACACATCAAGCTCGGCCTGAAAGTACGCATCGATCATCTGTTGGCATTGGGTTTGGGTCATGCTGTTATCCTTGGCTTTATGGCATTGACTACAGCCAACCGCCAGAACTGCCACCACCGCCACCATTTAGGTAAGCCGCATTCGCATTGGCCTGTTTTGCGGCTTTGGGTTTAGGTTCTTTGGGTTGGTCGCTTGATATGGCTATCGGGGTAACTTGTGAAAGTTTGTCGAGGTTGATGCCGAATTTTTCTATCGCGATATACAGCGCGGCCAAGGCGTAAACGAAACAATCTAGTGCCTCGTTGCGGCGCTTTTGGTTGTCCCATTTATAGATGATCCGTCCGTTTTGGCGCACCGGCACCTTGCGTTCGCTGGTGAGCTGTTGCAACTCAACGTCATCACAAACCGCTTCGTTTAACGGAAAGTGAATCGCACCAGGCTTGCGCACGTCTACATCTGGGGCAATCCGTAACATCGACATCAACAACTCTTTGGCGTTGTCGGTACCGACCTCGGTTAAGTACACACCTTTGGCGGTTCGCTTGCGAGGGAAGTTGGCGATCGGCTTACCGTAAACGTTGGCACCTCTAATGGGGATCACCCGCATTAGCCCAAGCTTTTTACTCATAGCGTACACGTCATCGGTGTAGTGGCCGCCAGAGTCCCAACCCGCGACACCAATATTGAGCACAACCCCATCGGCACGGGCATAACTTTTAGCGATACGCTCAGCCACTTTGTCTTTTAATACTTGGCTTGCTGGGTCGCCGTATAAAATAAAGCGGTCGATTAATGCCGCCTCTTTACCCGCGCCCCAGCCCCAAATGCGGCCCTCATAACGGTCGTCTTGGGTGTCGATACCCGCGGTTAAATACACCACCCAGTTAGGCACTTTGCCACTCGGGTACATTTCGCGGCGCTTCGCTAATTCTTCCCACTCTAAGCGCTCGCCGTTGTCGTTATCCCACGGTTGGCCTAGCTTAGTGTTGACGAAAGTCTGCAGCTTTTCTTTATCGCCTTTGGCTTTAAAGAACTCAGTAACCAGTTTCGCCCAGCTGTTGAGCGAGTTATAGGCCGACCAGATATGAATCGAGATATTGGGCGGCGTGGTGATGTCGTTTCCGTCGGCATCATAAAAGTCTAAAAAGTCTTTTGTGCGGATGTCGGTGTTTTCGCATATCCACACTGCGCTGGGGTGCAGCTCCATATCGTCGAGCTGATTGTTTTCGATACAGCAACCACAATGCTCACACAGATAATAGGCTGTGCTTGGATCGTGCTCACCCTTGGCATTTTTGTGCCACTTAATACCAAAGGCTTCTTCAGGGCCACCCCACTTTAAATCCTGCAATTCATCGCAGTGCGGGCAAGGCACGTTGAACTTAAAATAGTGCGGTGATTCGCTGCAGGCTTTTTCAATCTGGCAGGTACCGAGCACTTTAGGCGTTGAACCGCGGATCGACTTAGGGAACATCGACAGTTCGATACGAGTGTCACCAAGCGATGTGGCGTTACCTTCGTGCTCGATGGATTCATCAAAACCCGCTAGCTCATCGTAGATCACATCATCGGTGGAGATTTCGCGATAGTTAGCGGCAGCGGTACCACCGCGCACCATCAGCGTTTTGCCATTGGTGAATATTTTATCTTCTAGGGTGCTGTCTTTATGTTTGCGCCCCATCCAAGGTGCAAGCGCGCGCCAAACGGGAATATCACGAATCGCTGTTTCAACGTGCTTTTTCATGAAGGTTTTGGCTTGACCATCACGAGGCTGATAGATCAGCACGTTGCGCTTTTTGTGCTCAATCTTGTAAGCAGCGTTTGCCATCAGCATTTTGGTGTAACCGACACGCGCTGACTTCATTAAGTTAAGCGTGCTGATTTGGTCGTTACCCATGGCATTAAGAATGCCAATTTGAAACGGTAAACTTTCCCACTTGCCCTCGGTGTAAGAGGACTCCGACGACATGTAAAAGTGCTCGTCGGCGTATTCAGAACAGGTGAGCATGGGTGGCCGATAGAACGAACGCAGCCCAGCAGCAACGGCGGCTTTCAGATTTTTAATCTGCGCGGCCGATATACTCATCTAATAAACCCTCTATGCCCTCCGCAAGATCGGCGGCGGTGTTTTGGCTTTTAATCACCTCCGCTTTGATAGCGTCGATTGTGCGTTCTGGAATGTCGGGGAATTTGCGTTTTACCCGTATGTGTATTTGATCAAGCACTGGGGCAATTTGCGCAGCAATGCGATTTAGCACAAAGGTGGCAAAACTAACTTCGACCACTTCTTTGAGGTCTTTTTCGTTTTTAATCTCTTGCCCAATTGCTTGTGCCCGAGTTAAGCGCCAGCGTTCGAAGTCGATATCTGGCTTATCGGGATCATCTTCATCGGGTTTAGTGATGTTTTTTTTGCGCTCGTTGGCAAGTCTGTTACCCACCACATCGGCCATTTTGTATAAACTCACGCGGCCGCGCTTGCTGTGCACTGGCACGTCCCACTTATCAAACGCTTGGGTGCTGATCTCAAGGCTTTTGCATAGGTCGGTTTTACTCAGTAGAACAGGCTCGGGTGGTGATGGTTGAATGCGTGCCATTAGGATGCTCCACTTGTTTTAGCAGGGCGGCTTTCAGTTGCATGTCGGCGGCGTGAAGTTCTTGTTTGCGCTTTTCGTCTTTTTCTTCTTGTAAGCGCTCACGTTGACGGCGAAATTCTTGATAAGCAATGTTGCCCAAAAAAGTGAGGAAGGCGAGTAATACGCCAATTAACATCGCCACTTTATCCATAGTAAAGACACCTCCCAATGTGCTCATTAGTGACGATATATAGGCACTCAACGTAAACCCTTTTTGGGTGGCAACATCATTAATGTATGGATTGTTCATGCTGTTTTTCCCTTCGCCATATTTCGATGTTATGCAAATCGGTATCACACTTGGTGATCACGGCTAAAAGTTGAATGATGCAATCGGGCAGATCGGCATTAGCGTCTGAGCTACATTCGGCTGGCAGGCACTGGCTCATTAATGATTGCGGCGGTAACACATATTGGGTCTGCTTGGTGACTACGGTGCGCGCAATAGGCGGCGTGCTTGAGCAGCCGCTTAACATCATCAGGCACAGCAGTATTAGCCCAACTTCGGGTTTGTTCATTGGCTGAGGTCCTTAGTTTTTTAATGGCGGCTCGCTGATCAGCAAGCTGGCGATCAATCTCGGCCTTAGCTTTATCGGCTTTTTCATTGAGCGCTAAGGCAAAGGCGTAATCCTTAGCGAGCCTGTCACGTTCGATGGCCTGCGCTTGCAGTTCATCGGTAACGACGGTGAGATCATCTTGCAGCATGCGCTGGTTAACGGCGGCAGTTTCGAGCTGCGAGTTTTTTAACGCGAGGTCAGCTTTAACGGCGGTAAGGCTAAGGCCAAGTAGCGTTATCACTATGATGAGCGCGGCGATTAAATACAGGTGCAGCGAGCCCGTGGCATTAATGATTTTGTTCCACATATAAATCCTTTAAGCAGATTGATTGCTCTTTTGCTCGGCGTTCGACTAAGCCAGGCTGCTTGATGCCACGCGCATAGACAAACCCATTACAACCGTGTTTACCGCAAGCCTCGGTGAGCTGGTAACAAGCGGCCACCCGTTCGCCGCGCAGTAACAGCTTGCGCAAGGTGGAGGTTTGAAAATTACCCGCGCCAAAGTTATAAATCAGACTGAGATAAGCAGCGTGTTCACCTTCGGTAAGTTGCACCGGATACGTTAGCCGCCGCAGCTGCCGATCGGCTTTGCCTAAATCCTTGGCGAACATTTCAATGCATTGCTGCTCGCTAAAGAACTGGTTGTTCTCAAGCTCGGGGCCAGTGTGGCCAAAGCAAGCGGTGATAATATCCACCGGATCAAGATAGGTATGCAGAATGGGCTCGCCGTTCGGCGCTTCAGCGGGGGCAATCAAATTAGCCCCCGCCAGTGCGACAGCAGAAGAAAGCCCCAGTGCCATGAGCTTTTGCTTTAATGACATAGGTCAGTCTCCTTTAAAATGAGGTTAGCCTTAGCGCGGCCAACGGTTAGATCAACGGTGAAGGTAGCCGCCTCTAACTGCTGATGTTTTTAGTGTCTTTCAACGTCCGTAGCGGAATGTCGAACACCACGGCAACACATACCCACCACGGCCACCATTGCAGCGGCCGCTTTTTTTCAGCGGGGGTTAGCTAACGAACAGCTATTTGGATGTTTGCGAATAAGAAATGGCGACAAATAAAAAGGGCCCCTAAAAGGAGCCCTTGGCAGACAAATAACGTGCGACTGAATAAATGTAACCTTAGCAAGCGTATACAAATGTACTCGATTTTAAGGGCCTTGAAAGCGGCAAATGTGCCGCATAAAGCGACAAAAGTGCCGTTTCGGAATTTGTAAATATGTGATACGTGAAAACTTAATCACAGAGGATTTATCGTTTTACTTATCACTTAAGTGATTTGAGTGATAAAAACATTTAGTCTGAATTTACATTTTACTTATCACTTAACCGATTTAGCTATTTACAGCGGTAGGTAACACGAACCATAAGAACCATATTCCCAACGCCAAGAAAATGGTCATCACGTAAAAATTCAGATAAGGGAAAACCGGATGAGCGAAGGATCAAAAAACGATCTGGCAAAGTTGTTATATTCGGCGGCAAAAATGACCATCAAAAATCACTAGACACACACTTAATAAAATTAATATAAATCATAAAGATAAGTTAGAATTTTGTTACTTGAATTTCTTTGGATTTTAGAGGGCTCATAAAACAACAACCAACCTCCCCAAAATTCTCATATGTAGTGAAGCATTGCGCGTCACCGCCCCCGCAGTGAAGGCAGCCGGAAGGACCCGTGATGATAATAGGTCGCATCTAGCTCTGATGATAGCCATTCTCATTTGAACAGGCCGCGCCTAACCTATTGACAAAGATGATATTTCACAACCAAACAACTCGTCGCGATAGTACTTGAGTTCCGCTATCGACTCCCGAATATCGGCTAAGGCTTCATGCTGATACTGCTTAGCCTTAATCGCATTACGCTCTACCTCAGGCGCCCAAGCTCTAGCTGCGAGCCCTAGTGCTGATATGTCTAGCTGCCTGTAATGCATGTACTCATGAAGCTCAGGCATTTGGCACATGATAAACGAACGATCAAACATGATTGAGTTACCAGCAAACACCACGCCAGTCTTAGCTTTGCGGTCATGCTTAGGTATTCCCAGTGCTTTCAGGTGTTCAATAACCATCTGCTCAGCCTGTGCTAACGATACTGATGAGGCACGAACAGCAGCTAACAACCCACTCTTAGTATGCACATCTATCGCCCACTCATGTGACCTTGCAATGTGTTCATCGTCTTGATGCACAACAACGTGCAGCGCTTCACCCACTTGGTTTAACTCACTATCAGTCACGATAAAGGCCAGCTCAAAGATAGGGTAATACTCCATACCCAGCATCCCATTGTCTAAGCGGCCGTTCAGCCCACCCGTTTCTAAATCACCAAACAAAAAGAATTGCTCCATCACCCACCTCACTTTGCTAATTGAATCTCTGCTCTTCTCAACCAATACACATACGACTTCTTACTGTCGAACCCCATCAATGCCCACTGGCCTTTGCACACGTAACAGGTACGAATCGCCCGAATACAGTTTGGCGATAACCGCTCAATCATCCTATCGAACTGGACCACATGCTTAGGAACGCTCAACTCCCTAACCAACGCACATCCATAAACCTGCACCTCGCCTAACTTATCGCAAGCACTGCGATTAGTGAAACCTTTACCGAGTTCTTGGAACGCCCAATAACGCCCCCAGGCATTGAGCCCAGCACGCAGGGCTTTCATGTTGACCAAGTCATCACGCCCATCGGCAACCAATGCCACTCTTAAATTAGATGGTCTCATTCGCTACCTCCGTGATCTGCTCAATCGATAAATGAAATACATCATCCAAGATGGCAAGAAAATGGTTAGAAGGAACATTGCTTTTGCCGCTCTCCCATCGCTGATAAGTACGGCGATCCACTCCGTAAATCTCAGCCACTTCATGCTGACTAAAGCCCCTAATACCACGCCCAGTTTTTAGAATGATTGCTGACCGATTGCTCATAAAACCACCTTATTTAGTGCCATTGCATACTCTTGTAAGGCTGATGCAACGATCATCACAGCCACCCACTCGCACCAAGGGTTTGAGTACTCCCAACATTCGCAGACGATCTAGGGATTATCTCGGGCGCAACCTCACTAAAACCGAGCGAAATTAAATGCGCGTGATACGCATCAAGCGCACTCAACATGCCCTTATCCAACGTCGAATGAACATAGGTACGCAAAAGCACAGGCAAGGCATGATTAAGCAACCGCTCACCCACCATAGTATCCACACCCATGTCTTGGATAATCGTCCGGCAAAGCTTGCGTAAATCATGCGAGGTAAACTCCTTAAACCGAATCGTCTCACTCCAATAATGCGCAGTGCGCTGGCTAATAGCGCCCACATCACCCGCAAACAAAAACGCCCGCTTACCCACATTTTTAAGCTGCCACTGCAAATAATGCTGGATCAACGCCTTAGCCGTAGGCGTTAACGGTAGCCGGTGCTCTTGGCGGTTCTTCGCATTCGCCGCAGGAATAAACCAAAACTCACCCGCAAAATGCTCCCATCGTGCCAAACGGGTTTCACCAATGCGCGTGCCGAACATCAGCATCAACATAAACAACATCGCCACCGGCATAAATGCATCCCGCAACGCCACAAACAACGGCCCTAAGTCCGACTCCATCAAGCGCGTATCAGGCTTAGGTGATAAGGTTAAACTCATCGTCACTCGATAACCCATCAATGGATTAAGCAATAACAACCTAAAATCCGCCGCCAAACTCAACGCCCGCTTAAGCACATTCACACACAAACGAATATAATGCGGCGCATACCCCTCATTCAGCATCACCTTCACCAACGCACTATCCACCACCAAAAACGACAACCCAGCCAAGGCCACATCCCCCAACTTAGGCAGCAGCTGCTTACGCATAATCGACCTACAGTTATCGCGCCAGCTCGGGCTTAACGTCGTATTGCCATCCAAATAATCTCCATACCACAACAGCAAATCAGTCACAGTCGCAAACTCACCACGCAACACATCCGCGCCCGCACTGCGCTTAGCCAGCATCACAGGTAAATCCGCTAAAAACGTCTTAATACACATACTCGGCCACACGCCTTGCTTCTTCCAAACCGTCTTATCGCCCTCATTAATCACCAAATGCACACTCGCCTTCGTCCTATCCGCCGTTGCCCGTAAACGCAGCTCAGGAAACTGCGGATCCCTAAAATCCCGCGTCAAACCACCACGTAACCAACGGCGCAGCGCAGCATCGTTCAACTTACCTACCTCAACCCCGCTAGCAGCCATCGTTTGCCCCCTTAAGCCCTAGGTTTGCCCGTAAATTGGCAATAATCGATTTCGCCCTTGCCGCCTCAGTCGGCCGCGTCACCGTTTCAGGTAACGCCTTAGGCAACTCAACATCGGTCAACTCGCCACGGCTAAAGCGGCGGCACAGCACTTTGTAATTGCGCTCAAAGGTCATCAACACGTCCTTTTCAAGCCCAGTCGCAAACATCCAACTGCCCGTCTCGCGCACCGCTAAGCGCACCACATCATGGCTCCACGTATGCTTGTCAGGGTGATGGTAATGGCGCGTTGCCTCCTTAAACGCCGCCTCTAACTTGGGCAAGCCCAAATCACAAGCCGTAGGTTGGCACCAAAGCGCAAACTGGCGCGGTGTCGGCCAAAACTGCCTATCGCCCTGCTCGCGTCTCGCACGATTCAGCCCCGCTTGCACTTGCTCGCGGCTCGCAATCCCCTGCGCCGCCAAGGTTTTAAGCCACTCACCTTTGTGGGTTGCTTCGTCCTCAGGCCGTGGCGCACTCACCGGAAACAACACCCGCAACTTGCTAAACACGCTGTCCACAATCGCCATGTCCATTGCCGTCGGCTCAGGTTGTGTCACCCGCGCGCCCTGCCCAACCAGCGGCTGGCGCATCAAGGTCTGCAGTGATTTCATGCTCGTATTTTGCTTGGCAGTCATATCAAAGGGTCCTCAGGGTCATACACCGCATGGCGCCAATCCACTTGCCCAACGGCGGCGGCCATCGGTCTTGGCAACGGCGTTAGCCAATGGCGTTCGCGGATAAACTTGGTAATACCGAGCACAAACTGGCCGTTCGCGCTAAAGCCCCAACTCGTATCCAGCGCCGCAGCATCCTTCAACCAGGTCACCGCCAACACACAATCGGCATCGGTCAGCTTTTCGGCCTTCCACGCTTTCCACGCAGCCGAATCCGACCCGCCTTTGCGATGGGCGGGATACGCTTTGAAAAACGCATTGAAAACCGACTTAGCACTCGTTGCTGGACAACTATCTTTTAAAGATTCCTTGATAGGTTCAAAAGAGTGATAGATTCCGGTGCTATCTGGTGGCACAGGGGGTCTGCTATCTGGTGGCATACCTATGCTATCTGGTGGCACCTCTTCGGTGCTATCTGCTAGCACAGGGGGTGCCACATCGTAGCAGATTGAAATCGTGTAAATATTGGTTAAATTTCCCTTAGGTCCCTTACGATTTTTAATCGTCACAAAACCCATATCAACCAAGGCCGCAATATGCTTTCTCACAGTGCTATGACCAATCTCGCACTGGTCAGCAATATGCTGATGGCTCGGCCAACATTCACCATTATCGTTCGCGTTATCGGCCAGCTTAATCAACACCAGCTTACGCAGTGGATTACCCACCTTGGCCTTCATCGCTTTTACCATCAATTCCATGCTCATAAGCCACCGCCTAACTGCGCGACAGCCAGCACAAAATTGACGAAATCATCATGTATACGTAACATGTAATCGCCTCTCTTAGGTATTAAGCCCGCGCCTGTCGCCAAACTTTTGCGGGCTTTCTTATTTCAACTTCAACTTTAAACAGGATGTTTAAATGCCCAAACGCACGCACGGAACGGTTATTGGCATAAACCCAAAAACCAGTCGTATCGCCATAAAAGTAGACTTCGGTGATATCAGCATTCTCGAAGTTGATGACACATCAGACTTTGAGATAAACCACGTCCTCTATGGCGATCTTGAACAAGAAGGCGGTAATCTCATCTTTAATAAAACAGAGAAAACCGAACACCACGTCTACATTCAAGCCACAGGCTGTGACTATGAAACAGCCCAATATCAACTGTTCCGCGCATAAATATCCCGCGCCAAGTTAGTCCGTAACTGGCTATAAATATCGCGCCGCTTGATATGCTTGGCCTGATTAACGGGGTCAATCCGCGTCACCTCAATCGAACGTTCGGCGCGCATTTCTTCCATCTGCAAGTAACCCAAAAACCAATCCACGCACACCCGCGGCAACATCAAGGTGCCTTCATCACCTAAAATCACCCGACTCACCACTTTGTTGGCGATCTCCACTAAGCTGACGTTATCTAACTCCTCTAACTCGGGTTGCGTTCGCAACAGCTCAACAATGCGCCACACCTGCAAGCGGCTAAAATTATCCAAGGTGCTAAAACCGTAAAAAGTCGCTAACTCACGCCGTAAATCAACTTTGCACATAGGTAAGGTGTTTTTACTCAACGCTGCCGCCTTCATCATCAGCACGTTCGCCTGAGCAACTAATAACGCGACTTTTGAATCGACCGCTTCATCCTCTCGCCGCATATAATCCGCAAACGCTGGCGTAACAGGTTCATCATCACGATTCGCAACATCGCCATGCACCGAACACGCGGCGCCGCCCTCCAAACAACAGATTAAACATTCAGGATCAAACATCGGTTATACTCCTCACTGCCTCTTAGGTATTAAGCCCGCGCCTGTCGCCAAACTTTTGTGGGCTTTCTTATCTCTATCGCTAATCAACATGCCAATCACTTCTCGGCCGCGAATTGCGCCGCCTTGCCACCGTGACTCGCTAAATACGGATACGCCAGCTCTAACGCCGCCATGCTCGCTTGCGTGGTTGCCGCCGACTCTTTTAACTCGCGGTGCGCTGCCACTAACTGCTCGCGCTTGGGCTCACAGCCCAAATGGATCACCGCCACTTGCGCCTCGGCGTTCTCTTTGGTGAGCGATGCCGCCATATCGGCCACATGCAACACATGGCCGTCACTCATGCGGTCCGCTATTACCGTCACCCCAGTGCAACCAAACACATCGTTGAGATACTGCACCCGCAAATGCTCGGGCAGTGCCGCCACCAGTGCTTGCTCAACATGAAACAAGCGATCCACCAGTGGGTGTTGGCCCTCGTACTGGCCAAGCCAACGGAACAACTTTTGGGCATTTATCCGCGCATCGTTATGCACATCTTGAGTGCTCGCAAAGCCAATGCCCTCCGCCGCTAACACCTCACTCAGCCCTAGGCGTTCAACCGCCGCAACAACATCTATCGCCAGCGCAAAGCGCGTCATCTTGGGTAATTCCAACACCCGATGAATCGTTTTCATCAACAAATTCAAACGGCTGTCATTTTTACGTGAATGGGTTTTCATGTGTACTGTCCTCCTTCAACCTAAAGTGAATCTAAGCCACACTCGCGGGCTTAGGATTATCTAAAACAACGACGGGATTAACTTTGAGTGCGCCATCGGTTAGGCGCTCGATTTGATAAGCGCGGAGTTCGGGAACGTCTTCACCCCATTGAGAAACGGAAGCAGGATTAATACCTAGTGCATTCGCTAGTTTCGATTTCCCTTTAAAATATTCGACGGCAAGCTGAATTTTCATTTTCACCACCCTAAACTTAAGTTTTCCTAAGTATCGGTATAAATAAAACCTAAGTCAAATTGATTTAAGATAACTTATATGAAAACACTCGGTGAACGCTCTAAAGAGCGAAGAAAGATAATCAACCTGACTCAACTCCAACTTAGTAAAAAAGTCGGAGTTTCAAGCGTTACCATTTCACAATGGGAATCAGGTGATACATCTCCAAAAGGTGAAAACCTCTACAAGTTGGCTCAAGCACTTCAGTGCTCACCCGACTGGTTGATGTTTGGCGATAGTAAAAACACGAAGAAACCAGAATCGAATGCTGAATGGGCAGGCGGTTTTGATCTATGGGACAACGATAGTCCACTGGGTGAGGATGAAGTCGAAATCCCCTTTTACATGGATGTCGAACTCTCGGCGGGCGAAGGTATTGCAGAAGGTGTTGAGTATAAAGGCCCTAAGCTACGCTTTGCCAAAAGTAGCCTTAAGCGTCAAGGTGTAAACACAGATCATGCGGCCTGTGTCAAAGTGAATGGCAACAGCATGGAGCCCGTATTACCCCACGGTTCAACAGTGGGTGTAGATACCTCAGCCACCGAGATCATCGACGGTAAAATGTACGCCATTAACCACGATGGCATGATGCGCGTCAAAATGCTCTACAAACTTCCCGGTGGTGGCCTGCGTCTACGCAGCTACAACACCGATGAGTGGCCAGACGAGCACATCAATAACGAACAACTTAAAAACATTAAAGTGATTGGCAAAGTGTTCTGGTATTCTGTACTTATTTAAATAGAACATTCAAAACTCCCCAATAAATCAGATAAAAGTAGATATCATTAAATGCTATCCACTTTTATCTATTACAACTTTTATACAGTAACTGGCACTGGTACTGGAATGATTATTCTTGGTTCAATTTCAGTTAAGATCTCTGAATAAGCCTCTAGAATATCAGTAAATATTTCTTTATGTTTAGGTGCTTCAAGTGTAACTACAAAAGCATACTTTATTATTGGAGCTTTAGAGCCACTGATATTTCCACCGCCATCTCTTGCCATATAATGAATTTCAAATGCTGGTGACTCTAATTTATTACCAAATTTAACCTTACTTTTATGTAAGGTAGACTCCCATTTAGCTGCATCACGCCTTAACTCTGACTCATTTGCAGTTTTAACTTGTTGAAAAAATGCCTCAGCCTTCCCTCCAAACTTTGGCTTCCATATAATTTCTACTCCAGCTTTCGTATACATTGAAGTATCTTGTGGATCGACCGACGTCGAGAAACAGCATGTAGCCTTTATGTTGACTTTTCCTTGAATTCCCGATGAAGGAAGCGGTAATGGCACTCGTAAATATTTCCCAGGCGAAAGCTCACCTTGATATAAAATCTTAGCAACTCCGTCAGGAGATTCTATCAACTGATTGATATCTTCAGGCACTTTCCCCCAACCAACATCACATTGAGCATATTTATCTGTTTGCGCATTATTGATAAGTAACGCCTTTATCGCTAGAGAAGAAATGCTATAACCAAGCATAGCCCTTATGCCAACAGCTTTACGTAGTAGGTATGGAGCAGAAAAACTAGTACCACACTGAGGAATTAACTTCGGTGGATTAGAATCATTTACTACATGAAAGTAATCTGTAGGGGAACCACCAAATGCTAATAAATCTGGCTTTACTCTTCCAGGCGAACGACCAGGACCTACCGCACTATAAGATGCCCTATTCCAATTTGCGTTAGTTGTTGTTGCTGAACCAACTGCAATTGCATTAACACAATCAGAAGGAACCTGAACACGATTTAGCATCGTGATGCTGTCATTCTCCCCATTATTGCCAGCCGCAATAGTTAAAAAGGTGTCCCCATCTGCCAAATATGTATCTATTAATGATGTCCAAGGATGAATTTCATCGTCATCAATCGGCAAGTCAGGCCCCAAACTAATATTAATAAACTCATACTGTCTTGAAAGTAAAATCTCTTCTATATGTGCTAACGTCCTATATAGCTCTAATGGATCCTCAGTTGAGATTAAGCAATCTAGTATACGATGATGGTCTACATATGAATAAGGTCTTGATGCTGCCTGCCCTTGATATAATGGACCAAATAAAAAAGCAGAGGTAACACCTAATCCATGTTCTGCTCCACCTAAATGATCACTTGCGGCTAAATCTGATATTTTGTAGTCATTTACCCACGGCATAAGTGCATGCGACTTAGGTAATCCGCCGTCCAAAATTGCGACTCGCACGTCAGAAGCATAAGGTGGATCCGTTGGAAGTATTGCATTGGAAGCTATAGGTAAACCACCAGGGCAACCGCATGAGTGTTTAAAATTCGTCCAGCTGCAACCCTGCTAATAGAACCGATTCTAAATATTCAGGTTTCATCCAAGCTCTTTTCTGTTTCGCTGGAATGCTTCCTTTAGAAGGTTCAGCCCTAAGCATATTCAGTGATATTTGCCTAAGCATGG
>NZ_BPFD01000010.1 GCF_019655335.1 Shewanella hafniensis
ATTAATATTCTTGCCTATACCGTATGCCGTCGGTCAATATTTCTTCTCCTATCAATAACCTATATAGAGATAACCAGTTTTGGCTACGCGGCTGGCTATACTCACGCGTGGGGTGTTCAGAAACAGCAGCCGACCTAGCCCAAGATACATTTCTACGTTTGTTAAAAACCGGAAATCTGCCGCCTTCAGGCGAATCTCGGCGTTTTTTAACCCGCATTGCCAAAGGATTGATGATTGATGCTTATCGTCGGCAGAAGATTGAAGAAGCCTACCTAGAAAGTTTGAGCTTGATGCCAGAAACCTTCATACCTGGGCCAGAAATCCATCATGTCATCATTGAAACACTCGCTGAAATTGCCGTTATGCTCGATAACTTGCCGGATAATGTGCGCTTGACGCTGTTACTGCGCCAGATAGAGGGTTTAAGCTATGCCGATATTGCTAAGCAACTATCAGTTTCTGTTTCATCGGTAGAAAAGTATGTTGCGCGAGGCTTAGCGGCCTGCTGCCTCGCGCTGGAATCCTATTAGTCATGCCTGCCAATCAATCTGGGGCCGAAAATATCGGGCAGGAAAACAACTGCGATGCCATTGAAGCGGCTGCTGGCTGGATGGCCCGTCTGTTGGCGGATGATGCTACCGAGCAGGATTGTATTAACTGCCAACAATGGCGTGACCAAAGTTCACTTCACGAACAAGCATGGCAACGCATGTGCCAGATCACTGGCAAGTTTACCTCCTTACCTAAGGGTACTGGCATCCAAGTGCTTGAAAAAGTTAGCCAGTCCGTCGTATCACGTCGGCGTTTCCTCAATGTTTTAGCGCTGGCAGGGATTGGCGTCACCGCGACTTGGCTTGGCGCGTCACAGACTCGACTTGGCCGGAGTCTGCAGGCTCAATACCGTACCGGCGCAAACGAAACTCGCACCTTTACTCTTGAAGATGGCACCCGCTTAACACTAAACATAGATACTGCGGTGGATGTGGATTTCTCAGCCGAGAAGCGGCAAATACAACTCCATCAAGGAGAGATCTTAATCAAAACGGGTCATGAATCTCCCCGTCGCCAATTCTTAGTCACCACTCACTTTGGCCAACTAATCGCGCTGGGTACTGAGTTCTGCGTCCGCCAATACGAACTCTATGCCCGTGTAGCCGTAATCGACGGCGCAGTAGAAGCTTATACTGCCAGTGGTGGTAAGCCACAACGAGTGGATGCAGGCCAACAAACTCGATTTGATAAGACAATGATCGCGCCCCCGACACCGCTGAAAAGCTCAGCCATCAGTTGGCGCCATGGCAAGCTAGTGGCAGAAGGGATGCGGGTAGCGGATTTTGTCGAGGAGATCGGCCGCTATCGACCCGGCTTCACGCTATACGATAGTGCTGTGGCCAATTTGACCATCAGCGGCGTATTTTCTCTGCAAGATACCGACCTTGCCCTACAAAGCCTTGCAAGCAGCCTGTCAGTAGAACTGCAATATCGCACCGCTTACTGGGTCAAAGTGATCCCAGCCCGCTAAAACCTTAACGCTGAAAATTATTTTCAAAAAATTTTACGGGTTTTGCGATCTCGTTCGGAATAGTAGATAGAACCTATTAACTTTCCCCCTTGGGACTCTCTATGCATTCCGTTGAATTTGGCCGTTCGCGACCAAAAAAATACCGCGCTAACTACTTGTCCCTTATGGGCCTGAGTTTCACCGTCATCTTAAGCATTACAGCACCACAGCCATCACTGGCTCAAACTGTCGATGTTGATGCTAGACAAATCAACAAGCTACAACATTATCAGATTAAGGCGGGCACGCTCGATGCTGTCCTCAACAGCTTTGCTCTAGCCGCGAATATTGATCTGTCGATATCTTCAGCACTCACTCGGGGTAAAACCAGCTTAGGGCTAGAGGGACAATACTCGATTGAAGCAGGCTTGCAAAAGATACTGGCGGGGACGGGTTTACAGGTCACATCGCGCCTTGAGGGGCAATATATTCTCGGCAAGGCGACCGCCGCAATAGTGTTGGCACCCATAACGGTTATCAGCGCTGCGGGTTATGAACAGGATATCAAAAATGCGCCAGCGAGCATTAGTGTGCTTTCAGGCAAGGATCTAGAGCAACGCAAATTTAATTCACTACAAGATATCGCGCGGGAAATTCCCGGGGTCAATGTTATTGGTTCTGGCGCACAGAGCGGAATATCCATACGCGGCATGGAGAAGGGTTATACGTTAGTGCTCGTTGACGGCAAGCGGGTACGCTCGGACACGGGAAATCCACGAGGATTGAACAACGAAGATCTCGATAGCAATTTTATCCCTCCCGTTGCGTCAATTGATCGGGTCGAAGTGGTTCGTGGGCCTATGAGCTCACTTTATGGTAGCGATGCAATGGGCGGCATCATCAATATCATTACCAAGAAAACACCTGAAAAATGGAGCGCCAGCGCGGGCTATGGTCTGCGCGTTCCGGACAGCAGCTCAATGGGAAACCAAAACCAACAGGATATCTATATTTCGGGGCCACTGGTTAAAGATCTGATTGGTGCTTCCATTTGGGGAAATCAAGCCGTCCAAGACGAAGACAAATATTACGGTGGATATCAGGAGTCGACTAAGAAAACGCTTGGCAGTAAGTTACGGATCACGCCTCATCGTGACCACGAAGTCATCCTTGACTACTCAAAGGCGAGTCAGCGCTACATTGGCAATCCTGGCGGCGTGCTACTGCCTAATGCCAGAGGTAGCATTGACCGCGAATGGACCCGAGATGCATGGAGCATTGCCTACAATGCCTTGTTCGATCTTGGCGAACTAGAACTGAAATACTATGAAGAAGATTATGAAAGACTGACTTATCCTGCTGCAGCTGATTTTACTACAGGATCAACAAACAAAGTCAGCGATGCACGCTTCATTACAGGTGTGGATAGCCATACTCTGACTTTCGGTGGTCAATGGACTAACGACAAACTAACTAACGGTGATTTAGGCAATGGCTCTCCCCGAAGCTTTGGCACCCGCTCTGTCAGCGATTTCAGTATTTTTGCAGAAGACGAATGGGAGCTGCTCGCAGATAAACTTTATCTCACCCTTGGTGCGCGACTAACGGACAACGAATTCTTTGGTCATCATGTCTCACCTAGAGCATATCTTGTTTTCAATCATAACGATCACTGGACTTTCAAAGGCGGCATCGCCACTGGCTACAAGAGCCCGAAGATTGACCAGATTGATAACACCACAGGCTCTCAACGCGGCGGCGGTACGAGTCAGTTTGTCATTGTTGGTAATCCCGACTTAGAGCCAGAACAAAGCACGAATTATGAAATCGGCGCGCTTTACACTCAAGATGACACACTAAATATCGGTGCCACGCTATTTTTCAATGACTTTTCCAACAAAATCCTCAACACCAACACCTTCTATTTCGACGATGGTAACGGCGGATATATTCCAGCCTATTGCATTTCAGGTGACGTTGGCACCAAAGACTGCCCAGCTTGGGCCACTTGGCTAAATGCCAAGGGAGCACAGATCCGCGGTGTCGAACTTGAAGGCCACTGGGACATGACTAATACCTTGGCGCTCAAAGCGAGTTACACCTATACCGATTCACGAATTGACGCAGACAACGTGATCATCAATACCCCCGCGGGTCCTCGCCCTTTCGGTGAGACATTAGCATTACTTGATGGAAACTCGCTCGTTGGTATCCCAAATCATAACGGCTCAATAACGCTCGACTACCAACCTACAGAGGCACTCTCGGCATTCCTGCGAGGTAATTATGAGGGCGAAATTACCCGAATCAGCTTCGATCGCAACACGGTCGATAAGAGCGACAAGGATTTGATCACGCTGGACACAGGCCTGAACTATTCGCTGAACCGCTTTATCAGCTTCAACGTCGGGATAGACAACATCACCGACGCTAAGCGATTTAAAGTCAATAACGATACTGGGGCCTACCGCTATTCAGAGCGCGGACGTAGCTATTTCGTTAGCGTTAAGACGCAATTCTGAATATGGACCTACATATCATGCTCAAAAAAGACTCACGATTGTCCCATCAATCGAAGCGCGGCAATCAAAGCGCCGTTAGCAAATGGCTGTTCACCACTGGGATGGTAGCGCACTCAATCGCCATCTGTTTATTGTGCTATTTATCCAGTGGCCAACTTGTTAATACAACAGGAGCTCTGCTTTACCACATGGGCATGCCATGGACGGATGCCGTGGTCGTCACCAGTATGCTGGGGTTTATCTACTTAGTGCTGATTCTATTGTGGGCATTTTCCCGTAACGGCGTCCTGCGAACTTGGCTGAACGTAAGCAGCCTGACGGGTTTTAGTATCTTCATGGCTTGGATAATTGGAGCATTAGCATGAAAGATGGATTCCGTACTCGAATGAGTCTCCTGCACACTTGGGCAGGATTGATATTAAGCGGCTTGCTGTTCGCCATTTTCTGGACCGGCACGCTGTCAGTATTCGATAAAGAAATCGATCGCTGGATGATGCCACACACTCGAATCCACATGGATACTGTAAGGCCATTATCGGTAGACCGCGAGATCATACCTTTACTGGCAGAGCGAGCTGAGGGGGCAAAAGCTTGGACTATAGTGCTACCCGCTGAGCGCAGACCTTTTTTGACATTGGCTTATGATTCTGCAAAGTCACACATAGCACAGCGAAATAGTTTCCACCCGATCACACTCGAACCGCTTCCGGCTCCAAACACCCGAGGAGCGAGTAACTTTATTTACCCCTTCCATCACAATCTAACCTTACGCCAAAACAACATTGGCGCCCTACTGGTTGGCATTGCGAGCATGGGTATGCTTTGCCTGTTAATTTCCGGCATAGTCATACACCGTAGAATATTTGCCGATTTCTTTACCCTTAGGCTGCTTCGTGGCTTTGGCAGAGCCAATCTCGATATTCATAACCTCACAGGCGTTGTGCTGCTGCCTTTCACTATCGTCATCACCTTGTCAGGGCTAATGATTGCGCACTTGATCTATTTCCCCAAGGCGCCCGATGCCGTTTTCGCACAGCTTAACCCAGCATCCGTGACGCAGGAACGACCCAAATCCAAAGTAAGAGAAGCTTCACGCAAACGTGAGCAAGATGTTAGCAGTGAAAATGAAGACGAAATTACCGATGCCAGAGAAGGCTCACGCAATAGTCCTGCACGGAGTCGTTTTATCGCCGAATCACAGGGGCGTGTTAGACCACAAGCAATAGGCCAACCCGCCAATATTGCCGCAATTGATCCTATGATTGCGGCGACCGAAAGCGAGCTAGGTCAAGGGGCTGTCTATATGATTCGGGTTAGCAATCCTGGAGATGCAGGTGGTGTCGTCGCACTCAGGCTAAATAGCGATAACAGCGTATCTCAGAATATTGATAATAGGAGATTTTCTACCGCCACTGGAGAGGAACTCGCACATTTCAACTCATCCTCGACGACCAATATATTTAACTTTATTGCTGGTATGCATTACATCAAATTTACACACTGGCCACTGCGCTGGCTTTATTTTATCGCAGGGCTGGGTGCTTGCGCGTTAATCGCCACTGGCCTACTGCATTGGACTCAGGCACGTAACCAAAAGCAAGGCAGCACTGGCTTCAATGTGTCTTTTATGAATGCACATAACATCGCTGCGATCACTGGCATTATTTCTGCGACCGGGGCTTTTTTAGTAGTCAATCGCTTGCTCAATAATAGGGAACAATTTGCAGGTATTTCCAGCCGCGATTTAGAGGTATATGCCTTCTTTGGTGTCTGGCTGGCGTGCCTACTTCATGCATTAATCAGAGTGTTTATAAACAAACAGTATGGTTACCGAAAGGCTTGGGCAGAACAATGCTGGACGATTGCTCTGATTGCTATCGCAGCTGTGGGACTGAACTGGATAACCACAGGCGACCATCTGCTTAAGACCCTATTCACCCATACCTATTGGCCCGTTGCGACCCTAGACTTAGTGCTTGTTATTAGTGCTGTGATGGCCATTTACGCAGCGCGGAAACTATCCGTTATCCGTGAGAGTTAGATGTTAAAAGGAGAGGATTAATGCCTAAAGACCTGCTGTTAGTCGCCATATTTAGCGCGGCCTACCTCAGTTTTGCTTTGTTCGCCCTGAGCCAAGTACGGCATTGGCGCGTTGTTTTCGATAAGGCGCTACCCACTCAAAGGGAGGTGTTGCTCCTACGCAGCCTAGGCATCTTGATGCTAAGCATATCTTTAGCACTGTCGCTGGTGCGCGACGGTGCCAGCTTTGGCAGCCTGCTCTGGATAACAATGATTGGCGTGGCTGCACTCGCCGTCGCTTTAACCTTAGCTTGGCGACCTCGCTGGTTACGTCCTGCGGGTAAATTATTCTCCTTCACTCACCCAGATACAGGGCGAGTTAACCATAAAATGAATCAAGTTAAAGGTTGAGAAAATTGATGATATTGAAAGCCGTTTTACTCTCATTGATGCTACTTACTCTGCCGTTCGACGGTTGGGCTCAGGAAAACACCAGTGCTAATAACAGCCAAGCTACGTTACCGCTCAGCACTGAGACTCATGCCATTGAGCAATTGTCTTCAGTACCTGAAACGGTAGTTTCGGGTGTGCAACAGCCAACGGAAGAAGCTTCCGCTACAGATGTGTTAGCAACATCGACTTGGTGGCACGATGCCCTCGCGCTGCTAGAGGCTGGCGGCACAGTAGTGGTGATATTAATGCTGATGTCATTGGTTGCTATGACGATTGTGCTGATGAAACTTATTCAGTTTCAGCGCGCCGGACTGTGGCAACGTAAACCCGCAAGGCAGGCATTAGCCCTATGGCAACAAGGCAAGCAGGAAGAAGCATTACAGCTTGCTGCAGTAAGCCGCAATCCCACAGCACAGGCAATGGCACAAGCGATTCGTGGCATCACACGCCAACTACCTGAACCTTTGGTGCGCGAAGAAGTGCTGCGTTATGGCTGTAATGCGCTATTTCAGTTAAGACGCGGATTGCGCCCACTAGAGGTCATAGGTTCATTGTCACCACTACTGGGATTACTGGGCACGGTAATGGGAATGATCGCCGCCTTTCAACAACTGCAAGCGGCGGGTAATAAAGTGAATCCAGCGATTCTGTCAGGCGGGATCTGGGAAGCCTTGCTCACCACAGCGGTTGGCTTATGTGTCGCTATCCCAGTGGTGGCATTGCTGAACTATCTGGAGCGGCGTGTCGATCATCTTGCACATGAAATGGATAACTTAGTCACGCAACTATTTACCCCTGAGTTATCAGCTACCAGTAGCTATCAAACGCCAAATACTGTGGTTACGCCACTCTCCGCCAGTAACAAACAGGCACTCCATGCAAGCGCCATTTAGTCAACAGCTGAGATTCACGACTCATTCTTCAAAACGTAAAGCAGTAATTAGCTTAACGCCACTCATTGATGTGGTGTTTATCCTATTGGTGTTTTTTATGCTGTCTTCCAGTTTTCTAGACTGGCGCACTGTGGCGCTCGATACCAGCACAGCGGGTAGCCCAGCTCCCGTTGAACAAGCGCCATTTTTAGTGCAAATTAGCGCAGATCAACTGCAACTAAACGGCGAAATAATCACACTGGAAGCATTACAGCAAAAAGCACAAGGGCGCCAGCCTGCAAGCCAAATGGTGAGCCTACAGCCGCAGGCGGATACTCCAGTACAAAGGTTAGTGCAGGTATTGGATGCACTTAATGCCGCAGGGATTGCGCCGCTAACACTGGTAGAAGACTCCAATTGGCAACCCGCACCTGCGACTAAAGCGGACGGCAATAACATGGAGAACAGCCACTAATGCATTTTCCTGAACGTCGGCCGGACCAAACCGAAGAACGTATTTTGCCGCTGATTAATGTGGTGTTCTTGCTGTTAATCTTTTTTATGATCGCAGGTAGCCTTTCAGTGACAGCACCGTTTGATGTCACTCCACCGGTCTCGCAAAGTGATGGCGTAGATGAACCGGATGCAATGCTCATCCTAATAAGCCGTGACAACAAGCTCGCACTCGATAATGAACCGATTACGGAAGCAGAACTGTTAGCACGCATCGATATGCTGCTGTCCGCCGAGCCAGAAACCCAAGTCACGCTAAAAGTTGATGGTGAGTTATCGGGAAACCAGCTCGTGCATTTTACTCAAGCCTTGTATGGCGTAGGCGTTAAAAAGCTGCGTTTATTAACTGAGCTGGGGGCCAAATGACAGACCAAGAGTTCGCGCCGAACATAGCGCAATGCGGTATAGCTTTGCTGTTAGCGGCTTTTTTGCACATCGCCTTAACGGCTGCAGTGTTTTGGTCGCCAGCAGTAATAACGCCCACGGGTCAGGCTAAAGCGGTTGGCAACGGAGGGATTGAAATATCCTTAGGGCCTGCAGGTAGCGCAGCGAGTGCTCTGCCACAAACGACGGCGCCAGTTGCTGAACAAAAATCTGAGCCAATCGCAGAGCAACTCGACAAACCAGAACCATTGCCACCCGTGGCAAAGAAAGTCACTCCCACACCACGTCCCAAACCTAAACCCATAGAGCCAACACCTCAGCATGAGCGAACAACTCAGTCCAAGGTGAATAAGCAGCATAGCAGTCCAATCGAAACCCCATCGCCGACAGCGTTAGCTGCGTCTGCCAACGAAGTAGGTCAAAACGGTGCAGGTCATTCTACAGAAAATAACACGACAAATAGTGGTGATAGCTTTACTGGCGGAGGTTTGATGGGCGACTCCCAAGACTACACTGCGACTTTATTAGCCTGGTTAGAGCAACATAAAGAATATCCGCGCACGGCACGTAATCGACGTCAGCAAGGCACAGTCATGCTGTATTTTGTGTTAGATCGTCAAGGCAGAGTCAGCGCGAGTCGAATTGAGCAAAGTTCGGGCTATCAAACATTAGATGCAGAAGCCCTAAAAATGTTAGAGCGAGCACAACCATTGCCCGCCATACCCGATGCAATGCCAAACGAGACGTTAGAACTTGTTGTGCCAGTGCAGTTTTTCTTACGTTAAGCTGCGCCGTGAAATAGAACATCCAGCGGACAAACTTATCGATATGGTCATCATATTTAATGAGTGCCTTGCTTGTTTGTCTGAGCAATCATGTAAATAGGTATAAACCCTATTTCATCGCGGCTTTTACGTATACATCAAAACGGTTTTTCTTGGTTTCAATAACTGTATTAGGCTTAACCCCGTCCAAATCTTCGGCATAGTCTGGGCGCTTAACGACGACACGTTTCGTTGCTAAAGCTAAAGCGGGGGCGAGTAAACCATCGGCATCTAAATCGGCACCGACTAAGGATTGGAATACCCGCATTTCCTTTTTAACGAGGGCCGATTTATCGCGGTGGGGATACATAGGGTCGAGGTACACCACATCCACCTCTTGTGCCAATTTAGATAGAGCTTCAAGGCTAGACCCATGGAACAGACGCATCCGCTCACGCATCCAATCGCCGATTTCAGCATCTTGATAGGCGCGGCGCAGGCCGTCTTCAAGCAATGCCGCAACCACAGGATGACGCTCAACCATAGTCACAGTGCAACCAAGGCTTGCAAGCACAAAGGCATCGCGCCCTAAACCCGCAGTGCCATCAACCACACTCGGTGTTACCCCTTGCTTTAATCCCACGGCTTTAGCGATGGATTGGCCGCGACCACCACCGAACTTACGTCTATGGGCGACAGCGCCAGTCACAAAGTCCACCACTATACCGTCGAGCTTAGGCTCATCGCGTTTATGCAGTGATAAAGTATCTGATTCAAAACGTAATTCGAAGGTCGCATTCGCATCGTAGACGATTTGCCAACGTGCACAAATATCCACAAGTGTTGGGTATTGCTGATTGAAAAAAATCGGGGTCACAGGCTGTCTTCTAACCAATGAAAATGATGGCCATTATGCCTAAAAATCTCGTTTATGAATATGCTAGTCAGCAAAACACATCGCTAAGCTCATCACTGTCTTAGCCAATTTGTCTCAGTACGCCCTTAATAATTCAAACAAGCATCACACTGTAATGTACTGATTTATAAAGGCAGCAATCTATTTGTATAACAATTTAGTGATTTATGTTATATGTTATATCCCCAGTCAACCTGCGTGACTTCCGTATGGGATAAGGACTCTTTTTGCTTCAATGGCTAAAAGGTTTTTTGTTTATTAGGGATCAAGACTTTTTAAATCCTGATAGAACAATATTAAAAACCAGCTTATTGCGGATTATTCTGCTCAGTGGCGCGATTTTGACCACTAGCATAGTGCTGCATAGCTCTTTAATTGCGTATGAGTTAAACCTCGCTTTTATTATCAGCATTACGGTCAGTTTTCTAACTGTGCTGTTTTTGGCTTTATGGTTTACCCGCAAATATTTACTCGCCAGTTCAATAAGCCTGCTGGCTATGGTCATTGCCGCCTGTATTTCTATACTCTTGTTTATCCCTGATTTTAACTTATCCCAGGCAGGGATTACCTTCTTATATACCCTTCCCTTAATGGCGCTTTTTCTATTTGGCAGAAAAGTAGCCGTTATTATGATGTTTTTTAATGTATTGCCTTTTTTACTGCTACTGCGTAACCAAAATATTCCCCCGATTATTGATATTGATATCAGTCTGCCTGCGACCCACGCTTATCTGAATGGTTTACTGTTTGTCTTTTTTAATATTTGCATTCCCTTGTCGGCGATGCGCTTGCTAAAAACCCAGAAAGTCCATGCTCAGCAAATGATCCAGCATCAAAATGCTCTGCAGCGTACCTTAGATCAATATGCTGAAATCTTTGAAAATAATGGCACCGCCTCTTTCTTCTGTAATGAGGACGGCGTGATCCTCAACCTGAATAATGCAGCCCAAAAAATCGCCGGAGAGGTCACGCTAAACCGCACTCGCTTATGTGACATTTTTGAACTTACCGAAGATACCAGCACAAACTTACTGGCGGCCTCGTTTCCGACCCATTTAAAGAACAATAACAGCACTAAATACCTGCTGCAGAAAGCCTCCTTAGAGCACCATGACACTTTGTTGTTTCACTGCCACGATGTCACTGAACAGGCCAACCATGCAATTGAACTAAGCCGACTTAAAAAGCACCATATCAGCACACATTTCTATGACTTAGTGACTGGATTACCCAACGAGAATCACTGGTATAACCCAGCCACAAGCACAATCCATTTGGATATGACAGTTGCCATAGTCAAAATTGATAACCTGAGTCAAATCAATGCCGCCTTAGGGATCAGCGTCGGAGATGCCATCCTAAAAGCCTTTGCAACCGAACTCAAAAATCGCTTTGGGCATCACGCAAAAATATACCGTTTTAGGGGAGCCTCGTTTGCGCTTGAGTTTACCAGCCTGCCGCTGATCTCCCCCGAAAACCTCGCGCAGCAATTACGCGAGCGTATTCCAACACACCTGCAGCTTAAGCAAGAACAACAGATTGAATATCATCTCGAGTGCCGAGTCGGTTGCAGTTCGGGCAATAAGGCCTCACCGCAGCAAGCCGCAGAGCAATGTTTAATTGCCATAAAACAAACCACCCAAGCTAGCCCAGTAATGGTGTATTACATTGGTTTAATTAATAATCTTCTCGAAGCCTCATCACAGAAAGCCAGAATTCGTGATGCATTGAAACACAATCGTCTGGAAATGTGGCTACAGCCTAAAGTAAGGGCAGATGGCCACATTATTAGCTTTGAAGCGCTGGCAAGAATGTTCGATGAAGACGGCACTATGATTATGCCGAACACGTTTATTCCCATCATAGAGTCATCCCAATTACAGGCGATTTTTGCGATAAAAGTCTTTAGGCAATTACTGCAACTGATCCGTTCTTGGCCGAAAAATGTGCCTCTGGTCAGGATTGCCTTCAACCTATCTGGACAGGATATTCTGTCGGATCGCTTCTTTAAGGTGTTGATTCAAACCTATATGAATCACCCCGAACTCATCCCATTATTAGAAATTGAGATTACTGAAACCTCAGTATTTTCAACCCATAAAGAAACGGGCCGACGCTTAAACACCTTGGCTCGTATGGGAGTGTCTATCGCCATTGACGATTTTGGTACTGGCCATGCCTCATTAAGCCAACTCATCGATATCAGTGCCGACACGATTAAAATCGACCGCTGCTTTGTCAGTCAAATGGGCATTAGTGAACGCCATACCCAAATTGTGAATGCCGCCATCCTGTTAGCTAAGAGCTTAAAACTCAACGTCATTGCCGAAGGTATCGAAACCGAAGCCCAGTTATTGCAACTCACAGCGTTAGGATGTGAACAATTTCAAGGCTATCTATTTGGCAAACCCGCACCCGCGAATCTATGGCTGAAAACCTTTCAAATGCAAACTCCCACACACTGGTTTGCTAATAAACAGAGCGCCAACTGAGGCATTAAATTTACGCCTACAAGCATCGCAGGTATAATTAGCGACTGGCATTTGCCTCTCTTTGCTTTGTTTGCAAATTACTAGGATCCCCCATGTTAAGTTACCGCCATGGTTATCACGCTGGCAATTATGCCGATGTGTTGAAACACGCCATCTTGCTTCAAACCTTGCAGCTGATGCACAAGAAAGACAAACCACTCGTGTATATCGATACCCATGCGGGCGCGGGTGGTTATGCTTTAAGCGATGAATTTGCACAAAAAACCGGTGAATACCTCGAAGGTGTAGCTAAGCTTTGGGATAAAACTGATCTGCCGCAATCGCTGCAGGACTATGTCGCCGCCGTGCGTCATTTTAATGAAGAAAATCCTGACGAACTCAACTTCTACCCAGGTTCGCCCGCCATTATAGATATGGAATTAGGGCCTAAAGATCGCATGGTACTGCACGAGCTGCACAGCACTGATTATGTGTTGCTGGACGATTATTTTTGCGAAGACAGGCAAGTTAAAGTAATCAAAGGTGATGGTTTAAAAGGCCTTATCGCCGCAGTGCCACCCTTAGAGCGCCGCGCTCTGGTGCTTGTCGATCCTAGCTACGAGATGAAAACCGATTACCAAGATGTAGCCGAAACCCTGATCAAAGCGCATAAACGTTTTGCCACGGGCGTGTTTCTGCTTTGGTATCCCGTGGTGAATCGCGCTCAAACCGAAGGCATGTTATCGCGCCTCGCCAACAGTGGCATTAAACGTCAGCTAAGAATCGAGCAGGCGATTAAACCCGATTCGGATGAGTTTGGCATGACAGCGGCAGGATTATGGATCATCAATCCGCCATGGCAGTTAGATGAAATCGCAACCGAATTAATGGATTACTTAGGTAAGACGCTCGGACAAGCGGACGGTAACATCACAGTAAAATGGGAAGTCGGCGAATAACCTTCCACTCAAATAGCGGCGATGATCTCAGGTTTTCGCCGCTTGATTTTAGTTCACAAAGTCTACAGCTAAACGCCTTTCTGCTCGCGATAACGCTTCAATAGAATTTTCACCCGTTCAACATAGGCTTGGGTTTCAGGATAGGGCGGAATACCATTGTACTGCACCACAGTTGTCGGCCCCGCATTATAGGCCGCACAGGCTAAGGCTACATCCCCGTTAAACTGTTTTAGCATCTGCGCCAGATACTTACTGCCACCTAAGATATTTTCTTCGGGTAAGAACGCATTTGCTACCCCCATTTCTTTGGCCGTTTCTGGCATTAATTGCATCAATCCCATAGCGCCAGTACGCGACAATGCACGCGCATTAAAGGCTGATTCTGCGTGGATCACGGCGCGGATCAAGGCGGGGTCAAGTTGATGTTTATGGGCTGCACGGGTGATCAGGGCATCATAATTGGCGGTAAATAATCGGATGCCATTCCAATCTATGGTTGAATCGGGGCGGCAGGCAAAACAGTCATACAACAAAATTTGATACGGGTTATTGGCTGGGGCTTTGTCGGTAAATACAGTGATGCCATTGGCTTGTTGGTATTGATAAATTTTGAGTTTTTCTAAGCCTTCACGGCTGACGATGCCGCTCTCTGAATATCTGGCAACGATACGCGGCTTAGGCTTTGCGCTTGTCTCTTCTGCTTTTACGCTCGCCATCAGACTCGATATCAACCATAAACACAGACCCAACACGGCAAGGCGGCGAGGCGATAACAAGGCCGCAGCCATCGGTGGGCGAGTCGGTGCTATGCGAGTGAGCAACATCAAAGTCCCGTGTGCTGATTAAGTTTAAGTACTTCAATGATAGCAAAGAGTTGCTTCATCTCTCGGTTTATCTGACTAAATTCTGCTGAAAAGGTCGCGCCATTAAAAATAGACTGCATTTGAAAACGCGTTCTGCGATTTGGTAGGAACATAATCAACTTATTACGAAAGAAAGCGCATTGAATATTTCCGCCCAAATGCTTAGCAAGTTCCTGTAAGCGCTCCATAAATGCCGTATTGAGCAAATAGCGAGACTCCACTTGATCCGTTGAAAACACGTCGAACTCTTTTTCAAATTGTGGATCTTCAAGTTTGACTCGTACTAGTCCAGCATGGCTGTCGGACAAGAAATTCGCTAAACCACCGCGATCCCTCAGCACCACAGTGTGGCCCATAAACGCTTTATGGCTACTCAGCTCAACCACTAAGCCACTAAACTGGGTTTCGGTGCGGGTAACGGTTCTGCGCCTATGGGTACTAGCATCCAGTTCTTCGACTTGCACATTCTTGGTCAAGGTGAGCTCATTAATCGTCAACTCAACGCCTTTATAGCGGCCTTGAATATAGTCGCCGAAACTGACTTTATCGTATTGCGGCAACACTTTAGCCGCAACAAGTCGATTCATATCGAGGCGCATTTCACGGCTATAAACAAAATCATCACCGAAATATTTAAACATCAGTGGATAAATATCCCGCTGAACCAAATGTTTAAAATCTCGAGTCGGTGCAAAGCTCCACCAGCTCAAACCAACTAAGGTAAGCAAAGGTAAAGGCGGGAAATACGCGCGACCACTGTAGTAGCCAATAACGGTGAGCAAGCTCAGCCCAAGCACTATCATTAAACTCAAATATAAACGTTTACGCGCCGCCTTAAGACAGGCCACACGCTTATTTTCATATTTACGACTAATGGGGGCGAGGTGTTCTTCGTAATACGCTTCGAGTTGAGGAAGTTCATCCAAATCCGCAGACAAACCAACATGACCCCGATAAGTTTGAATCGGGCTACCTAAAATGAAGGTTAAAATATTCATATTGATATCATAGTATTGCAGGGTGATAGCTCACCCTGCACAGCTAGGCTTACAAGTATTCGGCCGCATCTATGGGCGCTTTTGCCGCTTCGCTCCCTTCATAAAAAGGCATAACTTTAATACTCGCCATTGAAGCGATAATCGAGCCAGGGAAGATTTCAACAGCAGTATTCAGCTCTGACACTGCCGAATTATAGAAACGTCTCGCAGCGGAGATATGCGCTTCGACTTCGTTATAGGTCTGCATCGCCTGCAGCATAGTGTTGTCGGACTTGAGCTCAGGATAGTTCTCCACATTCACCATCAAGGCGCCCATTTTGTCATTCAACTGCTCAGCCTGAACTAAATGCTCTTTAACGGCATTCGGATCAGCCTTGTTATAATTACGGCTAAGCTGAGTACGTAATTCGGTGATTTCAGTGAGCAACGACTTTTCATGATCCATAAATCGTTTAGCGATTTTTAGAATATTAGGCACAAGATCGGCACGCTTAGTAAGTTGTACATCAATACCCGACAGGGCCTCGAGTGCGGTATTGCGCTTTTTGACTAAGCTGACGTACCAAAGATAGGTCACGATAAAAATCAGCGTTAATCCCAATAACAATTTTTCCATCTTCCATCCTTAGGTTTCTTATTCTTGTTAACAGGATACAGCTAATCATAAATGAGTGGAAATTTCACCTATGGCACAGATTAAGTCGATGAAATTATTCGCTGGTCAGAGCTGGCGACACTAGAAGCAGTTATCTAGAGCTTCGACCACCAGCAAAATCCCACTTTAGGCCATAATCTTTGTTCATGTGAATTAAAAAGCACTATAAAAATAGAAATTTAACAATATTCAGCTCCGATACAGCAAACAAGGTCTATAGTGTTATGGCACAACATTAGAGCATCCAATTTTGCTCGTGAATACTGGACTCCTCGAGAGTCCATTTTTTTATCCTATTTTTTCCTAACCGCTTCAACATCGCCCATCGCAACATTTAAGTTTCAATTAAAACTTAACAATCATACTTTCCGGCTAATTTTTTAACTTTTACCTTAGCTTTCACCCAGAGTATTTGCAGCCAGAGTAATCTCCCTCAGCCACGTCATCGGCCGTCGGCAACGCCTCGCGCCAGTTCTAGGGTAAAAGATAGTGCGCTGCGCAAAGGTCGACATAAAGGAAGTACGATGAGTTTTAATTCCGGTGATATCCCCCCAAAAAAGGCTCCTGAGCCAAATCCACAACATGGCGATATCAGCACCAGTGGTTGGTTTGTGCGTTTTCTCAATATTGTTGAACGCTTAGGTAATCTTCTTCCCCACCCAATCACCCTTTTCGCACTGTTTTGTGTTGCTGTGGTCATTATTTCAGGCATCGCGGGTTACTTTGGTTTAACCGTTGTCGACCCAAGGCCCGTTGGCTCCCATGGCCGCAGTGCAGACGGGTTAATTCATGTGGTTAGCCTAATGAACGCCGAAGGCTTGCGGATGATAGTGTCGCATTTGGTGACTAACTTTACCGGATTTACACCGCTTGGCACTGTGCTCGTCGCACTTCTTGGCGTCGGGATTGCTGAGCGTTCTGGCTTATTATCCGCCGCTATGCGTGCATTAGTCATGGGCGCCTCAAAGCGATTGGTTACTGTGACCATAGTCTTTGCCGGCATTATGTCTAACACGGCCGCCGAGCTTGGCTATGTGGTGCTTATCCCTATGGCAGCGATGATTTTCCATTCCCTAGGTCGCCATCCTCTGGCGGGTTTGGCTGCAGCTTTTGCAGGGGTTTCAGGAGGCTATAGTGCTAACTTGTTACTGGGTACTGTCGATCCCTTATTATCTGGCATAACCGAAGCAGCGGCGCGCATGATAGATCCTGAGTACAACGTCGGCCCAGAAGTGAACTGGTACTTCATGTTTGTTTCCACCTTTGTGATCACTTTCCTCGGCGCCTTTGTTACCGAGAAAATCGTCGAGCCTAAGTTAGGCAAATACCAAGGTGAAGATGCGGATGAAAGCGTACTGCAATCAATGGAGAGCGTTAGTGCGATTGAAAAGCGTGGCTTAAAATGGGCTGGGTTATCTATGTTAGTGCTCGCCGTTATCCTAGCGCTTTCAGTCGTCCCTGAAGGTGCGCCGCTGCGTCATCCAGAAACTGGCCTTATCTCAGGTTCGCCCTTCCTCAAGGGTATAGTCGCCTTCATCTTTATTTGTTTTGCCATACCGGGCTTTATTTACGGCAAAGTCGTGGGCAGCATCAAAAATGATAAAGATGTCATCAATGCCATGTCCCACAGCATGAGCACTATGGGCATGTATATCGTCCTCGTCTTCTTCGCCGCGCAGTTTGTCGCCTTCTTCAACTGGAGTAATTTAGGTGCGGTACTCGCAGTGTTAGGGGCCGATGGACTGCAATCCATAGGCTTGACTGGCCCTATTGTGTTCCTGTTCTTTATTATGCTTTGCGGCTTTATCAACTTGATGCTCGGCAGCGCCTCGGCGCAATGGGCCATTACCGCTCCTATTTTTGTGCCTATGCTGATGCTGGTCGGTTATGCGCCCGAAACGATTCAAGCGGCATACCGTATTGGGGACTCAGTGACTAACTTAGTCACGCCTATGATGAGCTACTTCGGTTTGATATTAGCGGTCGCCTGTCGTTACCAGAAAAACCTCGGTATAGGCACGCTGATCGCCACTATGCTGCCGTACACTCTGGTGTTTTTCGTGGGTTGGACGGCGTTCTTCTTCCTGTGGGTATTTGGTTTTGGTCTGCCCGTCGGGCCGGGCGCTGCAACTTACTACACGCCTTAATCGCAATAAAAAGGGCGTCGATGATCAAGTCGACGCCCTTTCTTTATTCGATAGCTTTAGTCGTATAGCCATTCCATTAACAGACTGCAGATCATCAAAAAAATACCTAGATTAAACACATAGGTCTGTAGGGTAGATTTTAATGTCGTGTCCTCAGCTTGCGACACTATCTGGCTCACAGACATAAAAAATAATTGAGGGGCTAGCCCCATGCCCACAAATAACACAGCAGCACCGACACAGCGAGTTAACTCTGGCAGTACAAGCTCCTGCAAGTAAAATGCATAAACGCCATAGGCCAAAAATGCCAGCGCTATGCCATGGCATACCATTCCCACGATAAGTTGCTTAGTGGCAAGATTACCCCACGAAAACACCATGTCACCCCTACACTCAGCTTAACCAGAACTATTGATACTATTGATGCTATTGATGCTATTGATGCTATTGATGCTATTGATGCTATTGATGCTATTGATGCTATTGAGCGTGCAGTTTATCTCGCTTACGATGAATCTGCACCCACGCAAACCAACCAAATAAAATGCCGCTAATGGGATAAATATAGAGTGCTCTTTGCAGTTCCGCCCAGAATGGATCACCCAAGATAAAATAATGGATTAAGGCGACCACGAGGGACGTCAACATACCCCAGTAAAGTACGCCAAAGACCAAAATAAAGTACCACTTACCCTTAGCGAGTAGTGCATCTAATTTTTGCAATTCCAATGCTGCATCATCCATGTTTCGTCCTCTTAACGGCCTAAGTGCAATATGCCAGAACTCGCGTACAGAGCCTATCCATCTTTATAACTAACAAGCATTAAAATAGCAAAAAGCCCCGCTATCGCAGGGCTTTAGTTTAGAAACGACTGAGCTTATTCAGCTGAGCTTGGCTTCTCTTCTTTAGCTTTCTTCTCACGCTTACTGAAGATGCGCTCCACTATCACGAAGAATAATGGTACGAAGAAAATACCTAGGAAGGTCGAGCTCATCATACCGCCAAGTACCGCAGTACCAATGGCGTTTTGGCTACCAGAACCCACACCCGAACTAATGGCTAACGGCACAACACCTAAACCAAAGGCGAGAGACGTCATCAAAATAGGGCGCAAACGTACACGTACCGCATGCAGGGTCGCCTCGACTAAGCCAGAACCTTTCTCGTAGAACTCTTTCGCGAATTCCACAATCAAGATGGCATTCTTAGTTGCCAAACCTACTGTGGTTAACAGTCCGACTTGGAAGAATACGTCGTTTGGCAAGCCGCGACCATTCATTGCAATCAAGGCACCGATGATCCCGAGTGGCACCACAAGCACAACGGCAAACGGCACCGACCAGCTCTCATAGAGTGCAGCCAGTACGAGGAATACCACTAAGATCGACAAGGCATACAGCGCAGGCGCTTGGTTACCCGATAGACGCTCTTCGTACGATAAGCCGTTCCACTCAACACCAAATCCAGGAGGAAGCTGCTTAGCAAGGTCCTCCATGATTTCCATCGCCGCGCCGGTACTGAACCCAGGAGCCGTAGCACCCTGAATGTTCATCGACGGTAAGCCGTTAAAGCGCTCTAGACGTGGGGAACCGTATTCCCATGTACCCGTCGCAAAGGCTGAGAATGGCACCATGTCGCCCTTGTTATTACGCACATACCAAGTGTCTAAATCTCCTGGTTGCATACGATACTGGGCATCACCTTGCACATACACTTTCTTCACGCGGCCGCGGTCAATAAAGTCGTTCACATAAGAACCACCCCAAGCCGTCGCAAGCACGCTGTTCACATTGGTGATTTCAATGCCTAACGCGCTTAACTTAGCGTGATCTACATGTAATTGATAAATCGGCGCATCTTCTTGGCCGTTAGGACGCACACCCACCAGATTTGGATTCTGTGCCGCCATGCCCAGTAGTTGGTTACGTGCCGCCACTAACTTCTCGTGACCTTGGCCGTTCTTATCCTGCAAGTACATGTCGAAACCGTTCGCCGTACCCAACTCGATAACCGCAGGCGGTACGAAGGCGAAAACTAAGGCATCTTTCATCTGGCCGAACACACCCATGGCACGACCCGCAATAGACTTAACATCCATGCCTGGCGCTTCACGTTCAGACCAATCCTTCAAGCCAACGAAAGCGATACCCATGTTTTGCCCTTGACCCGCAAAACTGAAGCCCGCCACGCTAAATACCGATCTCACGCCTTCTTCAGCCATAAAGTGATCAGAGACTTTCTCCAATACTTTTAAAGTGCTTTCTTGGGTTGAGTTAGTCGGCAAAATCGCTTGGGTAAACAAAATACCTTGGTCTTCATCTGGCAAGAAGGCGGTAGGCATACGGATGAAGATCCAACCCACTGCAATCACCAGCACAACATAAATCGTCATCACTCTGAAGCTGCGTTTGATGATACCGGCCACGCTCGATTCATAACGATTAGTCAGCTTGTCGAAAGTACGGTTAAACCAACCGAAGAAGCCTGTTTCTATGTGACCATGGCCCTTCTTGACTGGCTTTAACATAGTCGCACACAGTGCTGGCGTTAAAATCAACGCCACCAGAACAGACAGCGCCATCGCAGAGACGATAGTGATAGAGAACTGACGGTAAATCACACCCGTTGAACCTGACATAAATGCCATAGGTACAAACACAGCAGATAGGGTCAGACCAATACCGACTAAGGCACCGGTAATTTGATCCATCGACTTACGCGTCGCTTCGAGTGGACTTAAGCCCTCTTCGGACATCACCCGCTCGACGTTTTCCACCACCACAATCGCATCGTCCACCAGCAAACCGATGGCGAGCACCATAGCGAACATGGTTAGGGTGTTAATCGAGAAACCCGCCATCGATAGAATCGCAAAGGTACCCAGCAATACCACAGGCACTGCAATAGTCGGGATCAAGGTTGCACGGAAGTTTTGCAGGAAGAGGTACATGATAACGAACACAAGTACGATAGCTTCAAGCAAGGTATGCACCACACCTTCGATAGATTGCTCAACGAAAGGCGTTGTATCGTATGGATAAACGACTTCTAATCCCTGCGGGAAGAAGGGCTTCATCTCAGCAATTTTTTCACGAACCGCTGATGCGGTATCCAGCGCGTTAGCACCCGTTGCCAGTTTAATCGCTAACCCTGTTGCAGGTTGACCATTATACAGTGACACCACGGCATAACTTTCAGAACCTAACTCAACTCGTGCCACATCACCGAGGAAGACATTTGCACCTGAAATATCCGATTTAAGGATAATCTTGCGAAACTCTTCCGCCGTTTGTAAGCGGCTTTGCGCCGATACAGTCGCGTTCAGCTCTTGGCCAGCCACAGATGGCGCGCCACCTAACTGTCCAGCGGAGACTTGAGCGTTTTGAGAACGAATCGCCGCAACAACATCTAAGCTGGTTAAGCTGTATTGAGTCAACTTCAACGGATCTAGCCATATACGCATCGCGTATTGGGCACCGAACAGCTGAATTTCACCTACGCCCGGAACACGGCTCATAGGATCTTGAATGTTCGCACCCACGTAGTCGGCGATATCGCCTTTATCTAACGAACCGTCGGTCGATACGAAGCCTAATACCATTAAGAAGCCTGAACTCGACTTGTTAACGTTAACCCCTTGCGACTGCACTTCTTGTGGTAACAGGGTCATAGCGCCCTGTAACTTGTTCTGAACTTGAACCTGTGCAATATCCGGATCGGCTTCGGCGTTGAAGGTTAAGGTAATAGACGCATTACCAAAACTGTCACTGGTTGAGGAGATATAACGGAGGTGATCGATACCCGTCATACGTTGCTCAATCACCTGAGTTACAGAATCTTCAACGATCTTAGCGGAAGCGCCAGGATAGTTGGCACTGATCACCACGGTCGGTGGTGCAATGTTAGGATATTGGGACACTGGCAGCGAGCGGATCGAGAGGATCCCCGCCAGCATAATAATCAAGGCGATCACCCACGCAAAGATGGGGCGATCAATAAAAAAACGTGCCATAGCTATGCCCTATTGTGCTTGCGTTTCAGAAATAACTTTGGTGGTTACTGGAGCGCCGGGACGAACTTTCTGTAATCCTTCCACAATCAACTTATCGCCCACAGCTAAACCAGAAGTGACTCGCCATTGGTTGTTAATCACTTCAGCGGTCGTCACAGTTTTCGCTTCGACTAAACCTTGGTCATTCACCACCATCGCCACAGCTTCACCTTTAGAGTTACGCGTAATCGCTTTTTGCGGAACTAAGATAGCCTGTGGGTCCGTGCCCGCATTTAACATAGCGCGAACATACATACCCGGTAATAAGATACCTTCAGGGTTAGGAAATTCAGCGCGCAGAATGACTGAACCAGTGTTTGGATCCACACTCACTTCAGCGAACTGCAACTTACCCGGATGACTGTATTGACTGCCATCTTCGAGCAACAATTGCACGTCTGCATTTTCTGACGCTTGTAGCTTACCTTGCTTCAACTTAGCCTTAAGACGTAACAACTGCGCACTCGATTGCGCGATATCCACATTGATAGGATCAAGTTGTTGAATCGTCGCCAATGTTTGGCTTTGGTTGGCGGTCACTAACGCACCCGCAGTCACACTCGATTTACCGATACGACCAGAGATAGGCGCTAATACTTCAGTGTATTGCAGGTTGATTTTAGCTGTGTTGATCGCAGCTTCTGCCACTGTGACATTCGCTAATGCTTCTTTGTAAGCCGCTTCAGCTTCATCAAATTCTTGCTTACTGATGGCGTTGGTTTTCACCAGTTGCTGATAACGTGCCGCCTTAGCTTTTGCTGAGGCTAAACCCGCATTGGCTCTGGCTAAATCGGCATTGGCACTGACTAACGCAGCTTTGTAAGTTGAAGAGTCAATCTGATACAAGGATTCACCCTGTTTCACATTGCCGCCTTCAACAAAACTACGCTTAGTGATAATACCGTTAACCTGTGGACGAACTTCAGCCTCGAGGAAAGCTTTACTGCGTCCTGGTAATTCCACCTGAATCACTTGTGGCTGGGCAACAACATTAAGGATTCCCACTTCCATACTACGTGGACCAGCACCCGCCTGAGCGCTCTCTTCTTGAGGGCTGCAAGCTGCCATCCATAACGCCACGCTTATAACTGAGGCAAGTTTAATTGTCTGCCGCATGAGAACTCCTTCAAATATTAACTGCCCACATACCAGTACACTTATTGCGCTGACACGAGCCGTAATTGTAACTAAAATCAAATCCGTTATTTATCTCATAGCCTATATGAATCAACAAGGAAGATAACGAAACTAAATTGTAAACTAATGAAAATTTTCACTCATTCAGCATTACTATATTCATCGAATTGTTATTCGATTTAAAAAATCGGTTAACTTTGAGTGGCATTGTTAGGGGGATATGCCGTAAAACACCCAATAAGCCTACTCCATATTGAATATGTTGCAAATCTGTTCATATTCTAGACTTGCGGCAGGCCAAGGCCCACAGCTCAATGACGTTAGCTTAACCGCCACTTGTTGCAATAATTTGTACATAGAGACGAAAACACAGCGCTGCTGTTTTTACTCAGGCCACTCTCAGCATCAAATCGTTAAAAACGACCCTATTAAAACTGATAATACCGAAAGAGAGTAAGCAAAGAATTGGCTTCAGACTACCAGCGCGTAAAAAACATCATTTAGCGGATTCATGTGCAATTTGTTACCTCAAACCGCTTAATATGGCCGAAATGCGGTGCCAATGGTTTAAGTCAAACCCACAACAATAAAATTAACCGTCTCAAATCATACTGAGCGGGTTATTTTAGTGATTCCCCATAGGCGGAGCAAACCCGAAATCCAGTTTAATACCCCATTAAATGAAACTCAGACTCCCACAAATAACACTTCTTTAATGACGAATATTGCTTACAAAGCTAAAAACTCCTCGCTTTAAAACGCATTTGTTCATATTCATTCACATATTTTCGTGATTGGTTCATTCCAAGCATCACGGCTATTCACAACTTATTTTTACGATAATGGTGCGCTAACAACTCCCAATATTTTGAAATAATTTTGAGATGATGATTATGAAGACTCGCACTACATTTTTGCTTAGCGGGGCGTTACTTTCCCTTGCTATGACTGTCCAAGCGGCCGATGACAACCAGCTCTTAGGCGGTACGATTAATGCCAATGTTAACTTTGCCTCCGATTATGTATTCCGCGGTGAATCTGAAACCTTAGATGGTGATATCCCCGTAGTGCAAGGCACCTTAAGCTGGAATCATAATGAAGGTTGGTATGCAGGGGTATTTAGCTCCAACATCAAGTTTGCCGATCCTAATTTAGAGATAGTTACCGCGCCTTTTATCGGCAAAGCCGGTGAATTTGGCGACTCAGGATTTACCTATGATGTAATGCTATTTTCATACCTCTACCCGGGTGCATCCTATTCAAATTACACAGAACTCTGGCTCAAAGTCGGCAAACAGTTTGGCCGTGCCAACCTGCAATTAGAAGTCACGCCCACAGTCGATGACTGGTTTGGAGTCGATGGCTGGCACGGCGTGAACTACGCCTTACATCCAAGCTATAACTTCGATAATGGCGTGAAAATCTCAGGCTCTGTCGGTTATCAAGACTTGAGCGGTGAAGGTGCTGAAGGTTGGGGGCACTGGAACTTAGGTCTAAGCAAAATGTTCTACGGGCTTAATTTTGATGTCCGTTACCACGGCAGCACAGTCGATACCGACCATAAAGTCTATGGTACTCAGACTGAAATCTTCGATGACAGATTTGTGGTTGGCATCAGCAAAAGTTTTTAAGTTTAGTTAGTCGCGTTACCCGCTGCTTCCCTGCGGCACTCCAGTGGCTTGATAAATAGAGCCTTGACCAGCCCCCGCGGCTGGTCTTTTTTATGTTGCGCTTACAAGTGCTAAATCTAAATATCCTAAATTCGATTATCCCCTACACTACAGGCCAAAATACGGCTGATGTCGGCCAAACAACGCCCTGATTCCTGTTGCCACTGATTAAATACAGCTTGTACTTGTTTAAGCGCTGTCTGCGACGTAAAACCTGCATCGACCAATTTGTGCGCTTTAAAATAGCCTTGCACATCATCGGTTAACAAAAAGGTATCTTTACCAATACCGCGCAGAAAATAAGGACCTGTGTTGCCGCCCAATCGAGTACCACGTTTCTTCAACAGTGCCCATAAACCGATAATATCCTGCGTCGGCCAAGCGGCGATCAGCTGCGCCAAGCTACCATGTTCGCGAGCAATATCGTGGATCATTAAAGCATTATCATAAATGGCTTGGGTCTTTTTTAAATGGCGGATCAGCGTCGCATCACTCGCCCGCGCTTGAATTTGCTCTGGAGATAACATCAAGACTTTATGCGGTTCAAACCCAAAGAATGACTTCTCATATTCAGGCCATTTATTAACAACTACCCGCCATACAAAGCCACTTTGAAACACCTGACGACTCATCGCAGACAATAATTCAGCATCCCGATACTGGCGAATTTCATCATCGGACAGGCAACCAGATAATAAGGCTTCGAGCCCCGCAGGGCCGCCTTTGCGCTCACTGGCTCTGGCATAAATAGATGAAAAACGCTCTAACTGGCTCATATTATTACCTTTAAAATAATTAAATCCCGACACTTTTGAAATGTCGTTAATAATACCGATTTTTATCCTTGATGGATCATTTGGCTTTGCCGCGAAAAATTGGCTTTGCCCCTACATTTTTTAGAAAAACTCCTACAGCAAGCGCTTCAATTGCGACTAAAGTTAAGGCGTAAAGTCAGTAAAATACAGGGTTTGGAGTGAGTGCCTATGGAGCTTTTTTATCATCCCTTATCACGCTATTCGCAAAAGGTGTTGATCGCACTTTATGAAAAGCAGGCCAATTTCTATCCCAGAATCATAGATCTGCGCGACCCTTTTTCACGCAAGGAATTTCACCAAACCTATCCACAGGCAAGAGTTCCGCTACTCAAAACCCAGGATGATCAGTTGATCCCCGAGTCCAGCATTATTATCGAATACCTAGATAGGCATTTTAATAACAGTACCCAGTTGCTGCCCCAAGAACCGCAACGCAATTTACAGGTGCGTTTGTTCGATCGCATCATAGACAACGATATTAACAACCCTTTATTTCAATTAGAAAAATTAAAGCACATCGAGGACAGCAACGAGTTCGAAATCAAACAATTAGAGAAACAACTACTGGCCCAGTTTCAACGCTTAGACACCCAGCTCACGCAACACCATTGGGTCTGTGGCGACAGTTTTACCTTAGCCGACTGTGCACTCATCCCTTGCTTAAGCTATAGCTTCCAACATCTAAACCTGTTGGATTTAGATGAAATCGTGCGCTATTGGCAACAGGCACAACTGCGTGGCGCTTGGATGTTAGTACAAGAAGAGGTGTTACTGGCTGAGATGGAGGAAACGGCAGGAATAAGAGGCATACCTTAGCGGGTAAGTCATGCCTCTACACAGTCACATATTGCGTTCTTTCTTCAACTGCAAAAATGCTTTCCACTTCACGACTTCTGGCGGTAATTCAGGTGCGGCATCGGTATAACCCGCCTCTTTCACTAACACATCGAGCGGCACTTGCTTACCTTTGCACACAAATACACCGCGCACATGGACGATACAATGTAGGCCACGTTCGCTCACAAAGCGTTGTTCAATATAGAAATACTTCTCATCCCAGCCAACAACTTTGGTTTCAATCTCAAAGGTTTTTAGCGGCTTGATATCGCGAATATAGGTAAATTCGGCAGCGTTAACTATCGGCATCCACTTCAACTTTAAGAAACGTTTTAGCAGACCCATCTCGGCTAACATATAAGTCCGCGCCAGATCCATAAATGCAGGATAGCGAGAATTAGTCAGATGGAAATTGATATCGCAATCGCTCGGTAACGCCCGATAGGTGATACGGCTAGTTCCGAGAAAATCAATTTTACGGCAGTGGCGCGTGCGCCAGAATAACAACCAAAACAAACGAAAATACAGATTCATAACCAGTCGCCCTTAAAATAAGAGCCACAGGCTAACAGAGGTCATACCACAGGGCAAGCGTGAATCAGATCACAAAAAAGACGCCCTAAGGCGTCTTTTTATCGTTCAACTAAGCTCATTGGCCTGAGATAACCAGCCAGTTAAAATTGGCAAGTTTATCTTTTATCGCAATAGCTTACGCATTAAATCTATGCCGCAATGCCCGAATATCTTAACAGGGCATCAATATTCGGCTCGCGTCCCATAAACTGTTTAAACAAGTCCATCGGCTCGGCTGAACCACCCATTTCAAGGATATTGTGCAGGAAGCGACGACCCGTTTCAGGGTTAAAAATACCTTCCTCTTCGAAGCGGGAAAACGCATCCGCCGACAGCACTTCAGCCCATTTATAGCTGTAATAACCTGCGGCATAACCGCCCGCAAAAATGTGGGCAAAACCATGTTGGAAACGGTTAAAGTCTGGCGGCGTTAATACGGCCACCTGACGACGCACTTCGTCTAAGGTTTCTTGAATACGCGCGCCTTTTGCTGGGTCGTATTCGTGGTGCATTCTAAAATCGAACAGCGAGAACTCGAGTTGACGCAACATCATCATCCCAGATTGGAAGTTTTTCGCCGCCAGCATCTTATCTAACAAGGCTTTAGGTAATGGCTCGCCCGTTTCGAAGTGGCCAGAAATTTCGGCTAATGCCTCTTCCTGCCAGCACCAGTTTTCCATAAATTGGCTTGGTAACTCGACCGCATCCCAAGGCACACCATTGATACCTGACACGCCTGCAACATCGATTTTGGTCAGCATGTGGTGGATACCATGGCCAAATTCGTGGAACAGGGTTGTCACTTCATCATGGGTAAACAGCGCAGGTTTGCCATCGACCGGACCATTAAAGTTACAGGTCAAATAGGCCACTGGCTTTTGTAATCCATTGGCGGTTTGACGGCGCACGCGGCAGTCATCCATCCAAGCGCCACCACGTTTACCTGTGCGGGCATATAAATCGAGGTAGAAACTACCTCTGTGTTCGCCGGTTTCGTCATGAATATCGAAGAAACGCACGTCCTTATGCCAACGGTCAAAGTCTTTTTGCTCGACAATCTTAAGGCCGAATAAACGCGATACTGTGTAGAACAAACCCGAGAGCACTTTATCTTCGGGGAAGTATGGACGCAGGATTTCCTGTGAAATCTCATACTTATGCTGCTGCAACTTCTCAGCATAGAAACTTAAGTCCCAAGAGGCCATTTCAGTCACGCCATATTCGGCCTCAGCAAACGCTCTCAGCTCAGCCAGTTCTGCCTTAGCTTGATCCTTTGAGCGCAGCGCTAATTCATTTAAAAATGCCATCACCTGCGCCGGCGTTTCAGCCATTTTCGTCGCTAGGGATTTGTCAGCAAAACTGTCAAAACCGAGTAACAATGCGAGTTCGTGGCGCAAAGCAAGAATTTCGTCCATCAGCGGGCTGTTATCAAACTCTCCGGCATTGGGACCTTGATCTGAAGCGCGAGTGACAAACGCACGGTAGCATTCTTCCCTAAGACTGCGGTTTTCGCTGTAGGTCATGACGGGTAGATAAGAGGGGAAATCTAAGGTAAATAACCAACCTTCTAGCTCACGCGACTGCGCCATCGCTTTAGCGGCGGCTTTGGCAGACTCGGGCAAACCAGCAAGCTCAGCTTCATCAGTGATCAACTTAGTCCAAGCTTGCGTCGCATCCAGTAATTGATTCGAAAAACCACTGGTGAGTTCAGAAAGACGTTTTACAATCTCGCCATAACGCACTTTTTGCGCGTCATCTAAACCAATACCCGATAGTTCAAAGTCGCGCAGGCTGTGCTCTATCACCCTCTGCTGGGCTTGGCTCAAGTGTGCAAATTCATTGGATGCTCGCAGCGCTTTATAGGCTTGATACAAACCTTGGTGTTGGCCAACGTAAGTACCGTATTCCGATAAAAGAGGTAAACAAGCATCATGGGCGGCACGCCACTCATCTGTGCTGGTCACTGAATTCATATGGGAAACCGGCGACCAAATTTGGCTTAGTTCATCGTCAACCTGTTCTAATGGCGCGACCAAATTGTCCCAAGTGTAAGGACCTTGATTCTGCAGCACTTCATCAATCTTAGTGCGGCACTGAGCAATGGCATGCTCAACGGCGACTTGAATATGTTCCGGTTTAATCTGTGAAAAAAGCGGTAATTTTGCGCCGCTAAGCAAAGGGTTGCTCATTCTAACTCCTCAATAATCTGTATAGGGTGTACGCCCGAGCCACTTCAAGATGCGAGATGCAGGATCTTGAGGTTATTTGAGTATAAATAAGGGCTAATGTGCTATTTATCAAGGCAAGAAAACCGATTGTTCCCTTCGAATATCGCTATCTAGCTCGATTTCCTCTAAAAAAAAGTGAACTGGTTCGCATTTAAGATTTACACTTAATTTACTTAAGTATTGTTGTTGGCTCGATCGCAAATCGAATCAATTCGCATTAATGTTTAAGTGCGTTCAAGGTACTATTCGCGTAACTCACGCACTGCTACCTAAATCAGCAAAAATATGGCAACACATTCTGTTAAATTCATGGCTGGTATCCTCTGCGCTCTCGGTATCAATGGTATTAGTGGCAGTGCACTCGCTAATGAAAGTATCGAAAGCATTTCAAACACAGTATTACCCAGTCAATCTAGTGAAGCCTTAGCTGTGACACTAGATTTAGGGTGGGACAGTCAATACATCTCACAGGGTCGCAATAACTTGCAAGATGGCGGTATCTATTGGCTGAATACAGCAGTGCAATTCGGTAACCTTACTACCTACGCCTTAGTCGGCCGTGGTGATAGCCAAGCCTATACAGAGTGGAATATCGGCCTCGAATATGGGTTCAATATCGCCGAGAACCTAGAAGCAAATCTGGGATATCAGCGCATTGAAGGCTACAGCATTAGCCGTTGCCAAGATAACGAGCTATTTGCCGAACTCGCTTACACCGCAGAAGCTTGGCTAATACCATCGATGAGTTACGTCTATTCAACCGAAGCTGCGGGTTACTTTGTTGAAGTGAGTTTGCACAGTTATTGGAATGTCACAGAGCAACTCAGCCTCACACCATACATCACTCAAGGCTTTGATTTTAAATACCGAACAGAAGAACATGATGGTCGCAATAACCTACAGTTTGGCCTAGAAGCCAATTATCAGTTGTCATCCTACATGAATGTTAGCGGCCACATTAGCCACAGCATTGCCCAAGGTGATATTGAGCAAGAAGCGACGGCAAATGGCGATATAAGCTCGCAAGATGAGACCTATGCCGGTATCCACTTTGCGATGACGTTTTAACACCTTATTTCTCGCGCCGTAATGCAACCCTGCTCAATCAATTTATCCGCTACATTTGGCAAAATAACGCTCGCTAACTACACTCAAAATGTCGACGGAACGACTCACCATTCATATCGATTTTGCCGAGGAACAAGGAATGTTAGCCCAGTACTGCTACCTTATTCGCACCACAGTTATTGCCTTGCTTCTGCTTTTTACCCCAATAATGAGCTCGGCTGACACACGGCAACGGCTTGAGCCTGAACCGAGTCTAGAATCCTTATCCCAATCGACACAAACCGCGCCTTTGCCCCTAGGTACCTTGCTCGATAGTGAGGGCAAGCCGATTACAGTGCCTAACCAAGTGCAAAGCAGTTTCGAGTATGCAGCTCCCACTCTCACGCCGACTGAGCCACCCAAAGCCACTAAATCAACGAAAGACACGCAATCGACCAAAGCCACTAAGAGTAAAAAACTCACCCGCAAGCAACAACTTGCCAGCCGTGAACACGTAGCCAATGACCCCAACTGCCGCTGGCTCGATAAACGTATGGATCAGTTAGAAGCACAACTCGGCGGCAAACAAGATAATGCTGCAGCCCATCAAGCCGACGAACTCAGCGCCCGCCAAAAGGAATGGCAATGTTTGAAATGTGGTGCAGAAGGCCCTGCTCAAAACGATCACTCCAAGTGCCAATATCGCCGCTAGATAACCACGCGATGCTCAGTTAGGCTCAGTGTAAAGCTCGGGATCTTTTTCAGTCAAAGTACGGTCTTATACGTTAGTCATGCAATGGGCTGGTCTGTTATCGCAAACACCCCTACAATGACCTTCTGCTGTAAAGCATCTCATCCTTGAAGTAAGACGGAGAAACTCATGGCTCAACATTTTGACTATATCTGCCTAGGCGCAGGCAGCGGCGGTATCGCCTCAGCAAACCGAGCGGCAATGCGTGGTGCTAAGGTTCTACTCATCGAAGCCAAACACGTAGGTGGCACCTGTGTAAACGTAGGTTGTGTGCCGAAAAAAGTCATGTGGTATGGCGCCCATGTTGCCGAAGCGATGAACCTTTACGCCAAAGATTATGGTTTCGACGTCACTGTTAATAAATTCGATTGGAATACCTTGGTCGAAAACCGCGAAGCCTACATTGGCCGCATTCACGATGCCTATGGCCGTGGTTTTGCCAATAACAAAGTAACGCTGTTAAATGGCTATGGCCGTTTTGTCGATGGCAACACCATCGAAGTGGACGGCGAACATTACACCGCCGATCACATCCTTATCGCCACTGGCGGCGCACCGACTATTCCGAACATTCCTGGCGCGCAATACGGTATCGACTCCGATGGTTTCTTCGCACTACGCGAGCAACCAAAGCGCGTAGCCGTTGTAGGTGCGGGCTATATCGCCGTTGAAGTCGCTGGCGTGTTACATGCTCTAGGCAGTGAAACTCACTTATTAGTGCGTAAACATGCACCGCTGCGTAACTTTGACCCCATCTTAGTTGATGCACTCGTCGATGCCATGGCAACCGAAGGCCCAACATTGCACACCCATAGCGTGCCAAAAGCCGTGGTCAAAAATGCCGATGACAGCCTGACATTGAGTTTAGAAAACGGTGAAAGCATCACAGTCGATTGCCTGATTTGGGCGATTGGCCGTTCTCCTGCAACGGGCAATATCGGCTTAGAAAACACCGAAGTGCAATTAGATAACAAGGGCTATGTCATCACTGACGAACAGCAAAATACCACTCACAAAGGGATTTACTGTGTCGGCGACATTATGGCGGGCGGCGTAGAGCTCACTCCTGTTGCGGTTAAAGCGGGCCGTTTGTTATCCGAGCGTTTATTTAACGGTATGACAGATGCCAAAATGGATTACAACCTGATCCCAACCGTTGTATTCAGCCATCCACCAATCGGCACTATGGGCTTGACCGAACCAGAAGCCCGTACTCAATACGGCGACGATAACGTCAAAGTATATACCTCGACGTTTACCTCAATGTATACCGCCGTCACGGCCCATCGCCAAGCCTGTAAGATGAAGTTAGTCTGCGCAGGCAAGGACGAAAAAGTCGTCGGTATTCATGGTATTGGTTTTGGTATGGACGAAATCCTTCAAGGTTTTGGCGTCGCCATGAAAATGGGTGCAACTAAGGCCGATTTCGATGCGGTTGTTGCTATCCACCCAACGGGCGCGGAAGAATTCGTTACCATGAGGTAGAAGTGATTTTCGCTTTGATTTCATCATATTTAGGGCCAGCTAATGCTGGCCCTAATTGATCACAGATAGCATAAAATCATTAACTCTCACGCGACTTTCCTATAATCTCGACTGAGTACTTTGCATTTTAAACACATAGCGCGGTTATCGCTGCGCCACTGTAATCGGGATGAATAGCGTAATGCTTAAAGAACTCGCGTTCGATGGTTTGTTATTTAGTCCATTAATTATCTTTATCCCCTTAGCTTTTCTGCTTTCCTGTATCACTCGCTTGGTGCTCTATCAAACTGGGCTCTATCACAAGCTGTGGCGCGAAGCTTGGTTCGAAGTTGGGCTGTTTATCTGCTATCTGGCGTTGGTCATTTACTTGCTTGGGAGTTGATTGTTCATGGGAAAAATCTTTCGTATCAGCCTCACCCTCATTGTGGTCGCGGTTGCAGGTATCGCGGGACATTGGATATGGTCACACTACCTTTATTCTCCTTGGACTCGCGACGGCCGAGTTCGCGCCGAAATCATTACCATAGCGCCAGATGTGTCCGGTTGGGTGAATCAACTGAATGTAAAAGACAATCAAATCGTCAGTAAGGGTGATGTGTTGTTCACTGTGGACGATACCCGCTACAAGGCCACGATTGCCGAATTGAATGCCAAAGCGGAAAGCCAAAAATTGGCATGGGAACTGGCAAAACATAAGTACAAACGCCGTATCGGTTTGACCAATGACAACTTGGTCAGCAAAGAAACCTTCGACGAAGCTTTTATCAATACCGAACTGGCACGAACCAGTTATGAGCTCGCACAGGCGCAATTGAATACCGCCCAAATTGACTTAGCACGAACGCAAATTCACGCTCCCGAAAATGGCACGCTGATCAATTTAAGTCTGCGCAATGGCAACTATGTCAGCAAAGGCAACTCGGTATTTTCGCTGGTCAAACAAGATTCTCTCTATATCACAGGCTATTTTGAAGAAACCAAAATCCCCTTGGTTCACATAGGTCAAAACGCCGATGTCAGCCTGATGAGTGGCGGCCATGTCTTGCATGGCAAAGTGACCAGCATAGGTAAAGCAATCGCCAATACTAATGTCACTACTAATGGACAGTTATTGCCGCAAATCGGCCAAACCTTTAATTGGGTGAGGTTGTCGCAGCGTATTCCGGTCGATATCCAGCTAGATAGCATTCCTAAGGACATAGAGCTGAGCGTCGGCATGACAGTTTCCATCCAGCTACAAACTGACAAATAGTCATTATGACGCTGTTACTGAAGAGTTTATTCTTTCCAGACCGACGAACCCTCATCTTCGCGATTAAAGGCGTGATCTCGATGGCGCTCGCCTTATATGTGGCCATGTTCTTAAATCTAGAACGGCCATATTGGGCGCTGGTGTCGGCGGTATTCCTGCAAATCCGCCCCGAAAGCGGGCTCGTGATCGAAAAGGGCTTATGCCAAATCGGCGGCACCTTAGTCGGTGCGCTCGCAGGGATTGCCATACTCAACGGGTTTACGCCCTATCCCGAACTCGCCTTAGGATTACTCGCCTGCTGGATAGGGCTAAATTCTGGGTTATCGGCCATGGTGCGCCAGCAAAACTTTGTCTATGCGTTTGCTATGGCGGGCATGACCGCCTGCTTGATAGTGCTCATTGTGATGGCGAGCCCGAGCACGGCCGATAGCGCAAAAATATTCGATGTGGCGCAGTCGAGGATCAGCGAGATTGTTGTTGGGGCGATATGCGCCGTCTTGGTCAGCTCGCTACTTTGGCCGACCAAGGTAAAACATAGTCTACAATTGCATGCTAAAAACACCATTAATCATACGCTTAACTATCTTGCATTAGAACTCGATTTACTAGGGGAACATGCGAGTCGCCATGAACATATCGACACGATTATGGAGTCAGTATCGGCGCTGAGTGACGATTCCAGCGCAGTGATTTATGAAGGCCCCGAAGGACGCGGGCAGAGCCATGCGGCGAACTTTCTCTGCAATAAGACTCTTTCGCTATTGGCGGCAATCCAAATATTTGGCCGGCTGCAACGTAATCATTCCCATCTTGTTAGCGAACCACTCGCGAAATCCTTAGCCAATATGCGCAGTAGTTTTACCTTGATGGCGCAATCCAGTGATGACCAAGAATGCTACAAAATGGCACGCACCTTGAGGTATCAACTCCAGCAAAACCTGATGCAATACCGCGACCGCGCGCCGTTAGAGACGCGCTTACTCAAAGTCGCGATGGAATTAAGCGCCGATCTGATCATGGTGCTCAAGAGCTACAACGTGCTGACCAGTCATTCTGCGGTACAGCTCAACGCGCCGCCGATGGAGTTTCACCGAGACCCATTAATAGGCGTTACCACGGGCCTGCGCAGCATGGCGGTGTTTGTCATTGGGGCTTCACTGTGGATTGGCACAGGGTCGAGCGCGGTCCTCATGATGATCCTGCTGCCCGTGGTCTTTTCCATCATGATGGCGCGCCAGCCACTGCCGATGTTAACCACGATTTTGCGCCGCATTCTTGTCGGCATCACTATCGCTGGGCCCCTCACAGTGTTTTACGCTTTACCTTTACTAGCACAGAGTAGCGGCGATTTTGAAATCCTAGTTTTAGTGCTCGCTGGGCCGTTTTTTATTGGCTTACTCGCCTTGGCGAATCGACCGACCTTGCCCTATGGGCTCGGCATTTGCGTGCCGTTTGCTGTGTTAGTGCAGCCCAGCAACACCATTTCATTTGCGATAGAAAACACCGTCAGCAATGCCTTAGCGATTTTTGTTGGCGTTACTGTGCTGTATTGGTTGTTTAAATTGATTACCGAACCTAGCCAGCGGTTGATGCAATATCGTCTGCTGCAATCCATCCAAAAAGATCTGGTGCATATCGCGCAGCATGATGATCCTGAGCCTTGGTTTAACGCCCGCATGGGCGATCGACTGCTGCGGATCGCCAGTTATGAAAAAGGCTCGGGCAAGAGTTCGAGGGTATTTACCGATCTGGTGTTTACGGCACTTAATATAGGCCATGTGTCGATTCGGATGCGGCGCATGTTGCAGGGCATTTCAGATACGCACTTAAACTTAGGCTTAGAAAATGCACTCAACCTCTGGCAACACAATTTAGGTCAGGCATTTATCGCCTGCGCCCACGGACAAGTCGCAGAAGAGTTTAAAATCAGCAGCGAAGCCTTATTACAAGCGCTGGCCCAATGTCCGTTACCCAACGAACAATTCACTATGATTACTGGGATGTTTGAACGCATCACTTTAACCTTCGAACGTACTGCCCACAGTATCGCCGAGCAGAAAAACACCTCAGAAAAATAGTCAGTTCTCAAACTATTTCCCACCCCAAAAGCCACTCTTTTACTGCCACCAAAACCATTTAAATCCAATAGAAGCTTGATATTTGGCCGATAAAATGCCTTAATATAGTTAGATCACTAACTATATTGGTGATATAAATTCAATTATCAACCAAGGAGAAATTATGTCAACGGAGACCCCAGCAGAGGAAAATCTCATCTCGCAGGCAGCAAGTTTTACCCGATTACACGCCAAGGAAACAATGCAGTTTATGTGTTTATTTGCAATATTAAGCACCTATCTCTTTGTCATTTTGAAACCGAGTATTATTCAAAATAACAAAGCGTTAGGAGATAAATAATCCATGAATTACCTCGCTTATATTTCCTTAGCTGTTTATTTTATTGCTATGCTCGCCATTGGTTTATTCGCTTACAAAAAATCCACCAGCGATGTGTCTGGCTATATTCTGGGTGGCCGCAAGGTAAGTCCACAGGTGACTGCACTTTCAGCGGGGGCGTCTGACATGAGTGGCTGGATGCTCATGGGGCTTCCCGGCGCTATGTTTTTGGTTGGCTTCGAAACCATTTACATCGCACTCGGACTATTGATTGGTGCTCTAATCAATTACTTAATCGTCGCACCTAAACTTAGGGTCTATACCGAAGTGGCGGATAACGCCCTCACTATTCCAGAGTTTTTTGCTAAACGCTTTGGTAATGCCAATAGCAGTATACGTATTATTGCCGCGGCGATAATTGTGATCTTCTTTACCTTGTATACCTCAGCGGGTTTAGTGGCTGGCGGTAAGTTATTTGAGTCGGCATTTGGCCTGAACTACGACTTAGGTTTAGTCGTCACCCTCGCTGTTGTGGTTTCTTATACTTTATTGGGCGGTTTCTTGGCTGTGAGCCTCACTGACTTTGTTCAAGGCTGTATCATGTTTATCGCCTTAGTCTTAGTCCCTGTAGTTGCATATCAGGAATTTACCAGCGCCGACAAGATGATGAACTTTGCCTATCAGTCGATTCCACACTTCACCGATGCGATGCAAAACGTCACTATGTTAGGGCTTATCTCGAGCCTATCTTGGGGACTCGGTTACTTTGGCCAACCGCATATTATTGTGCGTTTTATGGCGATTCGTTCAGTCGCTGACATTAAAACCGCCAGACACATAGGTATGGGCTGGATGACAGTGACCATAATTGGTGCACTGGCAACGGGCCTTGTCGGTATCGCTTACGCCAATAAATTTGGTATGAAGCTAACAGACCCTGAAACCATCTTTATCGTGTTTTCTGAGTTGTTGTTCCATCCGATCATTAGTGGCTTCTTACTGGCCGCCATTCTGGCCGCGATCATGAGCACCATTTCATCGCAGCTATTAGTGTCATCAAGCTCGCTAACGGAAGATATCTATCGCGTGATGTCGAAGAAAGAATCTACCGAAAAAGACATGGTGAAAATGGGTCGCTTTGGCGTAGCAGGCGTGGCAATTGTCGCAAGTCTACTGGCGCTCGACCGCTCTAGCAGTGTGCTGTCACTGGTGAGTAATGCATGGGCAGGATTCGGAGCCGCCTTTGGTCCGTTAGTTTTATTTAGCTTGTATAAAGCTAACTTAACTCACAAAGCCGCAATTGCGGGCATTGTCTCTGGCGCAGCTACCGTTCTATTTTGGATTTATGCACCGGTATTGGCAGATGGAAAAGCCTTAACCACAGTGGTGTATGAAATGATCCCCGGCTTTGCCGTGAGCAGTGTGGTGATTTGGATAGTCTCGTTACTCGATACTGATCCCTGTGCCAAAACCACTAAATTATTCCATAAGGCTGGCCGTGTTTTAGCCGAAGACAGATGAGGCGCGCAGGTATGACTGACTTACCCTGGAAACGCATTGTCGTTAAGGTAGGTAGTGCCCTGATTGCACCCCACAAACAAGGTTGCAGCAGCCACTACTTACTCGGCATTGCCCAATTTATTACTTATTGTCGTGCCCAAGGGATCCAAGTTGTCTTGGTCTCTTCGGGCTCAGTCGCCGCGGGATGGCATCACTTTGGCGAGGTTGATAAACCTAGCGTCACAGTGAAGAAAGCCATGGCAGCAGCTGGTCAGGCCGATATGATGGCCACATGGAACAAGTTATTTGATTTCCCGACCGCACAGCTACTGTTAACCCACGGTGATTTACGCAATCGAGATCGTTACATCAGTATTAAAGATACGATTTTCAGCCTACTCGAACATGGGCTACTGCCTATCATCAACGAGAACGATGCCGTGACCGCCGACAAGCTCAAAGTTGGCGATAACGATAATCTCTCGGCCATGGTAGCCGCAGCGGCCGATGCCGATACCCTGATTATCTGTTCGGATGTGAATGGGCTTTACACACAAAACCCCCATGAAAATCCCGATGCACAGCTTATCAAGCAGGTGACCGAGATTAATGCCGAAATCTACGCCATGGCAGGCGGCGCCAGCAGTGCCGTCGGCACTGGTGGTATGCGGACTAAGATACAAGCCGCCAAAAAGGCAATTTCCCACGGGATCGAAACCTTTATTATCAATGGTTTTGATGCTGACTCATTCAACCAATTGTTGAAGGGCCAAAACCCAGGAACCTTATTTACCCCCGATGAAAAGCCAATGCAAGATCACTTGCACTGGATGACACATACCTCGCAGGCTCAGGGCGAAGTCATTGTTGAAAATGACTTTAATATCTCCCTCGATATCCATAGCGAGCAATTGACCAGCGACGATGTCGTTGCCATCAATGGGGACTTTTCTGCCGGTGACACCATTTTAGTACGCAAAGGTGATGGTACTAAATTGGCCAAGGCCAAATCCAATTACAGCAGTTGTTTACTTAGCTTTATTACGGACCAAGACGATCGCGAGTTTGCCAGTGAATTTCAGCAAAAGACTGGACCGATCATTTCCGAGAAAAATATCGCCATTCTCGAATAAGCATCAGCCGAATAAATATGAGTGAGTAAACATCTAAGCGGAGTAAATATGACTTTAATCAAAAACTTATCTCAAGAAGCTGCTAAAGCGGCTCTTATTCTCGCCCAAGTTGACGAACAGCTTAAAAATACTGTACTCCTCGACATGGCGCGTTCATTACGTGAAAAGTCCTACGAAATCCAAAGCGCTAACTTGATTGACCTACACAGAGCAACAGCCGATAACCTTGCCCCTGCTATGCTCGACCGCTTAACGCTAACACCAGAACGCGTAGAAGCCATGGCAGTAGGGATTGAAACCATCGCTGCCTTGCCCGATCCCATTGGCAATGAACGTTATATTGGTCAACGACCTAACGGTTTATCCATCAGCAAGATGCGCGTGCCATTAGGCGTGGTTTGTATGATTTATGAAGCGCGTCCGAATGTGACTGCCGATGCAGGTGCCCTGTGCTTTAAATCCGGTAATGCCGTGATTTTGCGCGGTGGTAAAGAGGCGCTGCACACCAGTAAAATTATCGCCACCATTTTGCAAAGCGTATTGAAACAGTACGGCTTGCCCGAGGCGTTAATCACTGTAGTGCCCGATCCTGACCGTGCCCTGATGTTGGAACTGATGCAGCAACGAGATTATATCGATGTGATCATTCCCCGTGGCGGCGAAGGCTTGATCAACTTTGTGTCTGACAACAGTAAAATCCCAGTGATCCAGCATTTTAAAGGCGTGTGTCATTTATACGTCGATAAAGATGCCGATCTGGATATTGCGTTGGACTTACTGCTCAACGGTAAAACCCAGCGCACAGGCGTGTGTAATGCCCTCGAAGCGCTCTTAGTGCACCAAGAAATTGCCGCGCAATTTCTGCCTAAAGTGGCCAAAGCGCTAGCCGAGCATAAGGTTAAAATCAACGCTTGTACTCAATCCGGTGGCTACTTCGAAAACTGTACTTATATGGAAGAAGACGATTTCGGCCAAGAGTATTTAGATCTCGAAATTGCCATTCGCCAAGTCGATCACTTCGACCATGCAATCCAACATATTGCCCGCTTTGGTAGCCAGCACACCGAAGTGATTTGCACCGAAAACGAAGTCACTGCCGCACGCTTCCAACGTGCAGTCGATGCTTCAGTGGTGATGGTCAATGCTTCTTCGCGCTTCTCCGACGGCAGCGAACTCGGTCTTGGCGCCGAAATTGGCATCGCGACCTCTAAGCTACATGCCTACGGCCCAATGGGGCTCGAATCCTTGACCGCTGAGAAGTATTTAGTCTCAGGCACAGGCCAAGTACGGGCATAAACCGAGAATGTAAATCACACTTTTAGGCTTAATACGTCGGTTGGATTTCGATTCGATTGTAAAGATTAAAGGCCACAGTCGGTAACGACTGTGGCCTTTTTATTGGCTAAGAGAACTTGAGTCACAACAGCTTTTGTTCAAAGTCGCTGGCCCGAAACCGAGTTATAGTAAGGCATGCGCTAAAAGTGCCACACCCACCGCGACCGCTTATCACAGCTCGCTGACAAACCATTCGCCAATAAGTTACAACCCTGCTTCAACAATTTACACATTGGGCATATTGCATTTATTTTCAACAAACCTATTATGCGATCGATTCTCATTTGCAACTATATGCTTTATTTGCACTCAGGATCGCCAATCATCATTTAATCTGAAATCGCCTGAAAGGATTGAAATACCATGCCTCCCCTATCTGTTTTAACGTCTTGGCGCTCGCCATTGATCCCTGTACTTCTCAGCACACTTACTCTGACGGTTCAAGCCAATACTGACCCTAAGCAAGATGAGAAAAAAGATACAGAACAGATAGAAAGATTGAACGTGGTAGGGACATACACCCGCGCAGCAATGAATAGCGCCACGGGTTTGTCTATGTCACTCAAAGAAACCCCACAAAGCGTCACTTTGATTACCGAAGAGATGATTAGCGACAAAGGTTTGGTCACTATGGAGTCAGTGTTAAATCACACTCCTGGCGTGACTATGGTGGGCGATGCCTCTGAAAATAGTCAGATATTCGTGCGCGGCTATGCACTCGACAGCGGGGTGCAAATTGACGGCTTAATCACGACCTCTTCATCCCATGTTTACAGCGGCTCAATAGATCAAGGTTTAGACCCTGTAATTGCCGAACGGGTTGAAGTATTAAAAGGTGCGGCTGGGATCTTAAGCGGTTTAGGTGAACCTTCTGCCACGGTTAATTTTATTCGTAAACGCCCAACGGATGACACCCGTGCCACGGCAAGTATCAGTTATGGCTCATGGAATACCTATAGATTAGAGGCCGATGTTTCTGGCTGGCTAACGGATTCTGGCAATGTGAAAGGTCGATTCGTGAGTGCGGTGAAGAAAGGCGATTCATTTATCGACCGCTATCAGCGCGATACCACTGTGCTTTATGGCGTAGTTGAAACGAGTCTCGGCATAGATACTAGCCTATCACTGTTTGCGGACTATCAAAAATCGCAAACCGACGGCGTGTATAACTGGAACTCTAATCCCGCATTTTATACCGATGGCACAGCTGTCGATTTTGGCCGCAGCTATTCCAGCTCACAGGACTGGACCCATTGGGATGTGACCCAAAATAGTCTCATGGCCGAATTTAAACATAGATTCGATAACGACTGGTCACTCGTCAGTGCCTATCGTATTGCCAACGCCACCATAGACGCATTGGCCTTTTACCCTGGCGATTATATTGTCAAATCAACCGGCGAATTTGTTGGCCCTTGGGGCGATACCTATGCCGCCCAGCATGATCGCGAATCCGATACCAACAGCTTCAACCTGTACGCCACGGGTAACTTCGACTTACTCGGCCGTGAACATAGTGCGGTGATCGGTTTTAACTATGGTGACAACGAGTTTGATAACATCAACACAAACTCCGCACGCCAACGTCGCTATAACGTGGCGGATCAAGGCCATTATCCCAAGCCTAATCTGCCTAATTCACCCACCAATGGCCAAACCAATGAGCAAAGCCAATCGGGTGTTTACGGCACTGTCCGTGTCAATGTGTTGGATTCACTGAAATTAATGGTCGGTGGACGCGTAAGTAACTGGTCCTATGAAAAGCATGATCTCGTGGGTAACAGCACAGATGCGACCATGGAAAAAACCGGTATTTTCATCCCCTACTATGGCCTAGTCTACGATGTGACCGAACAAATCTCTGTCTATGCCAGCCGTACTGAAATCTTCAAACCTGGCACCTATTTTGGTGAAGATGGCCAACTGCTCGAACCCGCAGAAGGCACCAACGTCGAAGGCGGCATCAAGGTCGCACTGTTCGATGACACACTCAATATGTCAGCGGCCATCTACGAAACCAATAAAGACAACGAACCCGAATATGCGGGTAAAGGTCAGCTCCCTTCTGGGGATTCTATCTACGAAAGTGTGGATGGCATTACCACCAAGGGCTACGAGTTAGAAATTGCCGGACGGCTTACCGACTTATGGGATATCAGTGGCGGTTATACCCATAACGACGCGGAAGATGAAGATGGCCTACGTCGTCAAACTTATCTACCCGAAGATATTTTCAAACTCACCACTAAATATAACTTTGAAGACATTCTGCCGGGCATTACTGCGGGCGCAAGCTGGCGCTGGCAGAGCAGCACTTTCTATCAAGGCACTATTTATGGCGTCGATGGCGCGCCGAATGTGGCTTATCGCCAAACACAATCAGCCTACTCACTCGTCGACTTAATGTTTGGCTACCAAATAACACCGTCGATTTCGATGCAAGTGAACATTAACAATATTTTCGACAAAAACTATAACCGCTCACTCTGGGGTTACGCAGACTTTGGCGAGCCACGTAATGCCACGCTGTCACTACGTTGGACACTGTAAAAATTTGCACGCTACCCTAAACAACATTAAGGATAATTATATGAAACAAGCATTTGCAATACTTACTTTACTCGGTGGAATCGCCTTTTCGGCTCAAGCGCATGAAGTGTGGCTTGAGCGTAATACCGATGGTTCGGTTAAAGTGCAATTTGGCGAACCGGGTTCAGAGCAAGCTTCGGCAGAAGAGTTAGCATCCTTAAGCGCGGCAAGGATTTTCGATGCCAATGCCAAAGCACCGCTGACCGCCACAGCGCAGGCCGATCATCTACTGGTTAAAACACGCGATGGCAAGAGTGACGTCAGCTTCTATGCCGATACCGCGTGGCAACCCTGGAAAACCGAGACAGGACTACAAGCCGCAATACTCTATGCCCGCACGGGACAAGAACACACCAAAGCGCTGCAAGATTTTGAATTTACGCCAGTAAAGTCAGGTACACCCGAGTTTGTGCTTAGCTATAAAGGCGCGCCACTGGTGAATCATCCAGTACAAGTTTATCGCCCCGGTTTTTGGAGCAAGTCTTTCACCACAGATGCCCAAGGTAAGTTCGCCCTCGATACCCCAGATGCAGGCCGCTACTTGCTCGTCAGTAACCACACCACAGAAGGCAAACAAACACTGGCTGGCAACGAAGTTGATAGTGTTTTACACATCACCACCACGAGTTTTATCACTCAGTAATGATCTTAATAGTGAGATGGAGTTAACGTGCGGTATTTAATGATAGGTTTATACCTACTGTGTTTTGCAGTCCACGCAAACGCAGTACCAGTAACAGTTGCCTTGCCCCAAACAGGCAATACCAATGAACTTTTGCCACTCAGTGGCTCCATTAAATCCGCACGGGTGGCCCGCTTATCGGCTCGCACCGATGGCCTAGTCGCCAAAGTGTTGGTCGATGCGGGATCGCAAGTCCGCGCTGGCCAGCCTCTACTCGCACTCGATGACACCTTAGCCGTACACCAATTAGCACAGCGTCAGGCCGATGTAATGGCCGCTAAGACCATGCTGCTAGAAAAACAGCGGCTCCTCACCGAGGCGCAAACGCTCAGTTCTCAGCAATTATTCCCCGAAACGGAGCGCGCGATTCGTCAAGCGGCGTTAACCGAAGCCGAAGCTAATCTGCAGAGTTTAACGGCAGCATTAGCACACCAAAAAGAGGTGGTCGCCCGCCACCAACTGATCGCGCCGTTTGCGGGAGTGATTGCAAGCAAACAAACTGAAATCGGTGAATGGGTCAATGTCGGCACAGAAATCTTCACCTTAGTGTCCCAAGAGCAGCTCTGGCTCGATATTCAAGTCCCACAGGAAATGTTCCAAAACATAGCCACAGCAACTCAAGTCGATATTGCCGCAGATATGCTGCCTGAACAGCAGTTTATCGGCCATGTGAATGCACTCGTCCCCGTGAGCGACCACAATGCTCGCAGCTTCTTGGTGCGCTTAACCATTCCTGATGCGAGTGGACTTTTGATGCCCGGCACATCGGCCACTGCGACCTTCCACTTACAGCGGGCGCAACACAGTGTTGTCGTGCCGCAAGATGCGCTAGTCCGTCACCCGGACGGCCAGTTCAGTGTCTTTACCGTGCAAAACAACATAGCCCAACGGCATACCGTTCAAGTGGGCCATACGAGCGCCATCGGAATTGAAATCCTCAGCCCATTACCTAAAGATGCGCCCGTAGTGATCCGCGGTAACGAGAGCCTACAAGACCAACAGCCAGTCTCTGTACTCAACTCTGCAGTAGGAGGTTAGTGGGATGCTGAAGTTTGGAATTAAACATGGCACCTTACTGTCGGTCATAGTCCTGATATTTTGCGTATTGGGCACGGCTGTAGCACTGCGTATCCCAATCCAAATGATCCCCGACTTAGATGTGCGCACCATCAGCGTGGCCACAGGTTGGCCGGGGGCAACGCCGCAAGACGTCGAGAAAGAAATTCTGCTTGAGCAGGAACGCTACCTGCGCACCCTGCCCAACTTACAACGCATGACATCTTGGGCAGATACGGGTTCGGCATGGATAGAACTCGAATTCCCCCAAAGCACTGAGATCAGCGATGCGCTTATTCGTGTTAGCAATGCGCTCAGTCAAGTGTCGTCTTATCCAGAAAACGTCGATCAACCAAGGCTTTACAGCAGTTCATATTCAGACAACGCTTTCATGTATTTCCGCCTCGTGCCTGTCGCGGGGAACCCGCTGAATCTAGATATAGACATGATGCGCGATTTCGCTAACGATTTCATTCGCCCACAAATGGAGCGCGTCAAAGGCGTTTCCTCCGTCACTATTCAAGGCGGCGCTGAACGGCAAATTCAAATACGGCTCGATCCCGCCAAACTCGCCCAACGCGGCATCAGCATTATGGACGTGCGCCAAGCCATTCGAGATCGCAACAAGGACACGTCTGCGGGCGATATCGACAGTGGTAAAAAACGTTATTTACTGCGGGTAATTGGCCGTTTTGAGGATTTAAATCAACTTAAGCAACTGATTTTAAAACGCCAAGGTAATACGAATATTCTGCTGCAAGACGTGGCCGAGATAAAACTCGACCACGCCGAGATCCGCGAACTGTCCTTTGCCGAACAAGAACGTACCCTCAGCTTAGCGGTCAAACGGGATGTCGGTTCTAACGTTATCGCCATCAAAGATGCCATGATGCCCGTGATAGCGCAGATCAATCAAAATCAACTCGCCCAGCACGCCATGCAGTTAGAGTTATTCAGTGATGATGTGCGCTATGTGCAAGATTCTGTTGCAAATGTGTGGGTCAATTTAGGCCTAGGAGCCTTACTGGCAACCTTGGTCATGTATCTCTTCTTGCGCTCGAATCGAGCCACCCTGATTGGTGTTATCGGTATTCCGCTGTGTACCTTAGCCGCCTTCGTCGGGCTGCTGGTGTTTGATCGCACCATTAATGTCATTTCATTGGCGGGTGTTGCCTTTGCCATCGGCATGACGGTCGATAACAGCATTGTGGTGCTCGAAAGCATTGAACAAGCGCGCAGACGCGGATTAGATCGTCTCGAAGCAGCCATCAGTGGTATCTACGATGTGTGGCCCGCAGTATTAGCCTCGACACTCACCACAGTACTGGTGTTTGTACCCATTCTATTTATCAAACAAGAAGCGGGACAACTGTACTCGGATATCGCGATTGCCATCGCTTCATCCATTATCGCTTCTATGCTGGTCGCGGTGTTCATCGTACCCGCCGCTATTGCCCGTTTTGGTTTCGGTAAGATGCACTCGGCGCAGACAAACCAAAGTAAGCAGCCCAAAGCATCACGCATATTGAGCTTAGTCAGCCAGCTGGTACTGTCGGCAAGACGCCGCGCCGCTGTGATTATGCTCTCGCTCGCCTTAACGATTGGGCTAGCGGCTTGGCTTATGCCTCCGGCCGAATATTTACCCGAAGGTGAAGAACCAAAAGCCTTTACCTCTATGGTCGCACCGCCGGGTTACAACCTGTCGGAAATGGCTAAAATTGCTGAAGAATTAACGACTCAGCTATCGGCGAGAGTCAATGCAGAGGCGTCATCCTTTGAATCTGGTGAGCAAAAAATTCCGCCGCTAAAATACTATACCCTCAGCGTAGGTGTCGGCAGTATTTGGGTGATGAGCGAGCCCGTTCGCAGCCAAGATATGGATGCCATGATGAGCTCACTCACCGCCTTGTTTGAGCAATATCCGGGCATGCGCGCCTTTTCATCGCGGGGTTCGATTATTTCCAGCAACGATGGTGGCACCCGCGCTGTCGCCTTGGATATTTCTGGCCCGAATCAAGCCAGTCTCTATCGCGCTGCCGAAGCGGCGTATCAAGCGGCGGAAAAAGTATTTGCCGAGCCGCAGCTGTATTCAGACCCATCGACCTTATCGCTAGACCAACCGCTATGGCAGATTTCCCCTCGCTGGCAACGTCTTGTAGAACAAGATTTTAGCGGCAGCGAGTTTGGCTATGCGGTTTCGGCACTGAGCGATGGCGCCTATGTCGACGAGTTTTTCCTCAATGATAACAAGGTGGATATCTTTCTATTTAGTCTGGCAGGCAATCAACAGAGTCTGTCGCAATTGGCGCTCGCGCCGATAGTCACGCCTAAGGGTAATGTACTGCCACTGCAAGCCTTAGCCGACATTAGCGAGCAGATGGATAGCGACAGTTTACGCCGCGTCGATGGCCGCAGAACCGTGACCCTTTACATTATTCCGCCGCGCTCCATTGCGCTGGAAACCGCTGTGGCTAAGGTGCGGGAAGAACTAGTCCCCATCCTCTATCAACAAGGTGCGGTCGGCAAAGATGTCAGTTTAGACATTTCGGGCGCAGCCGATCAGCTCGAAGCGACAAAAGCGGCACTCTCCAGCAATTTTCTGGTCGCCGTGTTGATCATCTACTTGTTATTAGTCGCGATTTTTAATCACTGGGGTTATCCGTTATTTGTGCTGATCACTATCCCGCTCGGACTCGCAGGCGGGTTAGTCGGCTTACAAGCGCTTAATTCTATTGGCAGCTTATTTGCGTATCTTGGCGGCCAAGGTTGGCACCAACCCTTTGATATGATTACTATGCTTGGGTTTTTAATCCTACTCGGCACTGTCGTTAACAACCCAATTTTGATCGTGGAACAGAGCCGTAAAAACCTGCAATCGGGTCTGTTTAGTGTCGTTGATGCCGTCAAATCTGCCGTCGCTAATCGATTGCGACCGATTTTAATGTCTACCGCGACGACCTTGTTTGGCTTATTGCCGCTGGTGTTATTCCCTGGGGCTGGCAGTGAACTCTACCGCGGCGTTGGCATAGTGGTATTGGCAGGTCTTATCGTGGCAACGCTACTCAGCTTAACCTTTTTGCCCGCGCTGTTAATCTCTGTGTTGTCCTACACCAACAGGGCCAATTTAACCGCCAGTTCAGCCAAAGTGGCACACCATAATGACTGAGAAAATCACCATGACTCAGCCGTTAATACAAAGGCTAACGCGTTGGAAAAACACCACTATTTGGCGCGATAGCCTGCACATAGGTAATCGCTGTCTCGCGGCAACCTTTGGTGGCTATTTATTAAGTGCGGTAGCGACTATTTTGCTCGCGCAAATCCTGCCGTTATCTCAGGTTGATCGGGTGTTAACCGCCATGATGCTGTCATTTGCTGTGTACACCTGCGCCGTGATTTGGGTGTTCAGCGTTAAATCAACCTGGCGATACTGGCTGGATTTATTCACGCTTAGCAGTCTGCTGTATTTAGCTTACCTCGCCGCTAAAGCGTTTGATGCTACAAGTGCTCAAGGGAGTGGATTATGAAAGACTCCTTTTTTCGTTCAATGACTTGGCTACACACTTGGGTGGGATTACTCACCTGCTGGGTGTTGTTTCTGGTTTTTTTCGCCGGAACAGCGGCCTATTACCGTGCTGAAATCAACCTGTGGATGCAACCCGAAAACCACGGCAGCCAATATGATGCCAATGCGGATAATCAACAATTAATACTCAAGGGCCTCACGTCCTTGGCACAACAAGCGCCTGACGCTGAGTCGTGGTGGATTTACTTACCCACACAACGGGTGCCATTACTGACCTATGCATGGAGCGATCCCGCCGCTGAAGGACAGCGATTTGGTGATTATCATCAAGGCTTTATTAACCCTACGACAGGTGAAGCCTTACCTAAAGCACGGGAAAGCCGAGGGGGCGACTTTCTCTATCGACTGCATTTCGACTTGTACTATATGAGTGTGCTCACAGCGCGTTGGATTGTCGGCTTTTGCACTATGTTCATGTTGGTCGCCATCATCAGCGGGATAGTGATCCACAAACGTATTTTTAAGGATTTCTTTAGTTTTCGCCCCGGAAAAGGCCCGCGCTCTTGGTTAGATGCCCATGTCGCCAGCTCAGTGCTCGCATTGCCCTTTCATCTTATGATCACTTATACCGGCCTAGTGACCCTGATGTTTATGTATATGCCATGGGGACTTAACACGCAATATGGTGATGAAACTCAAGCCTTTTATTCGCAATGGAAACCCATTTACCAAACTCCCGCCGCCACTGGCACGCCAGCCACTATGCTCGATAGTCAGAGTTTACTCAGTGCGATTCACAGTGTCGTGGGTGAGTCACCAATTGAAGGCTTGCAGTTTGATAATCTCAACGACAGCAATGCCAGCGTAACAGTCAAAATCGCCCCTGAGCACAACTTAAATCAGCAAGCGCCTTGGTATCACTTGTCTACTGTGACAGGTACTGTGTTGGCGCAGTCGGCAGTGACTTCGGGAGCGAATCAAACCCAAAGTGCCATGATAGCCTTGCACAGTGGTCGCTTTGCTGGCCAAGGCCTACGTTTACTGTATTTACTGGCGGGATTAACGGGCTGCGTGATGATCGCCAGCGGCGCAATTATGTGGGCCGAAAAACTGGCACAAAAACAGCTTAAAAAAGATAAGAATCATAGCGGGCTCACGCTAGTGAACATGTTGAATCTCGCCACGTTTGCTGGCTTGCCCATAGCGCTAGCCTGTTATTTTTATGCCAATCGACTCTTACCCGTCACCTTTGTGGATAGAGAGAACTGGGAAATCCATTGTTTCTTTATCAGTTGGGCGTTAGTCGCATTGCTCGCCTGCTTCAAACGAGATAAACAAACATGGCAACGACTCTTTTTACTCACAGCCTTGCTCTATGGCCTGTTACCCCTGCTCAATGCCATGACTTCACAGTATCAGCTGATAAACAATCTACAGCGCCAAGCCTATGTTCTCGCAGGATTTGATCTCATGATGCTCGCGCTTGCAGCGCTGTTTTACATGGCAGCCAAACGCTTGCGTAGCCCTAAAAAAGTACTGGCTACAAGGGTAACCAAAGCGACGACAGAATTAGGAGTTGAATCATGACAGCCACAGTCGAATTGTTAACCTGTTTTATCGCCATGGGGCTGTTGGCCTTATCTTATTTTAGCCACCACCGCGCCGTGCGTAACCGCCCGTTAACCGATGCACAGGCACGCGGATTTCGCACCGCTGGTACTGCAACGCTCGTCCTGTGCTATTGGCTTGCCAGTCGTCACTACGGCCCCGCGTACGCCAGCGTATTACTGCTCGGCTGGGTGTGTTTAAGTTCGATAATCCTAGTGATTTTACTCAGTTACAAACCACGCTGGTTACAGCCCATATTGCCCGCCAGCACCGTAGTGTGTTTGCTCGGTTTGTTGTATTAATCCATGATTTTAAAAACCAAATGACGTCAATCAGGCTCAATACAGACAATTTTTACTACTGGAATTGATGCTGCTATCCGCTAACCATTAGCTAGATAATGGTTCTGATTGAAGCCAATCGCACCGTTAAATTCTAGACCTAGCATATTAATAAGCGACGCAGAAATGATTAAGCACTCTCATTCCAGTGACTCGCCGTGAATATATCCCTATAGGCTCGACGGCGGCATCCATGCCGCCAACGGTCACTTACATGCGAGTGCTTAATCTCGTTAATTCCTGAGACATCACAGTAAAACCAAATATTCTCGATGAAGCAGAAGAATTGACATTGATTGTTAGCCACAGTTTTTCAATAAAAAAGTAATCTCACGGAAATGAACATTTTATCTTCATGGATTACAAGCATTGTGACCGAAAGTACTTAAGAAGCTCTTCACCAGCGTCATCTAAACCATAGTATTCAAGAATTGAAAAAAGTAAGCCCTTTGATTCAAGTCTTGCGCATAAGAAACCTGCAATTTTCTGCAAATTTGGAGGTAAAACGTTGAGAATGTCTTCCACTCGAAATAAAGTATTTCCCGACCCAGTTAAGAGAGGTTTATGTTCTAGATAAATCTTTCCAATCTCACCAAACATGCAGGCTTCAGATGGTGACATTTCACCTATAACGCTCACTAAATCAAAAGAAGGAATAGAGGTAGCCTGCTTACCAATGATTGATTCAGCGATGATTCGAGCAATGGCGGATATTCTTTCAGTATCTGCTATTTTTATAGCTCGGCTAAATGCATTCTGCGAAAGATCAAAAAACTCTTCTGATTTTAAGTAGTCTTTATCTACAATTTGATCGCTTATGTAACTCAACTCATTGTTGATTTCGCTAAACATCGATTCAATACGACGCTGATATATTTCATTCGCCATTGAGTTGAAGTGAGAATCTAAAAAAGCACCAATAACAGGTAAGGACGCAACAACCGATTTAGTCCAAGGACTGTCACCATATTTATGAATCAAAGATTCAACTAAATCATTTGGATCTTTTTCTGCTAATTTATAACTTTCCATTCCTTCCTCCGATATGTTTAAACTCGATTCCGCCTATAACCACACTTCAAAAATTATCATTTAAAATCAAATAAATACGCGATCTTATGTAAATCATCTAATATAACAAATAGTTAAAGTCAAAAAATGCTAGCCAACACTTTTTGCTCAAGAAAACAAACCCAAAAGATATGACAGGCAAATCTCTTCGAGCCTAAATTTCATACCTGATGCCGCAGAATACTATTCCCCTCGGAGTTGCCGCAAGGCGAATGAAAATCGGTGATTTTCGCGCTTATGAGCGAGAGGCAAGGATTGCCGAACTGGAGTGCTTTACATGGATGTAAAGCGAGGACTTCGGAAGCGATAGCAAATTTGCCAATGAGCACAAGGAGCTTTCAACTCCGTTGGGGGCGTCATGGAGCATCCAAGGAGGATAGGACGAGCAGTCCTCCTTGGTCGGGTGTGGGGTGAAGCCCCACGACTTTCTCGGCCGTAAGGCCGCAAAACTCAACGTAAATCAAATAGTGATTTACGTTGCCCCATCACACTGTGACTTACCTGCTTGATAGCAACTTGGTTGACGTGGGCATACGGCGCCGCGGGAGCAAATAAGGCGGGCGTCGTTTTTAATCCCGCGTTCTATCCAGTTGATATTGAGGATTTTTGCGACGCTCACCAGATCGCTTTTAATGTGTTTTGGAATAGTGACTGAACCGCCGCTGGCGACACAGGCATTCTTCAAATCGTGGGCGATAGACAGGGCATCTTTACCTTGGGCTTCAATGGCTGGATTTAAATCGATACCGGCGCAGAGCACATGCGGGTTGCCAGCCGAGTCTTCGACTTTAATCGACTCGCAGCAGTAAATGCGTGGTTCGTTGCCGACGTTTAAAATCGAAATCTGTGCAGAAGTGCCGACCGTCGGCTCACTGATCATCCTAAAGACGGCCCAATGCTGACAAGGGTCTTCCACTAACCGCATATTGCCCCAAGGCAGTGGAATCCCGTTACCACGGTAAACGGCTTTGAGCTTGCCCGGTGCGTAAGCGTCGAAATAATGCCAATGAGGATAAGGAGATACCACTGTCATGCGCCGCATGGCGACTGAGGCTGACACTTGCAGTTGCTTGTGTACTTCAATCTCATAACCGTGGCGGTCGAGTAATTGGCGATAAGGCACTTTAGGGCACAGCAGCGCACCAGCGAAGAAGCTCGATTCAAAATCGCGCCACGCATGCAAAATATCCTGCGCGTTCAAGGTATTGGACTGCATACCCGCCTCTTCATCCACTTCTAATTTGCGGCCTGAGATCATCACACTCTTGAGGCCGTCCTTGTTGTGCAACACGCAATGACCTATGTGCACGGCTAAATCATATTTGAGTCTGTTGGGGCGATTTTTGAGGATTTTATTTACATAAATCGTGCTCGGCGGCTCAATAAATGAGGTGACCAACTGACGCGAACTCACGCCCATTTCATCGATAACTTCCTGCGGCGTACTATCTATCCATTTGATTTTTAATCCCATTCCCTTAGCGATATCCAACATATCGTCCAGAGATAAGGGCATACGTTTGAGGCCGACTTCTTCGGCGGCCCGTTCAAGATCGGGGAAATGATTTTGATGGTGTTCTTGATGGGCGCGGATCAATAAATGGGCAAACTGCCGACCAGAGATCCCTGTTTGCGACAGCATTTCTGGAATCGCGATTTGTAAAATATCATTGGAAAACAAAAAACTGGGTTCGAGCGCCATACCGCTTATGCCACCTCGGCGGCCCTTGTCTGGCGTAATGGCGTTTTCTTCAGGCACATCGTCTAAGAACCATTCGGCGTCTTTTTGAAAAACCGCGGCGATGACTGCCAGCATTCCGGCACTCGGCACTCGTTTTCCACGCTCGATCATCGACAAATATGACACAGAGGGCGCACTTCCGGCGTCGACTCGAATGCAGCGTGCCGACAAATCTTCCATAGTTAAATTATTACGTTTCCGTAGGTTACGTATTTTTGTGCCTAGGAAATGTGATTTTCTCATCAAGCTCTGGTCATTGCGCATTTTGTAAAATTCACAGTGTAAAATTTTTATTGTGAAATTGTAGTCAAAAAAAGACTAGACTACAAATCAAGCAATCAAGGAAAGGCTAATGCGAACAAGCTAAGCCATTCCAGTACAAGAAATGCTTAACCACTCCCACTAAAAGTGGCTAAGCACTCAAAGCGGACAAACCAAATTGAAGACAAACTTTGATAAGCCAAAAGTTAAATCAAAACCCTGAATTTTTTTTAAATTGAAAGAGTGAGAGGAACAAGCGATGAATATGTCAATTATCAAGAGCAACCAGATCCAACCGAATCTAAACAGCCTCATCGCAGAAGAAGTGCTAGCCGTGGCCCAAGTCAATGTCACCGAGCACGAGAAGATCGCTAATGCGAAACAATTCCTCGACCGCCTCTTTCCACTTAACTCTGGTTCACACCAAGATGTGAGCAGCTATGTGGTTTACTACCAGCACCTGTTGGCCTTTTTTGCCGATGGCAGCCACAGTGGTTTACGTCAGCCAAAACAGTTTGTGGCCTTTAACGGCACTAAAGATGCGCCCTGCGCCATAGTGTTACAGGACCTAGGTTGCCACGTTGAACTCAGTTTCGACCGCAGTGGCATGATAGGTGCGAGAGACGTTGCCAATCTGGAAGATATCCAAATCGGAACGTCATTAAACATGGTAGTCGGAACACCAGAGTCACGTTCTGCCGCATCGCGCCATTGGCTCAGCCTATTACATGCGGGTATGTCCAGCGCTAACGACACCCAAGATAAGTTGTTTACCGCAAAGGATGGCAGTGATTACAGTTTGAAAAGTATCGTAAATTTATAATTTTACGCTCTGTAAGCTCACCATTTATTATCTAGCTAAGAAGATGAACTGAGCACAGTTCATCTTCTTCGATTTACCCTCCTGCTTTGCCAAACCTTCTGAGAGTCAATAAAACTGATTAACTAGTTAAGTTTAATTGATTTTATTGAGGATCATACACACAGCTATAATGCCCTCTTGCATCTGTCTCCATGATCAATCCAATTGATCGCCATTTTGTATCCGTCGCTTAATGTGAAGATCTATGGTTGGAACGATAAACCGAATCGCTCGAGCCTAAGGCGTTATGAATTCTTCATCAACATCACAGCAAGATAATAAGACTCACCGCATCGTTTTCATCTGTGCGGGCTTGTTATGCCTCGCGCCTTTTATCTCATCGCCCATGGCGCTAGTCTTAGGTTTTACCTTAGCCAGTCTTGGCTGGGTGCCAGTGCAATGGAATATCGCCGCGCTCACCAAAAAACTCCTGTCTTATTCGATCATTGGCTTAGGGTTTGGGATTAACTTAAACGCGGCGATAGAGGCGAGCACCCACAACTTCGGCCTGATTGTTGGCTCAATCTTTTTCACCCTGAGCTTAGGGTTTGTGCTTACCCGCGCCCTGAAATTTGATCATGTCACGGGCCATTTGATTGCTTCTGGTACTGCTATTTGTGGTGGCAGCGCCATTGCCGCAGTCGCTCCGGCCATCAATGCGCGTAACGATCAAACCGCCACTGCGTTAGCCTGCGTATTTGTGCTCAATTCAGTCGCGCTATTTTTATTCCCCGCTCTCGGCCACTTGCTCAATATGAGCCAATACGATTTTGGCGTATGGAGTGCCATCGCCATCCACGATACTTCATCGGTTGTCGGCGCCGCTTCGGCCTATGGCGATGAAGCCTTAAAAACCGCTACCACCATAAAGCTCGCCCGCGCCCTGTGGATTATCCCGATCGCATTAGTCAGCGCAGTGCTGTTTGGTGGCGATAAGCGCAAGCTTAACCTGCCGTATTTTATCGGTTTTTATTGTCTAGCTATTGCCGTGGCCCATTGGTTACCACAATTCCACGCTGTTTATGACACCTTATTTATGGTGTCGAAACGGGCATTAGTACTGTGTTTATTTTTGATTGGTGCAGGCATTACAGTGCAGAAAATGCGGGCGAGTGGCCCCAAACCTTTGTTACTTGGGGTCATGCTGTGGGCAGCGATTGGTATCACGTCTTTAGTGTATATTCTTTATTTTCAATAAATATGGTTAGCAAGAAGCCAGTCTACTCTGCCGTTGGCTTCATTCGCCAAGCCCAGCAGAGGACGCCAACAAAGGCGGAGAATTCGATAAGTGAGCGCACGAGTCCTGTGGTTTGCGTCGAAGCGACCAAGGCAATCAGGCAAAACACGATAATCAGCCAGTTTTTCAATGGCATCTTCCTGCAAACTTAGGGGATGCTCATTATTATTTAGAACTAAAAACTCAGCAAATATCGATTTTCAATAACAAATAGCTATAACAGCTAAGCCAATCCAGCGGCGCTTAAACCGCTATAGGGCATTTGGAACTCGCTACAAAATTGGCGTTGGACGACGCACTAACAAGCCACTCAAAATCGATAAAATGCAGTAGGCGGTAAAGAAGTAAAATCCATTTTCAAATTGCGCTTGGGTTTTTAGCATTTCCCCCATGCCACCTGAGGCGTTCCCCGCCATAAAGGTGATGATCAGCGCCACCACAAACACATCGGCCATCGACCACTTAGCGAGTGCGTTGACGACGGCATTAATCCTCAGCTTCAGGCCAATCGAGCTAACACATTGCTGTGCCAGCATTAAACTCAACTTCAAGGCAGGCACTACTACACTGAATAACATGACTAATCCCGCAACGAGCCCGTTCCCAGAGTGATAAAGTTCGGTTACCGTTCCCCAAATACTACGGGTTTTCTGTAGCACTTCGACCTCGCCCTTAAGGCTATTGAGCCCCAGCAAACCACTGACCATACTCAGCATACCGCGAGCGCTGTCGCGCCCCGAGTCTTCATCGAACCTTTGGGCAACTTGCTCTATGCCCTGCTCGGTCAGTTTGGCCTTATCGATAGTGCCGCTGATGCTCAAAATAGGTTGAGTCACCCCAGGGATTAATAAAGCTAAAGATAAGAGAATGATAAAAATAGGAAATAAAGATTTCATAGCACTGTTCATCCCATTGCCAGACTGGAGAAGACATTCAGTTTACGGTTTGTAGCGCAGGCTCTGCAATCGTTCACACCAGCCATCGATACAGATGACCGGCGTTAGAGGCAGAATTTGAGAATTAATAGAAAGGCGTTGGATCGATATCCAATGAGCTCGGTGACACGCCGCGCTCGATATACAGCTCAGATTTTAATAAATCCACCATAGCGACATCTGTGTAACGTTTTACTTTTAAAGAATAAAAGCATTTTACGATTGGATGCAGTGCGTCTCTGTCCTTCGAAGCCCAGACAATACCAACGCGGCCGTCCGATAATTCCACTAAGGAACCCACAGGATAAATACCGATACAGCGAATAAACTCGTAGACCAATTCTTGATCTAAGTGAAATGGCGTCAGACTGAGTAAAATTTTAAAAGCTGCGGCTGGGCTCATGGCCTCTTTGTAACAGCGCGTCGCAGTTAACGCATCGAAGATATCGACGATACAACTCATACGACCGTGGCGAGGAATTTCATCACCCTTCAAGCCCCTTGGATAACCTCGACCATCTAACTTTTCGTGGTGCATTAAGCAGATATCTTTACTAATCTGCGACAGGCCGCTAGTTTCGTTCATAATTTCAAGTGCATATACTTGATGCAACTTCATATGTTCGAACTCTTCTGGCGTCAGTTTGCCCGGCTTGTGCAACACTTTATTGTCGACTTTTATCTTGCCGATATCGTGCAAAATCCCACCAACCGCCATTTGCCGCAGCATATCGCGATCAAGATTGAGGTATTTACCAAAGGTTACCAGCAGAAAGGCAACATTCACTGAATGTTCGAGTAGATAGGCATCTTTTGAACGCAGTGCAGACATACATTTAAGCGCATCGGCATCCAACATCACAGACTCTATCATGGTATCGGCTAACGCTTCGAAGGGCGCGACTTCGATGGCTTTGCCTTCGAAGGTTTCGGATAACACTTTACGAATAAGGTCTTTCGCTTCGGTCAGCATAACCTTAGCTTGAGCTTGTTGTTTATCGCGACTCACTAGCGCTTTTCGATTGTCGGCTTGACTATCATTAGTCGTTTTTTTCTTTAACCCACAATGTTCTGCCGAACGCTCAGTGTCCACCCAAACGAATTTGATGCCACTTTTGGCCAGTTTTAAAATTGCATCCTTATGTTTAATTTGTCCAGCATTTGCAATAGCAAGTTGACCCTGATCATTTTTGTCTATGGCACTGACAAACATACCTAATGTCAATTGCGACACAGGTAATTTGATAAGCTCAACTGTTTCTGCCGACTCACTCATATCTACAACCCCAAGGATGATGTGCCCGAATAAAATATCAACTTAACCATACGACATAAAAGCGACCTACGCTCAAATGTTCTGTTGTTATTCTTGATTATTATAGAACAGGCGTGAGGGGCATTCTAAGCCGCGCATTAGAAAATCACCATAGACTTTCTTAGTAAACAAAATGCCCTAAACAGTATGCGATGGAATAAGGGCTTAAGGCTAAGGCAAGCGCTATTTCACACTCTCACTTTTGTAAAAAATGCCTAAGGGCTAAGCATTCAAAACCGGCGACCATCCAGCGGCGATATTGGCAGTTGTAACAAGAACGCGGTTCATCGTCGACTTGTTCGTCTTCATCATCTGGGATAAAACACGTGCACAGCTTAGCCACTTGCCTTGCCTGTGAATATTGGGCTAATCCCGCCTTAAAAATCCAGCAGCCATCCTTTAATTCAAATGCGTGTTCGACCAAGTTGAGCTCCATTTAGCACTCTCTTTTTAAACTCTTTCACTAAATTTGCTCTAATAGGCTTGCAGAGCTTGCTTGCCCGCATTGCGCCATTGCTCTGCCTCTTGATGAACGAGCAAGACAAACTGGTGATCAAGGTATACGGCTTTCACTTTACCCTTCAGCTGCACTCGCTCATCCAGCACAAGTCGATACTTGTCCGTGCTCATCACAGCATCAAGCCCAGTTTGTTCGAGGATATCGGCAACGCTGAGTTCGAGTGACACATCCTCAAATTGGCCAAGTTTAATCTGGCCTTTTACCCGGCCATCACTGCCCATTAAACGTAGCCCTAATCCCGCTAATGCACCAATCACACCTTGGCCTGTGCCACCATGTTCGGTCAGCTGAATATTAAGTTGCTCAGCCAAGGCATAGGCCGCCGCTTTCGTGATCACTTCAATTTTAGCTCTGCGGCCAAAATCCATTAAAGCTGCGACATCATAGTGAGAGTCGACATCGAGTATGGCGATGCCAGGATCGGCCGCGGGAGCCGATTCCGCGACTAAGTGCGCAACGGCATGTTGATGGATTTCAGCCAGTGTCAGTGGCGAGTGCAGCGCAAAGCACATGGCGCTGTTGTGCGAGGTGTAAGGAATGTCTGGATGCACAAACAATTGATGCCGCGTCACAAAGGAGGCATGGCCGCCCGACATATTCGCCAGCAGATGGGCGATTTCCTCAGCAATTTCGCCCGTGCCCTTAGTGCCTATATCATCGCTATCGTCGATACAAATCAGCCAGTTTTTCATCTGCATTCCCTAAGGCTTTAAAATGGTTTTAAAATTTGTCGCGGTGTAACAGGTCGTGGGCCTTTAATCGCGTCAACACAGGCGGTACAAGCCAGGCACCAAGAGTGGCAAAGAAACCGCCTTTTAATACACTCAAGCCCCACTGAATCAACACGACATCCAGCGCCATGCCCGCGAGCACATTGGTGAGTGCCACTTTGCCCGCCCAAGCGATACAGCCTGCAATACCTAAGATCACGCAGCGCCAATGCAAGTTCATACTAAGTGGCAAGAGTAAGGCAACGAGGTCCATTGCAATGGCTGGCAAGGCAAATTTCAGTAAAATCATAGGCCCGCCTTTACCTACACCTAAAGCCATTGCCACAATCCCCGCAATAACGCCGCACGCCGTCATGCTGCCGAAACGACCTAATACGCCATAACAGATCAGATAAAAGAAACTCATCAGGAACATGCTGTGACCAGACAAGCCCAGCTTCAGCCTTAACATGCCCGTTAATGCCACCAGCAAGGTGGCGCAAAAGCCGACAAATAGGGAGTCTTGCAGACTCAGCGGGATTTTTTTAGTCATTTTTGTCTCTCGGTGAATGCCAATGTGTTGGTCGTTGCGCTATACCAAAGTGACGGCTCTGCGCTGCAACGGCCATCTGGCGAGATAATTTAAGTAATTGGATTAAGACGGGAAACAACACGCAATACACCAACTCGGACCAATTTTTAGGGTTACGCAGCGCTTTGGGGGTTATGCGTGCCCCACGCAGACACTGGATTTGATATATCTCGCGAATTTCATCGGCCATATAGGGCAATAAACTTAAGGATGCCGCGACCACAAAGGCCCACTTGGTCGGTAAGAACGCACTTAACACTTCACCAATCCGCTCCGGAGCCGCCGTAATACACAGCCACCAACCGGGAATGGTCGCCAAAATAATACGCGCAACCACCACGGCGCCTTGGGCTAAATGTTCAACGCCATAGAGGATTAAATACAGACTCAAAGTAATGCTCAATTGCACTAAACCTAGCTTGAGCACGCCCCAAATACTGCCGCGCCGCAGCAAACCGTGGATAACAAGCAGTCCATTAAGCCCTGCTAATGGCAAGAGTAAATAAGTGGGCAATACAAAAGCACAGGCTGAGAGCACGCACACCAATAGCAGCGACAACGCACAGAGTGCCGTTTCCCGCCGCTCATAGCTCCAATGCCGCAGCGCGCGTAGGCGCCGACAACTAGCCCACATAACGCGCTCCTGTTTCAATCAATTCCTCCACCAATAGACCATTACGTAAACTCAATTGCCGTGATACAGCGCTGTGTTCAATGCTTCTGTGACTGCTGAGCAAAATAGCGCAACCTTGCGAGCTTAACCGCTTCAGCAAGTACCACACTTTGCCGTAATAATGCTTATCCATCCCCGCCAATGGATCGTCCAAAAGCAATACTTTAGGGCGTAAACAGGCGAGTGACGCTAAGGCAATCAAGTGCTGTTGGCCGTAGGATAATTTGTGGGGCGACAACTGAGCTAAGCTAAATAAATCCAATTCATCCAACATCTGTACTGCACGCTCTTTAGGGAGATCAAAACGCCTAAGGCTAAACTGCATTTCGGCGAGCACGCTGGTCTCGAATAATTGCCGACTCGGCCTTTGCATCAGCAGTCCCAACTCAGCGCCATAAATCCCCAACTTAGGTCTTCTCCCGAGCACTTTAAGCGGAATACGCTGCCTACAATTAAGTACGCCAGCTATGGTTTTCAGCAGACTCGTTTTACCTGAGCCGTTATCTCCCACTAAGGTCACTATCTCACACGCCTGTAATTGGAACCCGTGCGGACATGCAAATAACGTGGGACAAGCATCGAAACCAAACTCAAAGGCTTCGGCGCTGACCAAGACTTTACCCAAATGCTCAAACTTAGGCTGATTTAGCCACGCAGGCGCCTCAACTTGCGGCGCATTGTTCACGGTATAAATGCCTTCGGATAACTTACCGACCTCTAGCTGCCAGTAGTGCTGAATGATCTCAGCAAAGGCCGAGGCGTTATGTTCAACCAACACCAACGCCATGCCATCTTGGATAAGATTGCGAAGTACGGCCAGCAGCTCACTCACGCCGTGATCATCGAGTTGCGCCCAAGGCTCATCGAGCAGCAGTAAATGCGGCTCGCACACCAGTTGGGCGGCAATCATTAAACGATATTTTTGACCGAGGGAAAGCGTGCTGACTTGAGTATCGAGGCGTAGATACAAGCCCACGCGCCGTAGCGCCAATTGCACTTTAGGCAACATTTTTTCGGCGGGAATACCGAGGTTTTCTAAGGCGAAAGCCACTTCGGCACCAACGGTTTGCCGAAGGAGTTGAGTTTGTGGGTCTTGCATAACCAGACCCGTAACCAGTTGTGGGTAACGCCAGATGTCGCCTTCATGCGGGCGATTTAATACGCCCGCCAGTAGGTTGAGCAGACTCGATTTCCCTGAGCCCGTAGGACCGCTCACGCAATGGCATTGGCCGGTGCCAATAGCCAAGTTTACCTCCTGCAATACGGTCGGTAACTGGCTACCATAGTTGAAGCTAACGCCTTCGAGCGCTAGGAGTTTCATCTTAGATCTGCCAGTTCACACCGATGAAGAACTGTCGTCCCGACTGCGGCAGGGCTTCACTCTGGTAGTAGTTTTCATCCAGCAAGTTAGTCGCACGTAAGTAAACATCTAACTTGTCACGAATTAATGGCTGTACCAGATTAACGTCCACTAAGGTGTAGTTGTCTAACGACTGCTGTTGATATTGCGTCTGACCGCCAACCTTCACCTGTGTCGAATAGACTTGGTCTAAAATACGCTCCACGTTGAGGTGAACTTGAGTCTCGAAGGGAAATTCGTAACTCATCTGCCAACGTAACTGGTGGCGCGGACGATATTGCAAGGCATCTAAAGTATCATCGCCGTCTATCTCCTCTGAATCGAGGAAGCTATAGGAAAAGCTCAGATCTAAGTGCTCAATCGCATGGTTATTGATTTGAAAATCCACCCCTTTGAACTTATAGCGCCCCATATTTTGGTAAAAACCATCGACATCCTTGGCGATGTAATTTTTTGCATCCGTGTAATAACCATAAAGTGCGAAATCGGTACTCGCCGGCAAATTCTGCTCTAAACCTAACTCCACATGTTTAGACTCTTCGGCTTCTAAATCGCTATTGCCAGAGAGTTGCGAATACAGGTTCACCATTGAGGGGAAACGCACTTTACGTGCCACACTTAAGCTTAAGCGGGAATCCTGTGCCGCCTGCCAATAACTGGAGGCCATGGCCGAATAGTTGCCATCGGTGCTATCTGTGGTGTCGAGTGAATGATAAGCGCCACCTAAGGTAAAGCCGTACAGTAGCTCAGATTGATACTGATACTCAGCCGCAGCCGTATATAACCAAGCAGAATCATTTAAGTTCTCGGCGCCACCAGTTCCACCTCCAGTGCCTGTTCCGCCACCTGTGCCTGTTCCGCCACCTGTGCCTGTTCCACCACCTGTGCCTGTTCCACCACCTGAACCTGTTCCACCACCTGAACCTGTTCCACCACCAGTGCCAGTTCCACCTCCAGTGCCAGTTCCACCGCCTGAACCTGTTCCACCGCCTGAACCTGTTCCACCGCCATTATTGCTGCCGGTATTAGCCGTATAAGTATCGACGACAGACTTCCAGCTCTGTTTCTCGGCAATGACTGAGGTCGTGAATAAACCCGCGGTATGCAAGTCTGTGATTAACTGCAGATTGACACCTTGCACAACCGAACGTCCATCTTGCGACAGCGTCACCGCCTGATAGGTTTCATCGGCATAGGAGGCTTCTAAGGTATCGCTTTGATTGTGATAGCCAAAGCCACGCAGGGTGAAAGTGTCATCAAACTGATGTGCTAATCCCAGTTGGAAAGTATGGGCGTCATAATCATCAGTGCGTTCAAATTTGAGCTTGCCGCTACCAGTGCCGTCACGGGCGGGCTTTCCCCATTCGCCGCTGCGCAGTGCCATATTGGCAATCAATTGCGTTTTGTCAGATAACCAGTAACTGCCTTGGGCATAAACGTTAGTGACTTCTTTATCCGAGTTAACGCGCAGCTCACCATCTTGGTATTGCGTCGGTTCAAAGTCATTCGACATAGGGAAGCCGTCAGTTTGCTGGCGACTGATACTGACCAAGCCTTGCCAATCCTCACCCGAACCTGCGGCGCTGATATCACCATTAAATGTATTGTCTTTGCCCGCTTCGAGGCGCCCCGCCAGTGCTGGCGCCGTGCTGCCCTGCTTGGTAATAATGTTGATCACGCCGCCCGCACCACTTGGGCCATAAAGCACAGATGTGGGGCCGACAGACACTTCTACCGAGGCAATTTGGCTTGTGGGAATAATACTCGGGTCGAACTGACCATCATCGGCACTGCTCATGGGCACACCATTGACCAATAAGGTCACATGGCGAGTTTTAAAACCACGAATATCAACCCTTGGCGTACCGTCGCCACCAACACGAATGTACACACCCGGCACATTCTTTAAGACTTGGTCTAGGGTTTGCGCTCCGGTTGCGCGGATCTCTTCCTCACTGATGCTCCAATGGGTCGTCGCCATTTCACTGGCTTCTCCGCCATCACCATGCACGACGATCACTTCATTGATATTGAGTCGCGGATCACGGGCGATATCATCAGCTTGAACAGTAAAACTAACACCAATAGCTAAGGCTAAAGAGGACACTCTAAAGAGGGTATTCGTGGTAATCATATTATTGTTGTCACGTCGAAAATGTAAGATGTGCCCGCTATTGTGAACCGCGATGATTCTGTCTCAACCGAAAAACATTTAAAAACCAACCCAGATCGACTAATTGAAACAAAGGGAAAGCGCGTGTCGCAACCAAGAGACAAAATGTCCAACAAGAGTGACTTATCCGACAAAAAGACCCACTCAAGTCACATTTTTTATCAGCGCAAAATGAGACTATGGCGAAAGTCACACGCTGGGGGCTTACATCTTGACACTCTCGACCTTGGCCTTTAATTTGAGCGAAAGATTCTTATTTACAGACTGAATCAACTAAAGGTAAATGACTTGAAAAAGAGTACATTAACCTGAGTCGAATTCATTGATGCTGACAGAGTGACCTTCAGCTTTCGCCTTTATCCCTTATCTTTACTTTGGAGTTCTATTTGCCCGCTCATGCCCTGTCTGAAGACCTTAAGTCTCTCATCGACAAACTCATTCAATTAAAGCAAGTTCCGCCGACGGAACCGATAGCGCAGTTGTCGCTTACAACTGTCGCTATGCCTTTAATTTCATGGTTGGCATCGCAGACACAATTTCCACGTATTTACTGGCATGGGCGTGACAGAATCGAAGAAGTCGCGGCGATTGGGGTATGTAAAGACTTCAAATTTGAAACTGGCGTTAACGATCAGCAACTGGCCATGGCCTACCAAGAACAACGAGCCTTATCGACGAATCAAAATATTCGTTACTACGGCGGCGTTGCCTTCGATCGCACCATAGAATCTTGGCCAGAGTTCGGTAATAGTCGTTTTATCCTGCCGCGCATTGAATTTAGACGCAGCGGTAGCAAGTTTAGTCTGTTAGTAAATCTTAATTTTGCCGAGAATGATCACCATAGCGAAATCGACAAGGCCATCGCCGCCATCGAAGCTGTGATGCCCGCTAAACCACTCTCACCACCGAAGAAAATCGTTCCTCTTGGCCGCAGTGACAAGCCCAATTTTGAACGCTGGAAAACCTTAGTCGAACAAGTAGTCGAGCCTAAGTTCAATAAAGACACGCCCAAAGTGGTGTTATCCCGTTTAACTCAGCTCGAAGTGAACGAACCTATCGATCCTTGGATGGTACTGGCATGCTGGCAGGGACGTAATCCCAACAGCTTCCAATTTGGCTTCCAATTCAGTCCAGAACGCACCTTTATCTCTTGCTCACCAGAGCGTTTATTCCGCCGCCGTCAGCAGGAATTATTCACTGAGGCACTCGCAGGTACGACAGTTCGCGGCCTCAATCAAGAAGAAGATATTGCGCTGGCGAATGCCTTGCTAGAAGACAACAAAAATAGCGTTGAGAACCAACTCGTTCGCAGTCACATAGTGAATATGCTCACACCGCTGAGTAATTATGTTGGCGCCGATGAATTAGCGACCATCTTTAAACTGAATCATATTCAACATTTACATCGCGCAATTCGAGCCGAATTAAAACCGGGCGTGAATGATTTCCAACTGTTGCAAGCGCTGCATCCAACCCCTGCAGTGGGTGGCTTACCGCGGCATTCGGCATTGAACTTTATTCGTCAGCGTGAAGGTTATATTCGTGGCTGGTACGCTGGTGCCTGCGGTTATTTCAATAAATACGAGAGTGAGTTTTCGGTGGCAATCCGCAGTGCGTTGATCGAACCCGGTCGGATTAACCTATTTGCGGGGGCGGGAATTATTGCGGGTTCAGAGCCCGAAGCTGAGTGGCAAGAGCTTGAAAATAAACTCGCGACTATCATGTCGATTCTGTTCGAAATGTAATAAACCGAATAAATTTAAGGCCTATTCATCATCAGCCTTTCTTTTTTCAAGTATTTCAAGGTAAAGCCTGTCCTGCTCTCCCGAATCGATTAAACGCTTATGTGCAAGGTCAAAATGTTGTTTCAGCATCTGGCCTTTTTCAGTGTTTGCAAAGGCAAAATAGGTTTCGGCCTTGAGTACGCCTTGAATAATCACAAAATTTTGTGGCGCCTTCAGCTTAGGCACATACATAAGCAAATTAGGCTTGTAATCCAACACGGCATCTATGCGTCCTGCGTTTAAGCTATTGAGCATAGTCAACATATCGCTGCTTTCTTCGTAGTACATAGGTACAGGTGTCAACATGTTGTATCGATAGGCCAACATGGCCTGAACCCTTTTATGGGATAGACTTTCAAGCCCTATCCAAGTCGCCGCTAACTCGGGGGTGACCGCTACATCGATAGAATCTACTTCAACCGTATTCTCAGTTAGCAGCGCCTTTTTAGTATCTCCCTTATAAACACTGAGGGTGATATCGGTACGATTGTGCTCAACAAGATATAAACTGCGGGCAAAGGGCATAAACTGCACCTTGAGTTGCCATTCTGGCTCGGGGAAAATCCGTTGGAGTAACTCGAAGTAGTAACCCGTTTCATCACGATTGGCAAAATCCTCCCACGAAGCCGTCGCCACATTGACAACTATCGGCTGGGCGGCATAGATGGATACAGGTAACATGGCTAAAAGTAAGCAAAAAATAGCAAAGAATCGTCTCATGGTTATCCTCCTTCGACGTACTCAAAGTGTAGAAGAGTTTTCATTCTATGCGTACATTTAAACAGCAGGCTTGCATCTTAAAACTCGGCCACTATAATGGCGACCCGATTTCGCCTCGCTGCGATCGGTAATGTTCGGTGATATTGTCGTAAACATAATAAATTGAAAATTAGCGGGTTCCCTCACCCCGCCCTACACAACTAAAAAGGCCACATATGTTAATGTTAACCACAGCGCAGCTTCGCCGCGCCTTATTCCTATTAGTAGGATTCCACATACTGATTATTTGCGTCAGCAACTACTTAGTACAATTGCCATTTCAGCTATTTGGTTACCACACAACTTGGGGCGCATTTAGCTTTCCATTCGTGTACTTAGCCACTGATCTCACGGTCCGTATTTTTGGCCAACAAGCCGCACGTAGCATCATACTCAAAGCTATGATTCCCGCTTTGATGATTTCCTACGTGATGGGAGTTGTGTTCCATCAAGGTAGCTTCCAAGGCGCTGACTCACTTGCAGAATGGAATACCTTTGTGTTCCGAATCGCTTTCGCCAGCTTTGCCGCTTATTTGATTGGCCAGTTAATGGATATTAAGGTTTTTGCCCGTCTGCGAATGAGCCGCTCTTGGTGGGTCGCGCCTGCGGCATCGACCTTAGTGGGTAATTTGGTCGATACCTTAGTGTTTTTCAGCATCGCCTTTTACGCCTCTTCCGATAGTTTTATGGCGGCCAATTGGCCCGAAATCGCTACTGTCGATTACGGTTTTAAGCTGATCGTGAGCTTAGGTCTTTTCCTGCCTGCCTACGGGGTTTTGCTAAAAGTCTTACAAGACAAGATTTTGCGCACCAATCCGCAAGAATCAATTTCCTGATCAACTCAACTGGCCAGACCTGTTATAATTTGACCAGTTAATAGCTCAGCCCTGCTCCTGTTAACGCGCGAGTGGGGCTGATTTTTATGAGAGCAAGCAATGTATTCTATCGAAATAAAAGCAGAGTCAGGTTTGACTCCCGAGTTAACCACTCAGCTTATCCAACTTAGTCAACAAATCCCTGAACTCGATCACCCCCTCACCAGCGAAGTGCTAAATCAGCGCTTACAGGGCAAAAAGTGTTTGATCTTAGTTGCGTATGTGGAAGGTGAATTGGCAGGGTTTAAACTGGGTTACGAGCAAGAAGAGGCCATATTTTATAGTTGGTTAGGTGGCGTTGCCTCTGACTTTAGACGTTTAGGCTTAGCGCAGAGTCTACTCGAATATCAAGAAACCTGGGCATGCCGTCAAGGCTATAACCATATTCAGGTGAAAACGATGAACCGTTTCCCTGCGATGCTTAATTTTTTGATCAGTAATCAATATTTAATCACCGAGCTCAACGCCGATCCAAAAAGCTTAGTCGATCATAAACTGCATCTACGTAAGTCGATCTAAACCGTTAATGGATGAGAGCGAAACGATATTTGTAAAGATGTGCATTTTTTTTAATAAATAGCTTGCAAACACAATTGAGAATGATTATCGTTAACGTGCGTTCCAAAACTCATCTTTAACAACGATGACTGGTAATCGACGTTGTTATGGAGCTCCTGAGTTTGCAAGCACGACATTGCTCACACACACTCTTTGTGGCCGGATTCATCATCCGGCTTTTTTTTACCTAAAATTCGGTAATGCAAAGCCACATAAAGTAGAACCAACAACTGCAGCCATATTTTAATGACAGGTAATCAATCGAACACAGCAAGCTGCCATATCTCACTATCTCACTTGGCAAAATTCATCGATAAGCTAATCGGCAGCCGTGTCGCTGCAATTGCCCGCAAAATGTAAGCCCTCGTAGGGATTATTCTGCTGATCTTCCTTCGCCTCATGGTACAAGCCTATGGTAAATAATGTGCCTTTTCCTAAGGTTGAGCTGACTTCTATCGTGCCACCAATCCGCTTAATAATGCCGTAACTGAGCGAAAGCCCTAAACCAGTGCCATCCTTACGCGTGGTGTAAAAGGGGTCGAAAATCCGCCCTAGCTGCTCTGGTGCTATCCCAGAACCTTCATCTTCCACTTCGATTTTGACGCCAATCGGCATATCTTGCTGCACCCAGTCATAGGTTCGCACCCAGATACGTCCTTTACCATCCATCGCATGCGCCGCGTTGACCACCAGATTAATCAAGACTTGCAGCAACTGCGGACGATTAACCTGCACTGGACAACTGGCGTTTAACTCGGTAATCAATACCACTTCTTGTTTCTGAATCGAATGCCGCACTAATACCAACATTTCTTCAATAATGGGGGTCATCGGATGCATTTCTAGCGGGGCGTTAAATTCGCCCGGACGACTGTACTGCAGCAGACTGCGGATAATAGTACTGATCCGTCCCACCTGCTGAATAACGAGATCAATTTCTTCTTTTACCACTTCGGCATTATCGCCAAGTTCATAGCGCAGTAACTCCATGTTGCCGAGGATAACGGCGGTCGGATTATTGATTTCATGCGCAATACCCGCGGTCAATTCACCGAGTGCGGTGAGCTTCTCGTTGGTGACGAGCTGTTGGCGCGTTTCATTCAGTAAGGCCACGTTACGTTGCAACTCTAAGGTTTTGTCCTGCAAGCTGCGGGTACGCTCTTCGACCTTCATTTCAAGCTGCTCTGCCGCCGCTTGAATTTGGGCATTTCGACGCTGTAGCAAGTCAAGCATACTGTCAAACTGCTCGGCTAAGTTCGATAACTCGTTATCCCGATCTAATCCTAAGGCACCGATACGAATATTGCGCCCCGACTGCACAGCTTGTACAACATGGTGAATACGTTCAATTGGCTGCAATAAACTATAAGCACCGCGATAAACCAGCAAGCCTGACACTAACAGCACTAACATTAGAATCGTGCCCAGCTCTATGATATTGAGTAAATAATTGTGGATAAAAGGTGACTCAGAAAACCCCGTATAGATCATGCCGACACGCTGGCCGCGAATATCTTCCAAGGGAGCGTAAGCGGATATAAACCAATCATTAAACACAAAAGCGCGGTCGACCCATTGCTCGCCTTGGGTTAACACTTTTTCCTTAACCTCCTCCGATACTAAACTGCCCAGCGCGCGACCTTGCGTCTCGCTGCCCGTGGGATAAAAGTGCAATGGTACGTTAGTGGAAATACGGATGTTGTCTAAGAAGATGGTCACAGTGCCGATGGAGCGCTCGGGTAAGGTGCCCTTGTCATACACCAAATCACGAATGTGATCGACAATCCGCGTGTCACGATTAAACAGAATGCCACCATCCAGATACCAAGCCACTTTACCTTGCATATCAGGCACGGGTAGCAGACTACGGCTTAATAAACCGCGTTCTTCAACGGTTTTAGTCGGGCTCTGCGCCCTCAAGGTCGCGACAATCGGGATGCTCGCAGTGATCGCCAATTCGGGGTCTATGCGCGCTAAACGCTCGGGCGGTAGCACCATCAAGCCGGAATAAGGTAATAAACCATTTATCTTTGGGAGGATCTGACGTAAATCGGGGTCTGCGGCCGCTTCGGCAACGGTGACGAGACGCAAATAATCGAGGTTAAGTTGTTTTTTCTGTTCGAGGAGAAATGCGTCAAGACTGGCTCTGTGTACTACTTCGCCAGTTAATGCTTTACCACTGAAAAGTGGCCTGAAATCATTTTGAAACGTCCAAGACGTCACCACACGTTCGAGTTGTTTTTCTTGGCGTACTTGCACTTGCTGCAAGGTATTCTCGGCAACAGATAAGTCAGCTTTAACCTTCATAAACAGCTGCTTACCTGTATAACTGATATTCCAGTAAATAGTGATAAACACTAAACTCACCAGTGTCAGTAGAATAGGCAATAACGTCAGGATTAATATGCGATAGCGCACCTTGGCCTGCATTTGCTGCCAACTGACACCAAAAAAGTGAGTGAAGAATGACACCCTATGACTCCTGTTCGCCGCTGAACTCAAACCACTCTTTATACTTGCGATCTAAGGTCTTACGCGAAACACCTAAATCCCTCGCCGCGGCAGACTTATTGCCCGAATGTAAATCCACCACGCTAGTCACATGGTGTTTTTCAACTTCTTTTAATGGCCAATCCAATGGGTAACCCGATGTCGAGGAAGAGTCACTCTTGAGTTGTTGTTTCCAATATTCCGCAGGAGGCTTGCCCAGTAAAATACAGCGCTCAATCATGTTGCGCAGCTCACGAATATTGCCCGGCCACTCATGTTGTTGCAGCTTCACCATGTCCTCATGGCTCCACACGACTTCTCTTACCCCTAATTCAGCCGCGAGTTGGCGGGTAAAGTGATGGGTTAACTCAACCACATCTTCGGGTCTGTCCCGTAATGGCGGGATTAAAATATCAAGCACATTCAGTCGATAATATAAGTCACGGCGGAAATTACCCGCATCCACTTCATCAATCAAAGTGCGGTTGGTGGCCGCGATCACTCGCACATCTATGTTCACTTCTTTCTCGCTGCCCACAGGGCGAATCGCTTTTTGCTCTAATACTCTGAGCAATGCCGTTTGCATTTTCAGTGGCATTTCGCCAATTTCATCGAGGAAAATCGTCCCGCCCGAGGCAAAACTGAATAAACCTTCACGATTGCCTTTCGCCCCCGTAAATGCACCAGCGGTATGGCCAAACAGTTCACTTTCGAGCAATTCAGGGGCGATAGAGCCACAGTTAACCGGGACAAAAGGTCCCTGACGTCCACTGAGCAAATGTAATTGGCGTGCGACTAATTCCTTACCCGTACCTGACTCACCTTGGATCAACACCACGGCATTGGTCGGCGCCACACGTTCGATAATATGTTTCACCGACTTCATGGCCTCACTGCTGCCAATAATGGTCGATGAATAACCGATGGAAACCTCACGGCGCAGCATCAAATTCTCGCGTTTAAGCAAGCGGCGTTCGATACAACGATCGACCGCTGTCATCATCTGCTCAAGGTGGAAAGGTTTCATGATGAAGTCAGACGCACCAGCGCGTAGCGCGGTAATCGCCACTTCCATGTCGGCATAGCCGGTCATAAAAATGATGTCCGAACGACGGCCCTGCTCATCCAACGCTTCATGCCATTCGATACCTGAGCGGCCCGGCAGGCGAATATCGACGATCAGCAAATCGAAATGGCAACGACTACGGAGCTGCTCCGCATCTTCGATACTGCCCGCCGTTTCGACTAAGGCGAATTTCTTCGAGAGTGCTTTATTTAAAAAACTGCGCATTCCGGGTTCATCATCAACAATCAGTACCGATACTGCCGATGGAAGAGGCTTGAGGTTATTATCTATCTGGCTCATATTGTCTGCTTCTGGACATTTTGACTCATTTGCGACCAATTCTAGCACTGAAAATAGATGAATAGGTCACTATGAACCACAGTAAGTAGGTGCTGAGACAATTTGTCTGTAGAGTATTTGTTGAGCTTGGGATCAAGCTCACAAATTAGGTTAAGCTGTGAAGAAAATGACCGCATTCTCAGCTTGGCATCTAATTTGCTTTCAACCGAACGTATTACATTACGAGACCTTCCACTCAGTAGGCATTTGAGTTGGAATCCTATTTTCGCCAAGGAGTACCCATGCTAAACATGAAATCTCATATGAAGTCACTACTAGGACTGGTTGTTGCAGCCAGTATGTTCACCGTTTTACCCGCTCACTCGACTGAAATTATTAAATTAGCCACGACCACCAGCACTGAAAACTCTGGCCTATTAAAAGAACTGTTACCTAAGTTTGAAAGTGAATCTGGCTACAAGGTTCAAGTTATTGCTACTGGTACAGGTAAAGCCCTGAAACTGGGTGAGCAAGGTGACGTGGATTTAGTCATGACTCATGCGCCAAGTGCTGAAGCCAAATTCGTCGCCGACGGTTTTGGTGTTGAGCCCCGTGGCATCATGGAAAATGATTTCGTGGTACTGGGCCCTAAAAATGACCCAGCAAAAATCCGTGACAGCAAGAATGCCGAAGAAGCCTTCGCTAAAATAGCCAAATCAGGCGTACCTTTTATCTCTCGTGGTGACAATTCAGGCACTCATATCAAAGAGTTAGAAGTGTGGAAAGCGGCAAGTGTGACACCCGATTTCAAAGGTTACACGTCAGTAGGTCAAGGCATGGGCAAAACCCTGCTAATGGCAAATGAAATGCAAGGTTACACTCTGTCTGACCGTGGTACTTTTGTAGCTTACAAAACTAAGCTAGATCTTGGTGTTGATTTCGATGGCGGCAAAACCTTAGCTAACCCATACCAAGTTATTCTGATCAACTCTGCTAAGTACCCAGATCTAAACCACAAAGGCGCTAAAGCATTCAGCGACTGGTTGATCAGCAAAGAAGGTCAAAGCATGATCAATAACTTCAAAGTTGAAGGTGAGCAATTGTTCAAGGCAACTTATAGCGAATGAGCGACGGCTGGCTAGCACTGTTACAGCAGGCGTTAAGCCTGCTGTTTTCTTTAGACCCAGACGTTTGGTCCATCATTTCGATCTCGTTTTCGGTTTCTTTCGCGGCGCTGCTCATCACGCTGGTGCCATCTATGGTACTTGGCTTTGTGCTAGCGTTTGCGCCATTTCGCGGCAAATGGATAGTCACGAACTTAGTGCAAACTCTGCAATCTATCCCCACTGTCGTTATCGGTCTGCTGGTCTATTTACTGCTCACCCGCAATGGTCCTCTGGGCGATCTAAAATGGTTATTCACCCAAGAAGGCATGATCCTCGGGCAAATGTTGATCTGCGCGCCCGTACTGATTGCGATGAGCCAAGCCGCCTTTACAAGCGTTGACCGTAGAGCATGGGAAACCTCACGCACTTTAGGTGCTTCTTGGTGCAGCGCCGTATGGACAGTCTGCCGCGAGCTACGTATGCCCTTACTGCTGGCGATTGTCGCGGCCTTTAGCCGTATTCTCACCGAAGTCGGCTGTTCTATGATGGTCGGCGGCAATATTTTAAACGTAACCCGTAACATACCTACGGCTATCGCACTGGAAACCAGTAAAGGCGACTTCGCTCAAGCTATCGCCCTCGGGCTAGTGCTGTTAATCTTGGCCTTGATCCTCAACTTTGCCTTAGGTAGTTTACGCGGCAAAGCCATGCCAAGGAGCCATTAAGCAATGACTAAGGTCAAACTGATCGCCCGTGACTTAGAGATGTCCTTTGGCGATCGCCTGTTATTCAAAGCGGACGCATTAGCGCTCTGCCAAGGGGATGTGATTTATCTGCAAGGCGACAATGGCACGGGTAAATCGACCTTGATGAAAATTCTTGCGGGCTTAATGCTACCAACGAAAGGCAAAATTAAGACTGAAGGTTTTGCCAAGAATGCGTGGTGGCGACGCAACCCTTTGTTGGGTAAAGCTGTTTATCTGCACCAACATCCTTATTTGTTCGACGGTACAGTGGAATATAATCTCACCTATGGGCTAAATTTCAGTTCAGAGACAAAAGCCAAGGCGAAACAACGTATTACTCAGGCAATTGAGATGGCGCAGCTAGGGTCACTACTACACGCCAGAGCCAGTAATCTCTCTGGCGGCGAAAGACAGCGCCTCGCCATTGCGCGCGCTTGGATCCTACAACCTAAACTGTTAATGCTCGACGAACCGACCTCCAATATGGACAAGGACTCGCAAGAGTTAGTATTAAAAATGATCCAACAACTCAAACATGAAGGCACAGGTATGTTGTTGAGTAGCCATCAAAATTGCGCGTTAACCTCCATCTGCGAACAACAGTGGCGCATAGAAGGCAAACGAGTGACGACCTCTTATCAACACCCAGAATCTCTGCCAGCACAGGAGTCTTTATATGTCATCGCAAATTGATGCCGTTATTCTTGCCGGTGGCATGGCACGTCGCATGGGCGGCGACGATAAAGGTCTCGTCGAATTAAACGGCGAAGCCATGATTAAACACACAATAGACAGAATAAAACCTCAGGTTAAGGAGATCCTGATCAACGCAAATCGCAACCAAACACGGTATGCTGAGTTTGGTTTTAAGGTGATAAGCGATGAGCATAGCGGTTTCCTCGGCCCTTTAGCGGGAATGATCACCGCAATGGGCAATACAGCTGCTGACTACTTATTAGTGGTGCCCTGCGACTGCCCACTGCTACCAACCGACCTTGTGCCGCGTATGTTGGCAGCGATTAAGGCCGAAGATGCAGAGCTCGCCGTTGCCAGTGATGGCGAATATGAGCAACCCGTCGTCTTACTACTAAAACCCAGCTTACGTGACTCGATGAAAGCGTTTCTTGAGGCGGGTGAGCGTAAAGTGGACTTTTGGTATGCCAAGCATCACTTTGTCGTTGAGTCTTTCGCCGACCAACCTAATGCCTTTGTGAATGTGAATACGCCAGAACAAAAACAAAGATTGGCCGCAGAGATAAACCAAAGCTAAGGCTTAAATTTCCCAGATTAGAGGTGCAAATGAGTACTCCCTTCGTCAATCCGCTATCTATTCCCGTTCTCGGATTTTGTGCCTACAGTGGCACGGGGAAAACCACCTTACTCAAGCAATTGATCCCCGAATTAAATCAACGTGGCCTACGCTTAGCCGTGATCAAACACGCGCACCATAATTTCGACGTGGATATTCCCGGCAAAGACAGTTACGAAATGCGTAAAGCGGGTGCGCGGCAAATGCTAGTCGCCTCCCATGTGCGCTGGGCGCTAATGACAGAAGACGCACGCGATGGCGATCCTGAGTTAGTCCATTTGCTCAAGCAAATCGAAGCCGACAAAGTCGATATCGTCCTCGTCGAAGGCTTTAAAAAACTCGCTTTACCTAAAATTGAGTTGCACCGCGCCGCCCACGGCAAACCTTTTATCTACACCCAAGATGAAAATATCCTCGCCATCGCCTGTTGCGATGACACTCAATTGCCAAGCGACGCAATCCCGAGTGAGCTGCGCCGACTTGATCTCAACAATGTCAGCCAGATTGCCGACTTTGTGATGGAGTACGCCCAAAACTGGGAAGCGCCACTCCAATACCCGATTTCAGCCGTGGATGCCTGCACCATAGGCGACAACAAAAACCTCAGCGTCAGCCAAGGTTTAGCGCAAATTTTATCCCATGTATCCCCCGTGGCAGAAGTCGAAGAGATTGACTTAGACGCCTTAGATAACCGCGTACTGGCCAGTGACAGTATTTCTCCCGTCAACGTGCCGCAACAAACTAATTCGGCGATGGATGGCTACGCCTTTATCTATCAAGACCCCATGCCTGCCACCTTAAAACGGGTGGGAGAGGTCCTTGCTGGTCATCAATATTCGGGCACGCTTAACGCTGGCGAAACCGTGCGCATCATGACGGGTGCAACTATACCAGCGGGTGCCGATACAGTGCAGCCTCGAGAGCTTGCCAAGGAAGTCGACGGCAATGTTAGCTTCGACGGCCGTATTATGGCGGGTCAACACGTACGTCTCGCAGGGGAAGATATCGCCCAAGGCCAAGTTGCCCTCGCCAAAGCTACTCGCCTTAGCGCCGCCGAACAAGGTTTACTGGCTTCACTTGGGCTTAATCGTTTGAATGTTTATCGCCGCCCAACCATTGCCGTTTTCTCCACCGGCGATGAAGTGAGCCAACCTGGCGAAGCACTCAAAGCCAACTGCATCTATGACTCAAACCGCTTTACTATCAAAGCGATGGCGAAACGTCTTGGGTGTGATGTTATCGATTTAGGCATTATCGAAGATTCTGAAACCGCCCTCGAAGCAACGCTCGCTAAAGCCGCCACCCTTGCCGATGTTGTCATTAGCTCTGGTGGCGTGTCTGTCGGCGATGCGGACTACATTAAAACCGTACTGGCCCGCTTAGGCAAAATCGATTTTTGGCGGATTAGTATGCGTCCGGGTCGACCCCTCGCCTTTGGTAAAATCGGAGATAGCTTATTCTTCGGGTTGCCGGGCAACCCTGTGGCGGTAATGGTCACTTTCCTGCAGTTTGTGCAACCCGCTTTACGTAAATTGGCGGGTGAAGTGAACTGGCAAGCGCAGCTATTCCCCGCAATTAGTGATGAAACACTACGAAGCCGCCAAGGTCGCACCGAATTTATTCGCGGAATTTTTCAGCTTGGTAAAGATGGACGCCTGCACGTGAGCAGCACGGGCAACCAAGGTTCTGGGATGTTAAGTTCAATGGTCAAAGGGAATTGCCTCATCATCATAGGCGATGATGCGGAAGCCGTGAATGCAGGCGAAACTGTGTTTATTCAACCCTTTGCGGATCTGCTTTAAGATCCAGTGAGCTTTTATGAGTCTAATGGTGGATTCCTTTGGCCGTAAGGTCGAATATTTACGGCTCTCGGTCACCGACCGCTGCGACTTTCGCTGTGTCTATTGCATGACCGAAGATCCCTGTTTTCTGCCAAAGGATCACGTACTCCACCTCGAAGAGTTAGCTTGGATTGCCCAAGCCTTTACCGAGCTCGGTGTGACTAAAATTCGCCTGACTGGCGGCGAGCCCTTAGTTCGCACCGATTGCGATCAGCTAGTTAGTCTGCTTGGTAAGCTGCCTGGGCTGACGGATTTATCCATGACCACCAATGGTTCAAGGCTGACAAAATTCGCTAAACCCATGTTTGATGCAGGATTAAAGCGCCTCAATATCAGCCTAGATACCTTAAACCCCACACTGTTTACTCAGCTAACGCGTAACGGCAAATTAGACAGAGTCATCGATGGTATTGATGCGGCTATTGCGGCGGGATTTGAACGTATCAAGATTAACGCGGTGATTTTAAAACAGCAGAACGATAATGAAGTCATTGATTTAGTTGATTTCTGCCGTGGTCGCCGTTTAGACATCGCCTTTATCGAAGAAATGCCACTTGGCGAAATAGATGAGCGTAAACGTGCCCGTCATTGCAGCAGTGATGAAGTCAAAGCCATCATAGAAAATCGCTATCCGCTGCAGCTATCGAGTAAACGCACTGGTGGCCCAGCGCGGTATTACACTATGGCAGACAGCCCAATCCATATCGGTTTTATCTCACCCCACAGTCACAACTTCTGCCACGAATGCAATCGCGTGCGCGTCACAGTTGAAGGCCAATTATTGCTGTGTTTAGGCAATGAGCATGCCGTTGATCTCAAAAGCATAGTCAGGGAATTTCCCGCAGATATTGAGAGACTTAAAGCCGCTATTCTCGCGGGCATTAACCTCAAGCCTAAACAGCACGACTTTGGCAATAATCAGGTACACATCCTACGTTTTATGAACGCCACTGGCGGTTAAGCATCCCCCCTCCATCGCTTAAGGGCTAGCATCTCAATTTGGCCGTGATAAACTCGAAGCATCACCCCATATTTAGCGTCACACATTTCTATGGCCTTAACTCGTAAGCAATGGAATAACGTCATTATTGTCGCCTGCGTCTTTATGGTCGCCGTGCTGACTTATATGGATAACAAGACCAATAATGTTCCGAGTGATGCTCAGCTGTTATTTGACGATAATGCGCCGCTTTCACAGCTGCAACTCGATGGAATGTGGCTGCACAAGCAAGCCTCACAATGGGAGTGCGACACTAAAGTTCTCAACTGTGATGAATGGGCAAAGGCGTGGCAAACCATACGGGTGTCTCCCTTAACGGCGGCACCAGAAACCACAGATAATCCACAAGAATTAGTCATCCAGATTGCAGATATCCGCGATGCTCAGCTGTGGATCTATTTCCCCAATGAAGGCGCGTTAAAGTCACCCGCTGGCAATTGGTATTTAGTGCCTCCGAGTTTACGAGCTAAACTACAACCGATCCTCGATGCGAAACCCGCAGCTTAATGCCGCCCCATTTTACTTAAGATAAGAAAGAATCCATGCCGGAATTACCAGAAGTTGAAGTCACCCGTCAGGGTATTGCCCCCTTCCTTGTCGAACAAACCGTGGTTGATCTTGTGATCCGCAATGGTTCGTTGCGCTGGCCAGTGCCTGACATCGCCAAACAAATTATCGGCCAAGTCATACGCCAAGTGCGACGCCGTGCTAAGTATCTATTAATCGACACTGACGCGGGCACTAGCATAGTGCATTTAGGCATGTCGGGGAGTTTACGGATTTTGCCCCACGATACCCCAGTAGAAAAGCATGACCATATCGACTTAGTGCTCGCCAACGGCCGCATTTTACGTTTTAACGATCCAAGGCGATTCGGCGCTTGGCTGTGGTGTGAACTCCCAGAAGAAGCCCATCCATTACTCGCCAAGCTGGGGCCAGAGCCACTGACCCAGGCTTTTAATGTCGCACAATTAGCGGCAGCTTTAGCGGGCAAGAAAAAGGCCATCAAACTCTGCCTGATGGATAATCATATCGTGGTGGGAGTGGGCAACATTTACGCTAATGAAGCCTTGTTTGCGGCGGGCATTCATCCTGAAGCCGAGGCAGGCTCGATCGATATCGAGCGTTTAACCGTTTTAGTTGCCGAAGTGAAGCAAATCTTAGCCCACGCCATTAAGCAAGGTGGCACTACGTTGAAAGACTTCACCAATGCCGATGGCAAGCCCGGCTACTTCGCCCAAAAACTGCATGTCTATGGTCGCGGCGGTGAAACCTGCACCAGCTGCGGTAACCTATTGAGTGAAATCCGTTTAGGCCAACGCACCACAGTATTCTGTGGCATTTGCCAGACACGCTAACTATCACATTATTTATAAGCAAAATGCCAAGTATTGGCTTGGCATTATTGTTGTCATTAGATGTAAGCTACGATTAGAAGCGATACTCAAAACTGCTAAAGAGCGTGGCATTAGTATCATTTTCTTGAACATCAAATTCCGATCTCGATACCGTGCCACCTAAGCTCCACATTCCCTTCCAAACGGGCATACGATAGGAAAGCTCAAGCATCAACAAATCTTCCTTCGGTGGTTGTGGCGCCCAAGTGCTCGCCACATTAGTGCCATCTTTATTCAACTTCGCATAACGCAATAAAGAGGTAAAACCTCGGCTGTTACTAAACTGGCCGACTAATCCCACCACAAACGTTTGAGCATCGCTATCATAGGTTGAGCCTAAAGCACGGCCATAATAACGAGAACCACTTAGATAGACAGGATCTTCATAGAAGCAATTGGCACTATCACCATCACATTTTACATAGGTGTCTGAATATTCCATAAACAGCTTAAACTGCTTACCCGATGTGCCAAAATGGGTATCAATCCCCCAAAGTGAGCCGCAGTCGCTACCATTCTCACAACTATGTTCGAGATATAATCCCACAGGAATAACCTGCCATGAGCTGGTATAGCGCATATCGATACTTTGGGTTCTATGACCTGCATCGCGGCGCTCTTCTGGCGCGCAATCACTTGTACCATCGAGGCAAACTGAGTTGCTGGCAACCGAATCCCACCAAGAGTTGAAGTTACAATCTTGGCCCTCGCCACAAAATAATGTAGACCACGACAGACCCACTTCTAGCTGCTTAATTGGTCTTGCACTTAAGCGCATATCCCACTCAGCCGTTTTAGGCACAGCACGCTCGGCTTCCGTTAAGCTAAATCCAGTTTTAAATGTCCAAGGACCAATCCACGATAACCATGGCGTTTCAAAGGCTGCAGCATTATTGCGGCTCAGTGTTAGCGACTGCATAGGGCGAGCGTTATTAGAGCGGTGCAATGCAGAGTCAAATCCAGGCCCCCACCACTGTTCAACCGAACCTAAGGTCGCAATCCAATTACCGAAAATGATGGCAAAATATGACTCATCGAGGCGAAAATTTTTATTATCTTGTGGATCATAGGTTTCTGCCACAGTCGCCTTATAGGCAACACGCGATCCTAAATACTCGTAGGAACCCAGCACTTCACCTTTCTCGCGATAATCGGAGCCATAGTGTTGAAAACGAGCAGGATCGGTCGCGCCCGAGACTTTAACCCTCGCATTGCCGCGATTATCGACAGCATTTTGATAGTAAAAGTTAACCCGAGCAAAGGCTTGCACTAGACTAGGAGAAAGCAATTCAGGCTCTACTTTTGCTAAATCGCTGCCAATTCCTGACCACATCAAGGGATAAGTATTCACAGGAACAGTGATTACACCCGCATCGGCCAACGCTTGAATATCGGCTCGAAGATAAATGTCAGAGGCATCAACCCAAGGGGCAGCGGCAAGCATTGAAGAAAAAAATAGGCCAGAGGCAATGCTAGTAGCAAGGATCGTGGGGGTTAAAAAAGCCTTCATAACATCCTTTTAAGTATCATCGCGAGGCCACAATGCCTCAAAGTTAACACAAAACGCCTACGTAAAAACCATCAGGTACGCGGGTAAAATCTAAGGTTTAGCCAGCTTAAGCTTTGCTGCTAATGCTGTCGCCACTTCTGAGTGAACAAATTGGCTCACATCGCCACCATGCAAAGCGACTTCCTTTACTAAGGTTGAGGAGATAAAGGAATTTTCCTCGGTAGGCGTTAAAAACACGCTTTCCAGATCTGGGCTCAATCGACGATTCATATTTGCTAGCTGGAATTCATATTCAAAGTCAGATACCGCACGTAAGCCACGCACTAGCACACTGGCCTTTTGCTCCTTGGCAAAATCCACCAGTAAACCCGAAAATCCAACCACTTCAACATTATCCAAATGAGCAGTGACACGATTTACCAGTTCAACCCGCTCTTCTAAGGTGAATCTTGGCTGCTTAGAAGGATTGGCTGCAATACCAATAATCACATGCTTAAACAGCTTAGCCGCTCGCTCAATCAAATCGGCATGACCATTGGTAATGGGATCAAACGTCCCAGGATAAATCGCTCTTGTGTGCATATAATTTACAAAAAACGTTTAAGCTACGGTATATAAAAGTCTATCACCCGCTTATACCGCTAAGCAAAATATCTTTCATATACTGAACGGAGCACTAGATATAGTCCCGATGGCATTTAATCCTACTCGGTATGCCATAGCCAAAAGACAGCCTAAAAGGTAGAATACTGACTCGAAAATTGTGATATGGCAGCTGTTAATTAATGAATCAATAGCACACCGAAACAATGACTACTTTCTGACCTTAACTTGGGTAGGTTTTATTGTGAAAATTCTCCTCGTATTTGGCACTCGACCTGAAGCAATAAAAATGTGTCCTTTGGCAAAAATGCTAGCCAATGACCCTCAATTAGATGTCAAAATTTGTGTCACAGCACAACATCGCCATATGCTTGACCAAGTGCTAAGTATTTTCGAATTGACCCCTGACTACGATTTAAATCTGATGAAGCCAAATCAAACCTTAGAATGGTTGACTGGCGCAATCGTTGAGGGTGTCGGGAAGGTCATTAAAGAATTTCAACCTCAACTGGTTTTAGTTCATGGGGATACTACCACTTCATTTTCTGCGGCTTTGGCGGCATTTTATCAAAAAGTTGATGTCGGTCATGTTGAAGCTGGTTTGCGTACAGGTGATATAACTTCACCTTGGCCAGAAGAAGCTAATCGAAAATTAACAGCTGTATTATCGTCCTTGCATTTTGCACCAACCCCTTCCTCAGCTGAAAATTTAAAAAATGAAGGTTATCTTCCTGAAAGTATCTATGTTACGGGAAATACTGTAATTGATGCTTTATTTCAAACATTATCTATAACGAAGAAAGGCGATTTCCCACACTCTGATGAATTAAAAGACTTGCTAAATATATTAGACGGAAAAAAAGTTATTTTAATTACTGGGCATCGTAGGGAGAATTTTGGTGTTGGATTCGAAAATATTTGTACCGCACTAAAAACAATTGCATTAGAGAACAAAGATTGGGAGTTAGTTTATCCTGTACATTTAAACCCTAAAGTACAAGAACCAGTTTTCAAACACTTAGGTGGGTTAGATAATTTCCATCTTATTGATCCTTTGGATTATCAGTCTTTTGTAACATTAATGGATCGAGCTGATATTATTCTCACTGATTCAGGCGGAATACAGGAAGAAGCTCCATCCTTAAAAAAACCAGTGCTTGTTTTACGTGATAAAACCGAAAGACCTGAAGCTGTTTCTGCAGGAACGGTTAGACTTGTAGGAACTGATGTTGATAAAATAGTATCTGAAGTTAACATTTTGATAAAAAACCAAAAGGCTTTTGGTGATACAGTTAACCCTTATGGTGATGGGCATACGTGCCAAAGAATACTTAATATTATCAAACTTCATTATCAGGTAAAATAATGTCAAATATTTATATAATTTATCGCTCTATGTATAATTCGGAAAGGGCATTAACAACTATAGGCGGTATAGAAAATTACATTATTAGTTTAGCTGAAGTTTTATCTCGAAATGGGTGGGATTGTCATCTAGTACAACCCGCAAAAGATTCATTTTCTATAAAAACTGAACATATGAATGTTCATGGAATAAATACAGGATGCTTTCGTGGCAATCTAAAGAAGTATGCTCTTGCAAAATGGGTTAAAAAAAATGCGAATAAAAAGACTGATATTATAA